>NZ_VIFN01000014.1:0-65182 GCF_013183775.1 Halomonas hibernica
TATTGAATATGAGATGCCTACAGGGTGATGCCTACAGGGTGATGCCTACAGGGTGATGCCTACAGGGTGATGCCTACAGGGTGATGCCTACAGGGTGATGCCTATAGGGTGATGCCTATAGGGTGATGCCTATAGGGTGATGCCTACAGGGTGATGCCTACAGGAAAGCTCTATTTGGCTCTGTAAGCGGTTTTGTGGGTAGATGGTAGGAAATGGGTCAGTCAGGCGAGAAAACCGCTTAGAATAGCGAATTTGAAGGCAATATCCGGTTTAATTTTGGGACAAATTATTGGGACAAATAGAAAAAGAAAAAGCCCCGTAAACTATTGATTTACGGGGCTTTTTCAAATCTGGCGGAGGGACAGGGATTCGAACCCTGGATAGGCTATTAACCTATGCCGGTTTTCAAGACCGGTGCATTCAACCGCTCTGCCATCCCTCCGGCTTATGGGTGCGTATAATAGCAGTATTCCCTTGGAAGTCAATACCTTCTAGCCCAATTAATACAATCGCAGGCCTACACGGGTAATCGTGCCTTTTTCCATTTCGCTGACGACCCAGTGAATACCATGCCAATCCACATCATCACCCACGACAGGATGCCCGCCTACGCGCAGTGCGACGAACTCGGCGAGGGTCATACTATGCTCACCCGGGCTTAGCGTTAAGCCATACGCTTGAGCAACGTCCTGCATAAGTGCGTCGCCCTCTAGCGTGAAAGTACCGAAGAACGCACGCTCATGCTTGAGGCCAGCGTCGCCATTGAATAAGCGGTTTAGCGCAGAAAGATCTTCTGTACGTCCTATCACACAGATGACATCGTCTAATTTCAATCGAGTACTGCCCTTGGGATGCAGCATGGTGTGATTACGAAACAGCGCTGAAATCAACGCACCCGATGGGAAGCGCAGCAGCCGGATGGGCACATCTTCAAGGTCCTGGTTTTCGACCACGTAAACAAACATCTCAAAATCGTTATCTGGCAAAATCCCCAGCGGCCCACGGCGGTTAGGCGTTGTGCCTACCGGAACTTCTACTTTTAATAATCGGGCTACCAACGTGAGCGAGCCGCCTTGTATCAATAGAGACAACAACACAACCGCAAAGGCGACGTTAAAGTAGAGCGACGCATTTTCTACCCCACCAATGACGGGGAAAATGGCCAGCACAATGGGCACTGCTCCCCTTAAGCCTACCCAAGCGATAAAAAAGGTTTCACGCCAGCGAAATTTAAAAAATGGCTTAATGGTAATTAATACCGCCAAAGGGCGCGCAATAAAGATAAGCGCCAGCGCAACAAGGCTTGCGGGCAACGCGACGTCCCACAGCTGGCTGGGTGTTACCAGAAGCCCCAGCACCAGGAAAAGGCCAATCTGGCTTAACCACGCCAGGCCATCGTGTACGGGAAGAATAAAGTTAAGGTGTCGGCCAGGCTGATTGCCGATCATCAGGCCTGCCAGGTAAATCGCCAAAAAGCCACTGCCTCCCAGTACGCTGGTAAGCCCGAAAACGCTAAAGCCCAGCGCCAATGCCAGCATGGCATAAAGGCCAGGCGCTAAATCCAGCCAGCGGAGCAGCTTGGCGCTTAGCCAGCCACCACCAATGCCGACAATCAAGCCAATACCAAATTGAGAAACAAAGAAGGTCAGGGTTTCAAATGCCCCGCCCATATCACCGACCAAAAGCTCTACCAGCATTAAGGTCAGAAAAATCGCCATTGGGTCGTTGGTGCCCGATTCGATCTCAAGCGTTGCCCCTACCCGCTCGTTGAGGTTCACGCCACGACCGCTAAGCATTGAGAAAACGGCGGCAGCATCGGTGGAACCCACAATAGCGCCCACCAATAACCCTTGTACCAGGGTTAAATCAAACACCCACATAGCGATCATGCCCACGACCGCACTGGTGATAAAAACCCCGAAAGTCGCCAGCGAAAGTGCCGGCTTAAAACCTACCCGGAACGTTTTAAGGCGCGTACGTAAACCGCCATCAAGCAGAATCATGGCAAGCGCGAGGTGGCCAATTGTGAACGCCATTGAGTAGTCGTCAAAGGCAACGCCAAGAACGCCTTCCTCCCCTGCCAGCATACCTAGCCCCAGGAATATGAGCAGAAGTGGCACACCAACCATTGACGAGAGTCGGCTCGCCAAAATGCTCAGTGCCATTAGAGAACCACCAATTAAAAAGAAGGTGTAAATTCCGTCCATGTCTCTCCGTCTCTACATCAATGCCACACTATTATTGCATGCTACCGGTAAATTTACTGTGCGAACTCAGCAGACCAACACGTTCAAGGCTAGTCACGCACCGTTTGTCAGGGATAAACTCCGCCATCTCGATATCAGGAGTTATGATTATGTCATGCTGCCTTTCTGGTTATAGGCACTTACGTTTTTTGATGGTGATTTTTTGTTTATTTTTCGCATATTCATTAGCTTATGCAGAACAAGACACGCAGAAGGAGGATCAGACACCGCTTTCTCTTGAAAGTGACATTATGATTCCTGACATGCTGTGGCCATCCGTTGACAGTGATGTTGTTGATGAAGTCCCCACTACGGCACTGGCACCTCCGGCTCCGCTTGAGCCGCCGCCATTGAAAAGCGTGCGTTTAATGCTGGACTGGTATCTTAGTCCTCAGCATGCGGCCTTGGTCATTGCGCAAACGAGAGACCTATTTAGCGCACAGGGGCTGGAAGTGGAGCTTCAAACACCGGCGGACCCTGCGATCGCCATAAAGCTGCTGACAGCGGGAGAAGTGGATTTAGCGTTAACTCGCCAGCCATTGCTTCATCTACTTGCCCACGAAGATGCTCCCATCACGCGCATTGCGACACTGATTGAAACGCCGCTTAACGCCGTCATTGTCACTGGCGACGCTCAACCGGAAAATGCGACGCACCTGGCCGGACTTCATTATGGATACAACACTCGAGAAGGTGCCAACTTGCTGGTTCCCAAGCTCGTGCCGCGCTCCGTACGCCAAACCGATGCATTTTTAGAACCTCAAAGCGTTCATTTTAATGTGGTCAATGCGTTTACTGAAGAGAGCGTAGAGGCCATTGCTGACGGCTTTTATCATTTTCTGCCCGAGCAATTAGCCTCAAACGGCATTGCCACGCATACCGTGCGCTATAGCGAGCTGGGCATTCCGCGCCATGATGGGCTAATTGTAGTGGCCAATAGCAACTCATTAGCCAAAAAAGCCGAGACGTGGTCGCGTTTTTTGGTGGCGTTAGAAGAAGCCAGCAACTGGATGGTGGAAAATCCGGAGTCCGCTTGGGAAACGCTGATTGGTGCTCACCCCATTCTTGATAACGCAACCAATGCCAACGCTTGGCCGGATATTCTGCGCCGGATCGCATTAAGCCCTGCTACCTTGAACGCACGCCGTTATGCAACGTTTGAAACGTATCTTTTACAGCAAGGGCTAATAGACGCTGAACTGCCCACATCAAGTTTGGCCATTGACCCTTACACTCTTTAATCCGGGAGCGCTGATTGTTCAGGAGAAACTCGTAGCGGGGGCTTATCATTAAGACCTGTTAAGTGCAGGCACTGTTTTCAAGCAGCCTAGCGCTCATGGTGTTCCAAAAAGGCCTCAACGGCTTGCTGAAACGCCTCAGGCTGCTCTGCGTGAAGCCAGTGACCTGCGTTTTTAAGCGTTACTACGCGCGCCTGGGGCATCATCTCACGCAAGGCAGGCAGCATATCGTCCGTCACATAGTGCGACTGGGCGCCGCGAAGCACGAGCGTCGGGCCTTCGTAAGGGGCTTCTCCCGCAGGCAAGTCAATAATATCGTCATACCCTCGCTGAATCTCATCCAGGCCTATACGCAGCCCCAACTCGCCTTCTTCGGTACGCGCTAAGTTGGTCGCCAGAAATAGCCGTGTAGATCGCGAATCAACGTGTTCAGCCAGCAGCTCATCGGCTTCACGACGATTTTTTGGCCGGCCTTCTCTAACACGCTTAAGGGCCGCAAAAATATCATCATGGCCATGCTGATAAACGACCGGGGCGATATCGCCTATTGTCAACGTCACTACGCGCTGGGGCGCCATCCTTGCAAGGCTGATAGCAACTTTACCGCCCATGGAGTGGCCAAGCACATGCGCCTGAGTAATAGAGAGACTATCGAGCAGTGCAATGACGTCCTGGGCCATCGTGGCATAACGCATATCATCGCTATGCGGTGAACGACCATGGTTACGTAAATCCACGGCAATGACGCGGCGCGAACGCTGCCAGACTTTCAAATGGGAGCGCCAGTTGTCGGCACTACCCATTAAGCCATGAATCACCACAAGCGGTGTCGCATCGGGAGCTCCTTCACTCTCCATTTCCAGATAGTGAAGGTCCACCGTGGCAGCATCAGTCATGTAAACTCCCTAAGCGTTGATTAATCAGGTGATTGTCAACAAGGCCGTCATTGTTAAGCAACAACGATTAGCCGTACATTATTAAACCGTACGCGGAGATAGGTCGGTATGCCCCGTCCAAACCACCAAGCGGCGCGTCAACCAGGCAAGGAGCAAGCCGTACAAGGGTAAAAAGAACAGCAGGCTGATGGCGAGCTTTATGGCATAGTCCACCGCAGCAATTTCTAGCCAGTTTGCGGCCATAAAGGCGTCAGGGCTGTTATAGAATGCGGTGGAGAAGAACGCGTAAGTGTCAGCAAGATTGCCAAGCACTGTCGAGCATACCGGCGCTACCCACCAGGCCAATTGGCGCAAGCGATCAAATACCTGCACGTCCAGTAACTGCCCTATGACATACGCAAGAAAGCTTGCCAGCGCAATGCGCGCCACAAACACATTCCACTCGCCAAGTGCTTCAAACCCGGCAAAACTGCCTCGCGGGAATACGACCGACACAACATACGACACGACCAGAGCGGGCAACATCACGCGCAAGATGATGGCGCGTGCAGCATTTTTGCCGAAAAGGCGGACCGTTAAGTCAGTGGCCAGAAAGATAAACGGAAAACTAAACGCTCCCCAGGTCGTATGGAACCCAAAGAGCGTAAACGGCAGCTGAACAAGGTAGTTACTGGCAGCAATAATGCCGATATGGAAGGCGACCATTACCACGAGGCAACGGCGGTACTGCGTATCACTTAGTGCAAACATGCAAAATGACCTTTTTTTACAAGCCAAGAGGGGTTAGGGAACCCTCATAAGAAAGCGCATAGCGCTGCTGGCCGCGCATTATACGCGTTCTTAACTGCATTAAAAGTCGCCACCCTGCCTGTCAGCACTTAATTGACTCAATCACGCGGCGTTGCTTTATCGGCATCGCCGATAGCGCGTTCACACATGGCGATACGCACATCTTCCAGGCTTGCAGGGTCATCAATGGTGGAGGGGATCCCAAACGCCTTCCCATCTGCAATCGTGCGCAATAGCTTTCGCAATATTTTTCCAGAGCGGGTTTTCGGCAAACGGTTGACCACCAGCACCTGCTTAAAACATGCGATAGGACCAATATACTCACGGACACGCGCGATCAGCTCATTTTCAAGCGCTATTTCATCGCCGTTAAATCCATCCTTGGGAATCACCAAGCCAAGGGGGATTTGTCCTTTCAGCATATCGTGGATGCCAATCACCGCACATTCAGCCACCGCAGGGTGCGCCCCCACCACCTCCTCCATTTCTCCGGTGGAGAGCCGATGCCCTGCCACATTGATCACGTCATCGGTGCGCCCCATAATGAACAGATAACCCTCTTCATCGAAGTAGCCGCCGTCGCCAGTTAAGTAGTAACCCGGAAACGCCGCCATATAAGCGCTATGAAAACGCTGGGGGTCATGCCAAATGCCCACCAGGCACCCAGGCGGCATCGGTTGCTTGATAACCACACTCCCCTGCTCCATGGGTGCTACGGGTTCGCCGTCGCGGCCTAACACCTGCACATTAAATCCAGGCACCGGCAAGGTCGCCGACCCCGCTTTAATAGGCATGGTTGCCAAGCCTGGTTGGTTAGCAGCAATCGGCCAGCCTGTCTCGGTTTGCCACCAGTGATCAATCACCGGCACATCCAGCAGATCATCCAGCCAATGAAATGTAGGCGGGTCAAGTCGCTCACCCGCTACAAACACGTACTTCAAGTTACTGATATCGTACAGGGAAAACAGCGCGGCATCCGGGTCCGCTTTTTTAATTGCCCGAAAAGCCGTGGGCGCGGTAAAGAAGCTTTTGACGTTGTATTCCTCAATAATGCGCCAGAAGCTACCCGCATCGGGTGTATTGACCGGTTTGCCTTCATAAACAACACTGGTACAGCCTCGCAGTAGCGGGGCGTAAACAATATAGGAGTGGCCTACCACCCACCCCACATCTGAGGCCGTAAAAAATACGTCGCCTGGCTCCAGGGCGTAAATTGCCTCCATCGAGTACTCAAGCGCCACCGCATAACCACCAGTATCACGTACCACACCTTTGGGTTTTCCCGTCGTGCCTGAGGTGTACAAGATATACAGGGGATCGGTCCCTTTTACGGGAACACATTCAGCAAAGGCGGCGCTGGCCACTAAATCCTTCCAGTTATAATCACGATCGCCCAAGGTAGCCGGTGCTATGTCACGCTGATAAATCACACAGGCATTCGGCTGGTGAGTACTTAATGCCAGCGCTTGGTCAATGATTGGCTTATAGGGAATGACCTTATCCACCTCAACACCACAGGAGGCAGCAACCACCACGCTGGGTTCAGCATCCTCGATTCTTGCCGCAAGCTCGTGAGGCGCAAAACCGCCAAAAACGACGGAATGGACGGCCCCAAGCCGCGCACAGGCGTACATCGCGACCAAGGCTTCAGGAATCATGGGCATATAAATCACCACGCGGTCCCCTTTTTTTACGCCAAGTTCGGAAAGCGCACCGGCAAAGTAGGCTACCTGATCACGCAGTTGCCGGTAGGTTAGCGTTGCCTTGGCATCCGTTACAGGTGAATCCCAGTAAATAGCGGGCTGTTCCGCTCGGCCCTGCTCAACATGGTGGTCGAGCGCGGCATAGCAGATGTTGATCTCACCATCGCCAAACCAGCGAGCATGCTGCTGGTCATCATAGGTAAGAATCCGTGTAGGTGGCGTAAACCAGGGCAGGCGTTTGGCCTGCTCAGCCCAGAAGTGTTCGGGCTGACTGCTCGCTTGCAGGTAGGATTCTTGGTAGCGGCTCATAATGACCCTGTCTTTATTGTATTATCGAAGTAGCATTGAATAGCTTCTACTCTATAAAGTAATTGCCGTACTCACCCTCATACTATCGGCTAAAGACGGACAATGGGCCAGGGAAGACGTTAAAGAGCCAGCGTTATCATTGATTAACCGTTAAATGAAGATTTGGACAAAACTCACTAAATTACCGATTATTAAATTAATCATCGTTGCACTGCGGCGATGGCATAACAATTGATAAAAATGCATGTATAAACACTACAAATGACCGCTTCCCGTCCAGTGTAGGCAAGGAGATTATGATGTCTGCGTCCTCAAGCGCCGCTGCATGTCTGCTCGAAAATAACTGCCAAAACCTTGTATCAGCTACGAATTTATTAAAAGCCTTGGCGAATGAAAAACGCCTACAAATACTCTGCTTACTGGCCGAGGAGGAGCTTTCGGTCACGCAAATTAATCAGCAGCTTTCACTGAGCCAATCGGCGCTTTCGCAACATCTGGCTATTTTACGCAGGGATGAGCTGGTCAATACACGACGTGAGTCACAAACCATTTATTACTCCTTGCGTAGCGACAGCGCCAAGGCAATTTTAGACACCCTGGCGCAGCACTATACAACGTAAAAAACGCACTGTTTTTAGGGACTACCGATGCTGCCAGCCGGAGGCCTCCAGCATACTGAGAGCCTTTAGCGCGGCGTTTTCTACACCCGCCGAGACTGCCAAGCCTATTTTGCGGCTGATAGTTTTCGGCGCTTCAAGGCGCACATGGTATACATTGGCGTCGGCCATTCGTTCAACCAGATACGCCTCACTGGTGCCCAGACTATCGACCAACTGATTGGCAACGGCTTCGCTGCCGTACCAAATTTCCCCTGTTGCCAGAGTATCGATATCCATTTCAGGGCGGTGGTTACTCACGTAGTCCTTAAACAGGCGATGAGTATTTTCCAGGTTTTCTACAAATTTTTCACGGCCTTCCTGGGTGTTCTCGCCAATCACCGTTAGCGTGCGCTTGTACTTACCCGCCGTAAGTAGCTCAACGTCAAT
The DNA here is from genome assembly GCF_013183775.1 of Halomonas hibernica. Classification (NCBI taxonomy): domain Bacteria; kingdom Pseudomonadati; phylum Pseudomonadota; class Gammaproteobacteria; order Oceanospirillales; family Halomonadaceae; genus Halomonas; species Halomonas hibernica. Next base: position 8,228 of record NZ_VIFN01000014.1, read on the forward strand.
ATCATGACGTTTAAGAAGGCGGTGAATGTTCGGCACCTGAGCGACCACACCAATTGAGCCAATTACCGCAAACGGCGCAGCTTTAATATGCTGAGCCGTACAGGCCATCATATATCCGCCGCTGGCCGCCACCTTATCGATACACACGGTGGTAGTAAGGCCCGCGCTTTGCAGCCTATCCAGTTGTGCGGCAGCCAATCCATAGGCATGCACAAGCCCCCCAGCAGACTCCAAACGTACCACTACTTCGTCATTGGGCTCAGCGACATCAATAATGGCCGATACTTCCTGAGCGAAAAGCTCCGTTTGAGAAGCTTTGATATCACCGTGAAAATCCAGCACCCATACTCTGTTCTTTGATGGAGTAGCCTCTTTGCTTTTCGCTGTTTTTTGACGACCTTTGTCTTCCTGGCGAAACCCCTTAATCAGCTTTTTACGCGCGCCCTGCTCAGTGGCAGCCATGCGAAGACGGCGATTACGCGACTGACGCTGCTCATTGAGTGGCTCAATATGCAACCGAAGATCACTTTCTTGAGTTGCTTTGCTGCGCAAGATCAGCAAGGCGACGCCTCCCAGCAATCCAACAACCATCGTCGCTTGCACCAGAAAGGTGCCCATTCCTGCTATCCATTCACTCACGTATACGCTCCTGCCAAGGTTTAGCACTATCGTTCAATATCCGTTCGCACGGCTTGAACTAAACGATTGTTTAAAATACTCTCATTCACATTCATCGGGTCATTGATGATCCATTTATATATTTTACCGCCTTTGGAGAGATAGTTATGTCAAACAGCACGCTTGATAAGTTGAAAGCACGCTTTAATCCGGATGCGGCTGAGGGTATGGACGAAGTATTTCAATTTCACTTTGAAGATGCGGGTGATCACTACCTTGTTATCAAGGATCGCGCTCTGGATGTTCAGGAAGGCGAACATGATGACCCTTCGGTCAGCTTGAGCATGGGCACAGATACCCTCAAGGGTATTATGACCGGTGATATCAATGGCATGACCGCCTTTATGACTGGCAAGTTAAAAGCAACCGGTAACGTAATGCTAGCCACCAAACTCACCAGCCTGTTTCCCAACTAAACGCTCGCCGTGAACTTTTTAAGCTAGGGTGTTAGTGGCTTACTCACGCCATTTAGCCAAATGCGTTTCAATCAGTTCACGTGAAATGGAGTACGGCGGCGGCAACGAAGGTAGTTGCCGCGGCGAAAACCAGGCCGCATCGCTAATCTCTACCCCATCGATATTAATACGCCGCGTGGTCGCTTCAGCAAAAAAACCAAACATCAGTGAATGGGGGAATGGCCATGCCTGACTTTGGTGGTAGCGCAGCTTATCAACATGTACACCCACTTCCTCGAACACTTCACGATGGACAGCCTCTTCGGCTGACTCACCCGGTTCAATAAAGCCTGCCAGGGTCGAGTAGCGTCCTGGCGGGAAACGTGGGCTTCGTGCTAACAGCATCGCTTCACCACTGGTGACTAGAGTGATAATACACGGTGAAATGCGTGGGTAGTTGCGATGCCCACACGCATTACAGTGCATGGCGAATTCAGCTTCAAGCCTCGTGGCCGCAGCGCCACAACGTCCGCAAAAACGGTGATTTTCAAGCCATGCGCCAACCTGAAGCGCGGTAGAAATCAAGCTAAACCACCCGCTGGGAAGATCCGCCATCCATTGGCGCCCATCAATCCAATCATCACCTGGCTCTTTATCAACCCATAGCGCTACTGGCTCGTCATTCCAGTAACACAACGGCTGCATTTGTTCAGTCCAAGGTTGATAAGGCTGAAGCGGCGTCAGCTCCTGGTCGCCCGATAGAGGGGCTGGCGCCAGTTGGCTGCGCGATAGACGAACAACGCGCCCTTCACGTACATGGTGGGGAATCTCACGCCTAAGCATTGTGATCACGTTCCTCAAACCAATTCAGCTTATGTGCCTGGCATTTTGCCTGATGAGCGGCGTGCTCTTGTGCGCTTGGACGGATGACACGCAACTGACCGGGTGTAAGCGTTAGCCGCTGAACCGATAGGCCTTCATTTGACGAATCGGCCTGCTGCTCTTCTGAAGACGTGGCAGCATCCAGCGTCAATGCCGTTTGCCCTCCCGTCATGGCCAGATAAACGTCGGCCAGAATCTCGGAGTCGAGCAACGCCCCGTGGAGCACACGGTGGCCGTTATCAATGTCATAACGCTTACACAGGGCATCCAGGCTATTACGCTGACCTGGATGCAGCTCCCGGGCCATTGTGAGCGTATCCAGAACGCGGCAGTGCTCACGCACCGGACCTAATGGCGCTCCACTGCGCTGCTTATTTAACCGGCCAAATTCATGATCCATAAAACCCACATCGAAGGGGGCATTATGAATAACCAGCTCTGCGCCTTCGATAAAAGCCCAGAATTCGTCCGCTATTTGAGCAAACACTGGCTCGTTTGCGACCTTTTCATCGTCAATGCCGTGAATTGCCACGACTTCTGCGTCGATATGCCGCTCAGGGTTGATATATTGATGATAGGTACGCCCAGTAAAACGGCGATTCACCATTTCAACGGCGCCAATCTCTACAATGCGATGGCCATCCTTGGGGTCGATACCGGTCGTTTCGGTATCCATGATAATTTGGCGCATCACGCTCTCCTCTGCTGGTGCTCATCAATGGCTTCATTGGCGAGCGCATCAGCGCGCTCATTACCTGGATGCCCGCTATGCCCTTTTACCCAGTGCCACTCTACCTTGTGTCGATGGGTCTCTTCGTGCAGCGCTTTCCACAGCTCGGCGTTCTTGACTGGCTGCTTGGCGGCGGTTTTCCAGCCGCGTTTAACCCAGTTGTGAATCCACTGAGTAATGCCTTGGCGAACATACTGAGAGTCGGTCCATAGCGCGATCTCACACGGCTTATTGAGCGTGCGCAGCGCCATAATGGCAGCCATTAATTCCATCCGGTTATTAGTGGTGTCAGCTTCATAACCTTTTAAGGTCTTTTCATGCTCGCCGCTAGACAGCACCACCCCCCAACCGCCAGGGCCAGGATTTCCCCGACATGCACCATCGGTATATACCGTGACCTGCGGTAGCTGCTCGGCCGCTTGATTACTCAATCTTTCCATCCTTTATTAACAGGTATTGGCGCTACGTATCCTGATGAGACTGGTTATGCGCCGGTTTACCTCTGCGTGTAGCACCGAGCGATGAAGAGGAAACAGGGCGTTGTAGCGCAAACTTAATGCGTTTGACGTAAGCCGACTGCTGGCGGCGATGTGCCTGGATCATGTAACTTTCCCCCCAAGGCAAATTATGCCGACGCCCCAGCGCCTCTCGCCCTTCGGGGCAAGACGCATTCAGCAAGCCTCTAAAACAGCAATAGTCTACGCGTTCGACCTCAAAATCGACAAATGCTAGCCAGTCACGCAGTCGCCCAAGCTTGTGCCACTGCCCGTTCCAAGGGAATTCGGGCCGGCGTTTACGCCACTGATGTGCCAGGCCTTTAACGCTCAGAGGATTAAAACCAAAGAGCACCAGCATTCCGTTGTCCGCCGTCACTCGTGCCGCTTCTTGTAGGGTGTGGTGAGGGTTTTCCAATTGCTCTAGCCAGTGGTGGATGATGACCACATCCATACAACGATCAGGCAACGCCAAACGGTCAGGTGGGCAAACCAGCGTTGATGGGCTGGTGGCGAACTCAAGCGTTGGAACCCAGCGGACCGCGTGCGGTATCGACGACATGGTCATCAAAGAAGGCCCCATGCTTATCTCCAGGCTATGCCTGCCCGCCCGGCTTTCAACCACGGGCCCTAGGCAAGCACGTTGCACGTCCCAAAGTGATCGACCAGTATCCGTTTTCCAGTAGGCTTGGCTATTTACCAAGCGGCTGGTCATCGCCTTATCGGCCGTTGTCGAATTTGACATGGACAGCGCTTCCCTCCAAAGTAACGGCTTTTTAACGCTTTCTATGTGTCTTTTCAACGTACTTATCAGCGTAATGACAGCAGGTTTGCAACCCTTAAAAGGATCTCGCCCATGATGAGCGTGACACCGATTCCCGCCCTTAGCGACAACTATATTTGGCTATTGAGACAAGATACCAGTCAAAGCGTTTGCGTGGTGGACCCCGGTGAGGCCGATCCTGTCATCAAGCTGTTAGAGCGTGAATCGCTGACGCTGGACACCATTCTGATTACGCATCATCACCATGATCATACGGGAGGCTTGGCAACGCTCATCAAGCGCTACTCTCCCCATGTCATTGGTCCAGCGAATCCGGATATTCAGGGCATTAATCAGCGTGTCGGTGACGGCGACACCGTGCGTGTGATGGGACGCCAATTTGATGTCATGGCAACCCCTGGGCACACGCTTGATCACATTAGCTTTTATACGCCGGGTATTCCGGCACTACTGTTTTGTGGAGATACGTTGTTTTGTGCAGGCTGTGGCCGTTTATTTGAAGGCACACCCGAACAAATGCACACGTCATTGAACAAACTCGCGGAACTACCTGCCGATACACTGGTCTTTGCTGCTCATGAATACACACAGGCGAATCTTGTATTTGCCCACGCAGCTGACCCAGAGAATGACGATGTGACTTATGCCTTAAGTGAGTGTGAAAAGGCTCGGGCATTAAATCGCCCCACCTTACCCAGCACAATAGGACGCGAGCTGAAAATTAATCCCTACCTGCGCGTCAGTACCCAAAGCGTACGCCAAGCGGCAGGAGAACAGGGAGCTAATGACAACGACCTCGCGACGTTCGCCACTCTACGTGAGTGGAAGAACCGATTTTAAGAACGCTCCAGAAACCAAATGAATTAAACTATGACCTATCGAACGATGCGACAGCGCTTGGTATTAAGCGCTGGCAGTACGGTAATTATGGGCTTGTTATTGGCCGCTGCCGCTAACTCACAAGCCTCAGCACTCTCATATAGCCCTTCTAATAGCGCTACTTCCTACACAGAGCACACGTCTTCAGCGCAGGCGGCTCCAACCTCTTTTCACACCAGTTTTTGGGAAGACCTAGAGCTTCAGCATCAGGATGCCTGGACAGCGCTGCGTCAAACGTTTCAGTGGCAGGAGCTAACACTGCCCCCCCAGCGCTCAGGCCCGCGTTGATGAGTGGATCGAATATTATCGCGCCAGTCCCGAAAACATAGCCACAATTACTGAGCGCGCCACGCCTTGGCTTGCCTGGATCACTCAACAAGTGAGTGATCGCGGCCTACCCGGCGAAATCGCCTTGATTCCGTTTGTCGAAAGCTCCTTCGACCCCAGTGCGCGTAGCCATCGTGGGGCAGCGGGGCTCTGGCAGTTCATGCCCAACACAGGTGATGCGTTGGGTCTGGTTCGTAACGGCAATTATGACGGGCGCCTGGACGTACTCACTTCCACCGCAGCGGCGCTTGATTACCTCGAGATGCAAGCGGATCAGTGGTACGAGGGCGGCATCATGCTTTCTTTGGCGGCTTACAACGCCGGAGCGGGCACCGTTAATCGCGCTCTACGCAAGGCACAAAATCAGGGGCTGGCGGGTGACTATTGGGATCTATCGTTACCGCATGAAACCATGCAGTACATTCCCAAACTAAAGGCGATCGCGACCATCATTAATGATCCGGAACGCTTTGATATTAACCTGCCAGACATTCATATGGACCCGGCCTTTGCCAAAGTAAAGCTTGAGCAACCCTTAAGTATCGCTCAAGCCTCACAGCTTTTAGATGTAAGCCAATCAGCGCTAGCCGAGCTAAACCCAGGGTTGCTTAATGGCAGCATCGACCCCCGCAATGTACAAACGCTTTTAGTACCTGAGGAAGCGGATACACAGGTATTAGCTCAGCTTTCGCAAACCACATCTAGTGAGCTTGCCTCGACACAAGCGCCCAACGTTCATCGTGTTGAACGTGGAGACAACCTATCCGCCATTGCCAGCCGCTACCAGGTTAATCAAAATGACTTGATACGCTGGAATGCGCTTGATCGACCTAATGCTTTACAACCAGGCCAACTCCTGACACTTTCAGGGCAATGAGTTGACAAGATCTGCTCACATGGGACGTAACCAATGCCACGTGGTGTGTGTGTAAAGACGCTGCTAATCGTTAGCTGCTTCATCATGAGTATGTCAGCCTTTGCAGAACCGACAGAGGCTGAACCTCAACCGCAGATCATGGCTGGCAATAGCCTAACGCCTGCAGATAGCGTCGCAAGCAACAATACATCGATTCAAACGGTGCATGGGCTATCACTTTACGATAGCCCTGAGTTACCTGCCGACTTTGCCTATTTCCCTCATGTTAATCCACTGGCTCCCAAGGGCGGCACCATCACCCACACCGCCGTAGGCAGCAGCTTTGATTCCACCAACCCCTTTATCATTCGTGGCACGCCGGCCACCGGCGTAGGCCAGATATACGATACGTTAATGACCAGCAATCCAAGCGAACCCTTCAGCGTGTATGGATTACTGGCGGAAGGCGTCCGTCTGGACCCTGACCGGGAGTGGATCGAGTTTGACCTCCGCCCCGAAGCACGTTTTCAAGATGGCGAGCCGGTAACCGCGTACGATGTGGTGTTCTCCTTTAACCTGCTGCGTGAAGAGGGTAATCCTTTTTACGCCAGTTACTATGCCGATGTTGATAACGCCATTGCGCTAAATGAACACCAGGTTCGCTTCGAATTTAGCAGTACTGAGTCTCGTGAATTACCATTAATCGTCACGCAGTTACCGATCCTCCCCCGCCACTACTGGGAACCCCGTGACTTTGCCGCCCCGACACTGACAGCACACCCAGGCTCCGGCCCTTATCGCATCAGTGACGTCGACCCAGGCCGGCGCATCGTATATCAGCGGGACGACGACTACTGGGGTAAAGACCTGCCTGTTAATGTCGGCCGCTACAATATTGATCGCGTGGTTTACGACTATTACCGAGACAGGGATATTGCCTGGGAGGCATTCAAGGCGGGCTTAACCGACTTCAGGACCGATGCCCGTGCGGCGACCTGGGCCATTGGCTACGATTTCCCGGCGTATCGCGAAGGGTTGGTGAAACGCATCACGGTGCCTAATGTAAATCCTTCGCTCATGCAGGCGTTCGTATTCAATCTTCGTAAGGAGAAGTTCCAAGACCCGCGCGTACGCGAAGCGCTCAGCCTGGCGTTCGACTTTCCCTGGCTGAATACCAATATTTTTTATAACGCCTACCAGCGTACCGAAAGTTATTTCCAGAACTCAGAGATGCAAGCTGATGGCCTGCCGTCAGAGGAAGAACTCGCCCTGCTTGAGCCTTACCGAGAGGAGCTTTTAGCCTCTCATCGCTCTGAACGAATATTTACCGATGCACTCCCTATCGACCAGCCGACGGATCTGCGCGAACGCTTACGCCGGGCGCTCGAATTGCTGAACGAAGCGGGCTACCAGGTGGAAGACGGCGTACTGGTTCATACTGAAACAGGCAAGCCCTTACAGTTAGAAGTGCTGCTTTACGATGCGAGTCTTGAGCGTGTGGTACAGCCTATGCTGCGCAATATGGCGCGTCTCGGTGTACAGACCACCATGCGGATCGTAGACATTAACCAATATCTTAATCGCCAGCGTAGTTACGATTACGATATTGTGATCAGCCATTTCCCCCAATCCAATAACCCAGGTAACGAACAGCGCGACTTCTGGAGCAGTGAGGCCGCCAAAGCGCCGCAAAGCCGTAACCGAATGGCGCTCGCTCACCCGGCAGTGGATGCATTAATCGAGGACATTATTAGCGCAGAGAGCCGGGAGAAACTGGATACGGCGACGCGCGCGCTCGACCGGGTGCTGCGCTGGGGTTTTTACACTATTCCCCACTATCACTCCGGCGAAACGCGTATTGCAGTATGGGACAAGTTCGGCTATCAAGAGCCTTTCCCGAAATACGCGATGGATTTAGATGCCTGGTGGGTCGATACCGACCGTGAAGCAGAATTACAGCGCCGTCACCGGCGTCGCTGAAGGGCTAAATAATAACGATTGGAGTGCACTCTGTGGCACGTTACACCCTACGCCGACTGCTACTGATGATACCGACGCTACTCGGCATCATGCTGCTTAACTTCATGATCGTTCAAGCCGCGCCCGGCGGCCCCATTGATCAGATGCTAGCGCGTTTTGAAGGCGCCAACGCCATGGCCAGCACACGTTTAGACATGGGCGGCGCAGATGTTCAAGTAAGCGATGATTCGCGGGGCGCACGGGGTATTGACCCCCGCTTTATCGAACAGCTGGAACAGCAGTTTGGGTTCGACAAACCAGCCCATGAACGGTTTATCGGCATGATGACCGATTATCTTACGCTCGACTTCGGGACCAGTTTTTTCCGCGACCGCCCGGTGGTCGAGCTGATAATTGAGCGCCTGCCGGTATCCATTTCTCTGGGCTTGTGGACCACCCTGCTGGTCTATGTGATTTCCATTCCACTGGGTATTCGTAAAGCCTTGCGCCACGGCTCACGTTTTGATGTGTGGACCTCAGGGCTGGTGGTTGTCGGCTATGCGATACCGGGCTTTCTATTCGCCATCCTGTTGATTGTGCTGTTTGCGGGCGGCACCTATTGGGACTGGTTTCCCCTCAGAGGGCTAACCTCTCCAGATTTTGCGGACCTTTCGCTAGGCGGCAAAATAAAAGACTACTTCTGGCATATCACGTTGCCCGTCACGGCGGCCGCTATCGGCAGCTTTGCCACGCTTACCATGCTGACCAAGAACAGCTTTTTAGACGAAATTCATAAACAGTACGTGCTCACCGCTCGCGCCAAAGGGGCTAACGAACAGCGCATTTTGTACGGTCATGTTTTTCGTAACGCTATGCTCATCATTATTGCGGGGTTGCCGGCCGCGATGATTGGAATTTTCTTTACCGGCGCCCTGCTGATTGAGGTGATTTTCTCGCTTGATGGACTGGGCCTTCTAGGGTTTGAAGCCGTTATGCAGCGGGATTATCCGGTCATCTTCGGCACCCTGTTTTTGTACACGGTCATCGGGCTTGTGCTAAAGCTGATATCCGATTTGACCTACGTGTGGGTGGATCCACGCATCGACTTTGCAACGAGGGAGTCGTGAAAATGAGCGGTTTTACATCACGGCTATCCCCCATTACGCAGCGCCGTTTAGCCGCCTTTAAAGCAAATCGTCGCGCGCGGATATCACTTTGGTTGTTTGGCGTGCTGTTCATTATCAGCCTGTTTGCCGAGCTGATTGCCAATGACAAGCCGCTTATCCTGAACTACGACGGGCAGTGGTATACACCTTTACTGGTGGATTATCCGGAAACAGATTTCGGGGGCTTTCTTCCCACCCGTACTGACTATTTGGACCCGTTTATTCAACAGCAAATTAGCGACAACGGCTGGGCCATATGGCCGCTTATTCCGTTCTCCTATCAAACGCTGGACATGCAGATGCAACAACCCTCACCAGCCCCCCCGGATAGCCGCCACTGGCTGGGCACGGATGACCAAGGGCGCGATGTGCTGGCCCGCGTTATCTACGGTTTTCGGCTCTCTGTCTTTTTTGCGTTAGTGCTTACGACAGGGTCGCTGGCGTTAGGCGTTCTAGCGGGCGGTGTGCAGGGGTATTTTGGCGGCAAGGTGGACCTTATAGGCCAACGGGTCACTGAAATATGGTCGGGGCTACCGGTACTGTTTTTGCTGATTATTTTAGCAAGCTTCGTGCAACCCGGTTTTTGGTGGCTGCTGGGCATTATGCTGCTGTTTTCATGGCTAGGCCTGGTCGATATTGTGCGGGCCGAGTTTTTACGAGCACGCAATTTGGAATACGTACGCGCAGCAAAAGCCATGGGATTGCCGTCTCGGCTGATTATGTGGCGCCATGTCCTGCCGAATGCCATGGTGGCTACCCTAACGTTTATCCCCTTTCTGTTTACCGGGGCGATTGGTACGCTAACAGCGCTCGACTTTTTGGGCTTTGGCTTACCACCGGGCTCTCCATCGTTAGGTGAGCTTGCCGCCCAGGGTAAAAATAATCTGCACGCGCCATGGCTGGGTATTACCGCCTTCATGACGCTTGCCGTGATGCTCTCCTTGCTTGTCTTTATTGGTGAAGGGCTGCGCGATGCCTTCGACCCACGCCACATTAATCAGCGCCAAACGCCTGCGCAGGACACCCAACATGCCTAAACCACTACTTCGGCTAACGGATTTCACGATTGCCTTTGATGATAATGTAGTGGTAGATGCGCTTTCATTAACGGTCAATGCAGGCGAAACGCTGGCGATTGTGGGTGAATCCGGCTCGGGCAAGTCCGTTTCAGCACTAGGGGCAATTAACCTTTTACCCCGCAATGCCAGGATAAGCGGCGAGCGCTGGCTAGAGGAGACTGACCTCAATCAACTTGGTAAGCGCGATTGGAACAGCGTGCGTGGCAACCGCGTAGGGTTTGTATTTCAAGAACCCATGACATCACTCAACCCTTTGCACCGTATCAGTAAGCAAATTGGTGAAACTCTACGCCTGCACCAAGGGTTAAGTGGGCAAGCGGCGCGAGCGCGAGCGCGGGCCAGAGAACTGCTTGAACAAGTGAAACTGCCCCGCGTTGATGAGCTGTTGGATGCCTGGCCTCATCAACTCTCCGGTGGTCAGCGTCAGCGCGTCATGATTGCCATGGCCATTGCCAATAACCCATCACTGCTAATCGCCGATGAGCCGACGACAGCGCTGGATGTCACCGTCCAGCAAGACATACTCGGCCTTTTAAAAGAGCTTCGCGATCAGCATGGCATGGGCATGTTGTTTATCAGCCACGACTTGAATCTTGTAAGCCGCTATGCCGAGCGGGTTTGTGTGATGTATCGCGGTAAGATTCAGGAAATGGGGCCAGTTGAAGAGGTTTTTCAAAACCCACAAAGTGATTACACCAAAGCACTGTTAGCAGCGGAGCCTGAAGGCCGCCCGGCAGCGCCTGCCAATACGGCGCCCTTATTAACCGCTCGCCAGCTAAGCGTTAGTTTTAAGCGACCCAAAACAGGGCTATTCAAACGCCAGCCTCCCCCCTTTGAAGCGCTTAAAGCAACCGACTTGAGTATTTCGCCCGGTGAAACGCTGGGCATTGTCGGCGAATCAGGCTCAGGGAAAACGACGCTGGCATCCGCGATTATGCGCCTGGTGCAAAGTCAGGGAGACGTTATCTTGGGTGATGCTACCTTGAGCCAGCTTACGGGTAATGCGCTACGGCACCAGCGTCATCGATTACAAATGGTATTTCAGGACCCATACGGTGCGCTTTCACCGCGTATGCCGGTGTTTGATATCGTGAGTGAGGGGCTACGTTTTCACTATCCTGCGCTTTCACTCGATGAAGTTACCCGGCGTGTGCAACAAACGCTGCTTGAGGTGGGGTTACCGGAAGGCTGTGCGGCACGCTATCCCCATGAGTTCTCCGGCGGGCAGCGCCAGCGAATAGCCGTGGCCCGAGCCATTATTTTAGAGCCTGAACTTCTAGTGTTGGACGAGCCTACCTCAGCGCTGGACCGTACCGTGCAAAAGCAGCTTGTGACGCTACTTCGTCAGTTACAGGAACGTCGTCAGCTTAGCTATCTATTTATCAGCCACGACTTAGCCGTAGTACGTGCCATGGCGCACCGTATTATGGTGCTAAAGGATGGTGAAGTGGTCGAACAGGGCCCCTGCCTTGACGTACTGTCCTCGCCTCAGCATGCATATACTCAATCGCTGATTGCCGCCGCCCATTTGCCACGTTTTTTTGCCTAAGGTTTCTTTGAAAAATGTAAGCACATAACTCTGATAGTAGGCATTGCTTAAAGAAACAAGATAACGGTATAAATTGAGTATTGAATACGCACTTGACCTACTGCCGTTTGGCCAAGTGCGCTTAGCGGCTGAATTTAGAAGCTGTCGATTTCTTCCTGCGTTAACTCGCGCCACTCCCCGGGGCGCAAATCATCCGTTAATACAACATCACCGATAGATTGACGGTGCAGCGCATTAACATGGTTGCCCAGCGCGGCAAACATACGCTTAACCTGGTGATAGCGCCCTTCGGTCAGGGTAAGCTCCGCTTGTAGAGGCGTTATAAACCGGAGTAACGCAGGCTGCGTTGGTGTCTCTTCATCATCCAGCAGAATGCCCTGGGCTACCTGATTGATTGCCCACTCCGCATCGTTGCCTTCCATAGGCTCAGCCAAGTCGGCGATATAGACCTTGGCGCAACGATGACGCGGTGAGGTAACACGATGAGACCACTGGCCATCATCAGTCATCAGTAAAAGGCCAGTGGTATCAACATCCAGCCGCCCTACTGGTTGAAGACGCTCTACTTTGGGCAAATCAATCAAATCAATTACCCGTGGATACAGCCCGCGCCTGGCAGTGCACTCAACATCCGTTGGCTTGTGCATGATTACATAGCGAAGCCCGACCAGCGAAAGCGTTTCGCCGTTGAATTTCACCTCATCCTGCTCGGTATCAATCTGGGTGGCCGACTGCTTAATAGGCTCACCATTAAGCGTTACTTCGCCATTTTTAAGCGCTCGTTTTGCCAAACTACGCGTTAGCGGTGTGGTTTCACTTAAAAATCGATCAAGGCGCATTATTGGCCCACTCCTGGCAGTAACGAAAAATGGTCGGCATCTTGCCAGGCAGGAAATTTTTCACGAAAAGCATTTAACTCCGTTTTATCAAGCGTCCCCGTTTCAATAAACGGCGTATTTTCAGAGTGGTCGATGAGCGGTTCGCCCTTGAAATCGACCAGCATGGAGTCGCCGCTGTAAGCAAGGCCCTTGGCATCTTCACCAACGCGGTTAACCCCCACGACATACGCAAGGTTTTCCACCGCCCGAGCCTGGAGCAGCGTTCGCCAAGGCTGCCGACGCGGTGCTGGCCAGTTGGCAACACACAGTAGCGCATCATACTCGAAGTGCTCTTGCGCTGCTGGCTGTTGACGCAACCAAACAGGAAAACGCAGGTCGTAGCAAACGCTTAACAGTAGCTTAAACCCCTTGAGCTCGACTATTTCACGCTGGCTGCCCATACCATAGCGTTCATGCTCGCCCGCCATACGAAACAAGTGGCGTTTATCGTAATGGCGGATATCACCCTCGGGCGTGGCCCATATCATACGGTTGTAATACTGGCCGTCATCAACGATGGCCACACTCCCGGTTATGACACAGTTACGCGCTTTAGCTTGCGCTTGCAGCCAGGCGACGCTTTGACTTTGCGCCATGGGCTGGGCCATTTCGCGCGAGTTCATGGTAAAACCCGTTGCAAACATCTCGGGTAATACGATGAGATCGGTGTCACGGCTGTCCAGATCGCCCAGCAAACGGACTAAATGATCATGGTTGGCCTGTGGGTCTTCCCAGCGCAAATCGCACTGTACCAGGCTCGTTCTTAGCTGACTCATGTCACGTCTCCTTTGCCAGTATGTTTTCGCAATTATGTGGTAGATTAGCATTTTTAAATAATGAGGCTGCTATGCATTCCCCTCCAGCGCGTGATCCACAGGCCATCAAAGGCGTCACATTTGGGTTAGCAGCCTATATAATGTGGGGGTGTTTCCCGCTTTTTTTCGCGCTGTTTGACGGTATTCCAGCGTTTGAAATTCTTATCCACCGCATAGTGTGGTCGTGTGTTTTTCTTGTTGTACTCATCACGATGTTAAGCCGTTGGTCCCCCGTGATAACGGCGTTGAGCCAGCCTCGCCGTTTAGGCCGTGTACTGATTTGCGCTGTGTTAATCGGCTTCAATTGGGGGCTTTATATTTACGCGGTGGAAAGCAATCAGGTATTGCAAGCAAGCCTTGGCTATTTTTTAACACCACTCGTTAACGTGGCACTGGGCGTGCTGGTGCTGCGTGAAGTGATGGCACGTCTTCAGTTAGTGGCGTTAGGCCTTGCAGGCTTGGCCATTGCCATCCAATTTGCACTGCTGGGTGAATTGCCCTGGATCAGCCTGATGCTAGCACTCAGCTTTGGTAGCTACGGGCTTTTTCGAAAGCAGGTGCCGCTAGACGGTTTATCGGGACTGTTTGTAGAAACCCTCCTGCTGTTCCCGCTGGCTCTGCTCGCCCTGACATGGCTTAGCTGGCAGGGTAATTCACACTTCATGATTGATGTACCAACGAGTGTTTTACTGGCGGTAAGCGGCGTAATAACCGCTTTACCGCTGATGGCTTTCGCGGGTGCGGCTCGACGCTTACGGCTCTCGACGTTGGGCTTTTTGATGTACATCAACCCTACAATTCAGTTTTTGATCGCCTTAACCATTTTTGGTGAACCGCTGGGTACCATACAGCTCGCCACTTTTATTATGATCTGGTTTGGGCTTGCGCTCTATTCCTGGTCATCCTGGCAATCACGCCCGCACTAGACCGCTATCCGCTAACGCTTCTTGCCCTGAATGCGATAATGTCAGGGCAGAGCTCGCCTCTTCTACCCCCTCTGGCTGATAGCCTACCCGGAAACCACCCCAGTGTTTGCCATGGATAAAAATCGGTACCGATAGGTCATGCATGATCTCGCCCGTATCGCGTTTATAGGTTTGAAGCAATAATGGGTGTTGATGAGCACCACACCGACTTCCCGTCGCGTCATCAAAAATACGCTTGCTGCGGCAGTACTTTAAATCATGCTCCATATCGCCCGTGGGCTGTCGGCTAACCGCCTCATTGTGAGTAGGCACATAGCCATCACGATTACAGGCAATCGCATAGCTCAAGCTATATTCCGTCAGCAGAGGCTCTTGCACGCTTGGTAAATATTGATCGGTAAAGTTGTCGAACCCTGTGCGATAGAGCGTTGGCCGAGTGTCCGGAAGTGCCTGATAATCTGGCTGAAAAAGGGCTGATTCTACGAGTTCTCCGCGGGAAATGGCCTTTTCCAATAGCTTGCCAATGCGGTCAGCCGTTTGGCGAGCCGCTTTAAACACCTGTTGATGCCGTCCCTGAAGGCGCTGCTGAGCCAGCTCACCATCCACCCCTTCAGCCGCTTCCATTAACGAACGCGCCTGCGCAGCCAAATCATGCATATTGTGATTACCTTCATCTACGTCTCTCTCTAATTGACGTAGACTCTCGGCAACGGTCTGACTATGGGTTTTGGTGCTCTCCATGGCGGTGGCGACGCTTGTGGTCTCATGCTGAACCTGATCAAACTCTTGGGTAATGGTGGCCAGACGCTTGCCTACCTGTTGCAGCCCTTCGGAGCGCTCTCGAATACGCACCATTATCGCGCCCATCGTAGAGACAACTCCCTGGCCGCTTTGATGCATATCCTTAACCAGCGTTTCTACGTTCTGCGTCGCGGTTGAGGTCTTAAGCGCCAAGCTCCGTACCTCTTCGGCCACCACGGCAAACCCACTGCCATGCTCACCCGCCCGGGCCGCTTCAATCGACGCATTAAGTGATAACAAATGGGTTTGCTCGGCAATGCCTTCAATCATTTCGGTGACATTGCGCACCCTCTCTATTTTGTCATTAAGCGCAGTCAACATTTCTAACGCCTGATCTGAGCGCTCGGCCACATGGCTCATATCGCTGACAATATCCGTCAGCTCGTCATGATTCTGATGGCTGGCATCGCGCGCCTTTTCTGCCAATGTGGCCACGTGAGTCGCGCTCGTACTTACTTGCAAAATAGCGGTATTGATTTCGTTCATGCTTGAGGATGCTTCATGCGCCATCGCCTCCTGCCTGATAAGACGTTGGTCCATAAGATCGGCATAGTGAGAGACCTCTGCCGAAGCAATGGCCGTTTTGCTTGCCCGTTTCATTAAGCGATACGCCATCGCACGAAGCGACGCGTAATCCTTGAGCGGTTTTGGCCCACGAACAGGCTGGGCAAGACGCTGCTGGTCGGCCATAAAAACACTGAGCAGCGCATTAGCAACCAGCCCCGCCCCCGCTAACGCGGCGCAAATAAGTGCCAGGTATTTAAAGGTACCCGCTTGGGCAACCAACCAAACCGATAATCCGAGCAATATCAATGGTGTCAGCACACGAAGTAGACGCATAGTGGGACTCTTTTGTAATTAAGGTTATCGAGCTGCGTTTGTCGGCGTTTTTGTGGACAGCGGTAAGCAAAACGCCAAGAGGCGCCCAATTTTCTTAACGAGCTTAACGGGTTATGCTGATGAAATAAGTAACACTTTGGGGGAAGAGAGGTGGCTTATTTAAGAAGCCGAGCCGTAATTACTGGCATAACGCGTTAATATAAGGATTAATAAAAGAACCAACGGTTCTTAAAAACCATTGATGCCTGATGGCCCGGAGCCCATGTTTAAGCGTTATTTACCTATTCTCACTTGGCTGCCGCACTATCATAGACGCCTGCTGGGTGCTGATGTGCTTGCTGGGATCATTGTGACCATCATGGTCATTCCGCAATCGCTTGCTTATGCATTACTAGCTGGACTGCCAGCCGTTGTCGGATTATATGCCAGTATCCTGCCGCAGCTTCTATACACCCTAATGGGGACAAGCCGTACGCTCGCCGTGGGCCCCGTTGCCATTATCGCGCTGATGACTG
Organism: Halomonas hibernica; assembly: GCF_013183775.1. Classification (NCBI taxonomy): domain Bacteria; kingdom Pseudomonadati; phylum Pseudomonadota; class Gammaproteobacteria; order Oceanospirillales; family Halomonadaceae; genus Halomonas; species Halomonas hibernica. The sequence goes on from NZ_VIFN01000014.1 coordinate 24,781, forward strand.
GCGCAGCGCTCGCTTCCGTAGCGCAGCCAGGCACTGATGCCTACTTACAGGCAGCCTTGGTACTTTCATTACTTTCTGGCGCTATATTAGTCGCGATGGGCGCGCTACGGATGGGCTTTTTAAGTAATTTTTTAAGTCATCCGGTCATTTCTGGCTTTTTAACCGCCTCCGGAATACTCATTGCAGCAAGCCAGTTAGGGAGTCTCTTAGGCGTCTCCAGTAGCGGCTTCACACTAACTGAGCGTGTGATGACGCTACTCCCCAACCTGCCTCAATTTAACCCCTACACATTTGCGATTGGCGCAGGCACGTTGGTATTTCTTATTGCCATGCGTCGCTATGGGAAGCAAACGCTTAGCGTACTGGGCCTTCCTGCCGCGCTTGCTGACTTAATCACCAAGGCGGGGCCTGTTTTTGCCGTCGTTACAACTACGTTTATTACCTGGCATTGGCAACTCACAGAGGCAGGCGTTGAGGTAGTAGGCGCTATTCCAAGCGGCTTGCCAGCGCTTAGCTTTCCGTGGGAGGACGCCTCCTTATGGCGAGCATTGTTAATTCCGGCGCTGCTGATTAGCCTGGTAGGTTTTGTCGAGTCCGTGTCCATGGGCCAAATGCTGGCGGCAAAACGGCGCCAGCGCATCTCACCAAACCAGGAACTGATCGGCTTGGGAGCCGCCAATCTGGCAGCGGGTGTTACCAGCGGAATGCCGGTAACGGGGGGGCTTTCAAGGACGGTGATCAACTATGACGCCGGAGCCCAAACCCCAGCGGCCGGGGCGTTTGCGGCTCTGGGCATTGCACTTATCACCTTATCATTTACCGACTGGCTTTATTACCTGCCGATTGCCACCCTGGCCGCCACCATTACGGTGGCTATTTTAACGCTGGTAGATATTTCCATGCTGCGTCAAACCTGGTGTTATTCGCGCAGCGATTTTGCCGCAATGGCCGTGACCATTTTATTGACGCTGGTCGAGGGAGTTGAAGCCGGTATTATGAGCGGTGTTGCATTATCGATAGCGCTATTTCTTTACCGCACCAGTCGCCCACACAGTGCACTGGTTGGCCGGGTACCGGATACCGAACATTTTCGTAATACCCACCGCCATAATGTAGAAACCATTAGCCATGTGGCACTGCTACGTATCGATGAAAGCCTCTACTTTGCCAATGCTCGCTACCTGGAAGATACTGTTTATAATCTGGTGGCCAGTCATCCTGAACTTGAGCATGTGGTACTGATTTGTTCAGCGGTTAACCTAATTGATGCCTCTGCGCTGGAAAGCCTTGATGCCATCAATGCGCGACTCAAAGATTCCAACGTCAAACTTCATTTATCGGAAGTGAAAGGTCCTGTCATGGACAAGCTTAAAAAGAGCGCCTTTCTGGACGCTCTAACAGGTCGGGTTTTTTTGAGCACTTATGCAGCTTGGCGAGAGTTTTCGTAGATAAGATGGATAACATGCGTATAACTGGCTACTCTAAACGGCGATTAATCAGCTACAGTATAATTACGAAGGAGTAAGTAATACGTTGTTTTGAGAGGGCTTCTCTAGATGGTTCGATTAAAGTAATGTGAATATTTTAGCGAGCCAACGGCGTTTAGGAGCAAAAATGCCAAGTGAGTGGATTATAAAGCGGGACGAAAAATTAGTATTACAGGGCGAATGGACGCTTTCTAATTACAAGCAGCTAAAAAATGCGGCTCAAAACTATTCCCAACCAAACGATATATCCCTTACCGGTATTGAGCGACTGGATACCGCAGGAGCCGCTGTCATTGTTGGCATGATCGGTATTGAAAAGTCTCGCGCAATAAGCGATTGGGCAGGCGAACTCCCCCAGGAACAACAAGCGCTTTTAAAGCGTATCGCTGAAGCAATGGATGCCCCGATCGAAGCCGTGCAGCATAGTTCCAACCGTCTCACGGATGCGCTGGCAAGTATTGGGGAGCACATGGCGGGGCTATGGTCGCAGCAACGCCAGTTGCTGGCCTTCATCGGGCTCGTCATCGCGACACTGGTACAGGTCGCTTTTAAACCAAAACGTTGGCGAATAACTGCCACCGTCGCCCAAATACAGCAAAGCGGCCTCAATGCCGTTCCCATTGTTGCTTTGTTAACCTTCATGGTGGGTGCGGTCGTTGCGTTTCTGGGCGCCACTGTTCTCGAGCAATTTGGCGCGACTGTTTACACCATTGACCTGGTGGCATTTTCATTTCTACGTGAATTTGGCGTTTTGTTGGCAGCAATTTTATTGGCAGGCCGAACTGCCAGTGCATTTACGGCTCAGTTGGGGTCGATGAAATCCAATGAAGAAATTGACGCACTACAGACGCAGGGGCTAGACCCTATTGAGTTATTAGTGCTGCCACGGATCATAGCGCTTCTCGTTAGTCTGCCTCTACTTACCTTTATAGGAATGATGTGTGGCTTAATGGGAGGCGCGCTTGTCGCTGTGCTCTCTTTGGATATATCAACGGGGCAATTTCTTTACATACTGCAAAAAGATGTTGCATTGAATAATTTCCTGGTAGGGATGAGCAAGGCCCCCATATTCGCCTTTGTTATTGCCGTCATTGGCTGTCTGGAAGGCTTCAAGGTTAGTGGTAGTGCACAATCAGTAGGTTCTCATACCACATCCAGTGTCGTGCAATGCATTTTCATGGTTATTTTGATTGATGCACTTGCCGCTCTGTTCTTTATGGAGATGGGCTGGTGAGCGAATCTACTGACTCCTCAAACCAATCACCCAGCCACTCGTCTGGACGACCGGTGATTGAAGTTCGCGGCCTGGAAAACCGCTTTGGTAACCACGTCGTTCATGAATCGCTGGACCTTGATCTACTCGACGGCGAGATTCTCGGAATCGTGGGCGGATCAGGTACGGGGAAATCTGTTCTTTTGCGCAGTATCGTGGGGCTAAAGCGCCCCAATGCAGGCAAAATTAATGTATTGGGTAATGATCTTAACCAGTTAAGCAGTAAGGAGCGCAGCCAGGTTGAGCGACGCTTTGGCGTGCTTTTTCAACAAGGCGCCCTGTTTAGCTCGCTTAGCTTACAAGAGAATGTGGCGCTACCCATTATTGAGCATGCCAAATTACCACGAGAAGATGCGGAATATCTGGCGCGGGTAAAACTCTCGCTGGTGGGGCTTGAGCCCGAAGCTGCATTGCAGTATCCAGAGTCGCTCTCTGGGGGCATGATTAAGCGTGCCGCCTTGGCTCGCGCACTGGCATTAGACCCTGACATTCTGTTTCTTGATGAACCTACTGCAGGCTTGGACCCTATTGGCGCCGCTGCGTTTGACCAATTGCTGGTCACGTTGCGTAATGCGCTAGGCTTTAGCGTTTTCCTGGTAACACACGACTTGGATACACTTTATGCCGCTTGCGATAGAGTGGCCGTACTTTCTCAGAAACGTGTTTTAGTAACGGATACCATTCAAAATGTTGCCCGGACGGATGATGAATGGGTTCAGAACTACTTTAACGGGCCTCGTGGCAGAGCCGCCAACAAGACCGCCCACTCAAATGATCGTCAGCTAAGGAGTGAGTAGCACATGGAAACACGCGCTCATCACGTTCTAATTGGTTTATTTACAGTAATAACGGCGGCAGCGGCTCTGCTATTTACGCTCTGGATCAGCCATGCAGCGGGTCAGCGCGACTATCAAACGTACCGTGTCTTGTTTGAACGCAGCGTTAGCGGGCTGACAGTAGGAAGTGCAGTGCAATATAACGGCATCAGAGTAGGCGATGTAACAACGCTGAATCTCAACCCTGCAGATCCTCGTCAGGTTATTGCCAAAATTCGTGTCGAAAAAGATACCCCCGTCAAAGAAGATACTCACGCGCAGCTAGCGTTTGCGAGTATTACTGGCAGCATGTCGATACAGCTCTACGGTGGCACACCGGATAGTCCTGCGTTAATTGATCATGCGGGTGATGAAATACCCGTTATTCATGCAGACCCCTCCCCGCTCTCCACTTTTTTAGAAGAGGGTAAAGAAGTGGTTGATAACATTAATTCAATTTTGGCCAATGTGAATAACCTCTTCGATGATAGTAATCGTCAGAATGCAAGTAACGTACTGACGAATATAGACCAAATTACCGAAATGATAGCGTCACAGCGTGAAGCGTTTGAAGAGAACTTAGCCCTATTAGGCACTGCATCACGCCAAGCGACCACCACGATGGCCAGTATTAACGTACTGAGTGAGCAAGTTACCCAGCTGCTCGAACAAGATGGACAAAACGTTATGCAAAATGCTGCCAATGCCAGCCAGGATATCGCCCGCGCAGCGCAGCGGATGGAACAACTGATAGAGCAAAATGCTGACGCAGTTGATAGTACCTTGCAAGGCACCCGCGATATTGGTCCTGCGCTTTCTTCCTTGCGTTCAACGCTTAACTCATTGGATCGTATCGCCCGTGAGCTGGATGAAAACCCAATTGAATTCTTGTTGGGCCGGGACCAGATAAAGGAATTTAGCCCATGAACTTACGCCCTGTTTTTGCCGTACTCACTGTATCCGTACTCTTGTTGAGCGCTGGGTGCTCCATCGTCCCTAAAAACGACCCGGCGACGCTTTATCGCCTACCCTCCACTAACGTGCCTGACATAAACATGCCCTCCAATGCGGCGACTGAAACATTGGGCATTGCTACGCCAGAAGCCGGATACCTGCTGAGCGGTAATCGCATAGTGGTCTATCCAGAAAAAAATATCGTTAATGTGTATGAAGGCGCTCGCTGGTATGAAGATACCCCCGCCCTCGTTCAATCACGGTTAATAGAAGGCTTGCAGCAAAGTCAGCTCTTTGGCAATGTCGGAACCGATCAACTGCCCTCTCAACTGCAGCTACTTAGCTCACTGCGTAGTTTTCAAAGTGAGTATGAAAATGGGCGCCCTAATGCCGTTATTCAGCTCGATGTCCAGCTTGTAAACACCCATGACCGAGCGCCTATTGCTTACCGCACGTTTACCACGACCAGCCAGGCAACCGATGTTGATATATCTTCAGTGGTCGACGCCTTTGGCCGCGCAAGCGATACACTGGTTGAACAGCTGATCACATGGCTGCAAGCCAACAGGTCTTCTTTTTAGACCACTGTTTGACGTCACTTTTAGCCTGCTGATGTCTATCCGTAAGAGATCAGCAGGCTTTTATGTTTTTAACGTGTTCTCGTGGATTTTGTGGGTAATAGCGCTCGGGCTGCCGCTCCAGATGGGTAAAAAAGCGGGTGTCTTTATAGGGCATCTTCATAAAACCAGAAACGCCCAGCCCCTGGATCTGGTTAACCGCGCCTAAAATATGAGTAAGCAATGTTTGAAACTCGCGCTCCCTTGCGGGGTCAAGCAGTCGGTAATAACTGTGTATTTTAAGATGCTGAGGGAGCGCCTCGAAGATAATCATTCCGGTATGATGAATATCGTTAAGTTGCTGCAGGATCGTCATAATCTCGGCGGGCAATATCAACAGCTCTTCCGGATCGGGCCCATCTTCAAAATAACTATGCTGGCGGCTCCGATCCTCCAGCTCTGGCACCGCGCTCATTTCATAGTTAATCGCCATATCAGGTTGGCAGTAAAACGGCTCACGCTCCGTTTCCCGCTCTATATGCAGCGTTTGGCGCGCATTAAATAAGCAGCTTTTGAAAACACCTTGGCGATGAATGGCACGCGCCAAGTGAACCGTATTATTAACAGCTTCAATAAAGACGGGCTTCACGTCAGGGTCATGCAAGTTGAGGGAAGAATCAATATATACCCCTTCGCGCTCCCAACGTACGGCCAGCCCTCCTACTACCGGATATTTACCCAGCCGACTTACCGAGGCTAAAAACGCTTTTTCTGTCTCCCCCATCCCCTGCATAAACTGTTTATAGTAACGGTCCAGCTGTACATCGTTAACCTCGTTAAGCGTTTCCTCAACGCTGGCTTCTCGCAGAAACGCCTTGCGAGAGCTATACACCACGGTATCAATTTCCTGCTGCACAGGGCGAATCCATACGGGCACAAGAGGCGCCTCGGGGCTGGGGGGAAAATCAAGCATTACCACGTTTGCCATGCGCGGCATTGTGTCGATAAAGTAACTGCCGGCGGTAAGGCGAACCTGCGGGTCGGGGTCCAGCATACCATCCAATGTACGGGCAAATTCCATAGGCAACCCCAGGGAGCTTGCGGGAATAGCGCGATGGCCAAACCGGCACGACTGTGCTGATGCCAGCGCATACAACGTGCCCGCCACGCCCTGTTCATCAAAACGTGGCGAAGAGAGCGCACCGTTTAGCTGCTCTTCACCAATAAAATAGACGTCACCCAAACGTGCATTGGTTTGCTGCAGGTTATCGGACATCAGCTCCATCACATTCGCCCCAACAAACTGTAGTTGAGCATCCAATTGAGCAAAAACAGACGATCCCCAATCAATCAGTGCAATAGACTCCGTGTCAGGGTCGAAGACCAGGTTGGAGGGTTTGATATCGCCATGTACTACTGGCCGGCCATGGGGCCCAGCGTCGCGGCGAAGCGCGATTAAAATATCAACAAGCTGACGCGCTATACGCATAATCAAGCGTGGTGACAAACGTCCTCTTTTGAGGGATATCTGCTCCAGATTCCAACCGGGCGCGCGCTCCATGACTAAAATCGACTGACCTCTTGCGCGCTGGTAGGTGATTAACTTGGGAATGCGAGCATGCGACACTTGATCCAGCATAAACGCCTCTTCTTCGAGACGTTCTTGTAAGTGTGTAGGTAGCGTAATGCGAGAAAATTTGAACACGTAGTGCGCCAGCGTATCGCCACTGGGCACGCTGCCAGAAAACACAAAACCGTAGGCGCCTTTGCCAATCAGCTCAATCCCCTGATACCCAAGCTGACTAAGCTGGGCCTGGCAGAGCGCTACCCAGTCTTTAAGCTTTTGCGCATCATTATGGCTCAGCAGATAGACCGACTGCTCTTCAGGTATATAAAATTGCTGTAACGGCGCCTGCGGCATCTTGTGTCCTCAGCGTGCGTTTATCCCAAATAAAGCAGCATGGTTTCAGGCGCTTCCAAAAAACCTTTCCATGTATTACAAAAGCGCGCAATGGTGCCGCCATCAATGAACCGATGATCTCCTGCCCAGGTAATTGTCATAATGGCGCGGCGCTGAACGGCGCCTTGCTCATCAAAACGCGGCAGCCACTGCGTTTTGCCTATCGCAACAATAGCCGCTTCAGGGGCATTAATAATAGGCGTAGCATAAGTCCCCCCCAGGGCACCGATATTGGAAATACTGATCGTCCCTCCCTTTAGATCAGCCTGGTCGACACGGCCTTCACGTGCAGCAACGGTCAAGCGGCCCACTTCACGAGCGATATCAAGCAACGTCAAACGCTCAACGCCTTTAACATTGGGCACTAATAATCCGGTTTTGCTATCTACCGCCATACCAATATTGCACTGAGGATAGTAGTGAAGCTCGTCACCGGCTTCATTGAGTTGCGCATTAAGTATCGGCGTTTCGGCCAAGGCGAGTGCTAACGCCTTCATAAAAAAGGGCATCAGCGTAAGGCGCTGCCCTTGAGCATCTGCCTGAGGCTTCAGCCGCTCGCGTAGCGCCAATAGCTCAGTAACATCAAGCTCTTCGCCATAGTGAAAATGCGGAATAGTCGTTGCAGAGGCAACCATGCGTTTTGCCATCACGGCACGCACGCCGCGTAAGGGCTCTCTACGTGGCGCGTCCTGCTCTGGGTTGTGCGCCTCGTTGATAGTAGGCGCTGGCTTGGCTATCGATGGCTCTACCTCGTTGTGGTGAATATGCGCCAGCACGTCTTCCTTAAGCACTCGACCCTCTTTGCCACTACCAGCCACCTCGGTAATTGTTAACCCATGCTCTCGTACTAGCCGCCTTACCGCCGGGCTCGCGGGCACTTTGCCATAAGCTCCCTGTGCAGTTGGGTTACTGGGCGGCGTAGCGACAGGTAACTCAGCAGCGTCATCCGGCAGCTTGCTTATTGACGATGCATGATGCGAAACAGAGCGGCCTCCTTCCCCTTCGTTCTCATCCAAGCCCTGGTAGGCGTAGAGTGGAGCATGCACTTTGGCAATTTTCCCTTGTGGCACATAAAGCCGTGTTATCACACCCGCTTCAGGGGCAGTGATTTCCACCAGCGCTTTGTCGGTCATTACCTCAACGATGGGCTGGTCTTCCTCGATATGATCACCTTCCGCAACCCGCCACTCCACGACTTCACACTCAACGATGCCTTCGCCAATATCTGGCAATTTAAAATCGCTCATTGCTCTTCTCCTTGGGCGCTAGAAATTAACGCTTTCACGAATCGCTTCAAAAATCTTCAAATGATCGGGAAAATACTCTTTTTCCAGCACCAAAGGGAAAGGAGTATCCAGCCCGGTCACCCGCTTTATCGGCGATTCGAGATAGAGAAAACAACGCTCTTGAATGGTCGCTGCTATTTCGCCGGCAAAACCTCCGGTTAGCGGTGCTTCATGGCTGATGACGAGCCGACCTGTTTTTAGTACAGACTCAGCAACGGTATCGGCATCCCAAGGAAGCAGGGAGCGCAGATCAATCACTTCGCAGGCAATGCCTTGCGCTTCAGCCAGCTCTACTGCTTTTTCAATTACCTCCATCTGGGCGCCCCATCCTACCAGGGTAATATCGCTGCCCTCTTTGATGATGTCTGCTTCACCTATCTGCAGTTGATAATCTTCTTCAGGCACCTCGCCCACTGAAGCGCGGTAAAGACGCTTGGGTTCTAAAAAAAGCACCGGATCTGGATCGCGGATGGAAGCCAGCAACAGGCCTTTTGCCTGGTAGGGATTACGCGGCACCACCACTTTTATCCCAGGCGTATGGGTAAAGTAGGCTTCCGGAGACTGAGAGTGATAAAGCCCACCGGATATCCCCCCACCGTACGGGGTACGGATCGTTAGTCCGCCGACGTTAAACAAGTCGCCTGAACGATAACGATATTTGGCCGTTTCGTTAACAATCTGGTCAAACGCGGGAAAGATATAGTCGGCAAACTGGATCTCGGCGACAGGCACCGAACCCTGTGCTGCCAAACCGTTGGCAAAACCAATAATGCCTTGCTCTACCAGGGGCGTATTAAAACATCGCGCTTTACCGTATTGTTCCTGTAGATGGCTGGTGGCGCGAAACACACCACCGAAAATGCCGACGTCCTCACCAAAGCAAATGACCTTTTCATCTTCCGCCATGGCGATATCCAGCGCATTGTTAATGGCCTGCAACATATTCATCGTGGGCATGTTACGCCTCCCCTTTAGAATCAGTGGGCGTCTGCACGGTCAAGTCTAACGACCGAGCGCCTTGGGGGTACGCCTCAGGGTAGCGACGAATATGGCTTTTAAGTTGGTCGAATTGACGTTGAAGCGCTGGGGTTACATCGGCATAAACATCACTTACCAGGCTATCCAATGAGGGTGGAGGCCGCTTTTCAGCACGCTTCATGGTTTCAAGCACATCACGGCGCAGTGATTCCTGCTGCTGGGTTTCCTCCTCTTCGCTCCACCAACCTTTTTTCAACATCCATTTTTGCATTCGCAGCACGGGGTCCTTGAGGCGCCATGTCTCTTCTTCGCTTTTTAAGCGATAGCCAGAAGGATCATCAGAGGATGAGTGAGCGGCAAGGCGATACGTCATCGCCTCAATCAGCACCGGGTGATTATGCTCAACCGCCAGTTTGCGTGCCTGCCGAGTGGCTTCGTATACGGCAAGTACATCGTTGCCATCTACACGAATAACGTGCATGTGATAACCAAACGCGCGCGGTGCAATGCCATCCGCGGCAAACTGCTCAACGGCAGGAGTGGAAATGGCATAGCCATTATTACGGCAGAAAAAGATGACGGGCACTTTATGGACAGAGGCCATATTAAGCGCCGCATGAAAGTCGCCCTCTGACGCTGCGCCTTCGCCAAAAAAGGTCAACGTACACTGCCCATCGCCTGCGAGTTTTTGACCGTAGGCATAGCCGGTTGCCTGGGGGATTTGGGTCGCCAAGGGTGACGAAATCGTCATGTAGTGAAGTTTACGTGAACCGTAGTGAACCGGCATTTGGCGGCCCTTGCCATAATCCAGCTCATTGCCGAATAGCTGGTTCATAAACTCATCAATAGAAAAACCGCGATACATCAGAGCACCCTGCTCACGGTACTGCGCCATGATCATATCCGCATCGTCCAGGGCGGCGGTGGCGCCCACCACCGCCGCTTCTTCTCCTACGCACTGCATGTAGAAGCTAAGCCGCCCCTGGCGCTGTGCGGCCATCATACGTTCGTCAAGAATACGAGTGGATAGCATGGCCTGGTAGAGCCTGCGTGCATGTTCACGCTCTAGCGCAGGCGCTTCGGCACCGCTATAAAGTTCGCCTTCAGGGTCGAGCAAGCTGAAGGTGGAGATGGAAAGCTCATCGCCCGTCAGAAACGTCGGCTGGTGTACGTAGCGAATCATCATTATTGTCCTTGTTATGCCTCTTTTGAAGGCAGTATTGTCGGAGATGACTGTTTATGCCAGTGGATTTATCTGGTTTCAGTCAACGCAACGACTACGACAGTAACGCAGCACAAGGACTTTAGGCATACCACTTAAGACGAAAAGACCAACGACGACAAGATAATCTGGAACGGTTCAAGGAGATGGCGGTTTAGGCTCTGTCTGAAAAGTGTCTGCGCTCGACAATACGGCGTTAAAAATTGGCTCAAAATACTCATTTACACATGTAAACTCCGTTTTTTCGCCAATTTTTGCCTTGTCTTGTCTTCGCTCGTCGACTTTTCAGACAGACCCTAGAAGCAAGGCGTTAGGAAGAAGAGAGTCGTAAGCGCAGCCTGGTTTGAAGTGCATCAAACATGCTATCAACCGTAAGCGCCAGAAGCGCAATTACCAAGGCCCCTTGAAGGACGTAAGCCATATTGTTATTAATAATGCCGGCAATGATCGGGTCCCCCAGGTTACTGGCGCCCACCGTGGCACCGAGTGCAGCGGTCGCAATATTGATAGTCACCGAGGTACGAATACCCGCCAATATAACGGGCGCAGCCAAAGGCAGCTCTACCTGGTAAAGCACCTGGAGGGGTGTTAGCCCCACCGCACGGGCTGCGGTTTTAATATCTTTATCAACATCCTGAAGCCCTGCCAGGGTATTGCGTACAATCGGCAGCAGGCCATAAAGCATCAACGCTACAATAATGGGCAAAGTGCCAAAACCCAGTACCGGCACGGCTAATGCCAATACCGCCACGGGGGGAAACGTTTGTCCAAGTGATGCAAGTTGCGACACTAACGGCAAAAAATCCTGCCCTTTTCGACGCGTTACCGCAATACCTGCGCCAACACCCAGGCTTATGGTAACAACCGCGGCAACTCCAACGACCAGTACATGGCGCTCAAGCAACACATAAAAAGGTGTACGTTGATAGATAACCTGCCGAACATCCGGCTCTATCCACTGAAAGATACCTTGGGCGTGCGGTATTCCCACGATACAGATAGCCAACAGCGTGCCCCATAAGAACGGCCACAACCAGGCCGTCTTTGCGGTGGCTTGGGTCGAACGAATCACACGCTTCACATCAGGCTTCACGCATGCTTCCTTTTTCCAACTGGGCCTCTTTTACTATCTTACGCAGAGAAAGCTCGCCAATTGGAACATCCTGCTGATCAACCACAGCAAGACGATCCGTATGGTCGCGCAGCATCATGGAAAGCGCTTGGCGCAACGAAAAGTCAGCGGGTATACGAAATTGCGAGGGTAACGTTGGCCCCATCGAAGACATGTGGTCCTTGACTCGCGTTAAGGCCGCTTGCTTTAAACCACGCTCAAGCCCACCCAAAAGCGATTCAACAAAAGGGTCCTTGGGGTGCTGTAATAGTGAAAGCGGTGTCCCCTGCTGCACGATATGGCCATCGCGCATTACGACAAGATGATTAGCCAGCTTAAGCGCTTCATCCATATCATGTGTGACAAACACAACGGTTTTATGTAACCGCGCCTGAAGGCCTGCCAGCTCATCCTGCAACTTGACGCGCGTGATAGGATCCAGCGCGCCAAAAGGCTCATCCATTAATAAAATATCCGGATCAGCCGCCAGGGCGCGAGCAACACCTACGCGCTGAGCCTGCCCACCAGAAAGCTGATGCGGATATTTATGTGCGAACTCAGCAACCGGCAAGCCAAGCAAGCCCATTAGCTCCTCAACCCGCGCCTGAATATCTTTCGCAGGCCATTTCAGTAGGCGTGGTACCAGCCCAATATTGCGAGCAACCGTCCAGTGAGGGAATAGCCCCGTGCTTTGAATCACATATCCGATCCGGCGGCGCAGCTTGACCGGGTCATACGCTTCAATGGCCTGGCCATCCAGAGTAATCTCACCATCACTTTTTTCGATTAAGCGATTGATCATGCGCAACGTGGTCGATTTGCCACAGCCAGAGGTACCTACCAGCGCACAAAACTGGCCTTTTTCCACTTTTAGATTAATGGCATCAACTGCCGTTTCAGCACCGAAACGCTTTGAGACGTGTGAAAGTTTGATCATTGGACGCCTCCTGGGCGCAGTGCTTCTGCCAAGGCACCCAGGCCCGCATCCACTAACAAAGCTAATATCAAAATGGGCAGTGCACCCAGCAGCACCATGTCCATGGCGGCCTGGCCTAGCCCTTGAAAGATGAAGGTACCTAAGCCCCCTGCGCCAATCAAAGCCGCTACTGCCGTGAGCCCAATGGCTTGAACCGTCGTAATACGCACACCCTCCAACAGCACAGGCAGAGCCAAGGGCAGGCGAACCTGCCAAAACCGCTGAATACGGTGCATGCCCATGGCGCTTGCGGCTTCCAGAGTATCCGGACTGACCTCTTCCAAGGCAGTGTAGGTATTACGCACCATGGGCAGCAGGCTATAAGCCACCAGCGCAATCAGCGCGGGCGTATTACCAATTCCACTCACCCCAACCTTAGCCAGGAAAGGCACATTGGCGGCAAGCCACGCCAGAGGCGCCAGCAAAAGGCCAAAGAGTGCCAGGCTAGGGATAGTTTGGAGGAAATTAAGCAGCGCAAAAGCAACCTTTTGCAGCCTGGCAAAGCGACGCATCAACAGGGCAAGCAGCGTGCCCATTACCACACTCATACTCACAGCGGTGCTCACCAGGAAAATATGCTGCCTGATCGCCTGTATAAATTGATGATCCCGCGCTTTAAATTCCTGAACCAGAGCCAAGTCGCTTAACCAGAGCCACGCGCAAAGCCACCAAATCAGTCCAACGCCTGACAATATGAGAACCGGCCATAAACGTTTTAAACCAAGCCGCAGGCGTAGTTCAACGATACCTAACAATGAGATAAACAAGACAACCCAATAACCGCCCCCGATGCCTAATCGCGCTTGAGGAAGCTCTGGGTCTATTAAAAAGTGGCTGGCGACCATTAATCCAAACGGCATCAGCGTCAGTAGTAATACCACTACGCCCAAGGCCGCCCAATAGTGGGTACGGCTGGGCTGATACGCCAGGCTTCCCAACGCAATGACCAGTAATGAGACAAGCACAGCACCGGGCCAGCCGAAGGCGCCCTGAACGTTAACACTCTCTCCTTGCACAATTCGGTTAGGTGCAACGCTGACGGTATCCACCCCCCAAACCGCTGCCAGCATCACCACACTTAAACTGATTAAAACAGCATTAGGGTAACCACCACGCCCCAAACGAGGCGTGGGCAGCGCATCCAAAAGCGACATTTATTAGTTATCCAAACGGTCGAGATAGTCGTTAGCGACCTGACTTGCCGATAAACCGTTAACGGCTACATCCGCGTTAAGCGCTTGCAGCGTTACCTCGTCCAGGGTTGTAAATACATCATGAAGCAGCGGCTCGATATCCGGATAGGCTTCAAGAATACTTTCTCGTACGACCGGTGCGGGCTGATAGACAGGTTGAACGCCTTTCGAATCTTCCAATACCACCAGGCCCAGGGCACTTAAGCCGCCATCCGTTCCATAGGTCATCGCTGCGTTAACGCCACTGGTTTGTTGAGCCGCGGCACGCATTGTAGCCGCTGTATTACCGCCTGAAAGCACCAGCAGTTGTTCATCCGTTAACTCAAATCCGTACGCCTCTTGAAAAGCGGGTAACGCCTGAGCGGATTCAACGAACTCTGCACTAGCCGCAAATTTGAAATCGCCGCCATCGGCAATATAAGCAGTAAGATCATCCAGTGTTTTCAAATTATGCTCATCTGCAACATCCTGACGAATACTTATGGCCCAGGTATTATTCGCGCTCGCAGGCGTTAGCCATACCAACCCATTTTGCGCATCCAATTCACGTACGGTTTGATGTGCCTGGTCAGCATCTTTCCATACATCGCTATCCGCCATATCGAAAAAGAAAGCACCGTTTCCGGTGTATTCAGGATATAGATCAATTTCTCCAGCAGTTAGCGCGGTACGCACCACATTCGTAGCACCCAGTTGAAGGCGGTCTTGCGTTGGTATGCCGTTGCGCTCTAGCGTCTGAATGATTAACTCACCCAGCACCGCCCCTTCCGTGTCGATTTTGGAGGCAACGACAACGGGCTCATTGGCATTCGCTTGGCTTAATGTTGTCAACGACAGGGCAGCGACAGATAGCAGAGATTTGATAGTAAAGCGCATCTTGGCAATCCTTTAGTAGACGTCTTTTAGTGAGGGGAGGCATTACTAGTATAAGTGGCATTTGAGTGGCTGCCAGACGCCGCTATAGCGACGCCTGGCACACCGGCTCTTGCTAAGGAGATTCAATGACCCACGTAGTTCCTTCACGTGAGTCTTTTAACACGATACCTAGCGCCGCCAACTCATCACGAACGGCATCTGCCTGAGCAAAATCCTTGCTCGCTTTCGCTGCCTGACGCTGGGCAATTTTTTCCTGGATAGCCGTTTCGCTAAGCGCTACCCCTTGCGACTGAGAGCCTTTTAAAAACGCGGCAGGCGTTTGCGTGAGAAGCCCCAACACACCAGCGAGCTGTTTTAATTCACCAGCCAGCCCCACGGCCTTTTCAGGTGTATCGCTTTTGGCACGATTAACCTCTCGCGCCAACTCAAATAGTACAGCGAGCGCCTCCGGGGTATTGAAGTCATCGTCCATGACCTGGGTGAAGCGGTCACGATAAGGACTAGCGGCTTCATCCATTTGGGCCGCAGTGTCGACGCCATCCAGCGCGGTATAAAGGCGCGTTAACGATTTACGCGCCTCTACGAGGGAATCAACCGAGTAGTTAATCGCACTCCGGTAGTGGCTGGCGACCAACAGGTAACGCACCACTTCCGGATCATGCTCGGCCAGTACGTCTCGGATGGTGAAGAAGTTGCCTAGCGACTTCGACATTTTTTCCTGATCCACACGGACAGCGCCCGCATGCATCCAGGTGTTAACGTAAGTTTTCCCCGTCGCGGCTTCTGACTGAGCAATTTCGTTTTCATGGTGCGGGAAGGTCAAATCGGGCCCGCCACCGTGAATATCAAAGGTATCACCCAAACAGCAGGTCGACATGGCCGAACACTCGATATGCCAGCCAGGACGGCCATCGCCCCAGGGTGATGACCAGTGCGCCTCACCCGGTTTTGCCGCTTTCCAAAGCACAAAATCAAGCGGATCTTCTTTATGAACATCCACATCAACCCGCGCACCTGAACGCATATCGTCTAGCTGGCGGTTATTGAGCTTGCCGTACGTGGCAAATTTGCGCACTCGGTAGTACACATCGCCATTTCCGGCAGGATAGGCAAAACCTTTTTCGATCAACGTTTCGATCATGCCGACGATATCCCCAACATGCCCCGTTGCACGGGGCTCTTGGCTGGGTGGCAGCACGTTCAGCCGCGCTTCGTCTTCATGCATGGCATCAATCATGCGCTCGGTTAGCGCCGTAATGCTTTCACCATTCTCCTCAGCACGCTTAAGGATTTTATCGTCGATATCGGTGATGTTACGCACGTAGGTAACGTCATAGCCACGGTGGCGCAAATAGCGAGTAATGACATCAAATGCGACCATGACGCGGGCGTGGCCAAGGTGACAATAGTCATACACCGTCATGCCGCAGACATACATGCTTACCTTACCCGCGACCAGCGGCGTAAATGGCTCCTTGCGACGCGTCAGCGTATTGTAAATTTGCATATGACGATCCTTAACCTTTCTGTTTGATTTTCGCCCAGCTATCTTTCAACCCTACGGTACGGTTAAACACCAGTTGCCCCGGCTTGGAGAGATGACGGTCAGCGCAGAAGTAACCCATGCGTTCAAACTGGAAACGATCTTCTGGCACGGCTTTGGCCAGACTTGGCTCGCCGATTGCCTGGCAGATGACCAATGATTCTGGGTTCAGGTGCTCAAGGAAATCGACATCCTTGTCACGGTCCGGTTGCTCGACCATGAACAGATTGTCATACAGACGCACTTCCATGGGCACACCGTGAGTGGCGCTGACCCAGTGAACCACGCCTTTCACCTTGCGCCCTTCCGGATTTTTGCCGAGCGTGTCGAAGTCCACCGAACAGCGCAACTCAACCACTTCACCGGCGTCGTTCTTGATCACCTCGTCACACCGGATGACGTAGCTGTTGCGCAAGCGAACTTCCTTGCCTGGCGCCAAGCGGAAGAACTTCTTGGGTGCATCTTCCATGAAGTCATCCTGGTCGATGTACAGCTCGCGACCAAACGGTACCTTACGCGTCGGCATGTCGTCACGCGCGGGGTGCCCCGGCACGTCGTACACTTCCTCGTGGTTTTCTGCCACATTAGTCAGTACGACCTTGAGCGGTTTCAGCACGCACATGGCACGCGGCGCGTTATCTTCAAGGTCCGAGCGAATAGCGTGGGTCAGCATGGCGATATCGACAAGCCCGCCATCGGCACGCGTCACGCCGATCATTTCGCAGAATTTACGAATAGAGGCGGCGGTATAACCACGGCGGCGCATGCCGGAAATCGTCGGCATCCGTGGGTCATCCCAGCCGTCTACGATCTGCTCGTCCACTAACAGCTTCAATTTGCGTTTAGAGGTCAGCGTATAATCCAGGTTTAAGCGCGCAAACTCAATCTGACGTGGTTGGGCGGGAACCGGGAGATTATTCAGGAACCACTCATATAGCGGACGGTGGTCTTCAAATTCCAGCGTACAGATTGAGTGAGTGATGCCTTCAATCGCATCCGACTGCCCATGAGTGAAGTCGTAGGAAGGATAAATCTTCCATTTATCGCCGGTTTGGTGATGATTCGCATGACGAATGCGATACAAGATGGGATCGCGCAAGTTGATGTTAGGCGATGCCATATCGATTTTGGCACGTAGCACTTTTTCACTTTCACCGAATTCGCCAACACGCATACGCTCGAGTAAATCCAGGTTCTCCTCAACGCTACGTTCGCGGTAAGGGCTTGGCTTGCCAGGAGCGGTTAGCGTACCGCGATACTCACGGATCTCATCGGGCGAGAGATCATCCACGTAGGCTTTGCCTTCGCGAATTAAATGCTGTGCCCAGGCATAAAGCTGGTCAAAGTAGTCAGAAGCAAAGCGAACCGGGCCCGCCCAGCTAAAACCTAACCAACTGACGTCTTCTTTGATGGCGTCAATATAAGCCTGCTCTTCTTTCGCCGGGTTGGTGTCGTCAAAACGCAGATGACACTCACCACCCATTTGCTCCGCCAATCCGAAATTTAAGCAGATCGACTTTGCGTGGCCGATGTGCAGAAAACCGTTCGGCTCTGGGGGAAAACGCGTCACGATTTTTGTGACCTGGCCGCCCTCGATCTCGTCGCGTACTTGGTTGCGAATGAAGTTCGGCGCTGGGGTGGTCTCGTTGGTCATGGTGGTGTTGAAAACCTCGTGGTGGATGGCGTGCCAGGCAACCTCTGCCTACGCTATTAGGTTAGCGCTTCGCGGTGCCAAGCAAAACCGCTATTATAGCGTGACGCCGATGCACAGCGCCAAGGCGAACGTCTTCATTGAACAGGAATTTATTCATGATCGTATTACAGACAAACCACGGTGACATCACTATCGCGCTTAATCATGAAAAAGCGCCGGTAACAGCGGCTAACTTCGAGCAGTATGTTCGTGATGGATTTTACGATGGCACACTGTTTCACCGCGTCATTGACGAGTTTATGGTGCAAGGCGGTGGCTTTGATCAGGATTTCAACCAGAAGCCGACACGTGATTCGATCGAGAATGAAGCGGATAATGGCTTAAAGAACACTATCGGCACGCTTGCCATGGCTCGAACGCAAGACCCCCATTCGGCGACTGGCCAGTTTTTCATTAATGTTGGCGACAACGGCTTTTTGGATCACAGCGGAAAAAGCCTTCAAGGTTGGGGTTACGCCGTTTTTGGTGAAGTAGTTGATGGTATGGACGTGGTCAACGCCATTAAGGGTGTGAGCACAACACGCCGTGGCATGCATGCGGATGTGCCTGCGGAAGATGTGATCATTGAGCGTGCTTATGTAAAAGAAGCAGAATAACTCTTCGGGAGCATCATGCGCACACTGCTTGTAGCTGACATGCACTTAAGCAGCGACACCCCTGAGATCAATCAGGGGTTTTATCGCTATCTGGAACAAACGGCCCAGGGCGCAAGCGCCCTTTATATTTTGGGTGATCTTTTTGATGCGTGGATGGGTGATGACTTACTCGACACTCAGCATCCCCTTGGCGCCGTGGCGCTTAAAGTCATCCAGCGCTTACGCAAGCTGAGCGATGACGGTACGGCTATTTATCTGTCTCATGGCAACCGTGACTTTCTGCTGGGCGAACGGTTTGTTAATGCCTGCCAGGCAACACTGCTCTCCGATGTGCAGGAAGTGGAGTTGGAGGGCGTGCCGCTTGTGCTGCTGCATGGCGACAGCCTGTGCACCCAGGATGAAGCCTATATGGCGTTCAGGCAGCAGTCGCGCAATCCTGAATGGCAAGCACAGATTCTAGCGCTGCCTCTTGAGCAGCGCCTGGAGCTTGCCAAAAGCCTACGCATGCAATCAGGCGATGCCAACGCCAACAAGGCAGAAGCGATTATGGACGTGACCCATGCTGAAGTCGTGCAACTAATGGAGCGCTATGGCGTTGCCACCATGATCCATGGCCATACGCACCGCCCTAAGGTTCATGATCTTACGGTGGAAGACGTACCTGCTAAACGCTTTGTACTGGGTGATTGGGATGACCAGCACGGCTGGGACGTGATTATCGAGGAGTCTGACCGCCCTGAACCCAAGCTGCGTCAATTCTCCTTGGCCACGCCGCCCGCGGCGTAACTGCCTTCAGCAAACACAAAAAAGCCGATCAATCGATGATCGGCTTTTTTATTCATACCTGACAACGTTAGCGCTTGATATCCGCATCCTGATACAGGGTGTCAATCAAGCCCTGGATCACCGCTTGGGCTCTTAACTGCTCAGCCATTTGCGCGACAAAACCCGCTATTTGATCATTATCTTCGCCTGCCGATACGTCATCCAACGCGATAACCGCAACGTCTTGCGACAGCGTAACAGCCCGGTACTGGCTTTCACCTTCATCCGGATTCGGCATACGGAAGACTTCCGACACCAATCCTTGAGGTAAAGAACCATTCTGCTGACGACTAACGTTAGTGGCTTCAAGCCAATTGACGTCGAGCGTCTCACCCGCATTAAGCGAAGCTGTCATTGCTTGAGCCTGCTCAAGCATGGCTTGTTGACGCTGTTGGGCGGCAACGGACTGCTCTACCTCATCGCGAACGTCATCCAGGCTTATCAACGTCGCTTCACGATGTTCGGCCACACGCAAGACCAAGCGTCGATCATCGTCGAGCTCAATCACTTCACTGTTATAGCCATCAGTCAGCACCTCTTCGCTGAAGGCTTCATCCAGCACGCCCGGCTCCGAAAGAACGCCTTCGCCTTCACCACGCGCGAGCCAATCGGTCTGCGTCAACGTTAAACCAATATCATCAGCGACGCTTTGCAAATCGTCCGCAGCAAAGCTCTGGTCAATCAACTGCTGCACCTTGGCGTTAAATGCATCGTTAACGTCGCCTAACGCAACATTTTGACGCAGTACGTCGCGCTGCTCTTCAAATGAGGGGGCATCAACATCGGTCACTCGCAGAATGTGGAAGGCACCATCAACTTCAACGACCTGCGACGTTTCGCCTTCAGCAAGAGAGAATGCAGCCTCATCAAATGCATTGCCGAAAATACCGCGCGAAATCGTACCTAGATCCCCTCCTTCCTCGGCACTTGTTGTGTCATCAGAGTAGCGGAGTACCGTATCAGCAAAGGATTCACCATCTTCCAGGTCATCATAAGCAGTGTCAGCAATGCTGCGTGCTTCTTCACGGGAACGTTCATCACCAAAGGTCACCATGATATGTGAAATACGCCGATCTGCATTTTGATTCTGTTCACGCCACGCCTGGCGAAGCGTCTCTTCATCAATTTCACTTTCAGCGGCCATGGCTTGGCGATCAATCAGCACATACTCAACGCGTACCTGCTCAGGCCGCTCGAAACGCTCCTGATGGGCATCATAGTAAGCCTGTACCTGCTCGTCGGTGACATTGATATCAACATCTACGTCGTCGTTGCTCATCAGCACATAACGAAAACTGCGCTGCTGATTTTGTAACTCGGCCAAACGAGCCTGTTCGCTGGGCAGGCTAAAATCGCTGAATGCCAAGCCTTGCTGCAAATGCTGACGCTTAATGTCGACGCGCAAGTCCTGACGAAACGAGACAGGTGAATAACCTGCACCCGCTAGCCGGTTACGGAAAATGTCGGCCGAGAAATGACCATTTTGATCATGAAACTCGGGGAGGCCTACAATAATTTGGTCTAACTGTGCATCGGAGACGTAGAACCCACCGTCATCAGCGTACTGAGTAAGCAGTTGCTGGGTGATCAACTGGTCCAGCATATCATTGCGCAACGCACGCTCTTGTTCCGGCGGAACCTGGCCTGACCGAAGCGCTCGCTGCACCTCCAGCTCAACCTGCTGACGCATGATGGGCTGGCCATTGACACTTGCGACTTCATTGGGATCGCTGCCAAACACACTAAACAGTGATTCCACCCCAAACAGCGCCATGGCAGCCACCATGAGACCGATAATAATTTTGGCGCCCCAGCTTCTGGAGCCATTTCGAATACTTTGCAGCATGCTAGCCTCAGATAAACACAGCCATATAAATAAACCTTCACGTTGCCCGAAATCGTTTTCGGATAACCCCTTAAATACCAGGCCAAAAAATAACATGGGCGCATCGCGGATGCGATGCGCCCATTAGATTACATAAACACAGAACAATTAATTAACGGCGTCTTTCAGCGCCTTGCCTGCTTTGAAGCCAGGTACTTTCGCCGCTTTAATTTCGATAGGCTGGCCCGTCTGCGGGTTACGGCCAGTACGTGCAGCACGCTCTTTAATAGCGAAGGTACCAAAACCTACCAGTGAAACGCTTTCACCTTTTTTGAGGCTATCGGTGACAGACTCCACCATGGCATCCAATGCGCGGGTTGCCGCTGCTTTAGGAATATCGGCAGACGCGGCAATGGCTTCAATCAGCTCAGACTTATTCACACTTCACCCCTTAACTGTTTCAAAAAAATGGCTCTGTACGGCATGGCCACCAGAAGGTACAACCTCAAAGCATAGCTGCGTTTTATAGCAATGCCTTGAAACACCTGTCAAGCAAACACACCGTGGAATGCCCGCTGCACAAGGCTTTGGGCAAATTCTTTAAGTAAACATTAAAGACCAATGGCTTTAATATTAGTGTGTATTGGCTACGGTGGAGGAAGTAAACGATGTTTTAGCACCCTTTTCAGCACTTTTTAAAGACGTGCCCTCATCGTTTTCATCGCTCACTAGCGCCACCGCCAATACATCATCTATCCAGCGTACCGGACGAATATCAAGTGCACCCTTGATATTTTCCGGTACTTCCTTGAGATCACGACGATTTTCTTCAGGAATCAAGACGGTCTTTATACCACCGCGACGGGCTGCCAGCAATTTCTCCTTCAGGCCGCCTATCGGCAACACCTCGCCCCGAAGGTTAACTTCACCGGTCATCGCTACATCACAGCGCACTGCACGCTGCGTATAAGCCGACACCATAGCCGTTACCATCGCGACACCAGCGCTGGGGCCATCTTTAGGCGTAGCCCCTTCTGGCACATGGATATGCAGGTCTTCATTCTCAAAACGCGCAGGGTCAATACCGAACCCGTGAGCACGCGCCTTCACAACGGTTTGTGCGGCACTAACGGACTCTTTCATTACATCGCCGAGCGAGCCCGTTTTGTTAATTCGCCCTTTACCTGGCGTCACCACAGACTCAATGCTGAGAAGCTCTCCACCGACTGATGTCCAAGCAAGCCCTGTTACACGGCCAATCTGGTCGTCCTGCTCAGCCAGCCCGTAGCTGTAACGTCGTACGCCGGCATAGGCTTCAATTTGCTCAGCAGAAAGGGTTTGCGTCTCTTCGAGGTCTTTACGCTCCAAGCGCTCACGAAGCACTTTACGGCAGACTTTAGCAATCTGGCGTTCAAGTTCACGCACCCCCGCTTCACGCGAGTAGTAGCGAATAAGCTCCAGCAGCGCATCATCCTGAAGTGCCAGCTCATCTGTCTTCAGTCCATTGGCAGCGAGCTGCTTCGGCAACAGATAACGCTTGGCGATCGCCAGCTTTTCATCTTCGGTATAGCCTGGCAGACGAATAATTTCCATACGGTCCAAAAGCGGGCCAGGAATATTCATCGAATTGGCCGTACAGATGAACAGCGTCTCTGAAAGGTCGTAATCCAGTTCCAGATAGTGATCGCTGAAGCTGTTGTTTTGCTCAGGATCCAACACTTCCAAAAGCGCTGAGGCTGGGTCGCCACGATGATCCATGCCGAGCTTATCCACTTCATCCAGCAGGAACAGTGGATTCTTGACACCTGCACGGCTCATGCGCTGCATTAGCTTACCGGGCAATGAACCAATATAAGTGCGTCGATGGCCACGAATCTCCGACTCATCCCGCACTCCGCCCAATGCCAAGCGTACATACTTACGATTGGTCGCCCGCGCGATGGACTGACCCAGCGAGGTCTTACCCACCCCAGGTGGGCCTACCAGGCACAGCACAGGGCCTTTCATCTTGCGTACGCGCTTTTGTACAGCCAAGTACTCAAGGATACGTGCTTTTACCTCTTCGAGGCCGTAATGGTCCTCATCAAGCACTTCTTGCGCTTTCACAAGATCATGCTTCACGCGCGTACGCTTTTTCCAAGGGACCGCTATCAGCCAATCCAGATAGGAGCGCACGACGGTCGATTCTGCAGAGTTAGCAGCCATCATTTTCAGCTTGTTCAGCTCTTGAGTCGCTTTATCGGCAGCCTCTTGTGGCATGCCCGACTCTTTGATCGCTTTCTCGTACTTTTCGGCTTCATTTGGTACGTTGTCGAGCTCGCCCATCTCTTTCTGAATGGCTTTCATCTGCTCGTTTAAGTAGTACTCGCGCTGGGTCTTTTCCATCTGCTCTTTAACACGTGAGCGGATGCGCTTTTCTACTTGAAGAAGATCAATTTCAGATTCGATTAAGGCCATCAGGTGCTCAATACGATCGCGCACCCTATCCATCTCTAAAAGCTCCTGTTTATCGCCAATTTTTAGCGATAAATGAGCACAGATGGTGTCCACTAGCCGGCTTGGATCTTCAATCCCGGAAAGCGAGTTAAGCACCTCATTGGGCACTTTTTTCGACAGTTTAACGTACTGCTCGAACTGATTAAGCAGCACGCGTACCAGCGCTTCCTGTTCGCGGCTGGTTAAGGGCTCGCTCTCTCGAGGAGAAAGATGGGCTTGCGTATAGCCCGCTTCGTTCTCTTCGATGTCCAGTACATCCGCGCGAAAGCTGCCTTCAATCAACACTTTTACAGTGCCATCGGGAAGCTTGAGCAGCTGCATAATGTCCGCCACTGTGCCCATGGCATAGAGGTCGGCATTGTCCGGCTCATCCTGGGCTGCTTCTCGCTGAGCCACTAGCAATACGCGCTTATCAGCTTCCATCGCAGCTTCAAGCGCCTGAATCGACTTTTCACGCCCTACAAACAGAGGGATAACCATTTGCGGATACACGACGACGTCCCGCAACGGCAATAAAGGTAGACATTGAGTCTGTTCGGCGTTCTGCTGCATCGCAGACGTTCCTCAACAAATCGGAAGAGTACTTGATGGAACACCAAGGCAAGTACATCACTGTATGAAAAGTACTACGCAGTGTAGAGCAAACTACGCAGTGACACCCATGAACAACAAGGGGCCGCCTAGGCGACCCCTTGGTTTAGCGCAAGCGGCTGAAGTCACGCCGTTGGCCTATTACTAGCCATCCGTGCCATCAACGCGAGCATCTTCCTGCTTTGAATACATCAAGAGCGGCTCGCTTTCACCTGCGATTACCGATGCATCGATAACCACCTTGCTGACATTTTCCAGTGATGGAATTTCATACATGGTGTCAAGCAATACCGACTCAAGGATAGAGCGCAGGCCGCGTGCACCTGTCTTCCGCTCCATCGCCTTCGCAGCAACCGCTCGTAACGCTTCGTCTCTAAACTCAAGCGTCACGCCTTCCATTTCGAAGAGCTTTCCATACTGCTTGATGAGCGAGTTTTTGGGCTCTGTCAAAATCTGGATCAGCGCGTCTTCGGTAAGCTCCGTTAACGTAGCAATGACCGGTAGACGTCCAACAAACTCTGGAATCAAACCGAACTTCACCAGGTCTTCCGGCTCAACGTCTGCAAGCAGCTCACCGACACCACGTGCTGACTCTTTGCTCTTAACGCTGGCGTTAAAACCGATTCCGCCCTTTTCAGCCCGGTCACGTATAACCTTGTCCAGACCCGCGAAAGCGCCGCCTACAATAAACAGTATGTTACCGGTATTTACCTGAACAAACTCTTGCTGCGGATGCTTGCGGCCACCCTGAGGCGGCACAGAAGCCGTCGTGCCTTCGATTAGTTTGAGCAACGCCTGCTGTACACCTTCACCCGATACATCACGCGTGATAGACGGGTTGTCGGACTTACGAGAAATTTTGTCAATTTCATCGATATATACAATGCCGCGCTCGGCCTTCTCTACATCGTAGTCACACTTTTGAAGCAGCTTCTGGATGATGTTTTCAACATCTTCACCCACATAACCCGCTTCGGTCAGCGTTGTTGCATCCGCAATGGTGAAAGGTACGTTTAATAAACGTGCCATGGTCTCCGCTAGCAATGTTTTACCACTACCAGTGGGGCCGATGAGCAGAATATTGGATTTACCTAATTCAACATCGCCTTCACGTACGTCCGGTCTCAGACGCTTGTAGTGGTTATAAACCGCTACGGACAGCACCATTTTGGCGCGGTCTTGTCCAATGACGTAATCGTCCAGGGTATGACGTATTTCGCGAGGCGTAGGTAAACGCTCCTCATCGCTCTCGGCATCGGCTTCGAGAACTTCCTCGCGAATGATGTCATTACACAAGTCGACACACTCATCGCAGATATATACGGACGGGCCAGCAATCAGTTTACGTACTTCGTTCTGGTTTTTTCCACAGAACGAGCAGTAAAGTAATTTACCACCTTCATCCTTGCCTTTGCCGTCGGCCATTAGCGTACCTCTGTCACTGCGGCGGCTTGCACCGCCATAAAAGCTCGTTAGAAAAGCAAAACCTCATCACGCTATCAGGATGTAGGCCGCTTATCCAGCACTGCGTCAATCAAGCCATACTCTTGAGCTTTATTGGCGCTCATGAAGTTGTCACGGTCGGTATCACGGGCAACCGCTTCCAGATCCTGACCGGTATGATACGCAAGAATCTGATTCAACTTTTCGCGGATTCCCAGAATCTCACGGGTATGGATTTCAATGTCAGATGCCTGACCTTGATACCCTCCCAGCGGCTGATGAATCATGACCCGTGAATTAGGCAAGCAGTAACGCTTACCTGCTGCGCCTGCTGTTAAAAGCAGCGCGCCCATACTGGCCGCTTGACCAATACATACGGTTGATACATCGGGCTTGATAAACTGCATGGTGTCATAAATCGACATGCCTGCCGTTACCGAGCCACCCGGCGAGTTGATATAAAGATGGATATCCTTGTCGGGGTTTTCCGACTCAAGGAACAACATCTGAGCGACCACAAGGTTAGCCATGTAGTCTTCAACAGGGCCTACCAGGAAAATGACACGCTCTTTTAGCAGACGCGAGTAAATATCGTAGGCTCTTTCCCCTTTGGCGCTCTGCTCAACCACCATGGGCACTAAACCGCCGGCGTTTTGAATATCAAATCCACTCATTTGGGTGATTCCTTGCGTCCGATAAGGGAAAGGCGCACCGAGAACAGTGCGCCGCGCTGATGGGATTGCTTAGGCGTCTGCTTTCTCGCCTTCTTCAGCACCCTCGTCTTGTGCAGCCTGCTGCTGAGCGGCAGCTAATGCTTGCTGATAAGACATTTCAACGTCTTTAACGTTCGTTTGCTCAAGCAGTTTATCGACCGCTTTCTCTTCGAGAATGGCAGACTTAACCTGCGTTTTCAGCTGGTCGTTGCTCATGTAGTACTCAACAACCTCAGAAGGGTCCTGGTACTGCTCGGCCAGCTCTTCAACTTTTGCTTTAATCGCAGCATCGTCAGCGTCAAGCTCATTGACCTTGATCACTTCAGCCAGCAAAAGACCTACTTGAACGCGGCCCTTGGCCTGCTCTTCAAAAAGCTCATTGGGCAGCTGGCTAACATCAAAGTCTTCGCCAAGGCCAAACTGTTGAGCAGCCTGACGCTTCATTGCATCCGTTTCTTGCTGAACTAACGAGCTTGGCACCAGAATGTCGTTGGCTTCTTTAAGCGCGTCCAGCACCTGCTGCTTAACACGATTATCAACGGCCTGAGTCGCCTCACGCGTCATGTTCTTTTTGATTTCAGCGCGGAATTTATCCTGGTCGCCATCGTCTACGCCAAAGCGCTCAATGAAAGCAGCGTCAATTTCAGGCAGCTTCTGCGTGCTGACTTTATGCACCGTTACATTGAAGGTGGCTTCCTTACCTGCCAGATGCTCGGCCTGGTAATCTTCCGGGAAAGTAACCTTGATGGTTTTCTCTTCGCCAGCCTTGGCACCGATTAACTGCTCTTCAAAGCCAGGGATAAAGCTGTTGGAGCCAATCACCAGCGCGTGACCTTCAGCACTACCGCCTTCAAACGGCTCATCGCCCAGGAAACCTTTAAAATCAATCGTTATCTGATCGCCATCTGCTGCCGGTGTATCCGCATCTTGCCAATCGGCATTTTGTTTACGCAGCGTCTCGATCATTTCATCAACGTCAGCATCGCTTACGCTAACCACCGGGCGCTCAACGTCAGTGCCTTCGATAGAGGTCAACTCGATCTGCGGATAAATTTCCATGATCGCTACGAATTCAAGATCTTTACCGGCTTCATTAATTTGCGGCTCAATCTGAGGGTAGCCAGCCGGGTTAAGGCCTTCTTCAGTGATGGCACGTACGTAACGCTCACGCATTACCTCGCCCACTACTTCACTGCGAACGCTGTCGCTATAGCGTTGGCGGACAACAGACATTGGTACCCGGCCTTGGCGAAAACCATTCAGCCGCACGTTTTTCGCGGTGTCTATCAGGCGAGCACTGACAGCCTCGTCGATTTCGGCAGCCGGTACTTGGATAGAAATACGGCGTTCGATCTGGGAGGTCGTCTCGACGGAAACTTGCATGAATTGTCCTCTAGCGGCTGGGCGTTGTATTAACAGTGTTTAAATAAATTCCAAGGGGCAATTTTAAGAACCCTAGCGCACGGTGGCAAGCGCCATGCTCGCAAGATGGGGGCGCTGCGGTTAATTACAAGGGAATAAGTGACTAATTTATTACTTTTAGACCTCGGACACAGAATTACGTGCTCATTACGATAGGCTACCTGCCACTTAGCAACCTTTACTGGCTATCGTAACGATACTCATGACTACTCATCAAGACTTACCTATTTCACGCATTATGCAAACCAGCATTTTGCACTGCACACCCGCCATACGCCTTGCCAAGCGGCAAAGCGTATGGCGAAGCGCCACTGCAGCTCTATTGTCATTATGGAGAACCACCAAGCGTTAGGTATCTGGACAGAGCATGACGCCTTGATGATCAATTTCAGCACGCCCTCGGTTCTAATGCGACCGATCGCCGCATTTATGACATCACCCGCGCATACCGTGCCGCATCAAATGTTGCTCAGCGAGGCCCTTCTCATCACTGAGCTACCTGCATCATATTACGGCCCAAAGCCTAAAAATAGATCGCCGTTTTATTGAGGCCTTTGCACCAGCAGGAGCACAACAGCCGCGCTATCGTTGCGGCGATAGCAAGCCCTCGTGAGCCAGGTATAAAGGCGGTCGCCGAAGGCGTCGAAACGGAGCAGCAATGGAACCTGCTGGGTGAGTATGCTATCGATTTTATCCAAGGTTTTTGGGCCTAAACGGCTTATTTATGGCGTTTAGGTCGCCACCATAAACTTACCGCATGCATTAAAAGACCACAGGTAGCGGCATGAGAGATAAAGACTTCCCAGCTGATCCATGTGGTAAAAAGCGCGTGCCAAGCCCCCATGACTAAAGCACCCGCTAACAGCATGAGCACCAACCGTAGGCAAAGACGAGGTAATTGCTTGCGCGCGTCACGGGATAATAAACGCCATTGCGCTACCGCCGCGCCGGCAACCAGAACGACACCCATCACAATAAGCGTTTGACGGGTACTGTGCCCGCCTGCCATAAAACGCGGCAAAGATGCCAGCATTACCACACATAAACCGAGCGCAACACTAATGCGCTCTGCTGAAAAAGGCATCGGCTGCATTGCTTAGGCTACCTTTAGCTGCTGCTCTTCAATCCACGTCTCGACCCACGGCACTGCGGCATCATCTGCCATAAATGTTTCCATGGCATCA
This sequence comes from Halomonas hibernica, assembly GCF_013183775.1. Classification (NCBI taxonomy): domain Bacteria; kingdom Pseudomonadati; phylum Pseudomonadota; class Gammaproteobacteria; order Oceanospirillales; family Halomonadaceae; genus Halomonas; species Halomonas hibernica. Next base: position 53,821 of record NZ_VIFN01000014.1, read on the forward strand.
ATTTCCAACCGGTCACCCAAACGGTGTGCCCCATGGTCTTCAAGTAACGCATCAAGCGCTCTGCCCGCACCACAGTATGTATCACCGTAGGAGCTGTCGCCTAACGCAATCATGCCGTAGCGTAATTCCGTAAGGGCTGGGCTTGTATCTTTTAAGCTGCGCACAAAGGGCACAAAATTACCGGGAAAGTCACCACTGCCAGTGGTAGAGAGCACGAATAATGAGAGATCTTCATTGCTCGTTAGATCATCAAGCGTCGGCTGCTCAACAATATTAACGGCAAAGCCCGCTTGCTCGAATAATGGCTTTACCTGCTCAGCCACATCTAACGCACCGCCATACATCGTGCCAACCAATATGTTCAGTTGAGGCATTGTTGCTATCCCCTATTAAGTGTCACGGCGTTGATAAATAGCCGTTGAATTTGCAGGAATATTAACATACTTCATTTATACGGCACATTTCGCAAATGAACAGACAAGGCTGTATGCACCGTGGCGCATAAAAAAACGGAGCGCCCAAAGGCACTCCGTTATATAGCGAAAACGACGCTACGGGTAGGTCATTAACATCAAGGACTACTTGGTTTTCACATAGTGCTCGACTTGCTGCTTTAATTTTTGACCTGGTCGAAAGGTCACAACACGGCGGGCAGAAATAGGTATTTCTTCACCGGTTTTTGGGTTACGGCCCGGCCGTTCACGCTTATCACGCAAATCAAAGTTACCAAACCCAGACAGCTTAACCTGTTCATTTTCTCGTAAGCAGGCTCGAATCTCTTCGAAAAAAGCTTCGACCATGGTTTTTGCTTCTCGTTTAGACAGTGCCAGCTCAGTATGTAAATGCTCTGCCAGCTCTGCTTTGGTCAACGCACCCATAGGACCCTCCTTGTAGCAAACGCATTGCCAAGAACGTGATAAGCGCCGTGTCGTGGCATATTATTGTCAGCCGCGTAGCTCAGCCTCCAACTGGACACGCACTTGTGTCACGATGGAATCTACCAACTGGTTGATTTCTTCATCGTTTAGCGTGCGTGAAGGATGCTGCCAGGTCAAGCCTAACGCAATACTCTTATGGTCGTCCGCCACGCCTTTACCAGCATAGACATCAAATAGCGTAATGTCTTTTAAGTAATCACCGGCTTTTTCTTTAGCGCAATCCAGTAGAGCCTGAACGGGCACCGCTTGCTTTACGATAAACGCCAGATCGCGTCGCACTTCAGGATAACGTGATAACGCTTCAAAGGCCGGGATCTGCCCTTGGCTTAACGTATCCAAGCGTACTTCAAAGAGTACCGCATCCACTTTAAGGCCCAGCTTGGCGCGCACTTGCGGGTGCAAAGTTCCAATCCAGCCAGCATGCTCGCCGTTGTACTGTATTTCAGCACTCTGGCCGGGGTGAAGCGCTGGATGCTCGGCTGGCTCAAAGCGCCAGGCATCAAGATTGCCCCCCAAGGCTAAAAGGCTTTCAAGATCCCCTTTGAGATCGTAAAAGTCGATACGCTCTTTAGAACCTGCCCAGCCTTCCGTTTCCCGACTACCACAGACTAACGCCCCCATCATGGGAACCTGGGACAGTTGATCCAGCTCGCCATTAAATACCAGCCCCGTTTCGAACAGGCGAACGCGGGTCTGCTGACGGTTTAAATTATGCTCCATGGCCCGCACCAGCCCCGGGAAAAGACTGGCCCGCATCACTGAGAGATCCGCTGAAATGGGGTTAGCAAGCACCGGAGAGACGGCATCAGGCAATATAGCGGCCTGAAGCTCGGGAGCCACAAAGCTATAAGTAATCGCCTCCTGGAAACCACGAGCGACCATTTGGCGACGCAGCTGCGCCTGGGTGAGTGTTGCTTCATCTGCAGAGCGCAGCGCTAACCGTGCAGCCGGGCGGCGAACAGGCAGATTATTGTAGCCATGAATTCGGGCGATCTCTTCGATCAGGTCTTCTTCAATCGCGACATCGAAACGCCAGCTAGGCGCAACAGCCGACCAGCCTTCAGCCTGCTGACTCACCTCAAGACCCAAACGCGTCAGAATGTCGGTGACATCTTCATTGGCCAATTTCTTGGAAAGCGCACTTTCCAAACGCGCTTCACGCAGCAAAATAGTACGAGAAGCAGGCACATGCTCTTCACTGACGCATTCAGTGACAGGGCCAGGCTGGCCGCCACAAATATCCAACAGTAAGCGTGTCGCACGCTCAATGGCCGCTGTAGCAAGCTCAGGGTCCACGCCACGCTCAAACCGGTGTGACGCATCGGTGTGCAAACCGTAAGAGCGCGCCTTACCCGCAATCGCCAGTGGTGTAAAAAATGCCGACTCCAGGAAAATCGTCTGGGTAGTTTCGTTAACCCCAGAATTCTCTCCGCCCATGACTCCCGCCATGGCAAGCGGACCCGCCTCATCGGCAATCATTAATGTTCCGAGGCGCAGGGCAACGTCTTGCCCATCCAGCAAGGTTAGCCGCTCCCCCTCTTTCGCCATGCGCACAACGATGCGACCGTTCAAATTATCGCGATCAAACGCGTGCATCGGCTGGCCAAGCTCCAGCATGACGTAATTAGTAACGTCCACCACAGGATCAATGGAACGGATACCGCTACGACGCAGACGCTCTACCATCCAAAGCGGTGTTTCCGCTTTTACATTAATGCCCTTGATGAGGCGACCCACATATCGGGGACACTGCTCAGGTGCTTCAACGCTGACAGCAAAAGTGTCATCTATTACGGCCGGGATAGATTCGATGACCGGCGGCGTTACGGCTAACCGGTTAAGCACGCCCACCTCACGGGCAAGCCCCTTAACACTTAAGCAATCTCCGCGGTTAGGCGTAAGATCCACCTCAATGGTCATATCATTGAGGTGCATATATTCGCGAAAATCGACGCCAACAGGCGCAGAATTAGCCAATACCAGAATACCGGGCGAGGTTTCTTCCTCAAGCCCAAGTTCCGATGCTGAACAAATCATGCCGCGTGACTCTACACCGCGCAGCTTGGCCTTCTTGATTTTGAAATCGCCTGGCAGCACGCCCCCTACCTGAGCAAAAGGAATCTTCTGGCCGATATCAACGTTTGCTGCACCGCACACCACCTGCACCGGTTCACCCGAGCCATCATTAACGGTACATACGTTTAATTTGTCGGCATCCGGGTGCTTCTCTTTGGTAAGCACCTCAGCAACGACAACGCCGCTAAACGCAGCGGCTACGGCTTCAACTGCATCGACTTCCAAGCCGGCCATCGTGATCTGATCAGCAATCGCCTGCGTGTCCAGCTGCGGTGATACCCATTCGCGCAGCCACTGTTCTGAAAATTTCATGATCGTTCCTGTGTTCGGCAGCGGTCTTAAGCGAATTGGCGCAAGAAGCGCAGGTCATTTTCAAAGAACAGGCGCAAGTCGTTTACACCGTAACGCAGCATCGCTAAGCGCTCAGCCCCCATGCCAAAGGCAAAGCCGGTATAGCGTTCAGTATCAATACCCGAGTGGCGGAAAACTTCAGGATGTACCATGCCGCAACCCATTACTTCCAGCCAGCCACTATGCGAGCAAACACGGCAGCCTGAACCGCTGCACATAACGCATTGGATATCGACTTCAGCAGAAGGCTCAGTAAATGGAAAATACGAAGGGCGGAAGCGAACAGAAAGGTCGTCCCGCTCAAAAAACGCCTGCAGAAAGTCTTCAATCGTGCCCTTTAGATCAGCAAAGCTAACCCCTTCGTCCACCAGCAGCCCTTCCACTTGGTGAAACATAGGCGTATGCGTCAGGTCGGAGTCGCTACGATAAACGCGTCCGGGGCACACAATCCGAATGGGCGGCTCGCTCTCTTTCATTGTGCGCACTTGAACGGGGGAAGTGTGCGTTCTCAGCAGACGCGTTGCATCAAAATAGAACGTATCCGCCATGCCGCGTGCCGGGTGATGCGCAGGAATATTGAGCGCTTCGAAATTGTGATAGTCATCTTCAATTTCTGGTCCTACCGCGACGTCATAGCCAATACGCGTAAACAGGCTTTCGATACGTTCAAGCGTACGCGTAACCGGGTGCAAGCCACCACTGGCCTGCCCACGGCCCGGCAACGTAACATCGATGCGCTCAGCGGCCAACCGCTCATTCAATGCTGCGTTTTCTAGCTGCTGGCGCTTAGCGTCAATTTCATTAGCCAATGTTTGCTTTGCCTGGTTAATGCGTTCGCCAGCAGCCGGGCGCTCTTCGGCTGTTAGCTTGCCTAACCCTTTCAGCAAAGCCGTTACTTCGCCTTTTTTGCCTAAATAGCGAACTCGCAACTCATCCAGCGAAGCAACATCTTGCGAAGCCTGAATGGCATCACGTGCTTCAGACACCAGAGTAGGAAGGTGGTCCATCCGTTTCACTCCGAATTAAGCGGTTCCCTTTTATGAGGGTGTCGCACATTGAAGGTGACAAAAAAACAGGGGAAGAGCGGCTGCTCTTCCCCTGCGGGTCACACTGAAATGACCTTCGTCAATTCACGCTGGCATTTGCACAGCTATGACGTTATTGGGCAGCCTTAGCTTTTTCCACGATAGCAGCAAATGCGGCTTTTTCGTGTACAGCCAGATCAGCCAATACTTTACGGTCAATTTCGATGCCGGCTTTCTTCAAACCGCCAACAAAGCGGCTGTAAGACATACCGTTGATGCGTGCAGCAGCGTTAATACGCTGAATCCACAGCGCACGGAACTGACGCTTACGGTTGCGGCGGTCACGATAAGCATACTGACCTGCTTTGATAACGGCCTGTTTAGCTACACGGAAAACACGCGAACGGGCACCGTAGTAACCTTTAGCCTGCTTCAATACTTTTTTATGGCGACGACGGGCAACTACACCACGCTTAACACGAGTCATAACACACTCCTGACTTTATAGCTGAGGCTTTAAGCACTCAGACAAAAAAATACGACTTATAGGTTTGGCAGCATGCGCTGGATCAGCGCTTTATCAGCAGCGTGAACCTGCTTCATTCCACGCAGCTGACGCTTACGCTTAGTCGATTTTTTGGTCAGGATGTGGCTACGGTGAGACTGCTTGTGCTTGAAGCCATTAGCGGTCTTTTTAAAGCGCTTCGCAGCGCCGCTGTTGCTTTTGATTTTCGGCATGAGAAAACTCCGCTCGATATTTTTTAGAAAACCCAGGGCCGACCATCGCCTACGCGATGGCCCGTTGGTTTCGCCGTTGGATCACTTCTTTTTCGGGGCAAGAATCATGATCATCTGGCGGCCTTCCATTTTCGGGAAGGATTCCACCGTTCCGATCTCTTCCAGGTCTGCCGCGATCCTTTCCATCAGCTTGCGGCCGATGTCCTGGTGCGCCATTTCACGACCACGGAAGCGCAAAGTGACCTTACCCTTGTCACCACCTTCCAAAAAGCGCATCAGGTTTTTCAATTTTACCTGATAATCGCCTTCGTCGGTGCCAGGACGGAATTTAACTTCCTTAACCTGGATTTGCTTTTGCTTTTTCTTTTGAGCCGCTTTCTGCTTCTTCGTCTCAAAAACGAATTTACCGTAATCCATAATCTTACAGACAATGGGATCGGCATTCGAAATTTGCACGAGGTCTAAACCGGCAGCTTCTGCACGCTCAATCGCTTCGGTGGTAGGCACAACGCCCAACTGCTCACCTTCAGCATCGATTAAACGCACTTCTTCTTCGGTAATTCGCTCGTTCATTGGTGGGCGTTTGTCTGCTGGACGCCCGCGCTGATTGCTTCGCTTGATCGTTCCGTCTCCTTAGGCAATTGACGATGTCGCCAGGGCTGCTCGCTCCGCACCAAGACGCTCGATAAGTGCATCGACTGTCATTGTGCCGAGGTTTTCGCCGCTGCGAGTTCGCACGGCCACTGAGTCAGCTTCGACTTCCTTATCTCCCACCACAAGGAGATAGGGAATTTTCTGTAACGTATGCTCACGGATTTTAAAGCCGATCTTCTCGTTCCTCAAGTCCGCTTTAGCTCGTAAGCCACTTTTTTGCAGACGTTGCTCTAATTCAAGAGCGTAATCACGCTGCGCATCGGTAATTGTCATCACTACCGCCTGCTGAGGTGCCAACCATAATGGCATAGCGCCCGCATAATGTTCAATCAAGATACCAATGAAGCGCTCCATTGAGCCTACTATAGCACGGTGCAACATGACCGGCGGCTTACGTTCGCCCTCTTCGGTCACATATTGAGCACCTAAACGCTCGGGCATCATGAAATCAACCTGCATGGTGCCCACCTGCCACTCGCGCCCCAGGCAATCTTTCATATGGTATTCAATCTTGGGGCCATAGAACGCACCTTCACCAGGGAGCTCCTGCCATTCGACATCACACGCTTTTAACGCGCGACGCAACGCATCTTCTGCCTCATCCCAAACATCATCACTACCAATTCTTTTCTCAGGGCGAAGCGCAATTTTAATGGCAATATCTTCAAACCCAAAATCAGTATAGACCTTAAGCGCTTGGCGATGAAAGCTGGTGACCTCGGGCTCAACCTGGGCTTCGGTGCAAAACACATGGCCATCATCTTGAGTAAACGCACGAACACGCATAATGCCATGCAAAGCGCCTGAGGGCTCGTTACGATGACAACCGCCAAACTCACCAAAGCGAACCGGAAGCTCACGGTAGCTGCGCAACCCGGAATTAAACACCTGCACATGGCCAGGGCAATTCATGGGCTTGAGAGCATACTCCCGCTTCTCGGATTCGGTAAAGAACATACCGTCCGCGTAATTATCCCAATGCCCTGATTTTTTCCACAACGATACGTCCATTATTTGCGGACAGCGAATTTCCTGGTAACCGCCGTCTTTATAAACGCCTCGCATATACTGTTCGATCTGCTGCCATAACGCCCAACCGTTCGGATGCCAAAACACCATCCCTGGCGCCTCTTCCTGCATATGGAAGAGATCAAGACGGCGCGCAAGCTTACGGTGATCGCGTTTTTCAGCCTCTTCAAGCCGCTTCAAGTACGCTTTCAGCTGCTTTTTATCGCCCCAGGCAGTGCCATAAATACGCGTCAGCATGGGATTTGAAGCATCCCCGCGCCAATAGGCGCCGGCAAGCTTCGTCAACTTAAACGCTTTTAGATGGCGGGTATTAGGCACATGAGGGCCACGGCACATATCCGTGTACTCTTCATGATGATAAAGCCGGATATCCGCACCGTCAGGAATATCGTGAATAATTTCCTGTTTATACGTTTCATCACGCTGAGAAAACGTCGACATTGCTTTATCGCGATCAACATATTCACGGACAACATCGTACTCGCGCTCTATTAGCGCTTGCATACGTTTTTCAATTGCCTCTAAATCTTCTGGCGTAATTGAACGACCAAAGTCGACATCATAATAAAAGCCGTTATCAATGACCGGCCCAATCGCCATTTTAGCGTCCGGGTAAAGCTGCTTTACCGCATGACCAATCAAATGCGCGCAGGAGTGACGAATGATCTCCACGCCGTCTGGGTCACGCGCAGTAATAATCGCTACGTTTGCATCGTGCTCGATAACATCTGCAGCATCGACTAAAACGCCATCTATCCGCCCTGCAACGCAGGCCTTAGCCAAACCAGGGCCAATGGATTCTGCAAGCTGCATAATGGAAAGTGGTGCTTCAAATGTTCTTTGGCTACCGTCAGGTAGTGTCACAATGGGCATTCAGTATTCCTTGAGCGCAGTGGTGATCCATACCAAGGATCACATTTCGCTATCAATGATCGTGGCGTTTAATAAGTGATACAACGTTATACAAGCGCGTAGCCTAACAGACTTGAGCGCCGCAGAAAATAAAAACGGGAGGCATACGCCTCCCGTCGATACGCACAGTAAATGTGCGGCACATCCAGCAAAAGCACTACACGTTTAGCGCCCAAGCAGTCTGCGTATTAGTTCCACTCGTCAATTTCAACACGGCGGTTCAGTGCGCGACCTTCATCAGTCTCGTTCGTAGCGATCGGATTCTCTTCACCGTAACCAACAGCACGCATGCGGTTAGCTTCTACGCCACGCTGAGCAAGATAAGCAGTCACAGATTCAGCACGACGCTGAGATAAGCCTTTGTTATAAGCAGCTGTACCACGTGAATCGGTATAACCATCGATGCTTACACGCACATCGGGGTTATTAACCAGACGCTCAGCAACACCGTTCAGGATGTTACGGGCATTATCGGTCAACTGAGCAGAATCAAACTCGAAGTTAACGTCTTGAAGAACAACGCTATCTGGGCAACCCAGCGCGTTTACTTCGGTGCCAGCTGGCGTATTGGGGCACTGGTCACGGTAATCCGGCACGCCGTCACCGTCGGAGTCTAGCGGGCAACCTACTGCGTCTACTTCTACACCAGCGGGGGTACCCGGACACTGGTCACGATAGTCCGGCACGCCGTCATTATCGGAGTCCAGCGGACAACCTTGCGCATCAACGGCAACACCAGCAGGCACTTCACCGTATGTCGGGCACTGCGGAGCTACCGGCTCAGGCGTACGATCAGCACACAGCAGGCCACCGATTGCAGCGCCAGCGACAGCACCCGTTGCCGCACCGCTATCTTCATCAGAAGAGCTGCTAGTGGCATAGCCGATGCTACCGCCAATCAAACTTCCCGCCAGACCGCAAACAGCAGGGTGCTGATACCAGCTACGGTCACTGCTGCTAGCACCAGCTTGGCCAGAAGATTGATTAGCGGAAGTGGCACAGCCTGAAAGGCCCACTACCAAGGCGGAACCGATTAGCAACCCAGTCGTTGACTTTTTCATACAAGACTCCTTCTTGATCCAATGCTGACTTAGCCGTATAGCCAAATCTATCCAATGCTTCTTATTGCGAGAGCATCCATTTTTCGCTTGTTCAATTTTAACCACGCGGGCGTTCCCCTGCCTGAATTGAACAATCTGCCTATTATTACGCTTTAACCATTGAAGGCAACAATGCCGACATATCAACTTCTTGCCAACATCGACATATCAAGCATAGCAAAACTGCCACATCCGGCACCAAAAAAACATATTGCCGCACTAAAATAAACCAAACTTACTTCTTATTTTCGCCTTTATACAGCTCAGGTCCGCCTTGTGCACGCCATTTTATAACGGCTTCTGCAGCAGCCAGAACCGCGGGCTTCATATCACGCTCAACTTCCAAACGCTGCTTATCTTCGCTCATGCGCTCACGGGGCGTTAAATTGGCACGAGCAGAGTGCGTTTTAAGATGCTGCGTCCGGTTATAAACCTCAGAAAAGGCTTTAAAATCAGGATGCTCTGCAAGATTGGCATCAACAATTTCAAGCAGCACCTTACAGCGCCATGAACCTTCGGTAATGTCTACCTGCCCTTGGACCAATGCACTTGTTACATAATCCAAATTTTCAAGGCTATTTTGCTGGGCCCTTAAATCTTCATCCAAGCGGAATGCTTCACGGCGTTTTACCTCTTTGCGCAGTTTAAGCGCGTACATGGATAAAGCCGCAATGACAGCAAGCGCTAATGTAAGCGCCATCAGTGCGCTGACCGAATTCATAATGCTCTCCGTCGTACATCAAAAAACTAAACAGGAATTATACATCATTTTAAATTTGAACTCTTATCTTCTATCGCTCGCCCAAGCACACGCACCACCAAGCCCGCACCATGCCAATCACGAGTAAAACGGCCCCTGCAGTATGCGCAAGTGCCAACCACAAAGGCAACCACATCAACACGTTGGCTATGCCAAGTACAACCTGCAGCGCATAGACCCCAATAACAAATACAAGCGCCCGAGCGACACTTGGGTTGTGGCGATATCGATACCAAAGCATCAGGAGTGACACACCCAGCAACAGCGCCCCTAGCCGATGCATATAGTGAATCGCGACCCGAGCTTCTGCATGCAGCTGTCCATGCAGGTAATTGGGGCCAACCGTTTGAGTCAGATGGAAACCTTCACTAAGATCCATGGTTGGCCACCACTGGCCATTACAAGCGGGGAACCCTTGGCAAGCCATACCTGAATAGTTACTTGTTACCCAGCCCCCCAAACCAAGCTGCAAAATCAATAGCACGGCGGCTAAACCCCAAAAAACATTAAAGCAGTTTGCTCCCATGACCTTTTTCTCAGAAATACTGGTTAGCCTGAGATGCAGCCAGAAAAAGAGCAGCAATACGCTTAGCCCGCCCAGCAAATGTAAAGTAACCACTTGAGGCCAAAGCTTGAGGGTCACGGTAAATGCACCAAAGCCCCCTTGTATAATGATAGCGGCAACTAGAAGCACGCTAATGCACCAAGGGTAATGGCGAGTATTGCGAAGTGGCCAGCCAAGCACTAAAACGCTTAGAACCAATATTCCGAGAAGAGTAGCTACATAACGATGCACCATTTCCACCCAGGCTTTTGCAACATCCAGGGGGGCATCGGGATGGCGTAGAGCAGCATGCTCACCATCAGGAACGAGCAAGCGACCATAGCAACCAGGCCAATCCGGGCAACCTAACCCCGCGTCCACTAAACGCGTCCAGGCACCGACCAAGATAACGACAATAGTCAGCAGCGTTCCCAATAACGTTAAGCGTGAAAGCCATACCAAGCGGCGCTCTGTCGATGAGTGCATCATGTATCCTTACATTTTCGTCGGCAGTATCCCTATCGGCTATTAAAGACCTCTTCGATACAAGCCAATCTATCCATGGTTACCTTATATTAGCAGCTAGATAAGGGCTAACTTGTCTCAAGAGCCCCCCCCCGGCTTTTCCTCCAAGCCTATCGTCAACCAACGAAATACCCCCACACCCCATACAGTATTATCGCTCTATATCAGTGTAGACATTTATTTTTAAACGGTTATTCGTACGCACAACACAAAAGACGATTTACAACCCGCTGACATGAGCCCTATAGTCACTGCTACAACTCCGTATCCTTTCCATTAATCCAACGTAATACAGGGGGTAATTTTATGCTGCAATATCGTCTCACCACCGGGATAGTGGCTTTTCTGGCGTTAATAGCAATGGCGTCGCTAGCGGGATGCACGACGTATACCTGGCCAGATGGCTCAAAAGAAACCGTACTTGGCGTTGTGCCGGACGATGAAAATAAACGCTATGAAGAGCAGCAAGCAGAAAGTGTCAGATACCGCGTGCCAGGTGAAATTCCAGAAACTCAGTAGCACCGCATAGCGCTAACCCTCTTCTTACCCTGTTTGCGGTGCTTCGTTGGGAAGTGGCACAATGCTGTGTTGGCCACGATCTATGCTGCATTTACAACATACGCAAAAACAGCAAGCTTATTGAGTAATGGTAGATCTCTCATTTTTTACGGCCTGCTTTCTTTGATGCATTATCCCATCGTCATCAATCC
>NZ_VIFN01000015.1:0-40823 GCF_013183775.1 Halomonas hibernica
GATGATAGTTTTATATACCAATTCGTAGCGGAGCTCAAAAAAAGAAATATCAATGACGAAAGCATATTATCTCATTCAAAAAATGCTTTGAAATACTTGCTTCACCTTAACAGAAAGCACCCAAACTGGAAGCTGGCTACGAACCATCCCTCTCAACCAGGGGAGTATAATATTCACTATTATATAGCAGAATTTTTTAAAAACGGCAGGAGGATTCAGCATCCTAAACATCGAGCATTCGATGGATTAATACACATCCATGGTGAGGCAGATTTTATTCGCGACCATGAACTAATTCTTTGGTTTGACTCTATCAACCACACCATCTACCACCCTAATATTACAAGCTTCCTATCAAAACGGTGGCTTGCCCTAGGAACCATACTAGATATCACAGGATCAAGAATCACCGAGGCACACAGAATAACTAGAGGCATGATAAAAAATGCAGCCAGATCGATACCTGACTTAGATACAACGACTGTTATTAGAGGCATCCCCATTCTAAAGGGAAAATTCAAAGGTAAAACCAGAGATGTCCCTGTTTCAGGCGAAGACCTTCAGGTTATCTTGAGCTACATCTTTGAAGTGGAAAATAAATTCCCAGAATTAAAGCACGATGCATTATTTGTTGACTCTCGCAGTGGCAACCCTCTAAAATCCACCTACATCAAGAACTACGCAAAAAAGGTAATCAGCAAAAGCACATATAGTGATAAGCTAAGCCATTTAAGCAATCATTCTTTCAGGCATAGATTTATTACTATCAATATTGCAAAAACTATCAGTAAACTATCAAAGTCGGGAGGTTTTTATAACATCTTCACAGTCGCAGCTGATGTCTGCAGGAAATTAACTATGCATGCATCCAATCAAACTCTATCAAGATACATACACCTAGCTAGCGATATTATAAACATGGATGAAAATGATCACTCAACTCCTAACTCAACACATTTGAGATTAAAGATTGCATCGTTAAAAGAAATTTCTAACTCTATCCGAAACGGTACTATTGAGCAAGAGAGAGGGATGCAAGCCTTGCTAAACGCCATAGACGATATTTAAATATAAAATACCTCACTTAGCATATTTTTACAACTCAATCTCATGGAGTTACACTTCACCACTCATTAAACTAGGTTTTGTACGAAAAGTGATATCTGCTAAGTTTTCCCATGCAATAGCTGCATAGGGAGGAAATGATGGTTGGCCGGTACGAGATATCCAATGAGAACTGGGCACAGATTACAGATATTGTGTCGCCAACTCAGGTAATGGGCAGACCACGGCGGGATGACCGGCAGGTCCTCAATGGCATTTTCTGGGTACTCTGTTCTGGTGCCAAGTGGCGAGATCTACCCGAGCGATATGGTCCCTGGTCAACCGCCTATGAGCGCTTTCGAAAATGGCGAGATGACGGCACGTTTGAAGCCATTCTTTCCCGCTTACAGCTCAGGCTACGTGAAGATGGACTGATGGACCTGGATACATGGATGATTGATTCGACCTCAATACGCTCCACCCGTGCTGCCGCAGGAGGCGGAAAAAAGGGGGCTCTGAAGAACCCTTAGATCACGCCTTGGGGCGTAGTCGTGGAGGATTAACTACCAAAATTCATTTGGTTTGCGATCGTCACGGCTGGCCACTGGCGTTCACGCTGTCTCCTGGCCAAGAGGCAGACTCTCGGCACTTTATTTCGACATTAGAGAAGATTTACCTGCCTGGTAACGCTGGGCGACCACGTAAACGTAGTCGCTATATGGTGGCTGACAAAGGATATGACAGCGATGAGTTGCGCCATTATTGCGACAGGCACGGCATGAAACCGGTAATAGCGCAGCGCAACATGCATCGAAGAATACGGCCAGGTCTACCTAGACGGTTTGATAAGCCTAAATACCGGCAACGAAATGCAGTAGAGCGCTGTTTTAGTTGGCTGAAGGAGTCACGCCGTATCGCCACACGCTACGATAAGTTAGCAAGCAGCTTTAGAGCGATGGTATGCGTGGCGTGCATAGGCCTCTGCTTGCGAGCCGACTTTTCGTACAGAACCTAAAAGGATGAATCATTTAAGCCCTTGATGTGAGTTCAGAATAAAGTTTCATCCTATTGCTAGTGACAAGAAAACCTCCTGACTTACTTCGGCAACGAGAAAAATCTTAATTTAATCATGTATTTATGACACACACTGCCCAGAATAATTCACAGTGCGTGTTTTTGCTTCAGGCAGGTTGGGCAGTGCTAAAGTATCATCCTAATTTCAGGCCAACTCTCGCAATGATGCAGGAACTGAATAATAAAGAATCATCCTTTCACGCGCCCCCTTCTACCAAGCCGCCCACCTTTCATAAGCAAGTCAGTAGCAGCTGCCGGTAGTGCTGCGAAAAGCTGACGTGATAGCTCGGTTCCGCGGCGAAATCACCCAGCGAGTAAGCGCGCGGCGAATCAGCCTCCAGGTCCTGTTCAGTTTCACCATCATTGCTGCCATCCGCATCGTAGTCAGCCCTGCAGCCTTCCGTCGCAGGACCAGAGGCTGAGACAGGCAACGGTATCTGGCTCAGTACAGCCAAATCCTCCGGCAAGTCGTCAGCAATGCGTTCCGCGAATCGCCGTAGTGTCGTCTCCGCCAGCATGAACAGCCAGGCCTGATCATCGTGCTCGCCTATGCGCCGCAGTATCCTTCCCAACACCTGCCGGTAGTGTAACTCGGTACGTATGCGGCTGAAAAAGCAGCATACCTGAAGACGGGGGATGTCAGTCCCCTCGCTGATCATCCCAACCGCGACGATCCAGCGACAATCACTGCGTCGGAAAGCATTGATGACCTGCTGGACATTCGGGGTACGGTTGGTCACGACGCACCAACTTTCTCCTCTGGCATCTAGCGCCCGGGCAATCTGCTGGGCATGCTCTATATCGGTGGCGACCACCAGCCCAGCCGCATCCGGTTTGGTCAGGCGAAGCGCGTCCAGCTTGTCACATCCTCGCGCGAGCAGTTGTTCAATCACCTCGTCATGACGCAGCAGGTCTTCGTAGGTGACAGGCGACTCTCCCAATAGCTCGGCGATACTGGGGAACAACTTGACAGTGTTCTCGGTTTCAATTTCTTCCGTGAGCCTCACTTTCTGATTGTCCAGGAGTAGGATGCGAGGCGAGCGGCACACTCCGTCCACGATAGCTTCCTTCAGACCATAGCGATAGTCGCAGATCAGGTGCCCCTCGGGAGATATGTAGCGCGCCAGGGCAATGGGGCGATCGTCAGAGCGCCATGGTGTGCCAGATAGCGCCAAGGTGAATGCGGCTCGATCCTGGATTTTCTGCAAGATCTGTTGCCCCCAGGCGTTGCTCAGGAGGGGGTCATGGCCAGCGCAGTGGTGGATTTCGTCGAAGACGACGAACACGCGATAATCATCAAGGAGTCGCCAAAAGACCTCATCGCGGTACTCCATGGCTTGATAGGTGTAAGCACCACCGACCGCGCCAAGCAAACCATCCAGACGCTTGCCGAGCACCGCCGAAAAGGTAGAGCGAAAGCCGTCGACAACCTGGCAGGACGGGGCGAAACAGAGCACCAGATCGATCTTGCCTTGATCAAGCAGGCATCGGGCTAGCTCCGCCGCCATGCGTGTCTTGCCGGCACCGGGTGTCGCCTGGCAGAAAAAATGCGCATTGGACAGAAAGTGCTCCAACGCCGTCTCGATACACCGATGCTGCCAGCCTCTCAGTGATGACGTCATTGCACCGACGCCACCGTCTTGAGGGTGTTCTCGACGGCACGGAGGTGCCCCAGCAGGCGTGAGCTGCGGTCTTTGGCTCCCAGGTACTCCTCCTCGACCTTGTCCCGGAGGTGCGGCATGTCATCGAGAAGCTGCTTGTATCGCTCCGCTTCCCCCATCGTCGACAAGAAGTCGAGCCGGATCTCCTTGAGGAGCCCTTCCAGATACGTCTCCGCGTCGGGTGACGAAAGGGAAGGCGTGGCACTCTGTTCGGACGACAGCACCGCTTTACGTGCAGGCTTGAGGCTATTCTCGAACCCGTTGTCGATCAGCTCCAGTTGCAGATGCGTCGGGATGGGTCTTTGGTGGTAGACCTGCCCCCGCTTGCGGCGCTCTTCGTCATGCACGAGCCAACCTGTCCTGAGCAAGCGGCGAATCTGTTCATACACATACCGGCGCACATCGCCGAGACGAAAGTTCACACCTTCCATGTTCTTGGCGTAGGCATCCCGCAATTCTCGGGTGGTGAATTGCGTGCGCCCCTCCTCCTGGAGTAATGTCATACAGTCGCCTGTCGAAGACGAACGGGACGATTTTCATGCCGGCACCTGAGGGTTATAGCGAAAAATGCGGATTATAGTCCGTGGCCTGTGCGTCCGCAAACACACGATAGTGCTGCCTCAAGTGGAATTGAGGCGGTCATGGATCAATTGGCGAAAGCGTTGGGGGCACGCATCCGGATGCAAAGAAAGGCCCGTCGGCTTTCTCAGGATGCACTGGCGCTGGCCTGCAATATTGATCGCAGCTACGTAGGGCGCATCGAGCGTGGCGAGGTGAACATCACGGTCGAGAAGCTATACCTTATCGCCAGCGAGCTGGCTTGCGACCCATCTTCTCTTCTGCCGAAGGTGACGGAGCTTTAAGAAACCACTGAACTATTCGTTTCTGGTCGTCTGAAGCCTTCAGAGTGGCCAGATCATCATCCCAGTGGTCAGTACATGATCTCTTGAAGTGGCCTGCTTTACCTAGCTACCGTGAGACCCAACTGCCAGGCCAGATTCAAGACACACTGGCTCCATCAACGCGGACTGCCCCGTTTCCCCGCCGCGCTGGGGAAGTAGGACGGGGCATTGGCATAAAATCATACGATGACATATGACTCTCATTCCTGGATTACAGATCCTTAGCTTAAGTCATCCCATGAAAAATGGCTCCTCACCGACTTACCGGGAAACGTGATTAGGGGCAATTTTCCATTTTGCCTGGCCGGCCTTGCTTACCCTAGGTACTTGATCATCACCCCGGCGGCCACCGCCGAGCCGATCACCCCGGCCACGTTGGGCCCCATGGCATGCATCAGCAGGAAGTTGTGGGGGTTGGATTCCAGCCCGATTTTGTTGGAGACCCGCGCGGCCATAGGCACCGCCGAGACCCCGGCCGAGCCGATCAACGGGTTGATCGGCATGCGACTCACCGTGTTCATCAGCTTGGCCATCAACACCCCGCAGGCCGTGCCGATGGCGAAGGCCACCATGCCCAGCGCCAGGATCCCCAGCGTTTCGAAGGCCAGGAAACGGTCGGCCATCAGCTTGGAGCCCACCGAGAGCCCCAGGAAGATGGTCACGATGTTGATCAGGGCATTCTGGGCGGTGTCGGAGAGGCGCTCCACCACCCCACACTCACGCATCAGGTTGCCGAAGCAGAACATCCCCAGTAGTGGCGCGGCATCCGGCAGGAACAGCACGACCAGGATCAGCAGCGCCAGCGGGAAGACGATCTTCTCGCGCTTCGACACCGGGCGCAGTTGCGTCATGGCGATCTCGCGTTCCCGCTTGGTGGTCAGCGCCTTCATGATCGGCGGCTGGATCAGCGGGACCAGCGCCATGTAGGAGTACGAGGCCACGGCGATGGCACCCAGCAGCTCCGGGGCCAGGATGCTCGCCACATAGATCGAGGTGGGACCGTCGGCGCCACCGATGATGCCGATGGCGGCGGCCTGGTTGAGCGAGAAGTCCATCCAGCCCATGGCCGACATGCCCACCGCCCCGAGCAGGGTGGCGAAGATGCCGAACTGCGCGGCGGCGCCCAGGAACAGGGTCCGGGGGTTGGCCAGCAATGGGCCGAAATCGGTCATCGCGCCCACGCCCATGAAGATCACCAGCGGGGCGATGCCCGAGGCGATCGCCACGTTGTAGAACTGGTAGAGCACGCCGTTGGCGTAGCCGACATCCATGGCCACGTCGTTGGCGGCGCGCACCAGCGTCGACGAGAGGTCGCCATGCAGCGCATCAGAGAGCGTCCCACGCCATGCCTCGATACCGGCGACCGGGTCCAGGGCGACTCCCAGGGCCGCGGCCATCTGTTCGAGCACCCCGGGACGCGCCAGGTGCGCGGCCTGCTCAGCCGCCGACAGGGCGAGACCCGCCTCGGGGATGTTGGCCAGAATCCCGCCGAAACCGATCGGCACCAGCAGCAAGGGTTCGAACTTCTTGGCAATGGCCAGGTAGAGCAGTCCCAGCCCGACCAGGACCATGACGCCCTGCCCGAGGGTCAGATTGTAGAGCCCCGAGCCATACCAGAGTGTCAGTAACTTCTCCACGGGGGCTCCTTACAGCTCGACCAGCACGTCACCGACGGCGACACTGTCGCCCTCGCTGACCTTGACGGCGGTGACGGTTCCGGCGCTGGACGCCCGTACCTCGGTCTCCATTTTCATGGCCTCGAGAATGATCACCACATCGCCTTCGGCCACCACGTCGCCTTCACGCACATTGACCTTGAAGATGTTGCCAGCCAGTGGCGCGCTGATCGACTCGCCACTCGGCGCCGGCGCACTCTGCTCGGGCGCAGCGGGAGCTGAGGCCTGTTCGTTGACCTGGCCGACCTCGCCCCCCTCGGCGACCTCGACCACGTAGGCCTTGCCGTTGACCTTGATGGTGTAGGTCTCGGGGCCGGCGACGCTTCCCTGGGCCGCCGGCACCTTGGCCTGGCCTGCACCCTGCTGCGTGGCAACCGGCTGGGTCGCGGCCGCATTGTCCTTGCCAGGCGCCTGGGGAACCGGCTCGAAGGCATCGGGGTTGTCGCGGTTCTTGAGGAACTTCAGACCGATCTGCGGGAACAGCGCATAGGTCAGCACATCATCGGTCTCGCGCTCGCCCTCTGCCAGGCGGATGCCCTCGACCTTGGCCTTGTCCCTGAGCTCGGCGGACAGCTTGTCCATCTCGGGGCTTAGGTTGTCGGCCGGACGGCAGGTGATCGGCTCGCCGCCCTCCAGTACCCGCGACTGCAGCTCTGCGTTGAACGGCGCCGGAGCGGCACCATACTCGCCCTTGAGCAGCGCCTGGACCTCCTTGGAGATCGACTTGTAGCGCTCCCCCATCATCACGTTCATCACCGCCTGGGTGCCGACGATCTGGGAGGTGGGGGTGACCAGCGGGATAAAGCCCAGATCTTCCCGTACCCGGGGAATTTCTTTAAGCACGTCGTCGAGCTTGTCGCCGGCACCCTGCTCCTTGAGCTGGCCTTCCATGTTGGTGAGCATGCCACCCGGCACCTGGGCAATCAGGATGCGCGAGTCGATGCCCTTGAGCGAGCCCTCGAAGGCCGCGTACTTCTTGCGCACCTCGCGGAAGTAGGCGGCGATCTCCTCGAGCAGCGCGAGGTCGAGGCCGGTGTCGCGCTCGGTGCCCTGGAGGATGGCGACCACCGACTCGGTGGGGCTGTGGCCGTAGGTCATCGACATTGACGAGATGGCGGTGTCGACGTTGTCGATGCCCGCCTCGGCGGCCTTGAGCGCGGTGGCGGTGGACATGCCGGTGGTGGCGTGGCACTGCAGGTGGATCGGAATGTCCACGGCGGCCTTGAGCCGGGTGACCAGCTCGAAGGCGTCGTAGGGCGTGAGCAGCCCGGCCATGTCCTTGATGGCCAGCGAATCGGCGCCCATGGCGGCGATGCTGCGGCCAAGTTCCACCCAGCCATCCAGCGTGTGCACTGGGCTAACGGTGTAGGACAGGGTACCCTGCGCATGTCCCTCGACCTTGCGCACCGCCTGAATGGCGCGCTCGAGGTTGCGCGGGTCGTTCATGGCATCGAAGACGCGGAATACGTCGACGCCATTGGTCTTGGCGCGCTCGACGAAGCGGTCCACCACGTCGTCGCCATAGTGGCGGTAACCGAGCAGGTTCTGACCACGCAGCAGCATCTGCTGGGGGGTATTGGGCATGGCGTGCTTCAACGCCCGTATCCGCTCCCACGGATCTTCGCCGAGATAGCGGATACAAGCGTCGAAGGTGGCGCCACCCCAGGACTCCAGCGACCAGAAGCCGACCCGATCGAGCTTCTCGGCGATCGGCAGCATGTCATCGAGCCGCATGCGTGTGGCGAACAGCGACTGGTGGGCGTCACGCAGGACGACATCGGTGATGCCAAGCGGACGTGTCTTGTCAGTCATGGTCGTGACCTTGTCATTATGGGTGGAAGGGGAAAGGGGGAACGGTCGCCTTAGCGGTGGTGGCGACGGCGATAGCGGTGCACCGCGGCAGTGATGGCGACCATCACGTCATCGTCCTGGCGAGGCGTCGGCGGACGGCGATTGCCGGTCACGGTAGGGGCGGGCGGCTCGTGAAAGAAGCGCCCGATGGCCTTGGACATCAGAGTGGTAACGATCACCAGCACGGTAAGAAAAACAAAGACAAACCCCATTCCCAAAGCCATGAGGGCCAAGCCCTCACCCATCAAAATATTTGCGCTCATCAGCTTCCGTTGTATTCGATACTTTTATGCAAAATGCCTCAGTCAACGTCATCAGCTCATATGAGAGTCGACATAACTAAAGCTTCCAGAGTATTTATCCCGCCATGGGCGTTCATGTGGTCGCCGCGCGGCCCGATCAAGCTGAGGGCCGCGCTACTACTGCTGCGCAGCGCCTGCAGCATGGAGGGTTCGAGCGACAGGATGGCCCTCCAGCTCGGGGGGATAGCCCACGATCACTCGTATCAGGGAGCGTTGTTGTCAGGATTAATGGATCCGTTGGCTCATGATGCAGCCGTCCTGGCTGCTCTCAGTAGGGGCCTAACATAGGCCCCTGCCCACTAGCTGACATACGGCGATGAACCATCCCGACATCGGATCGGGGAAGTTGCTTCAGGTGGTCTTGTTGCGCTTGCGCTGACGGTACTGATCGACCACCACGGCGGCGACGATGATGGCGCCCTTGACGATATCCTGATAGTAGGCATCGACGCCCAGGAAGGTGAAGCCGCTAAGCATCACGCCTAGGATCAATGCCCCGATCACGGTGCCGGCGATACGCCCCACCCCACCGGCCAGGCTCGTGCCGCCGATGACGGCTGCGGCGATGGCGTCGAGCTCGTACATCAGACCCATGCCCGCCTGACCCGTGCCGGCCCGGGCCGACGCCACGACCCCGGCCAGGCCGGCCAGCAGGCCTGCAATGGCATAGACCATGACGAGATGGCGACGCACGTTGATGCCGGAGACACGGGCGGCCTGGGGATTGGCACCGATGGCATAGGTGTATTTGCCGTAGCGGGTGTATTTCAGGGCGATGTGGAAGAGCACCGCCACCGCCAGGAAGATGATCACCGGGTTGGCACCGGAGCCGATCCAGGTGAACTGCTCGGTCAGCATGCTCACCGGCTGGCCATCGGTATAGGCACGAGCCACGCCCCGGGCGCTGACCATCATGCCCAGGGTGGCAATGAACGGCGGAATGACGGCGAAGGAGATCAGGGCACCGTTGATCAATCCGCACAGGCCACCGACCAGTAGACCCGCGATCAATGGGATGATCCAGGGCATATCGGTCAGTGCCGGATAGACCGCGCGCATATAATCGGACGATTGCGCGAAGCTGGCGGTGACCATGGCCGTCAACGCGAGCACCGACCCCGACGACAGGTCGATACCGCCGGTGATGATGACCTGCGTCACCCCGATGGCGATGATGCCGATGATCGATATCTGCAGGATCATGATCAGCAGGCGCTGGGGGTTCATCAGAAAGGAGTCGCCGCGCACGACCCAGCCGAGGACCTCGAATAGGATCGCGATGCCGACCAGCACGAGCAGGATGCTCACCTCGGTGGGAATCTTCTTCTTGCGCTTCTTGACCACCTCCAGGTGATCGGTGGTTTCCATTGTCTTGCTCATTGTCTTCTACCTCATTGATGCCCGTGGCCCGGAGAAAGATCAGCCTGCGACGGCCGGCGGTTCCACCGGTGACGAGGCGAGTTGCATGATATTGACCTGATTGGCTTCGCTGCGGTCGAGGAAGCCTGTGACCCTACCTTCGTGCATCACCATGATGCGGTCGCTCATGCCCAGCACTTCGGGCAGTTCCGAGGAGATCATGATCACGGCCACGCCTTGCCTGACGAGTTCGGTAATCAGCTTGTGGATCTCGGCCTTGGCGCCCACATCGATCCCACGGGTGGGTTCGTCGAGGATCAGGATACGCGGCTTGGTCATCAGCCAACGGCCGATCAGCACCTTCTGCTGATTGCCGCCCGAGAGGTTGCCGATGCGCTCTTCCATGGAGGGTGTCTTGACGCTCAAGCGTTCCTTCATCGAATCACACTCCTGGTCGAGTCGATCCTGTTCGACGAAGGTGCCCCGGGTGTAACCGTCGCGCAGCACGGCCATTTCCATGTTCTCTACGACCGAAAGGCCGAGAAACAGGCCGGTTTCCTTGCGATCCTCGGTGAGCAGTGCCAGACCGCGTAGCATGGCCTGATGGGGGGAGCTGATGATTTCTTCCTTGCCATCGATGGCGATCCTACCCGACGTGGGCGGCGTCACGCCGAACAGGGTCTCGGCAACGTTGGTACGTCCCGACCCCACCAGACCGGCGAGGCCTAGGATCTCGCCGGCGCGCACCTCGAAACTGATATCCTCGAACACACCCGCCAGGCAGAGATTTTCCACCGACAGGACCACATCACCGATCGGCACCTCTTCCTTGGGGAACATCTGGGTGACCTCGCGGCCAACCATCAGCTTGATGATCTCGTCGGAGGTCAAGTCACTGGCCGCGGCGGAGTGGATGAACTGACCGTCTCGAAACACCGAGATGTCGTCGGCGATCTCGAACACCTCGTCCATCTTGTGGGTGATGTAGATGATCCCCTTGCCCTGTTTCCGCAGGTCGTTGATGATCTGGAACAGGTGTTCCACTTCCCGGTCGGCCAGCGACGAGGTCGGTTCGTCCATGATCAACACGTCGGAGTCGAATGAAACGGCCTTGGCGATCTCAATCATCTGACGACCAGCTACCGTCAGCTTGCGAACCTCCATTTCGGGGTCCATATCGATGCCCAGTCTCTCGAAAAGCGCCTCGGTCATCTGGTTCATCCTGTCGTGGTTCACCATGCCGAGGGCATTGAGCGGTTCACGGCGGATCCAGATGTTCTCGGCGATGGTCATGTAGGGCATCAGGTTGAGTTCCTGATGGATCATGGCGATGCCGGCTTCCAGGGCGTCCAGCGGGCCATTCAACTGCAGCGGCATGCCGTTCAGGCGCACCTCGCCCTGGTCGGGGATATAGACACCAGCAATGATCTTCATCAGGGTCGACTTGCCGGCACCATTCTCGCCCATCAGGGCATGCACGGTGCCAGGGCGGACCTTGAGCTGGACGTTGTCCAAGGCTACTACGCCGGGAAAGGTCTTACGCACACGCTCAACTTCAAGTAAAAATCCGGCCCGATCTTTATTGAGCGTCTCACTATAATTATTTGGCTCCATAACAGCTCCGCAAAAGATTCACATTAAAAATAATTAACCTGATAGCATTCAAACTCTGCCTCAAAATAATTCAAATTAAACGGAGGATTCCTTAACAACACACCAGCCTAAACCATCGATCGGAAGCCCAACAATCCGGGCAGGCCAATAGACAGTCTACCCGGACAGTGAGAATTTGTTATTTAAAACTATCAATATTGTCTAAAGTAACAATCTCAAACGGAATTTCGACTCGCTCTTCAAATTCTTGACCTCTAACAATCTTCAAGGCCGTATCAAGAGAGCCCTGAGCTTGACCTTTTGCATTCTGAAATACAGTAATATCAAGATCTCCGGACTCCAACATATAGAAACCATCTTGGGTGCCATCCACACCTCCAACGACCACATCATCCATTGATATTCCAGACGATTTCATTGCCATGATTGAACCTATAGCCATTTCATCGTTATTGGCAAACACAGCATCCGGAATGGTGCCAGAACTAATCCAATTAGACATAACATCCATTGCAGGAGTGCGCATCCATTCAGCCGTCTGCTCATCTAAAATATTGATGTTATTGCACTCGTCGGTATCAAGCACATCTCGAACTGCAGCTGTCCTACCACGCTGACCTGTTGTACCAAGCTGTCCCATCAAAATAACGGCATCACCCTTTCCGTTAAGTTGTTCGCATATATATGTAGCTTGTAGCTCTCCTGCCTGATATTCATTGGAGCCCACCCAAGCTTGTTTATCAGGAAAATTCTCCATGTTGGATGGCAGCATGTTTACAAAAACCAGTGGAACATCATTTTCATCTGCAATCTCAGAAAAAGTTACTCCAGTATCAGCATCAACCAACATTGTAATGATGGCATCCACATCATTAGCAATAAAATCTTGTATTTGGGATTGTTGGCGGCCGATGGAGCCTTGAGCGTCTGAAACTTGGATAGAAACTTCATCCATAGTATCAGAATAGGATTGCAAACTACGCCTCAAGTCGGTGAGAAAGTTATCATCAAACCTTGACATACTGACACCAATATTGATATCCGCATGGGCCGAAATTGATACTAAAGAAGACAATGCCACTACTACAAAGCTGAGCCTTTTCATAATCCACCTCTATTACTATTGTTATTCCCGCAAAGCCTTACGATGCAGGATTGGCTCATGAATCCATAAGAATAAATGGTTTTCATGAAAGGTTTCTCATGGTTCACACAAGAACCAAGAAGATCATAAGAGTTAAACAGCTAATGGAGTAAGCCAGGGTTGATTTGCATCTTCATGGCTATCCACTACCGCATCGACAAAAGCCACCCCTTTTAGCCCATCATAAGCGGTGGGTAGGTTTTGCCCGATCGGTCCGGGATCACGCCCGCTCTGTCGAGCAAGGATTGCTTCTGCAAAGCCCGCATACAGATTGGCAAAGGCTTCGAGGTAACCCTCTGGATGACCCGGCGGCGTGCGCGTGCGTACCTTGGCATCTTCGGACAGTTCCTCGGCACCACGTTTGATGATCAGGGTACGACCATCGAGCGAGGCCAGTACGAGTTCATTTGGTTGTTCCTGGAACCAAGACAAAGAGCCCTTCTCGCCAAAGACACGAAGTCGGACACCGTTGGAATTACCCAAAGCCACCTGCGATGACCACAGCAGGCCACGCGCTCCCCCCTCATAACGCAACATGACGTGAGCGTTATCATCTAGGGCTCGCCCCTCGACAAAGGTCGAGAGATCCGCGGTAAGGGATTTGAGCTTTAGGCCCGTCACGAACCCTGCGAGATGATAGGCATGCGTGCCGATATCGCCGATCGAGCCACCACGGCCATTCTTTTTAGGGTCGGTACGCCATGAAGCCTGTGCACTGCCCTGGTGCTCGATCGCGGTTGCCATCCACTCCAGCGGATATTCCACTTGTACGGTACGCACGCGTCCGATTTCGCCGTCCGCTACCCGCTTCCGTGCCTCATGCACCATCGGGTAACCCGAGTAGGTGTAGGTCACGCCGACAAAGCGTCCACTCTCGCGCGTGAGTTCCTCGAGCGCCACCGCATCTTCGAGTGTTGCCGTGATTGGCTTCTCGCAGATCACGTCGAAGCCCGCCTCAATGAAGGCGCGCGCGATCGGATAGTGCGTGAAGTTCGGCGTGCAGATGGCCACGGCATCGATCCGATCCTCACGCGCGAGTTCGGCGGCGACCATCTCCTTGTAATCGCCATAGCTGCGGTCGGGGTCGATACCCTGGGTCAGGGCAAAGGCCCGGCCTCGCTCGGCGTCCACGTCGAAGGCACCGGCGACGAGCTGCCAGGCGCCGTCGAGACGCGACGAAATGCGGTGGATGTTGCCGATATAAGCACCCTGGCCACCGCCAACCATGCCAAGACGAAGGGGTCGTTGATAGCTCATTTGTCCTCCAGCCCGAGTATTGCCCGGTTGGCGCTACGATTGGCGCCGGATTTCACGAAGTCGTCAAAAGCACGACCCGAGACCCTGATGATGTGGTCGTCGATGAATCGCGCACCCTCGGCTGCTCCATCTTCGGGATTCTTGAGGAAGCATTCCCACTCCAGCACAGCCCAGCCGTCGTAGTCGTAGGTCGCTAACTTCGAAAAGATCGCGCCGAAGTCGACCTGGCCATCGCCCAGAGAACGGAAACGCCCCGCACGCTTGGACCAAGGCTGATAGCCGCCGTAAATACCCGACTTGCCATCGGGGCGGAACTCGGCATCCTTCACATGGAAGCATTTGATCCGGTCGTGGTAGTGGTCGATGAAAGCCAGGTAGTCGAGCTGCTGCAGCACGAAGTGCGACGGGTCGTACAGCATGTTCGCCCGGGGATGCGCCTTCACGCGATCAAGGAACATCTCCCAGGAGTGGCCGTCATGCAGATCTTCACAGGGGTGAATCTCGTAGCAGACATCCACGCCATGGGCGTCGAAATCGTCCAGTATCGGCATCCAGCGCTCGGCCAGTTCGCCGAAGGCCTCATCCACCAGGCCTTCGGGCCACTGTGGATAGGGGTACAGGTAGGGCCAGAGCAGCGAGCCGGAGAAGGTTACATGGCGATCTATGCCAAGGCGCTGCGAGGCACGGGCGGCGTAGCGTAGCTGCTCCTCGGCCCAGGCCCTGCGCGCCACCGGATTGCCGCGCACAAATTCGGGCGCGAAGCTGTCCATGATCTGGTCGTGAGCGGGGTGCACAGCAATAAGCTGTCCTGTAATGTGCGACGCCAGTTCGGTGATTTCAAGACCATGATCGGCCAACAAACCCTTCATCTCATCGCAATAGCTCTCGCTCTCTGCGGCCTGCTTCATGTCGATCAGGCGTGTATCCCAGGTCGGGATCTGCACGCCCTTGAAACCTTTGTCCGCGGCCCACTTGGCGAGTGACTCCAGAGAATTGTATGGCGCCTCATCGGCTGCGAATTGTGCCAGGTAAACACCTGGACCTTTGAGTGTCCGCATTCTTTTATTCCTCCAGTGCTTGGGCAGGCACGGGAGGCACCGCATCGTAGCCGCCCCAGACGGACTGGTCGAACTGGACTACTGCTCCGGTCATCATTCCGCTATCTGGTGAGGCCAGAAAAAGCACCGCGCACGCCACTTCTTCCGGCTCCAGCAAGCGCCCGAACGGCAGAGTCGCTGAGGTTTTTTCGAGCCAATTCGGGTCGCCAGATTCTCGCGCCTGCAACTCCTTTTCATTGTCGGACGCCATCCAGCCGATATCGAGCTGATTCACGCGAATCCGGTTGCGCATCAGCGCATAACCCGAATTTCGCGTCAGGCTGGCAAGCGCACCTTTGGAAGACGAGTAGGACGAAAGGAATGGTTGACCGGCACGCTCCGAGACGGAACCGATATTGATGATCGAGCCCTCGATTCCCTCTCGAATCATAATTTTCGCTGCATCCTGCATCAAGAAGAATGGTGCGCGCACATTGACCGCAAACATGCGGTCGAAGAGTTCGGGTGACGTATTAAGAAGATTGCCGCGATCCGTCAGGCCGGCAGCGTTCACGAGGATATCCACCCGACCGAAATAGCTATCGGCCTGTGAAATCACATTGCGGCAATCGTCTACGATGCCGAGATCTGCCTGCACGAATCGAACCTCGATGCCAGTCTCACCGGTAATCGAGGAGGCGATGGTGTTACCCTTCTCGACACCACGGCCACAGATGATGATACCTGCAGCCCCGGCACGCGCGAAGAGACGGGCGACAGCGGCACCAAGCCCCTGAGTACCACCCGTTACAACACAAATTTTCCCATCGATGGCATTCATTATTGCAGTACCTCATAACCTGCGGCGGCCATTACACGCATCAACTCGCGATGCCCTTTCTCCGCCATTTGCAAAGGTGGATTGGCGACAGGGTCCTGCTCCGCTTCCACTACGAACCAGCCTTCATATCCCTTGTCTGCCAAGGACTTGACAATGTCTTCGAAATCTAGCGAGCCGTCACCGGGCACCGTAAAGGCCCCTTTGACGACTGCGTCAAGAAAACTCTCCTTGGTGCGGTCCAGTCCATTCAAGACATCCCCCCGGACATCCTTACAGTGCACCTGGTTAATGCGGCTATGGTACTTCTCGATGACGCGCAACGGGTCCCCGCCTGCAAACACCATGTGACCGGTATCGAACAACAGCGGCACGGTGGAGTGCTGCATGAAGATGTCGAGCTCCGCTTCGGTTTCGATTGCGGCCCCCATGTGGTGGTGGTAGGCGATTGGCATTCCCTGCTCCTCACACCAGTCGGAAAATTGCGATACCTTGCGCGCATAGGCGACGATCTCTTCCTCGGTGAGTTTCGGCTTTGTGGCCAGCGGTGCGCTCATTACGCCCTGGATTGAGCGCGCGGTCTCGCCGTAGACGATACATGGCGCTTTTGCGGCCTTGAAAAAAGCCAGTTGCTGGGCGATCCGCGCTTTTTCCTTCTCGATATCACCGTCGAGCAGAAGACCCGAGAACCAGCCGCCACAGACCGACATGCCGAAGGCATCAAGGATGGGGCCGAGTTCCCTCATGTCCATCGGGAAGCGACGGCCCGTTTCCATGCCGGTGAAGCCGGCCACCGACGCCTGTCGCAGGCACTCTTCGAGACTCACGTCATCCGAGAGAGCTTCGAGGTCGTCGTTCCACCACGCAATGGGAGCGATCCCAAGTTTAGCTTTCAGCATTCCTTAAATCCCCACTCGCCGCTTTGAACGGATGGCGTCGTGTGCTTTACGTGCCTCGCGCACACTCTCGTACGCCGACACCTCGGGCACGCCAACATCCCAATCCGCATCGCCCGGCACCCATGCATAAGCGTCGGAGACGATGCTAAGCACTGTGGTACGGTCGTTGTTCTGCGCCCACTCCATCGCCTCTTCCAGATCTTCGAGGCTTTCACATTTTCGCGCATAGGCGCCCATCGACTCCGCGTGCTTCACGAAGTCGACGTGGAGTGGGTTCTCGGGATTCTGGATCCGGCAGTCCTTGAGCAGGTTGTTGAAGCCCGGCACGCCCTTGAACTGCTGGAGGCGGTTGATGACCGCGTAACCGCCGTTGTCGCAGACGACGACGATCATTTTGTGGCCGGTAAGCACGGCGGAATAGATATCCGAGTTCATCATCATGTAGGTGCCATCGCCGATCATGACGATCGGAGTGCCACCGGCCGCGCCAGGCCCTTCCTGCGCCATCGCGCACCCCCAACCGGCAGCGATCTCATAGCCCATACAGCTGAACCCGAATTCGCAGTCGAAGGTGTTGGGGTTCTTGACCCGCCAACCCTTGATAATCTCGCCTGGGGTTCCGCCAGCTGCGCCGATCAGCGTATCGTTCGGGCGTGCCACCTTGTTGAGTACACCAATTACCTGCGCATAGGAGGGTATTGCCGCATTGGAGGGCGCCTGGTGCTCATCCAGCAGTGCATTCCATTCATCGAAGAGCCCTTTCGCTTTGGCCATATAGCTGGCCGGCATGGCGAAGTCGCCTAGCGCGGCGTCAAGCTCGGCAACAGTCTCGAGCGCGTCACCAACAACCGCGATCGCCCGGTGTTTGGTGGCATCCCAGCGGGCGGCATTGACCGAAATGAATTTTGCGTCCTTGGAGAAGGCGGTCCAGGAACCGGTGGTGAAGTCCTGCAGGCGCGTGCCGATGGCCAGGATGACATCTGCCTCGGCCGCCAGCGCATTGGCCGAGGTCGAACCGACGATCCCGATGGGGCCAGCGAGAACCGGGTGATCGTGGGTCAGAGCGCCTTTGCCCGCAATGGTTTCCACCACGGGAATCCCGCGCTTCTCCGCGAATGCCGCCACCTCGTTCTCGGCGAGGGAATAACGCACGCCGCCCCCCGAAATGATCAACGGATTCTTAGCTGTCTTGAGCAGCGCGGCGGCTTCTTCTATCACCTTGCGATCTGGACGCGGACGCGGGATCGACCAGACCTTCGGCTCGAAGAAGGCT
This sequence comes from Halomonas hibernica, assembly GCF_013183775.1. Lineage (NCBI taxonomy): Bacteria > Pseudomonadati > Pseudomonadota > Gammaproteobacteria > Oceanospirillales > Halomonadaceae > Halomonas > Halomonas hibernica. The sequence continues at coordinate 17,932 of NZ_VIFN01000015.1, forward strand.
TCCGGGTAATCGAACGCCTTTTCCTGGGTATCTTGAGCCAGACCGATGAATACCGGACCACAGTCGGCCGGATCAAGCATCGTGGCAAGGGCCTGGGGCAGCGAGGTGATTACCTGTTCGGGGTGGGTGATGCGATCCCAATAGCGAACTACCGACTTGAAACTGTCGTTCACGGTCACAGTCGGATTGTTGAAGTGCTCGACCTGCTGGAGAACGGGATCGGGCAGTCGATTGGCAAAGGTATCGCCTGCAAGGAGCAGTACCGGCAGGCGGTTCGCCATCGCTGTACCCGCCGCAGTCACCATGTTGGTGGCACCTGGACCGATCGAAGTGGCCGCAATCATCGCTTGGCGGCGACGCTTGGCCTTAGCGAAGCCAACAGCGGCGAGTGCCATCGACTGTTCATTCTGCCCACGCCAGGTCGGCAATTGATCCTGAACGGCCTCGAGCGCTTCTGACAGGCAGGTCACGTTGCCATGACCGAAGATACCAAACACACCTGCGAATAGCGGTACGCGCTCGCCATCGATCTCTATGAACTGGTTGCTGAGGTATCGGACGATGGCCTGAGCCATAGTGCATCGGACGGTAGACATAGCTTCTCCTGTATACGTTCTGCTAGGCGCAAGCAGCCATAGCACTGGCTTGTTATCAGCAACACTATTGCAGAAATTTATTTTTTGCAATATTAATTGCTGATGGCACGACTAAAGTGTAAGGTCAGCTGACGCTTGAGGGTTCGGAAACGGATAGGAAAGGGAAATATATCGAAAGATCAAAGCTTTATAAGATGACGGACAGAGCCTGTTCATCATCGCCATCGGCCAGTAGCAGAGCCACTCGCACAACGAGCAGCAATAGCTAGTCCTTGGGATGGCAACTCTTTATTCTGCGCGCGCCTACGCGTGAGCTGTCCGCGACACTATATGTGCCAATTGCATGGCATCAGGCAACTGCTTTAGAAGACGCTCAGTTGAAAGTCACGGGCGAATCGACATTAATGACTGCTGGAGAATCACTTCTGCTGGCCATTGGCTTTCCCCCCTCGTGTGCGGCGGGTGCGCTTGCGCTCGTTGCCGGTAACCGTCGCGATCTGGGGTGCCTCCTCATCCGGCTGGAGTATGGATGCCAAGGCGATCGCGATGCTCTGAGAAAGGCACATAGGCGCAGCCAGGGAGCGGGAAAAGGTGTATTCCTCTTCCGGAATGGTGAATAACACGGTCGAACCCTTGGCCAGAGGCGAGAGCTGACTGTCGGTAATGCCGACTACCGAAGCTCCTGCATCGTTCGCGATATCGGCTATGTTGATGACCTCTTTCGCGTAATGTCGGAACGCGATGGCGACCAACACATCGTCCGCCCCTATGGTTCTCGCCATTTCAGGGGCTAGGCCTCCCGCGGAATCGAGAAGCACTACACGCTGCTTCAACATCGTTAGCAGATAGCGGAGGAAGATGGCGATGGGTTCCGAGCGGAGCTGTCCAGAGATGTAAATCGTATCGGCATCTTTCAATAGCATGGCTGCCTGTTCGAGGCTTTCCGCGGCAACCGAGTTCAAAAGTTCCTGCAACGTAGCGATGTCCCGCACGACGAGGTCATGCATGAAACCGACGATACCGTGCTCGCGACTTTTTCGGATATCGGTTCCCAGGGCCTTGACACGCTCCTCATACCCGGGCGCAGCCGTCGACAAACGGGACTGGAATACCGTCTGCATCTGCTTAAAACCGGAATAGCCGAAGTTCTGCGCAAAACGAACCAAAACTGAGGGATGGACACTGCACTTGGCCGCAACCGAATTCACGGACTCCATCGCCACAATATTCGGGTTCTGCGTCACGTAACGTGCAACTTGCTTATAGCGCTCCGACAAATTTTCATATTGATTGGTAATTTCATTGACAATCCGCTCGTAATTTTCGGGCGGTGACAGGGGGTTAGAAGAAGAACTGCTTTTCTGGGACATAAGGTGACATCCATTAGAAATGAGCTTTCGATGGCTATAGTGGTATCATGAAGCACATGCAAGTGCCCAGCCCATCGTTGATCCGACCAAGAACACACATGCAACATCTGCTGCCATATGCCAATTTGCTTGTCAACTCTCCGGTCCCTGCGCATCCGCGCCATTTTGTGAATCACGCAGCCTCAGGACACCGGCATCCAGCAACCCTCCTTCGACGACCGCACAGCGGTATCGACTACCTTCTGGATTTCCCAGGCTTCACGGAAGTCCGGTCCTTCCGGGTCTTTGCCTTGAGCGATTGCCTGCAAAAACTCAGCAACCTCGATCGTCTTGAGATCATTGAACCCTAGCTGATGTCCCGGGGCCTTGCAGAAATGCCCGTAGGGTGTGTGTTGCGGTCCTGCTTCGATACGCTGGTATCCCGAGTATTTCGGATCATTTCCGGCCTTGAAGTGTAACAGTTCATTAAAACGTTCCTGGGTAAAGGCCAGCGAGCCTTTCGAGCCGACTAACTCGAAGCCGAGTTGCATCTTGCGACCGGTAGCGACCCAGCTCGCCTCGATGGAACCCCGGCAGCCACGGGAGAACTGCACCGTCAAGCGCGCAATATCATCCAATTCGACCGCTCGCATCTCGCTCGCTCCAGACGCAATCGGCCGCTCCTTGATCACGGTTTCGAGATCTGCATAGAGGCCAGCTATCGGACCAAGCAGGAAACGTGCGATGCCGACGATGTGGCTGCCCAGGTCCGCGATGACGCCCGCTCCCCCGGACGGATCAAAGCGCCAGCTGTAGGGCAACCGAGGATCCGCCATATAGTCTTCGGCATGAATACCGCGAAAGCTGATGATTTCACCCAACTCTCCAGACTCCACCATCTGCCGCGCCAGTTTGAGCAACGGATTTTTAATATAATTGTAGCCAACCTGCGTCACCACACCCGCCGCTTCGGCCGCTTCCGTCATCGCCTGCGCATCGGCTGCAGTCGGCGCAATCGGCTTTTCGCAGTGCACATGCTTGCCCGCGGCGATCGCGGCCAACGCCTGCTCCCGATGCAGGGTGTTCGGTGTCGTGATCGAGACGACCTCCACCTCGGAATCGGCCACCAAGGCCTTCCAGTCGGTGGTACTGCGCTCGAAACCGTACTGGATACGCGCCCGTTCGAGTGCTTCCTGGTTGATATCGCCGATTACCTTGAGAACCGGGTTGAGGCTGCCTGGGTAGACCCCCGCGGCAGCACGATACGCCAATGCATGCGACTGGCCCATAAAACCAGTACCAATAATGCCAACACCTATATCACGCATTTTCCAAACCCCGTCGTTGATTACCGTTGTTGAAACCCCACCCGCTAGCAGCGCTTGGCAGTGCGAGTGCCGTGAGAACCAGTGGATATACTGCGACAATATCTCAATAGCACTCGCAAGAACTGTTGATAGGGTGCTGCCATGCCGGCGTTACACCTTGACGACTTTACCGGTGCGCACCGATTCCAGAGCGCAGTTCGCCAGGTGCAGTGCCTGGCGGCCGTCGTAGGGAGTCACAGGTACCGGTTTGCCGTTTCCAACCGCCCCAAAAAACGCTTCGAGCTCGGCTCGAAAGGCATCGTCGTAGCGCTCGAGGAAAAAGTTCAGTAGAGGATCGTGGACTTCGGTCTGATCCTGATTGTAGCGCCGCAACGTACTCGGCCGAAGGTTGTCATTGAGCAGCATGCCATTCGAGCCGAACACTTCCATCCTCTGATCGTAACCGTAAACGGCTTTGCGACTATTGTTGATGTGGCATTGCTTACCGGAAGCGGTACGCATTACGACCATGACGGTGTCATAGTCGTCGTATTTCTCGACTAGGTCCGGGCTTACCAGCCGGCTGGCAGTCGCCAACACCTCGGTGGGCTCTTCGCCTAGCAGCCAGCGCGCCATATCGAAGTCGTGGATGGTCATATCACGGAAGATACCACCTGAAGCCTGCACATAACCTTCCGGCGGCATACCGGGATCACGGCTGGTGATTACGACCTGATGCACATCGCCTATCTCGCCGGCGTCGATCGCCTGCCGCATGGCCGCCGCACTAGGATCGAAGCGACGATTGAAGGCGAGCATAACAGGCACGTCTTTGTCTTCGAGCTGCCTCAGCGCCTCATCCACTTTTGCAATGTCCAAGTCAACGGGTTTCTCGCACAGCACAGCCTTGCCCGCTTCGACCGCCTTGAGCATCAGGTGGACATGCGTATCGGTTGGGGTCCCAATAATCACAGCATCGATATCATCGCGAGCGATCACTTCGAGTGGGTCGGTAGCCGCTTCACAGCCTATCCGCTCGGCAAGCGACTTTGCGGCCTCTTCAAACGGGTCGACGACGACAACAAGCTGCGCGAGCCGACTGGCGGCGACAGCCGATGCGTGAACCTGCCCGATTCTTCCGGCACCCAAAACAGCTGTACGAATCATGTGAAATCTCCATTGCTATTGCGTCACGCTACGGGCATGACAGCTTTGACCAAACCTGTATAAAGTCGTAACGACACATCCTCAAGAGAAGCCAACTTCCCTGGCATTGACCACCAATGCCGGATCCAGATCGCCGGAAAAACAGTTGAGAATATTCTCGACAGCGGCCACTGACATGCGCATCGCGGCTTCCTGCGTCAGCCCGGCCACGTGCGGGCTGAGCAGTAGCCGGGGGCAATCCAGTAGCGGATCACCAACCGCCGGTGGTTCATCGACGAGTACGTCGAGACCGGCACCGCCGAGTCGGCCAGCGTGCAGGGCATCGGACAGCGCCCGTTCGTCGATAATGCCGCCGCGGGCGGTATTAACAATGATTGCAGACGCTTTCATCCGCGCCAGCTCCGGCTGGCCGATCAGCGGCTTGCCATCTTTCAGCGGCATGTGCACCGAGAGAAAGTCCGCGTCGGGCAGAGAGGTGTCGATACTGGCGACAGGAGTACAACCCTGCTCCCGGATAAAGTCGTCGCTCTGGAAAGGATCGTATACGGCGACGTGCATGCCGAATGGCAGGGCCAGCTTGGCCACCCCCTGGCCAATACGCCCGAATCCCAGCAGTAGCAGTGTCCGACCGGCGAGCTCGACGGCTGAAAAAGCGTTGCGGCAACCCCAGTCCCCACTGCGGACGCCAGTGTCGTGATGAAGCGCCTGCTTGGCAACCGCGAGCATCATCATCAGCGTGTGCTCCGCGACTGAACAGGAATTTACGTCTCCGACGATAGCAAGTGGAATACCGCGTTCGTTGAGCGCCTTGACGTCGACGGAGTCATAGCCGACACCGTGGCGGGAAACGACTTTCAGGTTCTTGCCAAGCTCGACCTCTCCCGCCGTCATAGGCTGCGTGCGGATCAGAAGGCCGTCGGCCTTGTCGAGCAGCGGCGCATAGCTTTCCGTGCTCACCTCTTCGATTAGGTCGAAAGTCACGCCCGGTGCGTTGCGCAGCCGCTCAACGCCGGCGTCGTGAATCCTGCCAGCCACTAGAATATGCGGCATAGTTAGTACCCCCCCACTTCGTTGGACGTCGAGCCGCCAGCTTCGCCCCGAAGAGCGCGAACCTTGTCGACGCTCGCTTTAGCAGCCCCCACCAGCAGCCGGACGTCGTTGGACACCGTTACCAGGTCGAAGCCCCACTCGAGTGCGCGGGCGGCGTACTCCGGCGTTCCGTTGTGCAGGCAGGCGCGCAATCCCGCTTGCTGTGTACGGGTCATGATGTGCTTGATCGCCTCGATTATCTCCGGCTCTTCGCGGTCGAACCCGGTGCGGTACTGGCGCCCGGTCAATCCGAGGGTCAGATCGGCCGGACCGATATAAACCCCGTCCAGGCCCGGCGTCGCAACGATTTCATCGATGTTGGCAACCGCCTCCGCCGTCTCGATCATCGCAAAACACAGCATCTGGTCGTCCGCGTGCTGGCCATAGTCGGCGCCCGCAGAGAAGGTGACCCGGGTCGGACCAAAGCTGCGAGTACCGATCGGCGGATACCGCACATAGGACACCAGACGCGCCGCTTCTTCCGCATTGTTGATCATTGGACAGATAATGCCGTAGGCGCCAGCATCCAGCGCTTTCATCACCGAGCCCGGATCCAACCAAGGCACCCGTACCATGGGTGCCACGCCGCTCGCGCGCATCGCCTGCAACATGTTGGTACCGACTTCGTACCCCACGAGACCGTGCTGCATATCGATGGTGACGGCGTCATAGCCTTGCTCGGCCATGATCTCCGCTGTGAAGGGGCAGGCAATGGACAGCCAGCCGTTGATGACCTGACCACCCTCAGCCCAGATCTGTTTGATTCGATTGGGAACCATGTCGTACCTACCTCTAGACTGTAATTTGCGCGAGTTTGACATTGGTGTAGTCATGGATGCCTTCGGCACCGCCTTCACGCCCCATGCCGCTATCCTTGATGCCGCCGAAAGGCGCTTCGGCCGCCGCCAGCGCAAAGCTGTTGACCCCGACCATACCGGCCTCGAGCCGGGCCACGACTTCGCGCATGCGCGCCGGATCCCGGGTAAAGGCATAGGCCGCCAGACCAACGGGCAGCGAATTGGCGCGGGCATACACCTCCTCGGTGTCGCTGAACGCGGTGATAGCGGCGATAGGGCCGAAGTTCTCCTCGGCCATGGCCAGGGCATCGTCCGGCACGTCGGCGAGTACCGTCGGCTCGAAGAAATAGCCCGCGCCGATTCCCTCCGGGCGCTTGCCGCCGGTGACTACGCGCGCACCGCGACCGATGGCGTCGGAAACAACAGCTTCGATCGCATCAAGCCGCCGCTGGTTGATGAGGGGTCCCATCTGGGTCGTTTCGTCTAGCCCGCTGCCCAGCTTCAGCAACTGCGCCCTTTGGGCGAAGCCTTCGACGAAACGGTCATAAAGGCTTTCGTGAACATAGAAACGGTCGGCCGTGACACAGACCTGCCCAGCGTTGGCGTATTTGGTGGGCACGCAGAGGTCGAGGACCTGCTCGAGGTCGGCATCTTCAAAAACGATGACCGGTGCGTTGCCGCCCAGCTCCATGCTGACGCGCTTGACGGTGTCGGCGGAGTCGCGAATCATCTGCTGACCGATCCGCGTCGAGCCGGTCAATGAAATCTTGCGCACCACCGGCGAGGCCAGGACCGGATCGTAGGTGCTGCTCGTCGGACCGACGACGAGATTCACGACGCCCTTGGGGAGTCCCGCCTTGCGGAGGCATTCGAACAGCACCATCGCCGTGCCCGGCACCTCGCTCGATGGCCGCACGATCACCGCGCAGCCCGCCGCCAGGGCCGGCGCCACCTTGCGGGCGATCAACACGGCCGGAAAGTTCCAGGCGGTAAAGGCACCGACGACACCCACGGGTTCGTGGTGGACTTCGATACGCCCGCCCGGCACGCGGCTTTCTACGATGCGACCGTAAAGACGACGGGCTTCCTCGGCGTACCAGCGGAATTGGTCGATGGACAGGACCCACTCCCGGCCGGCCTGTACCAGCGGCTTGCCGGTTTCCAGGGAGATGCGATGCGCCGCCTCGTCGGCTGCCGCCACCATCTGATCCGCCACGGCATGCAGCAGATCGGCCCGGTTCCAGGCGGCAGTTGCGCGCCACGTCTCGAACCCTGCTGCCGCAGCCTCGATGGCCGCCTCCGTATCCTCGAAGGACGCCGCCTGAACGTCGCCCAAGACTTCAGCAGTGACGGGATTGAGTACCGAGATGACGGTATCGCTGCTCCCTTTGCGCCATTCACCGTCGATGAAAAGTCCGTAGTTGTTGTACATAGCGTGGAGGCTCTCCTGAGTGTGATTACCTGGGAGCACCGGCATTCGGCCCGCCGCCCCTTCCGATTTCTCCGGTAACGCGTACCAGCTGACCGGGCCGCCCCCGATCACCTGACTACGTCCGCAGTTCCATGGCAGCACGATAGCGCCACCGCAGCTTTAATTGCAAATAATTTTTTAATGCAACTATGATTGCACAATCGGTTCGGGCACCCGACTGTCGGCCGCAAAGCTTCGTCTGCCCGAAGGCGCGTCGACGCGACCCGGAGCCTCGGCGTCAGCCCAGGCAACCTGCGCCCCTGGCCGGCAGTCCCACGCCACGGGACCAAGCTGCCAGGCGATCGGCGCGCAACTGCAATTTTAGTTGCAATTTCAGTTGACCTGCAATTTTAGACGCAATATGCTTTCTCGTCATAGCAGATCGCCGCGCAGCATGAGCATCTGATTTCCGTCCGACACCCTGCAGTCCCCAAACCCGAGCTACGCGATCTCAGTTCGATATCGGCAGGCGCAGAATGAAAAGCGGCGTACTTCAACGGCACGGCTCTACGCTGACACTCACTTTGATTCGAGGTACCGATATGCCAAGCACAATCAATCATTTCGTAAACGGAGAAGAGAGAACTGGCCGGGGCACGCGTACCAGCCCGGTGTTCAATCCCGCTACTGGCGAACAGTCCGGCGCCGTGACGCTGGCCACCACGGAAGAAGTACGGGACGTCGTGGAAGTCGCCAAGAAGGCCTTCCCCGCCTGGTCCACCACGACCCCGTTACGACGCGCCCGAATCCTCAACCGTTTCCTGCGTATCCTGGAAGAACGCACGGACGAACTGGCAGCCGTGATCACCGCTGAGCACGGCAAGGTCCTGTCCGACGCCAAAGGCGAAATTCAGCGCGGCATGGAAGTCGTCGAGTTTGCGGTGGGCGCACCGCAACTGCTCAAGGGTGAAGTCACCGAGAACGTCGGCACCCGAGTCGACAGCCATGCATTGCGGCAGCCGCTGGGTATCGTCGCCGGCATCACCCCCTTTAATTTCCCGGTGATGGTGCCGATGTGGATGTTCCCGGTCGCCCTGGCCTGTGGCAACTGCTTCATCCTGAAGCCCTCTGAGCGTGATCCGTCCGCATCGCTGCTGATTGCCGAATGGCTCAAGGAGGCGGGCCTGCCCGACGGCGTTTTCAACGTGGTCCAGGGAGACAAGGAATCGGTCAACGCACTGCTGAACGATCCGGACATCGCCGCAATCAGCTTCGTCGGTTCGACGCCGATCGCTCGTTACATCTACGAAACCGCCGCGCGCACCGGCAAGCGCTGCCAGGCGCTGGGCGGTGCCAAGAACCACATGATCATCATGCCGGACGCCGATCTCGACCAGGCCGTCGATGCGCTGATGGGAGCGGCCTACGGCTCCGCCGGCGAGCGCTGCATGGCGATCTCCGTCGCGGTTCCGGTCGGGAAGCAGACCGCCGATGCACTGGTCGCCAAGTTGGAAGCCCGGCTGCGGGAGCTCAAGGTGGGCCCCGGTACCGATGCCGCCTCGGATATGGGACCGCTGGTCACGCGCGAACACCTCGAACGCGTGCGCGGTTATATCGACTCCGGCGTCGAGGAAGGCGCCAAGCTAGTCATCGATGGCCGGGATCACAAGGTCGCTGGGCACGAAAATGGCTATTTCATCGGCGGCACGCTGTTCGACCACGTCACCACCGATATGAAGATCTACAAGGACGAGATCTTCGGTCCAGTGCTGGCCGTGGCACGCGCCGATTCCTATGAAACCGCCGCCCGCTGGATCAACGAACACGAATTCGGCAACGGTACCGCGATCTTCACTCGTGACGGCGATGCCGCCCGCGAGTTCGCTCATCAGATCCAGGTCGGCATGGTCGGCATCAACGTGCCGATTCCGGTTCCGATGGCGTTCAATTCCTTCGGTGGCTGGAAAGCTTCACTCTTCGGCGACCACCACATGCACGGCCCCGAAGGCGTCCGCTTCTACACGAAGCTGAAAACCATCACCTCGCGTTGGCCGACCGGCATCCGTGCCGGAGCCGATTTCGTCATGCCGACCATGCAGTAACCAAAGTACGGCTCTTGCAGACGTCAGAGTCTGCGCGTTAAGCGGCCAGTGGCCGTGTCGATTCCATACTGGTTTCGACAGATATTAACCCGGTTATGTGGTCGACCGGGTTAATATCCTTTTTTCAAGATTCAAAACATGAGGCACGCCACCACATGAGTAAAATAAAGAAAATACTGCTGACTGCTGTCATTGCTTCACTTCCCGCCACTGCTGCCCTGGCCGATAACGCCTATCCGGAACGGGACATCGAACTGATCGTGCCCTATTCCCCCGGCGGTGGAACCGATATCTTCGCCCGAACGCTACAGCCAAAACTCGAGGAGGCGTTGGGTGGTACCATCGTGATTCGCAACCTCTCGGGTGGCGGTGGTGCCGTGGGTTATTCTCGTGCGGTCAATGCCGAGCCTGATGGTTATACCCTGGTGGTGCCGCTGAACGCCATCTTCACGCTGCAGGGCCTGGGCAATGTCAATTTCCAATATGATGACTTCGACTATATTGCCCGTGCGATCGTCGAGCCGTACGTGCTTGCCGTCAGGAACAACGACGCCTGGTCCAGTCTCGCGGACCTGATGGAGTATGCGAAGACCAACGACCAGCCCATTACCGTCGGCTTTGCCGGCGTCGGCTCGTCCACCCATGTCACGGCGATGGCGATGGGAACCGAGCTGGGCATTGAACTGAGATACATACCCTTCGATGGCGCTTCCAAGGCGGTTTCAGCCGCCATGGGCGGTCACATCGATGCGGTCGTGTTGAACCCCAGCGACATCATGTCGGCTGTCGATTCCGGCCGCCTCGTGCCGCTGTTGTCGACCGGCGAAGCCCGCACCGAGGTGCTGCCCGAGGTCCCGACCATGCAGGAACTCGATTACAAACTCAGCCTCAATCAGTGGCGCGGTTTCGCCGCACCGAAAGGCGTCAGCCCGGAAATCCGCGACAAATGGGCCCAGGCGGTTGCCACCGCGCTGGAAGACCCGGCCATCCAGGAGTACGCCAAACAGAGCGGTCTGGAGATCAACGCGAAATACGGCGATGAGCTGAAAACCTTCGTCGACAGTACGGCGAACGTCATGATTCCGTTCGCGGGCAAGGCCCGCGCCGAATAAACCGGGACACGCCAATGAAACAATCGATGGGCCAGATCACCTTTCAGGTTGTACTCCTGGGCCTGGGGATACTCTTTCTGTCCGAATCGTTCGGGATTGCGGGCAGCGCCGCCGGGGGAACCCTTGCCCCGGCGGCGTTCCCCAAGGCTATCTGCGGCCTGCTGCTGGCTCTTGTAGCCATGTCCATCATCACGACCCTCGCACGACGGGTCCGGACCAGCGGCGGTGCTTCGGCGACCCTGGCGTCCAATGCCAGGGCATACGTCGGTACCGTCGGCGTGGCGCTGCTGCTCGTCCTGTATACCGCCGTTCTCGAGCAACTGGGTTATGTGATCGCGACTTCGACCCTGATCTTCGTCGTCGTATCGATACTCGCCCTGCTCGACCCGGCTCGGCAGCGCAAGCCCGGGGCTGTCGATGTGCTGAAACTGGTGGCCTTTTCCGTCGCCGTTGCTGCCGCAATCTTTTTCATCTTTACCACATGGTTCGGCATCGTACTACCAGCGGTCGGCTGGATGGGGATATGACATGGACAATCTGATCGAAGGCGCCGGGCTGGTGTTCCAGCTCCAGGTGCTGCTGGCCATTGCCGCCGGAACCTTCCTGGGCCTGGTGCTGGGTGCGCTGCCCGGCCTTTCCGCCGCCATGGCCATCGCCCTGCTGCTGCCGCTGACGTTCGGCATGCCGCCCGTGATGGGCATCGGCATGCTGCTGGGCAGCCTTTGCGGCACCATCGCCGGAGGCTCGGTGTCCGCCACGTTGTTGAATATCCCCGGCACCCCCTCTTCCGTGGCAACGACGCTGGATGCCTTTCCCATGGCCCGGCGAGGAGAAGCCGGCAGAGCCTTGGGCATCGCCATTGTCGCATCCTTTGTGGGTGGCATATTCAGTGCCATCGTATTGAGCCTCCTGGCTCCTCCGATCGCGAACTTTGCGCTTCTCTTCGGCGCCGCCGAGTACTTTTCACTGAGCATATTCGGGCTGGTGATCATCGCCTCGGTTTCCCGCAGCCTGCTGAAAGGGATCATCGCCGGCCTGATCGGTTTGTTGCTGTCGACGGTGGGACTGGACCCGGTCGCCGGCGTGACGCGCTTCACCTATGGCAGCCCGTCGCTGCTGTCCGGTATCAACCTGCTTCCCGCCCTCATCGGGCTGTTCGCCGTCTCCCAGGTGATCGCCGACGTGATCGAGCACCTCACGCCGGGGAAGGCGGACGCCTCGAAAGCGGCGATGGACAGGGCGCGGCCCCGTTGGCGGGAAGTGCTGAGGGGTTGGAAAACGCTGATCGTCAGCTCGTCCATCGGCACCCTGATCGGCGCCATTCCGGGGGCCGGCGGAAGCATCGCCTCCTTCCTCTCCTACGATCAGGCGAAACGAATGTCCAAGACCCCGGCGGCCTTCGGCAGCGGCCACCCCGAGGGCATCGTGGCGTCGGAATCGTCCAACAACGCCCTAGTCGGCGGCGCACTGATCCCAATGCTCACGCTGGGCATCCCGGGCGAAGCCGCGACGGCGGTGTTGATGGGCGGCCTGATGATCCAGGGTATCCGCCCCGGCCCTACCCTGTTCACCGACCAGGGAGCCATCATCTACGGCATCTTCATCGCGTTCTTCGTCGCCAACATCTTCATGCTGCTGTTCCAGTCGCTGGGGATCCGCCTGTTCGTCAAGGTCCTGGACATGCCGCGCAGCCTGCTGCTGGCGCTGATCTCGGTGTTCTGCGTCATCGGTGTCTACTCGGTCGACAGCGACATTTTCAACGTCTACCTGATGCTGGCCTTCGGCGTCCTCGGCTACTTCCTGAATCGCTACGGCTTCGGTACCGCGCCGGTCATCCTCGGTTTGATACTGGGACCCATCGCCGAATCGAACCTGCAGCGTTCGCTGCTGCTGTCCGGGGGCGACTGGTCGGTCTTACTGACCCGACCGATCAGCCTCGCCTTCCTGCTGGTGGCGGCTGCTTTCCTGGCATTCACGCTCTGGCAGCAGAAGAAGCCCACGCAAGGTCCCGACACCTCCGTCCCGGATCCGGCTCCCTGAGGCCAGCTCTGTCGAACCACTCAAGAGGGGAGAACGACTATGGGATGGAATCCCAGCATATCGCTGGAAGCGTTTCGCACGATAGTGGAAGTCGTCACCGATCCGGCCCAGTATCCCGGCGCTACCGACGTTTGCGGCAACGTGCCGATATACGACGCTCGCCACCTCAGCGGAGATGTCGAGGACGAGTGGGTACGGGTGTTGCTCGAGGGACCGGGCGTTCTGGTGGTGCGGGGCGCGTATCCGGATACCACCTGCATCGACCAGGCTACACGGGTACTGCGGGACATTATCGTCGAGGAGCACCTGGCCGGCACCCGGCGGTCGGATCATTTCGCCCGTCTGGGTGCCAACGACCGGGTCTGGAACAGCCTGCAGAAACTCTGCCTGAAGGCCCCCGGGGTCTATGCCCGCTACATCGCCAACCCGGTGATCGCACGGGCCTGTCGGGCCTGGCTGGGGCCAGGCTACCAGATCGCGACGCAGTTGAACGTGGTGCGCCCCGGGGGCAGGGCACAGCAACCTCATCGCGACTACCACCTGGGATTCATGTCGGACGCGGAGATGCTGGAATACCCGCAGCATTTGCATCGCATGGCACCAAGCCTGATTCTTCAGGGCGGAATCGCGCATTGCGATATGCCAGTCGAGAGCGGGACGACCAAGTTCCTCCCCTACTCCCAGCGTTATGCCGACGGTTATCCCGCGATACTGGATCCGGCATTTCGCGACTACTTCGAACAGCACCAGGTTCAGCTGCCGCTGACCAAGGGCGACGTTATTTTTTTCAGCCCGGCGCTGTTTCACGCCGCCGGCGACAACACCACCGAGAATGTCGTCCGCACGGTCAACCTGCTTCAGGTGACCTCGGCGTTCGCGCGCCCGATGGAGGCACTGAACAGGGAAGCCATGTGCCTCGCCGTTTATCCGTACCTTGCGGGCCTCGGTCCCGCGGAGCGGGAGGCCGTCATCGCGGCGACGGCGGACGGCTACGCCTTCCCCACCAATCTCGATACCGATCCGCCGATCGGCTACCTCGTCCCAGAAAGCCAGCAAGCGCTGCTGACACGGGCGCTGGCGGAGACCTGGTCACCTCAACGGCTCGCCGGCGCCCTGCGAATGCAACTGCAAAAACGCAGGCCCTGAACAGGCGCCTGCAACTCAAGGAGACTCCTATGAGCGCAAACTATGTCGTGGAACAACTCGGTCGCCGCCTGCGGTTGGGCGTGGTAGGCGGTGGCCCAGGCTCCTTTATCGGCTCAATACATCGGGGTGCCGCACTGATGAACGAGCAGTACGAGGTTATCGCCGCCGTTCTCTCATCCGACGCGGCGCGGTCCACCGCTTACGCAGCCGCCCTAGGAATCCCTCGCGGCTACGACTCAGCACGGGAGATGATCGAAGCGGAAACCGCCCGCGGAGACGGCATCGACGTCATCGCCATCATGACGCCTAACAATAGTCACTATGAAATAGCACGTCTGGCCCTAGAAAGCGGCCTGCACGTGATCTGCGAGAAACCTCTTACCAACCATTACCACGAAGCCATAAGCCTGGCCGCACTAGTCAACCAAACTGGATTGCAGTTCTGTGTGGCTTACGGCTATGCGGGGTATCCAATGGTCCGCCAGGCAAAGGCCATGGTCGAGGCCGGGGATCTCGGCGAAATTAGAATGATTCAATGCAATTACGTTCAGGGGCATTTGGCCGAGATGGCAGAAGACGAAAAAAATGGTACCAACTGGCACATGCTCCCTGAAGTCGCCGGTGAAAACCTGATCGTCGCTGATATCGGCACGCACTGTTACCACCTCTGCTCCTATGTCACAGGCATGCAGCCCGAACAGTTGAGTGCAGATAGCTGCACGATGGTACCGGGCCGCACCGCAACCGACTACACCAGTATTCAGTTGAGGTACGCCAATGGGGCTCGCGGCTCCCTATGGGTGACCCAGGCCGCAGCAGGGGCGGAGCATGGACTTTATCTGCGCGTGTTTGGCAGCAAAGGCGGCATCGAATGGCATCAGGAGTACCCCAACGAACTGCTCTTCCGCAGCCTGGACCAGCCTGCTCAGGTGTTTACCAAAGGTGGGCCGGGCCTATACGAGAGCGCCAAACATGCCAGCGCAGTCCCAATCGGGCATCCGGAGGGCTATCGCGAGGCTTTCGCCACCCTTTATCGCGACTTCGCAGAAGCTGTCACAGATGCGCTGACAGCCCAGGCGTCACCGAAAGATCCCCTGCTATTCCCGCAAATCGAGGACGGCGTACAGGGCGTGAGATTCATAGAAGCCGCCGAGGAGTCAAATCGCGGCAATGGATTCTGGGTTCAGGTCATTCCGAAGTACGACTATTCGATGATATAGCGCATTATCAGTCCGAGTTTGTCCCTCCTTGGCCTGAGACGCATACACTGCCTGTCGGTATAAGGCTGTCTGACATACTGACTCTATAGCTATGGAGATGTCGATTTCCAAGGGGAACAGACCGAAGGCCCCGACACATGCCACCTTGAGTCCGGTACTGCTGAAGTTGCTCAGGGCCAGCCAGGCGTCATCGAAACCGAAGGTGCCGAAGGTCAACGTTCAGCCGTTAGCCTCAATCGATTTCAACCACGACGCCGACCACATCACACCCGCGTGAGCGACGGCTTGGTCAAGGTGATGGTCTGGTACAACATCGAGTGGGCTTCTAGAATCGCATACTCTTCTCCACCCTGGCGATGCTGGCCGCTGACGTCGGCAGCGCCGCCCCCCAGGGGAAGCTGCCAGCACTGACGCTCCACCCCATGCGGTATCATGACGCCGGAGCACCGCCATGGGGCGGTATCGTCGTATTCATTCGTCCCATTCAAGGAAGTACCATGTCGCTCCCCGACTACTCCTGGCTGGCCTGGACCCTCATCGTGGTGTCCACTTACCTGACCGGTGTCTCCAAGGGTGGATTCGCCGGAGGCTTCGGCACACTCTCGGTGCCGCTGATGGCGCTTGCTATCGGCCCCGTAGAGGCGGCCGGCTTGCTGCTACCGCTGCTTCTGGTGATGGATGGTTTCACGGTGAAGGCCTGGTGGGGGCATCACAACCGTCTCGAGGTGCGTCACTTGCTCCCAGGGTTGGTCATCGGGGTGATCATCGGCACCCTGCTGATTGGTCGCTTGGACGAGGATGGCGTCCGCCTGCTGCTGGGCGTGATCTCCTTGCTGTTCGCGGCCTACATGCTGTTCAAGCCCTCGGCGGGCCGCCCCATCACGACTCGCTGGGCACTGCCGGCCGGTGCTGGCTGCGGCTTCACCAGCTTCCTGGCGCATGCCGGGGCGCCACCGCTCAACCTCTACCTGGTTCCCCGGCGGCTAAGCAAGGAGGCGTTCATCGCCACCAGTTCGATCCTCTTCGCAGCGCTCAACCTGATGAAGCTGCCGCCCTACCTGTGGCTCGGAGAGATCAACCTGACCAGTGCCGGGGGATCGCTGGTGCTGGTACCGGTGGCCTGGGCCGGGGTGCACAGCGGCCTGTGGCTACAGCACCGTGTCAGCGAGCGCCTCTTCTACCGTCTGGTGATTCTGGTCATGGCCATCGTCGGCGTGCAGTTGCTGGTCAAGGCACTGGGGTGAGACGCCCCTGGCGACAACTGATAAGGTAATCCTGCCGCCGCAGCATTTGATAGGACACTACAGTTCACTTTTCGACTACAAGAGACATGCGAGTATCCTCTCCTTTCAATCAGATATTTTCGCTTTTTCATCATCCGATTTAGTCTCTCTCGGATGACGCACCAAATACAGTGGGTCACTGTTTTCGACATATAACTTGGCCAGCGCAATGAACCCTTCACTGTCTCCCTCATAAATCTTTCCATGCATTGTTTGGGGTCAATGTCATCCTTAAAACCGATGATCCGCGTCGACATGCTTCCAATTGTCAGTGGTGTCTATCTCCAGTAGGTACCTCTCACTACCGTTTCTCAGTCGGAAGCGAACCAGCAGATAGCAACGCCGTGTCTCGCTATCCATCATGTGATAACTGCAGCGCGGCACCACGGGCAGTGGCTTCACTTGCATCTGCAGCAGTGCAGTATCCGATTCGTTGGCGATTTGCTTGATGATTTCACTAAGCTGTGGAAAGTAGTTAAAACACTGTTCATGATCAATCTTCTCATCTCCCAGTTGCTGGAGATCCCCCGGCGCTATGCTTCCATCGATAACGGAATCAGCGATACCCAAGGACTTGCTCTCTTCATCGGAGGCGGGAAATTTCTCATCCTCAGACTTTTTTCCGCGGCTACTAGCACGATCTCCATTGTGCACAACGGTGGTGTTTATCTGACCATCAAAGGCAACCCCCTCAATAGGCGGGTAAATCAACTTCGCCTCTTTAGCGCCAGTTGGTTCTTCTTCAGCGTCAACCTCAATCTCTTCGGCTTCCAACGTCCTAGACATGTAGCCGGAGCGTTCTCCTTTGATTTGACGCTTGAGGGAAGGGTGATGAAAAAAAATATCTCCTCGGTAGGTGAATCTGAGATATTGAAACTTTTCTATTTCCCAAACCAACAATTCATTTCTCTCTGGATCAAAGGGGCTTCACGGGCTCGGAACCCGTTCTGTCAACGTCAGTGAAGGTTGGCTGTATTGGGGCTGCGGCACTTTTCTTGGACTTTTTCATGCTGCGACCCCTAGGTCCTTTCGATATTCAAGAGGAGTCAGGCCCTTAAATGGTCCAGCCATGGAAAAGCCAGCATCCGCTGTATGAATGACCTAACATAGCGGATACTGGCTTAGCATGAAGCTCTACTTATACGGATGATAATATATTTGTATGGATGAAACTTTATTCGCATCCCACACTTGAAATCATAAAATGCGAAACATTCTCAAGGGCTGCTGAATAAATAAATTACTTTATTTATGATTTTTTAAAATCAGTCTGCATTTTTATATATCTTTCATATTCCTCCTCGCTCAAAACCTTAACGCCTTTGGTTTTAGCATCTTTTACCTTTTTCTCTCCAACACTATCGCCAACAACTAAAAAATCCGTTTTGCTTGAAATCGACTTTCCTACTTTTGCACCCAGCTTTTTTGCATTGCTCTCCATTTCAGATCTACTTGCAGCTTTCATTGTCCCTGAGAATACAACCTGGAGACCATCCAGCTGAAGACCCGAAAGTTGCTCTTTAGACTGCTTTGTTTTAGACAACCTAAACCCAAGAGAGTAAACTTTTAAAAACTCAGACCTGACATCCTTAAGGCCCTCACAAATTACTGTGGCGCTAGTTTCAGCAAACCCTTCAATGCTTGCAACTTCATCAACTTCCAGGCGAAAAACTTCATCAATATGATAATTACTCAAAAGTTTTTCGCAACTAGCTTCACCAAGCCTTGGGATTCCAAATGCTGCAAGAAACCTCCAATCCTCCAGCTCTCTAATCTTGCTTAGTTTTAATTGGTCAACGAGGTTGGTTGCCGTCTTCTCACCAAACCCCATATCGACCAACTCCTCAACACTTAAGTTATATACTTGGTGGATTTTTGTAATCTTATTTTCATACAATTTTTCAATAACTTTAGGTCCAAACCCATCTACATTGGGCATGGTTTTAAAAAAATGAATTAATGTGTTTTCAGCTTGCGCAGGGCAATCGGTGGAGTTTGGGCAAAAAATATTGTCACCATCCCAAACAACTTTGGAGTGACAGCTGGGGCATAGCTCAGGTATTTCTGGGTCAACACCCTCAATAATTTTTTCAATTTTAGGTATAACAAGACCACTTCTTACCAACTCAACTATAGATCCCTTACCTACTCCCTTGCTTTTAACCATGCCATAGTTGTGGAGTGTTGCCCTACGGATTGTTGCACCACTCAACTTAATAGGCGGGAACTCTGCCACTGGAGTGATCCTTCCTGTTCTCGATGTTTGAGGTATAACCTGACTCACTACTACTGTGGCTTTCTCTAAATTCCTCTTGTACGCAACTTGCCAGCGATGATGTTTTCGCGTAGATCCCATTAACCTTTTCAGGTCTTCATTAAGGACTTCGACAACCAATCCGTCAACCTCGTAATCCCCCCCCCCCCACATATCATCAAAAATATTTTTATACTGCTTTTTAAAAGCCTCACAGCTTCCAATCCAGCCTTTCAGGGAAGCAAAAGGAAAAAAGACACATGCTTTATCCTCAATAGCTTTTGAAACTTTACTATTCACATTTTTCTCAGCAATTACAGAAGCCAAGACATTTCGCGTATTCTCGAACTCACCTGAAAGTTCTTTATCGAAGTATTCCTTATCAACAACTATCTCGCCTGGCCCCATGCCCCTTTTAGCGCTTTCAGCAACCTTCAACCCTCGATTGAAGGCTCTCGTAATGTCTTGGCCACGCACGCCATCTCCCCTCGTGTAAAGCCTTTCACCATCATCATAAGCCGCATATCCATCTAGCTTATGTGAGACTTTTATCAACACTTCTCCGGAATCCAACCCGATTTCCTGACCAAACTTCTCCACTCTCTCAATCCATTGAATAATTTCTTTGTCGCTATATACTTTATCGGTAGAAAGCATTTTCTCCGGCAGAGGCACCGTTTTATATAAAGGCACAGGCTCTGGCTCTACAGTAGCAAGAAACTCATGATTAGGGTTTCTCCGCTCAAGCTCAGCAATAATTTTTGTATCATACTCAACATTGCTAACTACTGGAAACCCTGCTCGGTAAGTAGCATTTGCTATCTTTGCCAACAAAACTAAGTCATCTTCCCCCAGGCTCAGAATGTCTTCCTGGCTAACCAACTCCTCAACTTTTCTTATCTCACAGTTAATTCCAGAATCCTGAATCGCTTTCACCTGATCTTTGCTTAATGATTTCACAATCTTCCTCTCGATAACTAAAAGTAAAACAAACTCTTGGAAAAGATGGCGGATGCAGACACTGAGTGCAACACACTCATTGGATGGTTGACGGGCTTTCATGATACTTGGCCATCAGTTCGCTCATCACTTCTATCGGACATTTAAAATCAAAGCGTTTTCGAGGGCGCATATTCAACTCGAAAGCGATAGCGTCGAGCTCTTCTTGGCTATGCACGGAAAGATCCGTCCCTTTCGGTAAATATTGGCGGATAAGGCCATTGATATTTTCGTTGGCGCCCCGTTGCCAGGGGCTATGTGGATCGCAAAAGTAAATGGCGACGCCGGTTTCCTGAGTGATCTTTGCATGCTGCGCCATTTCGCGGCCCTGGTCATAGGTCATGCTTTTTCGGGCCGTCGTCGGCATTCGGTTTAAGGCCGCACTGAAGCCTGCTACCGCTGATGTAGCGGTGGCATCGTCCATTTTAGCGAGGATGAGATAGCCACTGCTGAGTTCTACTAAGGTGCCCACTGCAGACGCATTGTTCTTGCCTTTGATCAGATCCCCTTCCCAGTGCCCGGGCATTTCACGCTTGCTAACCTCGGGGGGACGCAAATGAATACTGACCATGTCAGGGATCTGACCACGACGGTCTACTTGGCCACGGCGAGGTTTACGGGTGGTTTTCCCTTGTCGCAAGCAGTGAATCAGTTCCTTGCGCAGGTGGCCAACGGGCAGGGCATAAATGGCCGTGTAGATCGTCTCTCGGCAGACGTAGGCATCGCGCAGGTCAGGTAGTTTCATGGCCTTGAGCTTGCCGCTAATCTGCTCGGGAGACAAGCGTCGTCGCAACATATGAACGATGAGGTCAAAACGCTCGGTGCCTGGCAGCAGCTTATGTTTCGGGCGACAGGGTGCTCGCCGCCGCTCTCGTTGCTGTTGGGCATGCCGGGCACAGTAGCTATTCTGATCCCTCTGGTTGCGGCGTATTTCACGAGAAATCGTTGAGGGGGCTCGTCCCAGGAGTCTAGCGATGTATCGTAAGCTCATCCCCTGGGCTTGGCCAACCTGGATACTGGCACGCTCTTCAATGCTGAGTTCGATGTATGACATACGGAAACACCTTAGCGGAAAGCTCTGGTGTTGCACTCAGTTTCTGCGGCCAAGGATAATTTCAAATATAGGCTGAAGAAAATCCAGCTAAGCCACACCTGACAAGTTACCTTTGATCATAGCATAATTAATCATTATTTTACTTCCATCATGCCAGTTGAGTCGAGTCGTTATGCCCCATGATTCCTCTACCCTCCACTACGACTCCGACCTCATCGGCGGCTCGCTGATGGTCCGCGAGAGCCGTATCGTGGCGGAGCTGCTGCTGGCCGGCGTCGTTGACGCGACCCGGGAGGCCGCCATTCTCGACGAGAATCCCTCCAGAAGGCGTGGCCGGCAACTGCCAGGCGCATCTCTGGCCCAGGCGATCCGCAAACGCCTTGAGCGACTTCCTGAGCCGTTCTGGCAGGTGTTGCACGATGGAGATGACCAGCTGGCCACCCAGGTTTGTCGACGCCGGAGCTATAAGTCCGTAAAGGGAATGCGGACTGCCTTCACTGACGTTTACAAAGTGTACCTATCCCCTATGATCGACTGCTTCGATGGACTAGTGGTGAGCTGGACAATCGGCACGAGGCCTGATGCCGAACTGGTAAACACCATGCTTGGCGAAGCCATTGACACGCTGGACGATGACGAGAGACCTATTGTTCACTCTGACAGAGGGTGCTCACTACCGCTGGCCAGGCTGGCTATCCCGAATCAAGGGTGCAAAGCTGACACGGTCGATGTCTCGTAAAGGCTGCACACCGGATAACGCAGCCTGCAAAGGCTTCTTTGGCCGACTCAAGACCGAACTTTTCTACCACAGGAATTGGCAAACCACGTCGCTCGAGCAGTTCATGGAGGAAGTGGATTCCTACATACGGTGGTATAACGAGAAACGGATCAAAATCTCGCTAGGTGGCCTGAGTCCTCTCGAATACCGAAAGGACCTAGGGATCGCAGCATGAAAGAGTCCAAGAAAAGCGCCGCCCCCCCAATCCGGACAGCCTTCACTGACGTTGACAATTGTTCACTCTGACAGGGGGGCTCACTACCGCTGGCCAGGATGGCTATCCCGAATCAAGGGTGCAAAGCTGACACGGTCGATGTCTCGTAAAGGCTGCACACCGAATAACGCAGCCTACGAAGGCTTCTTTGGCCGGCTCAAGGCCGAACTTTTCTACCACAGGAATTGGCAAACCACGTCGCTCGAGCAGTTCGTGGAGGAAGTGGATTCCTACATACGGTGGTATAACGAGAAACGGATCAAAATCTCGGTAGGTGGCCTGAGTCCTCTCGAATACCGAAAGGACCTAGGGATCGCAGCATGAAAAAGTCCAAGAAAAGCGCCGCACCCCCTTTACGGACTTATAGCTCCGGCGTCGACAGATGCGGCGGGCTTGGTCGTAGCGACCGATATTGAACACGCTCATCAGGTCGCTCTAGCCCTAGAGGCCTGGGGAGAGGCCTGCCATGTTGTCACTAACAAGACGTTAGGTCCCCAGCAGGTGATCAACTTGTTTCGGCATAGTGACTGTCGATGGATTGTAGCAGTCGGCATGATCAGTGAGGGAACGGATCTCCCTCGTCTTCAAGTGTGTTGCTATCTCAGCCGCGTCCGTACAGAGCTGCACTATCACCAAGTGCCAGGCAGAATGATTAGGCGTACTGGTGAAACCGATAACCAGGCATGGCTGTTCATGCTGGCAGAACCCACGCTTCAGAGCTTCGCTGAGCGTATCGCAGAGGACCTTCCAGCGGACATTGCGGTGTTAAGTAAAGTCCATCTTCCTTCAGAAAATACGGAGCAAGGCCACACTGAAAAAGGAATCATCTACGACATAGATGATATCTCGGTCAGTGACCTTGGTAGCTTGGAGCGAGATCCTCATTCAGGCAGGACTGAGCCCAGCTTCTCATCTACACCATGTTATCAGATAATCTTTTTTCATCATTTTCGACAGATGTTACTCGACTTTTT
>NZ_VIFN01000016.1:0-39266 GCF_013183775.1 Halomonas hibernica
GAGAGGCGATACTATCAATCAAGAGTTTCTATACGAACTAGTCGGAACAGACGAAACATTTCGTAGCTTGATGAATCTCGCAGAGGGGCTGGCGTCACTTCTTCATCGTTCATCAGCAGTCAATGCCAACCCTCGGCTTATGAAGCGCTTCCTAAACACGGTTTATCTACGTGAGGCCCTTTCTGCGCCACAGGAACGGGTGTCGCTATCGGAATGCCGTGTTCTTGCTGATACCTCAGCGCTGTGCCGCCGCACGTACGGTCAGCCCCTCGATCAAAGCCTGGGTATACGCCTGCCAGCAAGAGACTCTCCGGAGGCGAGCCAGTGGAGTGGCCGTCAACACATTACAGGTACGACGACATTCTCGGCACCGATAGCGGCGCAGCCCTCGACTCCAGCCCCAAGGAGCCAGCTGCGCGGCAGACGTCTCACAGTGCGGCAGACCTACAGTGCGGGCAAGATATCGTGGAGAGCATCTTCCCGAGGTGGCGGATACAACTGATCTCGGAGCTGGCATTTCTGTCGAGCATTAAGGCGTGGGAGCTGACTCTACCAATGCTGAAAGGTGAGCGTGTTCATAGGCGCTACCTCGGAAGGCATGTATCTATCTCTCAAGGTAGCTCCTTAACACGCAACGGGGACACAGCCTACTTTTCCCTAAAGATCGGTGCCGCGTTTCCCAGCAAACTGCGATGAACCATAAGATTACCGCGTGTTGATGGCGACGGTTCTTTCCAGCAGCCAGTCCCTTGCCTTGCCATTCACACTGGATGACAACCGTTCCCACACCTCAGAATGATAGCGGTTGAGCCAGGAAATCTCGCTGTCATCCAGGAGATCAAGTGACAGGCAGCGGGTATCAATGGGGCATAGTGTCAGTGTCTCGAATTCGAGAAACGACTCTCCACTGTCGCTTTCATAGACATGAGTGGCGACGAGGTTTTCCAGTCTGGCCCCCCACTCTCCCGGACGATAATGCCCCGGTTCAATAGACGTGACCATGCCTGGCTGCATCGCGGTAGCGGGAGTCGGCAGGGTGTACCAGGCAATGGATTGTGGACCTTCATGAACATTCAGAAAGTACCCGACACCGTGACCGGTACCGTGTCCATAGTTACGCCCTTCGGCCCACAGAGGAGCCCGAGCCAGCGGATCTAGGAAGGGAGAAGGCAGCCCTCTTGGGAACTTTGCCCTCGTCAGGGCGATGACCCCTTTGAGGACCAGTGTTACGTCGCGGCGCTGTTCTGCTGTCGGCTGTCCGATGGCAATCATACGGGTGATATCCGTTGTGCCACCCTGGTAATGGGCACCAGAGTCAACCAACAGCAGTCCATTCCCTTCAATCAGGGCATGAGATGTTTCGGAAGGCTGGTAATGAGGCTGGGCACCATTGGCATTGAAGCCACACATCGTGCCAAAGCTACGGCTGACAAAATCATCATACGCCGAGCGTGCACTCACCAATGCCTGATCGACATCCCACTCAGTCACGGTCTTGCCGTGCTGGAGCTGCTCCTCCAGCCACGAGAATGCCTGGCAAAGCGCTACCCCATCCTGCTGCATGACAGCTCTGATGTGTCGAATATCCTGGCCACTCTTCTGCCCCTTGAGCAATGACGATGGCTGATACCCCTCTACCACGTGGATATTCTCGGGAACCGCCTGACGCGTTGCCAGCGACACCTTGTTTGGATCCATCAGTGCTCGCTTGCCGCTAGAAAGCGACATAACGCCTGACAGCCATTCGCCATAGTCCGTGACATGTATGCCATTCTGACGCAGGAAGTCATGTTGCTCCTCATCAACGCGATCCAGCCTGGTAAACAGGGTGGCCTGTTGCTGGTCGATCAACAGGTGGGATAGGAATAACGGATTGTAGGCAACATCGCTGCCACGCAGTTGGGTGATCCAGGCAATGTCATCCAGCGACGAGATGAGGTGGAAATCGGCCTGCTGTGCTGTCATTTCTCGACGAATAAAGGCTAGACGATCTGCTGGTGTCTCATCAAGGTAGCGACGCTCATGAGTATAGAGTCTTGAGCAGGGCAGTGCCGGTCTCGTGCACCAGACGTTATCCAGTAAGTCCTTCTCCGCGCGGATGCTGATGCCCTTGTCATCCAGCACCTCTTGAAGATGTCGTGCAATACTCCACGGGGTGACGTGAGGGTCAAGCCCTACTGTTTGCCCAGGGCTGAGGGATTCCGCCAGCCATGTCATCGCTGCGCCGAGGTTCCCCGGCGGTAGTTTCATCAGATTGATACCGCTTCCAGCGAGTTGTCGCTCGGCCTGATCCCAGTACCGAGAATCAACCCATAGACCCGCAGAATCCTGCGTGATCACTAGCGTGCCAACGGACCCGTCGAAACCCGAAAGCCACTCACGAGCATTCCAGTGATCCGGAAGATATTCCGAGCAATGCGGATCACTGGAAGGTATCCACCAGGCATCTATCTGGTGCTCATCCAACACCTGTCGAAATGCCGCCAGGCGAGAAGATGGGGTAGTGAGCGAAGCTTTCGTCATGGGGCTCCTCCTGTTAGGAATCCTCTGAAAAAGTCATTGAGAGCGTTAAGCATAAGGCACCCGGAGCGCAAAAACCGAAGCATAGGCAGGCTATATGAGGATTTTGAGCACCGAGTAACGCAGTGATTGGCCCTCGTAGCGTGTTATTAAGAGGGTCATTAGGGGTCTTGCCAGCCATCAGCGGTTCTGCAGCATTTTTCGTAGGCGCAAGAACACTCCGGGGTCATCGCGGAGCCCATCGTGTTCGTGTTCATTGGTAAGCCAGTACGTCAGGTTCGAGACATGCTCGGCTGTTTCAAGGGAGAGAGAGCTATCGACATACATATCGTCGAAATAGATCGCCGCGACAACGGGTACGGTATTGGTACTCAAGCGCGCGAGGTCATAATAGGGTCGCGCTGGGGAGCGCTGGGCAAGCTGTTGCGCTCCCTCCCGGAAGGCATGAAGCTCCTGGATTTCGTCAAACATCCATGGGTAGATCATTTCCCCCGTCAGAAACAGCGGACGTGCCGACTCGTCAAACTCCGGAAAATTCTCTCGTTGACGCTGAGCCGCCCAACGCGTCGTGCCACCGGGGTGGGCATAGATATTCTCGTGAAGAGCCGCAAACAGCGGGTTCTCATCCATGCCAGTCAACTGCATGAGTTCAACCAGAAAGTGCGGATTGAGTTCTGTCTGATACGTGTCATGAAACGCATCTTCAAGAAGCCAGTGCAATTGCTCACTACCTTTTTGCATGCCCAACATTAAGCCAATGCTCTGCAGACGTCGAACGGTCAACGGGTCGCCATTGGGGAGGGTCGGCGAATGCGCCTGGATATGATCCGCCAGCCTGTCGAGAATAGTGCCATCCCCCGGGTAGCGTCTCAGGTGAGCTGCCATCTTGCTGGCCACTCTGCGGTACGTGAGCCGGTATGTCTCATCGGCATCGGGTTGCAGCCCTGCCAAACCCCCAGTGATGTAACACCCGGCCAGACCCTCCGGTGCAGTGGACAGGTACGTCAGGGTAAGGAAGCCCCCGTAACTCTGACCAAGCGTCTCCCATTGACCCCCGCCGTAATGCGAACTACGAATGTGTTCAAGGTCCGCTACGACGGCATGTGCATCAAAACACGCGAGATAGTCAGCGGCCTGCTCAGGCGAGGAAAAGCGCTGCATCACTCGCGAATTGACTCGAGAGCTTCTGCCCGTACCGCGTTGATCGGGAAGAATGACCCGATAGTGCTTGATGGCTTCTTCCAGCCATCCCGGGCCATCACTACCCGGCCTGGGGCTGCGGCCACCAGGCCCCCCCTGTAGGTACACCAACAGAGGAAGCTCCTTGCCTTGGTTGGACACATGGCAGACTTCGCGAAAGAACACCTGAATATCCCCCCGCTCAGGTTCGGACCAACACAACGGAACGTCGATAGCATGATCGGCAATGTGCATGTTTCCCAGGAGGGTACTAGAGAGAAGAGGCATGAAAGCACTCCCGGTCGTCGGAAAGAGGTCGTCGGGAAAAGGCAATCATGAAAGGGCAACAGAGTGGCAGATTTTGACACGAGCTGCGGTAATTTCATGAATGCAGAACCACCCCCCGCCGGATGGGTGTTCCCCATCCGGCGGGGGTGGCGGTATCAGTGCGCGCCCTGAGCAGCACGTTTGATGAACGGGAAGCAAAGCAGCAGCAGAAGAGCGGTAACGCCACCCAGCCCCGCCATGCCGATGAAGTACGCCACCTCGGTCTCTTCGGTATAAAAGGTGCCAAGT
The DNA here is from genome assembly GCF_013183775.1 of Halomonas hibernica. Lineage (NCBI taxonomy): Bacteria > Pseudomonadati > Pseudomonadota > Gammaproteobacteria > Oceanospirillales > Halomonadaceae > Halomonas > Halomonas hibernica. The sequence goes on from NZ_VIFN01000016.1 coordinate 4,276, forward strand.
TTTCCGCCAGCAGCATATCCCAGCGCCATCGACATGAAGAACAGTGCCAGCATCTGTGTCTGAAACGCCGTTGGTGCCAGCTTGGTCGCGACCGAAAGCCCGATAGGCGACAGGAAAAGCTCTGATATCGAGAAACCGAACAGCAGGACCCCCAGCATAAACAGCGGCATGGTCGAGGCACCGCTGCCGAGGTAAGGCAGATAGCCTAGGAACGTCAGCGCAATGATCACCATCGCGATGATGAACTTCATGGTGGAGCTGGGTTGTCGCTTACCCAACGTCGTCCACATCCAGGCAAAGAGCCCCGAGAGTATGATGATCATCAACGCCTGTATGGATACCAGCCAACCAACGGGAATTTCGAAGCCCCCCAGTTGACGGTCGACGCGCTGATCAAAGAAAGCAGTGATCACCGTGTAGGACTGGCTATACATGGCCCAGTAGGCAGCACTGGTCAAGAACAACGGGATGAAGGCATAAACCCGGAACCGCTCACTGGGCGACACCCTCGTAGAGCGCAGGATAATAAAAAAATAGGCCACGGACACGATGGAGATGATGGTCAGAAAAACGTCCGAGAGGTTATCTGCACGAATCCAGCCAACCGCAAGTGCAACAGCCACGACAACCAGTGCCACTGCACCACCCAGCAGGTATTTCCGCCCTTCTCCGGCAGGCAACGGCGTAGGGGCCACTTTCTGGCTATCAGGAAGTTGCGAGCGTCCCCTCGTGTATTGAAACAGGCCGAAGGCCATGCCGATCGCCGCTATACCAAACCCGTAGTGGAAACCGGCCTGCTGCTGCAAGAGCCCCGTCAACAGTGGCCCCGTCAGCGCACCAATATTGACACCCAGATAGAAGATCGAAAAACCGGCATCACGGCGCGGGCTGTCCATATCGTAGAGTGAGCCTACGAGTGACGAGCATGTTGATTTGACGCCACCACTACCGATGGCGACCATCACCAGTCCTGCTGCGACCCCATAAACGCCAGGCAGAATGGCCAGAGCGATGTGCCCCAACATCACGATAATGCCGGAGTAGAACAGGGTACGTTCCGGCCCGAACAAACGGTCAGCAAACCAGCCGCCCAAGATGGCGGCGAGATAGACACCGCTGCCATAGGCCCCGACGATGCCGATCGCCACCGACTGGCTGATACCAAGCCCACCTTGTGTCGTCGTGTGGTAAAGATAGACAAGCAGGATCGCCTGCATGCCGTAGAAGGAAAAGCGCTCCCAGACCTCCATGCCGAATAGCGTTGCCAGAGCTCTGGGGTGGCCAAGAAAGAGGCGTTCCTTACTGCCGTGTGCGGCAGACTCCTGAGCATTGATCATTTGTTCATTCCCATCCTTTTGATTTCTTGTTTGGTCGACATCCATTCACAACGGCAATCATGACAATAAATTATATTGTATAAAATATACTCTATCACGTTAACAAACACTGTCCACTACGACTTTAGTCATGAGTTCTGACGTGAATCGTGTCGGTATCCAGCGTATGTGAGCTGTACTCGGTGTGGCACGCTGCGGCTACTACGCCTGGTGACAGCGTGGTGCTGAACCGACCCCACGGCGCTGTCAGCATGCCAGCACTGACAAGCGTGTGGCTCTGGCTTTTCAACAGAATAAGGGGCGCTCAGGCGCCCCCAGGCTAACCTATGACCCGAACGATGCTGGCGTCGCCATCTGCCGCAATACCGTGGTGCCAGCCTCCGGCAGCAGAATATGCGGGCCAAAGCAGCCCGTAAGTACAAGGCCACGACGAACTCACGACATGGCTTGCCCGTGGCGCCCAACCTACTGAAACAGGACTTTTCCGCCGCGATGCGCCGAACCAAAAATGGGTCGGTGACATCACCTACTTAGCGATCAGTGAAGGCTGGCTCTACCTGGCCGTGCTGCTCGACTTGTATTCACGCAAGGTCATCGGTTGGGCGATGAGCGAACGTATGACCGCTGACCTGGTCGGTGATGCCCTGCAGATGCCCCTGTGGGGCCGCAAGATGCCCAAGGGGGTGATAGTCCACTCCGATAGTAAGACTACAAGGTGCCAGGTGTTCCTGGGTTGATCCGGCACTTATAGTGATTGACCTATCCTGAAGGCCTGGTGCCGTGCTTGGGTGACGGACATCACGTACATCCGCACTTACGAAGGCTGGCTTTACCTATCGGTAGTTATCGACCTGTTTTCCCGTCAAGTGATTGGCTGGTCGATGAAGTCTCGCATGACTACGGAGTTGGCACTGGATGCTTTGTTATCAGCAGTCTGGCGACGCAAGCCACAAGGAACGGTGATGGTGCATTCGGATAAGGGAGCCAGTTTAGCAGTGGAGACTGGCAAAGTTTTCTGAAAGCGAATCGCTTGGTAGGCAGTATGAGCCGACGTGGTAACTGTCATGACAACGCCGTTGCTGAAAGCTTCTTTCAACTTCTCAAGCGGGAGCGAATCAAGCGACAGATTTATTCAACACGCGAAGCGGCTAGACGTGACGTGTTCAATTACATTGAAATGTTTTACAACCCAAAGCGCCGACACGGCACAAGTGATAACTTGTCACCGGTTGATTATGAAAGGCGTTACTTTAAGAGCCTAACGGGTGTCTAAAATATCCGGGGCGATTCATATTTATTAATGTGCTGAAAGCTCTGGTTAAAAAAAACCAGAGCTAATTTTAATTAGTTGGGTGTTGAGTTGTTATTGTGATGCGATTGCGTTTTGGTGGCTGTCCGCTATATTTTCTTCATTAGTTGGTGAGGTTCTCCAAATAGCAATATTGGCGTAGCCGTAGAAGATGGCGATTATCAATACAAGCATATGATACCAAAGGAATGGCAGGTAGCTCAGTGTCGAAACGCCAAGGGTTGCGGCCATAAATACACCACCGTCTGTCCATGGCACCATAGGGGTAGTAATAGTACCGCCCGCTTCTGCGTTACGAGAGAGAACACGACGATCGATCCCCTGTTTGTCGTAGTTCTTCTCAGTTATCGTGCTGGCGGTAATGAGAGAGACATAGGCTGCGCCACCGAAGAAGTTACCGAAGAAGCCGCCCAATATGGTTGAAAGGGTAAGTCGACCTGGATTGTTGGCCCAGCTGAGAAACCCCTGGCTGATAGCCTGTAGAATGCCGACCCGTTCCATTAAACCGCCTAAACCAAGCGCGAAAAGGATGAGGGCAACGACACCCAACATAGACTCTATTCCGCCACGGTTGAGAAGAGTGTTGAGAAACGCTTCATCAGACTGCATTGCATTGCCGGAATAGGCGGTTTGGATCGCATCAACGGGACTCATGTCCTGCACTAGCCAAGCACAAATGCTGCCGAGGAGCGCACCTAATGTGATGACAGGGATGGCTGGCAAGCGACGAGTCAATAGGATAATAACAACGGCCGCTGGAAGCAGCAGCCAAGGCGTTATTGTGAAGTGGCTTTCCAGAGCCTGCATGGCCGCTGCTGCTTGAGATGTGTCTGCTGTGTCGCTGATATAGAAAAAACCAACGGTGATGAACAGTATCGACGCGATGATAACCGCAGGCCCGCTAACCCACATCATCGAGCGAATATGGTCTATAAGGTTCACCTTACATAGTGACGCAGTCATCACTGTTGTATCGGAAAGCGGTGACATTTTATCACCTACGTACGCGCCTGATATCACGGCGCCAGCAACCAGTGGTAGCGGGATACCAAAGCTGTGACCGATACCCATCATCGCTACCCCAGCCGTTCCCACTGTACCAAAGGAAGTACCGGTAGCTAGAGACGTTAAGGAGCAAATAATAAAAGCTGCGAAAAGGAAAATCTGTGGGTTCATCACTGACAGGCCGTAATAAATAATGCTCGGTACGATACCGCCTGCAATCCAGGTGCCAATCAGTGCCCCCACGGTAGTGAGCACCAAAACGGCCTCCATGCCATTATGAATACCTTTAATAAGCCCTTCCTGCATGTTTTCGTAGGAAAGCTTAAGTTTTAAACCCAGCCCCATAATCAAAAACCAAGAGGCGAACAAGGCAAGTTGTATAGGGAGTTCAAGTAAGCTGATACTGACAAACATGATGGCTATAAAGCCGAACATGATGGCAAAAACCTCTATCATGTTAGGGAGTCTTACGAGACCTTTTGGGGAAGACATAATAGCTCCTATGACGTTGTTCTTAGGGTTGGGGTGTCGCGTGCTAGGAAAATCGGCTTAGCCGATAGGGAGATAAATCAATGGGCAGTTGGCAGGGCAATTGAGTTTGTTGGTTTCCTTGCTTGGCCAGCTGGCTAATAATTTCGGCGGTAATAGCGGCTTGAGTGAGACCAAGGTGATGGTGCCCGAAAGCTAGTAGGACTCTTCCACTTTTAACGCTATCGATAATAGGGAGTGAGTCAGGTAGCGAGGGACGAAAGCCCATCCAGGTTTTGGCTTCGGTAGTATCCAAGTCGTTTTTGAAGAGCCCTTGGCTGAGTTTGTGCAGTTGCCAAGCGCGTTGCATATTGGCTGGTCGATGGAGTCCTGCAAATTCGACAGTGCCTGCCAATCGTAATCCCTCATCCATGGGCGTCATGATGAAACGACGCTCCAACGAGGTAACTGCCATAGGCAGTCGATGCCGTTCATGGGGCAGCATCAGGTGATAGCCCCTCTCCGTATCAAGAGGAACTTTAGTGCCCGTTAGCGTGGCAGTGAGATGGGCAGAATGAGCTCCACATGAAATAGCAACTTTGCCGGCCGTGAAGGAGGACGAACTCGCGGTCTTCAGTATCACACCGTGGCCATTGTCTTGGCCTGATATGACGTTTTCTTGTCTAAACTGCACTCCATTGGCTTTAGCAGCTGATACGAGTGAGTCGACGATCTTTGAGGGATTAATCGTATGTGCGGTGTCAGGGAAGAATAGCCCGCCTTTAATGCTGCCTGACAATTGAGGAGCGATGTCTCTAATTGCACTGCCTTGCCAGTATTCCACGGCTACTTGCTGGTCGGCCATCCTTGTGTGAAGTGCTGCTAACTCTTCGGCAGCGCTATCTTTTTCATAAACCAAGAGAGACCCGTCCTCTTTTAGCAGATACCTGCTATCTATGGTGTCAAGCAATCGGCGCCAGGCATCCAGGCTATTCTCATTGAGGGCACGGATGCCTGCTACGCTGGCTTGATAAGGAGCCTTGCGTAGATTCCAAAGTAGCCGAGTGAACCAGGGTAGGGCCTTGGGAACATAGCGCCAATCCAAGCGTAGCGGCCCCATTGGATCCAGTAGCATTTTGGGTAATCGCTTCACAATGGCTGCATCGGCAATAGGAAAAACCTGCTCCGTTGCCATATGGCCCGCGTTGCCAAATGAGGCACCCATACCCGGATGCTGGAAGCTGTCCAGCACCAAAACACGCAAGCCTTGTTGGCTCAAGGACAGGGCGCAAGCGCTACCTACGACTCCCGCCCCGATAACGATGACATCGGCATCCTCGTTAGAGCCGCTACTCTTCGTGCTTCGTGGATTCATGAAGCTTCCTTAATTCTATTTTTTGTAGATTGTATAAAATATATCTCAGGTTCGTGAATTGGATCAATACCGTCAACGACAAATATTGGTAAGAAATGGCAGGAGAGGAGCATCGTGCGATGGCAAGGGGGCAAGCAGCGAGCGGTAAAAATGGAACTATCTAGTAGTTCAATGGTGCTTGTGGGGTGGAAACGATAGGAGAGGGCTTGATCCGCCAAAGCTATTCGAATAGCCGGAAGGCGCTAGTGTTAGCTAGCCGAAGTATATGAAGAGGGGAAGTGGTGCTAGAAGTAGTATTTATGACTTAAGCAGAAGAGGGAGAGGCAGCTAATGGCTGGGGTAAGATAGTTAAAGTGGCACTCATACTTCAAAGTGCCTCTGCTTGGTTGGAACGCTCTCCAAGTACTGCGATAATACTTCCACAGGCGTCTTCAATGTGGGTTTTAAGCAGCTGGCAGGCATTGTCGGTGTCGCGTTGGCGCGCTAGCTCCAGCAACTCATGGTGTTCCTTTTCAGCTTTTGCGATCTCTTGGGAGTAGACGAGCTGCATGCGGATATAGCGATCCGATTTAGTATTTAACTGATGAATGATAGCGAGCGTTTCTGGAAGCTCGGCCGGCGCATAAAGTGCCAAATGGAAGGCATAGTTGTACTCACTCCAATTGTCGACTTCGCCACCGCGATTTAGAGCGTCGTCATATTTGCGCAGTATATCCTCGGCTTTATCGAGGTCTGCTTCAGTGAGGTTATCAATGGCATGTTTAAGTACATAGGTCTCAAGCAGAATCCGTAGCTCGAAAAGTTCTCTAATTTTGCTAACGGAAAGCTCGGTGGTAAAAGCGCCACGGTGAGCATGAAACTCTACTAGCCCTTCTGACTCGAGGGTTAGCAAGGCTTCTCTAACAGGGATACGGCTGACATCATAGTCGCTGGCTAGGGCGTCCTGACGAAGTTGAGTACCGCCCTTGAACTCACCGCCAAGAATACGTTTGCGTAAGTCGTCGGCGACGAAGTGCGCTCGTGTTTTGAATGTCGCCATGGTTCACGTCCATCCTGAAAGTTAATTTGCACATTTTATACAAACCTATATAGATGTCCATGGCTGGTAGTTGAATGATTGATGGTTGAATGGTCGGTAGTTGAACCGTTGATCAGCTTGCATGGCTCAATGAATGATGCGCCGCTCTCCTCAGAGGAGAGCGGCTCAAGCTCCTATTGATCAGCCTTCACGTTCCCCATTAACTAGGCGTTTAAGTGACAGTGGGTTGCTATGCTGCAATGCCTTTGGCAAAAGTGCATCCGGTAGATCTTGATAACAAATAGGACGTAAAAAGCGAAAAATAGCTGCGGTACCTACAGACGTGGTGCGTGAGTCTGACGTTGCTGGGAAAGGGCCACCATGGACCATTGCATCGCAAACTTCGACGCCTGTTGGCCAGCCATTGACGAGTAGCCGACCCGCTTTACGTTCCAAAATTGGCAGCAGGTTGCGAGCAACTTCCTGATCGGCATCCGCCAGTTGAAGGGTGGCGGTCAACTGGCCTTCAAGCGCCTCCGCAACGCGCTGAACTTCATTCTGGTCTTGGCATTCCACTACCAGCGACAACGCGCCAAAAACTTCTTCCTGCAGTGTTTGCTCAGCCAGAAAGTGAGCATCAGAAGTCACAAAAAGAGCTGTTTGGCATTGATTTTGGCCAGTTCCTTTTTGACCGCGAGCAACTTCGTGGACCTTACCTGTCGAGGTAAGGGCTTGCACACCGTGGGTATAGGCTTGGTGAATGCCAGGCGTAAGCATGGTTTGAGCGCTGCTGCTCTCGACCGCTTGGCGTGCCGCTGCAATGAACGCATCTAGCCCCTTGGACTTTACGGCAATGACTAACCCAGGATTAGTACAAAACTGGCCAGCTCCCATATTCAACGAGCTTATGAATTCTGCCCCCATGCTGGCACCACGTGACTCCAGCGCCGCTGGTAGAGGGAATACTGGATTGATGGAGCTCATTTCAGCATAGAAAGGGATTGGCTCAGGGCGCGACTGTGCCGTTTTCCATAGTGCCAAGCCGCCACTGCGGGAGCCAGTAAACCCTGCCGCTTTGATGTAAGGGTGCGCAACCAATGCCTGCCCAACCTCACGGCCAGAGCCGAAAATTAGCGAAAATACGCCTTCAGGAAGATCACACCGCTTGACGGCAGTTTGAATCGCACGCCCTACTAATTCGCTGGTTCCTGGATGTGCGGAGTGGGCCTTGACGACCACGGGACATCCCGCCGCTAACGCTGATGCGGTATCGCCGCCGGCGACGGAGAAAGCCAGTGGGAAATTGCTTGCACCAAAAACAGCGACTGGGCCAAGCGCGATATGGCGTTGACGCAAATCAGCGCGCGGCATGGGCTGACGATTAGGCATGGCCGGATCAATTCGAACATCTAGCCATTCACCATTGCGTAGGGTTTTTGCAAATAACCGTAGTTGGTTACAAGTTCGTCCTTGCTCCCCTTGAATCCTGGCTTGGGGAAGGCCAGATTCGGCCACTGCTCGGTTAATCAGTGTTTCTCCGAGCGCTTCTATCTCATCTGCAATGGTCTCGAGAAACTGTGCCCGTGCTTCCAGCTGCGTTTCGCGGTAGCTGTCAAATGAATGCCACGCTAACTCGCAGGCCCTTTCTACCTCTGTCTGAGAGCCGCCTAAATAAGCGGGTTCAAGACGTTCATTATTCGCTGGATTGATTGCGTAAATGGCGTCACGAGAGCCTTGTACTGCTTGTTGGCCAATCAGCATTTTGCCTTGCAATGTCATGTTCGTCTCCGTCGTTAGAATAACGCTAATGTTAGGTAAGAAAGGAGCCGTCATAATCGCGCTAGGCGTGACAACTCCTGATATAGAGACTCTGGAATTGAAATACCTTCTTTTTGAGTGCGTTGCCGTGCCGTATATCGTCGTTGCGAAGGTAAGCGAGCGCCCTGGGCTATGATCGACGAGAATAGATCTTCAGCCCGGGCCATATAATCCTCGAGCGTACTCCCCAGAAAGCGCTCAGGGTCCATAGCGAGTATGAGTTCGCCGTGATAGGGGGAAGCTCCGGCTCCATCGTCATATGCTAGTGATTCAGCGCTGGTTAAGTCACCGATGAGTGGGCCAGCAATAAGCTCAATCATAATAGATAAGGCAGAGCCTTTATGGCCGCCAAAGGTAAGTAGCGCGCCGTCTAATACGTCAGCAGCGTTTTGGCTATGCTGCCCTAAACGGTCGATACCCCAACCCTCGGGAATGGGCTTATTTTCGCGGTGATGGAGCTCGATATCACCGCGAGCAATTGCACTGGTAGCAAAGTCGAAGATAAATGGTGGTTGACCATTGGGACGCGGCCAGCCAAAGGCCAACGGATTTGTACCCAGTAATGGTCGATTGCCCCCAGCGGGTGCCACCCAGGCGTGGCTGGGATTACAGGCCAGCGCTACCAGCCCCTGGTCTGTGATAGCTTCAATCTCAACCCATAAGGCTGAAAAATGTACGCAGTGATTAATGGCAAGCGCAGCAATTCCTTGCTCACGCGCTTTTGCCGTTAAAATGGGTAAGCCAGCCTCGAAGGCAAGTTGCGAAAAGCCTCCTTTGGCATCAACCCGTACGATGCCTGGGGCGTGGTCGTACACTTCTGGCTGAGCATTGGCGACCACTTTCCCTGCCGCTAGCGTTTTAACGCAGTTGAGTAAGCGGTAAAGGCCATGTGAATGGCACTCGTCGCGTTGCCCCGCTATCACTGCTTGAGATAGGGCGTGTGTCTGTTCTTGATTGAAGCCCTGGGCGTTGAGCACTGCTTTTGCCAGTACCTCGGCTTCCTCCAGACTCATACGGTGCATGAGTAACTCCTACCAAAGAGAGTTCGCTCCAGCACATTAGCTGTGCTGGAGCAGTCGGCTGCTAAGCGGTAAAAAATTGTGTACCACTGAGCCTTAGATGTTCTCTAAGGAAGCAGACCAATTGGCATACCAGGTACGGAACAAGGCGTATTGAGATTCCACATAGTGGCGCTGGGCATCGCTCAGAGTGTCAGTTTCATTGAAGTGGAGGGAGTACTCGGAGTCCCCGTTGAGTACCATTAAATGTTTGTAATAGAGAACTAAGTCGCCGCCCTCATCGAGGGATGAGAGAACTCCCAGCGCTTCCTCAAGCTCTTTGGCCAAACGGCGTGCTTCGACATTGCCTTGTGCGGCTTTTTTACTAAGAGCGACGAGCTGGAGCACTTCGCGGGGGAGAGCATTGCCAATGCCAGTGATGGCACCGGTGGCGCCACAGTTGACGAAACCATGGTAGACAGTCGTGTCTACACCTACCATCAACGTAACATCTTCATCCTGGGAGGTAATGTTTTCTGCAGCGTAGCGTAGGTCATTGGCACCGCCAAACTCTTTGAAGCCGATTAGGTTTGGGTAACGATGACGCAGCTCAAAGAAAAGGTCTGCACGCGTCGCGAAGCCGTAGTGTGGGCTATTATAAATGACGGCGGGCAGCTTAGGTGCAGCATCTAAGATAGCTGAGAAATGAGCTTTCTGTGCTGCTACTGATGTGCCTCGTGAGAGCACGCGTGGAATAACCATCAGACCATGGGCTCCTACTTTGGCAGCGTGAGCTGCATGGGAAACGGCCTCTTTGGTATTGACTGCGCCAGTGCCCACGATGGTCGGTATGCCTGCTTGAACTAAACGGGCAACCCCTTCTTGGCGCTGTGCTTCGCTTAGCAGTGGCCAATCGCCCATAGAGCCGCAGTACACGACGCCACTCATACCGATATCTATTAACTCACGACCTTTAGCAACCAGAGCATCGAAGTCCGGTTGACGGTCCGCATTACAGGGGGTCATTAACGCAGGGATGCAGCCTGTAAAAATGTTATCGCTCATTGCTTTTCCTTTCGGTTGGTGTTGCCAGTACTCACTCAGCACCGAGTCGATAGTGGAGTAATCGGTGCTGCTTGGTTAATGAAGAATCAGGGCTAATGAGTCGTGTGCTTACACGTCAGAAATGCCCCATGCAAACGGATCCTGTTCATCAATAAGTAGGGTGGCATCTGCACTTAGATAGGCTCGCCCCTTGATATAGGGGCGGATGCCATTGCCCTCCCATTCATAGTGTCCTTCGAACTGGCTCCCACAAATACTGGCTTGTACCCAGGTCTCTCCTGGCGATAATTTTCCATCTGCCGCTAGGCAAGCCAGTTTGGCACTGGTGCCGGTACCACAAGGGGAGCGGTCATATGCTTTGCCGGGGCAAAGCACAAAGTTACGGCTATCGGCTGCCTCGTCCTCTGTGAAGAGTTCAATATGATCGATTAGCCCGCCGTCCTCACCAGTAATCGAGGCCGCTTCGAGTGACTGGCGTACGGCCCAGGTGAATTCGGTTAGCTTTTCGGTGTTATCAAGCGCTAGCGATTGGCCATGCTGACTGATAAGGAAGAACCAGTTGCCTCCCCAAGCGATATCCCCATGCAGAAGCCCATATCCAGGCACTTCAACAGGGACTTGTTGGCGATAGCGATAAGAAAGGACATTTCGGACAGTAACGGCACCGTCGTTGTGAAGGGTTGCACTAATTGGGCCAACAGGAGTGTCTATCTTATGAGTGCCGGGCTCTATAAGGCCTTGATAGTGCAGGGATGCGATGAGACCGATAGTGCCATGGCCGCACATGCCCAGATACCCCGAGTTGTTAAAAAAGATGACACCGCAAGTTGCATCTGGTGCCTCAGGAGCACAATAAAGCGCTCCCACCAACACATCATGCCCACGTGGCTCCAACATGCAGGCGCGCCGCCATTGATCATGCGAAGTACGAAGCGCTTCACATTTTTCTGCCATGGTTTCACCAGGCAGAGTTGGAAATCCCTTCATTACCAGCCGTGTGGGTTCACCTGCTGTATGAGAGTCGATGATATGCACTCGTTTCATGAAACACCTGTGATTTTTTTGTCCTGATGATCAACGCTGGCGCTACGGTGGATGTCAGCATCAATTTATTTTTTATATTTTATACAATCTTAAAAATGATTTGTGAAGCCATATTTCGCATCAGGCTTACGTTCTCTATGCATGAGTTACTGATCTGAGCATTAGGAAGAGCTTGCTATTACAAAGATTTATAGCAACTGGAGTAGAGTTGTCAGTTGATAGAGGGTTAGACTAAGGTCTTATAATTGTGGGGTAATCTCCCCGAAAAATAATCGCGGTGATAAGTGGAATTTTGTACTCTGAACAGACAGGAGATTCCACATGCGAAAATCACGTTTTACCGACAGCCAGATCATGGCGATTCTGAAGCAAGCCGAATCTGGCGTGCCGGTTCCTGAACTTTGCCGCGAGCACGGTATGAGCAGTGCCACGTTTTATAAATGGCGTTCGAAGTATGGCGGTATGGACGCGTCCATGATGAAGCGCCTCAAGGACCTGGAAGACGAAAACCGTCGGCTCAAGAAGATGTACGCCGAAGAGCGCTTGAAATCCGAGCTTCGCCAGGAGGCCCTTGAGGGAAAGTGGTAAAGCCATCTCAACGCCGAGAGATGGCAAAAAATGCAGTTGATGCCGATCGCTGCAGTGTACGGCTGGCCTGTGTGGCCTTTGGTATCAGTGAGACCTGTTATCGCTACCGGGCAAAGCTGAGCCATGAGAACGCGGTGATTGCCGACTGGCTGGTGCGTTTAACCCATAACCAGCGTAACTGGGGGTTTGGGCTGTGTTACCTGTATCTGCGCAACGTGAAGGGCTTCGGCTGGAACCATAAGCGCATCTACCGGATTTACCGGGAGCTGGAGCTTAACCTGCGGATCAAGCCCAAGAAGCGACTGGTGCGGAAAAAGCCGGAACCCTTGTCGGTACCGCAGGTTCTGAACGGCTGTTGGTCTATGGACTTCATGCACGACCAGTTGGCAGACGGCCGAACGTATCGATTGTTCAACGTGCTCGATGACTACAACCGGGAAGGTCTGATCATCGATGCAGACTTCTCGCTGCCGGCAGAGCGCGTAATACGCTCTCTCACGCAGTTGATCGAATGGCGCGGCAAGCCAAAAGCCATTCGCTGTGACAACGGCCCGGAATACATCAGCGGTAAGCTCGTTACCTGGGCAAGGCAGGAAGGCATTGAACTTCGATATATCCAGCCGGGGAATCCGCAGCAGAATGCTTATGTTGAACGCTACAACCGAACAGTCCGTTATGATTGGTTGAGCCATTATCTTTTCGACTCGATCGCTGAAGTACAGGATTTTGCCACACGCTGGCTCTGGACGTACAACCACGAGCGACCGAACATGGCATTGGGTGGGATAACACCGAAACAGAAGGTGGCCATGGCGGCCTAACCAACTCTACTTATCGCTCCGGTTATAAATGGGAGGATTACCCAACGATTTGGCACGCTCTGCCGCCATGCGGTCGGTATAGCCGGTCGCGCTGTAAATCAGTAGTTTTTTCATCGGACATGCTGCCAGTTCTTGTAGACGAACTCGAGACTGTAGCCATCTGTATCCAGAACGTTGGCGGCGTAGTAATTGGGATCGTAGTGCAGCCGTGCCCCAGGCGCACCATTGTCGATGGCGCCGTTCTCAATGGCCATGCACGTCCGTTAAGGGCGTTGAAGGACAAAACGCCTGTTGGTTTATTTTTGAACGCTGGCAGTATGCTCCCGAGCAATTTTATGAAGACCCTGCCCACTACTTCCCGGGGCCATATACCTAGGTAAGATCGGCTAGCCAGCCTCTATGCCCGGCATGGGGTTGTGCTGGCCGGGTGAGGATCCCCTCATGATGTTAAGCGCCGCTTAGAGATAATGCCATATGCTGATGACCGCCTAGGTCGATGTCACCACTGGTTGACACTGCTAACTAGCTATCGAGACGACACTGCTAAGACTGTTAGTAAGTACTTATTCAAAATTAATCGCGATCTTAGTTCCGTAGCCACCGAGCTGATAGTGTACGTCATCTGACTCAAATGTTGTTCACTGAGCCTGCCATGTTTGTAACTTCATGCTAAAAGCTAGTCTTGAGAAATATGAGAGGCCTTGAAGCACCAAAACATAGTATTCTCTAAGCGGTCGCCCCACGATTAGAGCTACACTTACATCCTTCACCTCAAAATGAATTGGATATTAAAATAATTTATTTAATCAATAAGCATCATTCTAATCAAATTAACATTAACTTAAAAAAAGGCTTACTTCATGGTCCCATCATTAAAGTTAATCACCTCACGCTTGCGCCTAAAGCACATGCAACTTTTAATCGCCTTGGACGATCATGGCTCAATTCATAAAGCAGCACATGTTATAAATATATCTCAGCCTGGAGCAACTAAATCACTACATGAAATTGAAGATACCCTGGACACTCAGCTTTTTGAACGCAAACCTAAAGGAATTGAGCCAAATGAAGTTGGTAGATGTGTGATCCGTTATGCACGATTAGTTTATAGTGACTTAGCGCATATGAGAGAAGAGATTGTAGGGATAATGCAAGGCCACGGAGGGCACTTAGCTATCGGAACAACAATGGGGGCTGTTCCTTCAATGACAAAAGCGATACATAATTTACGGTCGGTACAGCCAGCTATTTCAATTGAAATTTTTGAGGACACCAGCGCTAATTTATTGAAACTTCTTGATAAAGGGCGAATAGACTTTGCCATATGTAGATCAAGTGTAGGACAGAAAATAGCAGCTTATGACAGTATTGAACTCAGTGAAGAGCCTCTGGCTGTCGTTGCTAATAAGGCGCACCCTCTTTCAAACACCAGTTTCTTACAACTAAAAGATCTAAGTAATTACTCATGGATAGTATACCCTTCTAACATGCCAATGCGTCAGTCCTTAGAGTATGAAATTAACAAAGCTGGCTTAGAAATAATTCAGCATCCAATAGAGACCTCGTCAACTTTCACCACTCTAATGTTACTGCATCAAGACCCAACCTTGGTGGCAGTTATCCCTGAAGAAGTTGCCAAATTCTGCGTGAGCACTAATATACTTTCCCAGCTAGACGTGTGCATACCCTCTTTGATGGGGCCATATGGTGTCGTTAGACGCTCTGGGGCTCATTTATCTTCAGGAGCTCATTTGCTTATTAAAGAACTATTTAAAATATTTGGTCAAAACTACATTGTTAAATCTTGGGATGACTGATTAGCACCTCATTATATGGTTCTGGATGACCGGATCAGCTATAAAAGTTATATAGCCTGAGAGCTTGGCAATTCGGGAGGAGGTTCACGGATGAAGCTGCATAAACTACGCGACCACGACACCAAAGTCCCGTGCCGAGACCCAGGCAGAACCTACTAGCATCACTGTTAGTAAGCTGGCGGTACCGTAACGATGCCTATGACCGACGGCACATGTGTTACAACCTGCTTGCCACGCTGACTGGAGGAACTGTTTCGTGATTTTCCGTTTATGCCTGGATGATTTTCTTGTCGTACCGCGTGAATTTCTGAACCTCCGGTTGTCATGCATCGCATGCTAAAACGGTGTGAGATACCTACATGGCAGAGCCGACTCGGCAAGCCGCTCAAGGACTACTACCCAGGCCTCCAGACACATCGACATTAAGCACCTTACATACGAATCCATCGGCATATCGCGTAATACATACATGATTCAGTATTGACATAATTTGTCATCCCACTTTAGCCATGATCACATTTAGATCTGGATTGATCTTGCAGGAGAAGTGACTGCCCTTAGTGTTATAGACACAATTAAGAGGCTGCTTTGGCCGCTTTCGGCCGAGGCTGTGTGAAACGAAGTTGTCACTATACTTTCCCCCTGACAGATCGTGGGAGGTACCGATGAAACGTTTCGTCGCAGGTGAATCCCGATTCCAAGCTATGTTGTTTCCTGAGCTTCTGGAGGATTTTCATCTTAGATAACAATCCGGTTCGGGCCATTGAAGCTTTCGTTGGCGCTCTTGACCTCAAACAGCTGGGCTTCAAAGGCATTGAGTCCCAGGCAACGGGTCGGCCCGCCTATCACCCCGCTGTACTTCTAAAAATCTTTTTTTACGTTTACCTCAACCGCGTGCAATCCAGCCGCCGCTTGGAACGTGAGGCTCAGCGGAATGTTGAACTCATGTGGCTAACGGAGCGCCTCGCACCGGACTTCAAAACGATCACCGATGTCCGCAAGCACAATGGCAAGGCGATCCAAGCCACCTGCGAGACTTTGTCTTGATATGTCGGCGTCTGGGGCGCTTTTCACAATCAGTGATGGCCATTGATGGCAGCAAATTTAAGGCAGGCAACAATCGAGCCTGGGCTCAACTAATAATGCCACTGTACAACTAACCAATCATCTAATACCTGTTTGCCGCGAAACGGCGATAAGAATAAGTCATTTTAAGATGGAACTTCTAAACGGAGGCTAGGCTGTTCTATCCGGCTATAAGCTCTCAATATCATGGCCATTGTGAAGCCCCTATCACGGTGAAAACCCCATTTGGAGGCGCCAGTGGGCCCTGCGTGCAAACATCCTAAACTTAATTAACTGGCAAATACAGGTTTCGCCCGCGCCACAGCCATCTTTAATTATGCCCCCTTCTAACCGAGTAACGTGAACTGGATAGTATCAGCCATCGACCTGCGCTCGGATCTGATCAACAATATGCGCTCCAATAGGAATCGCTGAAGTTGCGGCTGGAGAGGGAGCATTACAGACATTCACGGTACGTTTCGTATTGATGAATAGGAAGTCGTCGATTAGTTTGCCATCGTCGGAGACCGCTTGGGCGCGTATCCCGGCGGGATGAGGTTGTAGATCATTTAAAGTAAGGCTCGGACAATATTTGCGTACTTCGTCGAGGTAGCCCTTCTTATACAGTGAATTCTTCAACTCGGTTAGGCCCGGACGCAAATTGGCCCTGAGTACCTTTCGGATTCCCGGGTTGGCCAGCATCGCCAGACTATCGGTCAGCGAGAAGTCGCTTTTATTGTAACCTTCTCGCTTCCAAGCGAGTACTGCGTTCGGGCCTACTGTGACACTGCCATTAACCATGCGCGTCAAATGTACGCCAAGAAATGGCATCGCTGGGTTAGGAATTGGGTAGATAAGATGATTTACGATGCGGTCCTGCTCGGGTGGCAGACGGTAGTATTCGCCGCGAAACGGGCAAATGATAAACTTTGGCGCGATGCCTAGCATCTGAACCACACGATCGGCCATCAGTCCTGAACAGGACACTAGGTAGCGGGAAATAAACTCACCTGAGGTGGTCTTTACCACGACTTCATCGGTACGCTCTTCCAGTCCGGTGACTTGCGTAGCATAACGAACCTCGCCCCCTTTGATCTCGAATTTACGCCCCATAGCAGCGGCGACCTCGGCATAATCGACTATGCCACTTGAAGGTACAAAGATCCCGCCCAGCCCTGTAATGTTGGGTTCGCGCTCGCGCAGTTCACTGGCACTCAGCCAGCTGCGCTCAAGGCCGTTGGCCTCGGTACGCTCCCATAGCGCCTGCATGCGCTGCATCTCTAGCTCGTTGGTCGCTACCAACAATTTTCCGCACTCATCAAAGGCAATATCGTGCGCCTCACAAAACTCCTTAAGGGAGCGGTTGCCAGCCAGACAGAAGCGCGCCTTGAGGCTGCCCGGAGTGTAATAAACGCCAGCATGGATCACGCCGCTGTTGTGACCTGTCTGGTGTTGGGCTGCGCCGCTCTCCTTCTCGACAAGCAATATCCTACGCCCGGGGTAGGTTTGAATGAGCTGCATCGCAGTGGACATGCCAAGAATGCCGCCACCAATAATGATGAAATCGTACATTTTTACCTCTTTTTATGCTTCTTCCATAATGTATAAATACACATCGCAGGGGAACTAAGGGTCATCGGTGGGATATGGGTTAGTCTGAAGCACTTGACACGATCGGCGGCTCGCTTCCCGTCATTCGACACCACCCTTTCAGTCACCCAAGCAAGGTAGATAGCGTGCCAACCTTTCGATATCGCCGCTGCCTTACGTGGCGTTACTGTTGAAGGACCCCACTCTCTTGCTCGCCGACATAGTTACTTCATCATGGTGTGAGTGTTGGGAGAAAAATAACTCACAACTAATTTTGGTTCGTTGCTTCAGCAATGAGATCCGTGATCCAGCTTAGCGCCCTCGGGAGTCTGCAGTGATTTCGTGGAATCTATATACTGCTCGCTGCTTTGGCGCATGGGCTTTGACGTTAGAGGCGAATGGTACGGGAAAACGGCAGGCGAGCAGGGCAAACTGGCCCCGTCTGCTCCCCCTTTCTATGGTCATTGATGATTATGCCCAAGAGCACGAAATATCGACGAGAACTGAAAACAAGACTACTGCTTGATGAAGGCGGATCTAAGTTAAATATGGACCGACATGAATTACTCATGTCGGCTTGATCAGCGTATAACTAAAATTGCAAAATTACGTCTCGCGCTTTCCATTGTAGAGTCGCTTGAGGCCCATCGGATTGCTCTCTTTTAGCGGCCCAGGTAATAACCTGTCTGGCAGCGCTTGGTAACACACCGGGCGTAAAAAGCGAAAAATCGCTGCACTGCCTACTGAAGTTGTGCGGCTATCGGACGTGGCTGGGTACGGCCCTCCATGGATCGTAGCATGTCCAACTTCGACACCGGTCGGCCAGCCATTGACCAGTATACGTCCTGCCTTGCGTTCCAAAGTTGGCAGTAGCTGACGCGCTATGTCGAAATCGGCATCATCCATCTGCAGCGTAGCGGTAAGCTGGCCTTCCAACAGTTCGGCGATCTGCTTCACTTCGGCCGAGTCGGTGCATTCAATTACTAACGAGGTAGACCCAAACACCTCATCCTGCAGCGCCTCATCAGCGAGGAAGTCGGTTGCAGTAGTGATAAATAGTGCCGACTGGCACTGGTTGGGCGAATCGCCCACCTGGCCGCGAGCCACCTCGCTCACATTAGCGTGGCTGGAGAGCCGATCCAATCCTTGCTGATAGGCTTCATATATCCCCCGGGTAAGCATGGTCTGTGATGCACACTGCTGAAGAACGTCCCTAGCCTTAGAGACAAAGGCATCCAACGCCTCGCCCTTCTCGGCAACAACCAAACCCGGGCTGGTGCAGAATTGTCCAGCTCCCATATTGAGGGACGCTACAAAGCCCTCTGCAATTGTCTCGCCACGTGCCTTGAGCGCGGACGGCAGAGGGAACACTGGGTTGATCGAGCTCATCTCGGCATAGACCGGAATTGGCTCTTTGCGCTGCTGAGCAATCTGCATTAGCGCAGTCCCGCCGCTGCGTGAGCCGGTGAAGCCTACTGCCTTAATACGGTAATCGGCGACTAACGCCGCACCGACATCACGGCCTGAACCGAACAGCATTGAGAAAACGCCTTCCGGGAGACCACACTTAGATACGGCCTTTTGCACCGCTCGGCCTACCAATTCGGAGGTACCGGGATGGGCGGAATGCGCCTTGACGATCACCGGGCAGCCAGCGGCCAGTGCCGAGGCGGTATCGCCGCCGGCCACGGAGAAGGCTAGCGGGAAATTACTGGCACCGAACACCGCCACCGGGCCAAGAGCAATATGACGCTGACGCAGGTCAGTACGAGGCATTGGTTGGCGGTCGGGTATGGCTGGGTCGATCCGCACATCCAACCATTCGCCAGCACGTACGACGGAAGCGAACAAGCGCAGCTGGCCACAAGTACGACCGCGTTCGCTCACGATGCGGGCTTGGGGGAGACCGGACTCAGACACGGCGCGCTGTATAAGAACTTCACCAATAGCTTCGATCTCGTTGGCGATAGTTTCAAGAAATAACGCACGGTCTTCCAATGCTAGCTCGCGATAGTCATCGAAGGCGGCCAAAGCCAACTGACATGCTTTCTCTACCTCAGCGGCACCCCCCCCGGGGTAAGGTGGCTCCATCTGCTCACCTGTGGCCGGGTTGACGGCATGGATAACTGCGCTACTGCCGGTGACTGCCTGCTGACCTATTAACATTTGTCCAGAACAATGCATTTTCAATCCTATTGGCCATAGAAAAATTAAATTTTCTTTTAAAAAAATGTTTTATAGTTTACAGATTGTATTCAAGGGAAATTTAATAAAGATGATAAATCTTCAACAGCTATTGAAACCGGCCATTATAGCCGGTTTCAAAATCCGCTCATTTAATAGGAGAAAAATTAGCAGCTAAAAGAAGTTTAGACTCTTGCTTCACAATCATCGGAAAAGCTTTTGGCATGAACTTATTTAGCCAATCCTCATCTTTATACAAAGCAGCTCTTCGACTTGTTCTATCGTCAAGGCTTTCGTAGGCCCATACGTGAATAACCTGATTTAGCTCACCGATTTCAGTATACCACCATGCAACCAACTGGGCATATTTAGAAATAGCAGGCAAGCCAAACTCCTCAAAGTGAGCTAGGTAATCCTTCATTTTCCCAATTTGAATTGTATAAGTCCGCATCTCATAATACATAAATAACCAACTCCAATATTAAAGAAAAAAGACTATCTACTTAGCTAAAAGTCCCTTTATGTGCATCAACGATTATATTCTTAATGTCCTCTGATGTGGTTAATCGTGGATTAACTAGAACATTCCCGCTTCGCATCGAATCAGCTATCATTTGAGGAAGCATATCTAGTTTTACTCCCAAAGCCTCAGTGTTGGAAGGTATACCGATTGCTTTATTTAACTCGCAAATGTAGCTAACAACTTTATTACCAGCATCATAGTCACTAAGTCCTGTAACATTTTCGCCTAGAGCTACCGCTATATCACGAAACAATTCAGGACATGCTTCTAAGTTAAACTTTACAACATAGGGAAGCAATGTAGCATTCGCGATCCCATGGGGTATGTCGAAAACACCTCCAAATGTGTGTGAAATTGCATGCACATTTCCTAATTTTGATTGGGTAAACGCAACACCAGCAAGGAATGAAGCAACAAGCATATTTTCGCGGGCTTCGGTGTCGCTACCAACGAAATAGGCTTTTTTAATATTAGTTGAAATCATGCGTATTGCTTGAATGGCAAGTGCCTGACTAATTGGGCTTGCCTGTTTCGAGACATATGACTCGATTGCGTGTGTAAGAGCATCCATGCCGGTAGCCGCCGTAATAGATGGCGGTAATTTAATTGTCAGCTCAGGATCTAGTATTGCAATTTTAGGGAAAAGCAGAGGGCTTATAATTACAGTTTTAAATAAAGTTTCTTTATTTGTAAAAACTGTTGAAGCAGTACATTCGCTACCTGTGCCTGATGTAGTAGGAATTGCAAATAATGGAAGTGGCGCGTTCTCAATTTTATCGTAACCTTCATAGTCAAGAATGCTACCAGGGTTAGTCGCCATTGCAACCACACCTTTAGCGGTATCGATACTACTACCACCACCAACACCGATAACTGCGTCACATCCCGACACTTTAAGACGCTCAACAGCATTTTCTAAGACTACTGTAGATGGGTTTGGATCCACTTCAGAAAATACTTCGTAGCTTAGGCCGACCTGCTCTAAGGATTCAAAGAATCCATCCAACACCTTGGATTGAAGCACCCCTTTATCGGTAACGACAAAAAGTTTGTTTTCAACATAAGGCTTAAGCAGAGTTCCAGCCTGCCTAGCCATGCCAAAGCCGGATTTAAGTGTTGTTGGGAAATAAAATTGAAAGTTCTTCATTATCCACCTATTAAACTATAGTTCATATTAATACTACACAGATATTTACACACCTTTGCTCACCCCACAAACAACAAGGATATCTTTGGCAAGAAGGTGAATAAAAACAAATCAACCAACATAACTATAAGCAAGGGAGTAACTTTCTTAACTATCAGTGTAAATGAAGCTGTACCTAGACTCTTGGCAACAAAAAGGTTTACACCTAAAGGAGGAGTTAGCAATCCAATTGCCAGGTTGGTTATCATCACAACACCAAAATGTATTAAGTTGACATCCTGCTCTAAAAGTATAGGCAAAAGAATAGGAACCAAAAGAATAATGGCTGCATTTAGCTCCAAGAAAGTACCGATTAAAAGAAGAAGAATATTTATACCTATCAGAAGCCAGACTTTATCGGCACCGAAACTAGTAACCCAGTCAGATACTTGCTGTGGAAACTGCTCAGTGGTCAATACCCAACCCATTATATTGGCTGACGCAATTATTAGGAGCACCATGGAGGACGTCAAACCAGAAGAAATAAATATTTCTTTCAAATCAGAAAATCTAATTTCTTTATATACAAATAAAGATATAATTAAGCCGTATACACATGCAATAGCACCAGACTCAGTTGGAGTGAATACTCCACTATAAATCCCTCCAAGGATAATGATTGGCATGGCCAAACCTAGGACTGATTTTTTAAGCTTGTCAATAAAATTAACAAAACTTGTAGGCTCAGCCCCTTTATAACCCTTATATTTTGAATAGCAATAAGAGTATAAAATTAGTGAAAGGCCTATTATTAACCCAGGAAGAATTCCTGCAATGAAAAGATCACCAATGCTTACATTAGCTGAAATACCATATACAACAAAAGGTATGCTTGGTGGGATAATAATGCCTATCGTTCCACCAACAGCCATTAATGCTATAGCGAATCCTTTATCATACCCAGCAGTGATCATTGCCGGAACCATAATACTGCCAATAGCGACAACAGTAGCAGGGGCAGAACCAGAAATGGATGCAAAAAACATGCTAGCTAGCAATGCAATTATGGCCAACCCCCCTGGTAGAGACCCCACTATACTTTCGCCTAATTTAACAAGCCGCGTAGAGACTCCTCCTTTCTCCATAATTTTCCCCGCAAGGAGAAAAAAAGGTATGGCCATGAGAGGGAAGGAGTCGAGACCAGTAAACATTCTCTGCACAGTAACAAATGTGGGCAACTCTGAAGCAAAAACAAATGCAATGACACATGCAAATGCGATACATAAGGCCAATGGTATGTTAACTATGAGTAAAGTAAACATTGCAATAAACATCGTAGCTGTCATTATTCTTTGCTCCCTAACACCAACTTATCACCGTCTTCGGCCATGACTTCGTTAGAAGTTAAACTATTGCCTTTTTCGAAGAAAAAGATACATTTAAGAAAAAATCTAAAAGTCATTAATAAGAAACCACATGGAACAGCGGCATAGGCGGTGTACATAGGAATACGCATTGCTGGAGAAAGCTGCCCGGTATTAATCACACGACCTACAAACTCAATGCCAATGTAAAAAAGCCAAGCACAGAGGATGCAGCTTGCCATATAAGCAATGAAAGTCATTAGTCGCTGAGCAGCTACGGGAAGTAACATAATCAAAGCATCAACTGATATATGAACAGCACGCTTTACTCCCAAGCTAGCACCAATGAAAGCAGCCCATATCATTAAATACCGAGCTAGTTCTTCTAGCCATGGTATAGGCAGCTGTATTAAAGTACGGTTAAAAACTCCTAAAAAAACAACCGTAAGCATAGTTGCAATTAGAAAGCATACAACCCTCTCTTCTACTTTTGTTAATACAGCATCTAACTTATTGAAAAATCTATAGAGGGCCATATTTACACCCCAATATTTAGCATCTACAGCGGCAAAACTTATTATCTTAAAGTTAGCCGCTGCCTGAATCTGCTTATTTTCGATTAAAGCTTGGTCTCTGCTTCATTAACAGCTTTAAGAAGATCATCAATAACTTCTTCTCCTAGCTGTTCACGATACATATCGTAGACAGGTTGAGTTTCATCTCGAAACGCCTGCTTTTCTTGATCACTTAACTCGACTATCTTCATACCTGAGTCTTTTAGCGTTTGAATACCACGTTCAACCTGCTGCGTATTGAGCTGCCTCTCGATATCGCTCCAGTTTCTCGCTTCTTCTGCAAGAATAGACTGATATTCTTCAGGAAGGCTTGTAAAAAAATCGTTATTAACAATAAATGTAAATGGATTATAGACGTGCCCATCAAGGGTAAGATGCTCTTGAACTTCATAGAAGCGCATGCTTTCAATTAAAGATATAGGGTTTTCCTGACCATCGATTACACCCTGCTGAAGGGCAGAGTAAACCTCGCCAAAAGCCATAGGCGTCGGATTTGCACTTAAAGACTCCACCATTTCCATGTGCGCGGGGTTCTCCATGGTCCTGATTTTTAGCCCATTGAGATCTTCTGGGCTTTCAATTGGGTGTAAGCTATTCGTAAAATGGCGAAAGCCATTCTCCCCCCAGGCCAAAGCTCGGATCCCTGTTTGTGGTAACATCTCATCTAATATGCGCTGACCGAATTCACCATCAAGAACTTCATAGGCAACTTGCTTATTTTTAAACAAATATGGCAAGTCAAAAACCATAATTTGTGGATATATACCAGGAATTGGTCCGGCTAATACCGCCATTTCGATTGAGCCAAGCTGGACACCCTCAAGCTGTTCTCGCTCACCACCTAACTGACTAGCTGGATAGGTAGTGATGGTAACCTCCCCATTGGTACGCTCTTCTACATTTTGTTTAAAGCTCTGTAGGGACTCCTCTAAGCGATCATTAACAGCAGGTGAAGCATGAGCAACTTTGATATTATAATCTGCACTAGCTACGCAGGAAAAAAATACTGACCCGATTAAAATAAGCGAGCCTAAACCACTTTTAGTTTGTGTGTTCTTGTACATATTAAATCCTACCTTTTGTCGTTTGTTATTTTATCAAGTGATACCATGCAAAAATTTATATGCATTTTCAGAAACCAACTTGTAAGCAAAATTGGTTAACTACTTTTATATCACCTTACACAGCTGCCCATTTTTGCGGTAATGAATATATATGATCTACTGATAACTTATCGCTATTAATGCATAAGTATAATATACTAATGTATATTATTTTCTTTATCTTGCGGCTTGCTTTATCTTTAAGATACAGATGAAATGATTGGTTTTTCTGTATGCTCTGATTTCAAGCGGTAAGTGCAGTCATTAGTCAAACTATCAATATCTATCGGGCATGAACGCTCCATATAGCTCCTGCTCACCGTTGGCTTGCAAAAAGCAACGCTCGGAATCAGTGCATTGTTTAGGATGTAGCAAGCTGTGTGCCCAATGAGGCAAACAGTCTTCTCATGACGGTACGACGAGAGCATGGTGAGACACTGGCAATAATGCTGGTCGCTGAAACCGTAACGTCGGTTGTGTTGCGTGGAGGGATGCGTGTCAGAGGACGTCAGGCGGCGGAAGCGCAGTTACATAAAGCTCAGGTTATCGTTGCAACCCGCAAATACATCGGAGAAGTTTTGGCTTGCCTTAGTTAAACGCGTTGTTTTTAACCCTACCCATCGCCTGGAAAGGAACGCTGTCGCAGTACGCTAGCGGGATTCATAGAGCGGGTTGAAGGCAAGCAGGAAGCTACTGTCTATGACTACCTAGATACTGAACTACTAAGGCTTGAACGCATGCATAAGCGGTCAATGATGGAGAACGACTAACACCTTATTGAGTTCAACCTACTCGTGAGAAAGTGGGGGCTAACGGCAACCATCGCACGCTCACTTGATAAAAAGAGACCACCAGTTATAAAACCACTCATCTTAAGGGTACTGCAATAGGAAGCTCATCCCAGTCAGGCTCTTCAATACCTTGTAAAGCGGCTACTCTATGAAAAATGGCTAAAATAGCTCATATCCCTTAACTGGATTTTTTGCTAGTCAAACAAACCTGCATAAAAACGGTGACCTCTTTGCTACCTAGTACCATCAGGTCGACATCGTACGCCAGCTCCTCAAAAGCTTACGCAATGCCCCCCCCACAGTTATGAATATTACTGCTTTTGAACGACTTAGAGCGCCTTCCTGTCCTTCCTTTGCCCATCCGGATAACCGACACAATCCAGATCACCAACAGCGTGATGGCACTACTTAACTTACCGCTTCGCTGTGTTACCAGTTGCTCCATTGATTTTGCCGTTACCCTGGCTTGCGGCTTGGTATAGTCATCCAATATCTGTTTTACCTCTTTGAAAAGAAAAAGAGCCTGCTGCAGCTCATGTTTCTCATCACTAGCTCTTAAAATAGCAGGCAGCGTTGTGGTAACCATCGAATGATCGGTGATGACTGGCGGCTGTGGAAAAATTAGCGATTTGCCGTGCACAATATGAATTTGAGCTTGCATGAGAAGGCTGGTGGCCACTATCCGTCCTGCTAACGCGCCAGACACAACGCCCGGCAACCCTAGAAGATTTGCTTGATCGACAATATTGGCCGTTTGCTAGCCCGGATTTCATATAGCTCCTCAGCAAGTAACGCACTCAGGCCGCAATACCACTAAAAATCTATTGGCTCGGCTTAAATCACCTACTTTTTACCACTTCTTGTCGTTCAGACACACCTTACCCCTACAGCGCCGGGCCGGGGCGATAACTCCCCCTTGATCAACCAGCCTAACGATCATAGATAGCAGTCCATGTTATTAATGGCTTACTTGTCTGACTCTTCCATTTCGGATTCTGCACTTATAAGCTCCGAATACGCTTTTTTTTCTTGTAAGGGCTTATTCTGCTATTCATGCTTGGCCACTGCAGCCATCACGATACATGCCAACACCAGCACATAGCGCGCAGGGTACCCACTATGAGAACGCTTATTTTGGTTAACAACATAGAACTTCACATTGCCCGTACCAAGCGGCTTGTTGAAGCGAGATCCCATTGACTTTAATTGCCACTCGACCTTGTGATAATGCGACGGCAGTCGTTTCTTCCATTCACTGAGCTGTTTTTTTGCAGGCAGAGATGATAGAGCACTAGGTATCACCTCAATGACAGCTTTGACGCCAGCATCTAAACTCAACACCCAACTCACAAAGTCCAAACCGTCATCGGCATCACGAATCCATACATGCCCGTCGGTGGCACGGTGGTAGCGATAGAAGAAGCGAAGATGTTTACGAAGTACATCGGGATGATGCTCAAACCACTGCGACCAGATAGCTTGGTACATCGCATACGCCACCGGACGCTCCGCAAGCGAGTGCGGCGTTGGAAATCGGGGAGGTGCGCTATTACTCGCCGCTGGCTGCTTGCCTTTGGTGAGCCGATAGTGGCGAAAGGCACTCTTCCCTTGTCGTGTGCGTGCGGTCAGCACTCGTACCGCGCATGACATTAATCCTTCTGCCTCGCCGTCACGAAGATTAAAGATACGCTCAACGTCTTCAAAACTCCGCTTATGCAAGAGGTCTAAAGCGGCTGCAATTTGTTCCAGAGAGAGCTCGCTCAGGCCTTGGCGTTCAAGGAGAACCTTATCTGGTAGTGCCGGATAGGGCATAACGTCCTGCTGCTCTACATCAATCAGCGGGCACATCGGAAAGGCCTTCTGGAGCCATAGAGGCGGCCGCTCACCGAAGCGCTCTTTCCATTTACGTAGGGTCGCCGGTTTAACCTCAATCAATCTATCCAAGGCTTCCAATTGAGCAATCGCATGGCTGGGAAGGCGGCCCTCTACCGAGTTAGATTTTTGGTGGCAATAATGATCAGTCAATAGGCAGTTAAAATGTAAATAGCTACGAAGAGTTACTTCGGGGGATGCATGCCCCATCACTTGGGCTATGAAATACAGCCCTGAGCGGGATGGGCCATTAACCACTTTCTCCCATAGAGCTGCATGATGTTGAGGCACTGGCCACGGAACCTCAACACCATGAAAAGAGAGCAGCAAATAGTTAGCCAGCGAGTGGCGCAAATGATGAAAGCGCAGGCTTGGATCACCGGTGATACGCCGCATGCCTGCATGAATTTCCGTCTGCACTATGTCATCTCGCAATGGAGATACAGAATTACCTCCCTCGCCGAACAGCATGACACGACCATGTGTTGCCACGCTGTGCCGTTTGATGACAAAGGCCTTAAAGTCATCTAACTCAGTCTCTGTCAGCAAGTAGTGCAAGGGCAGCTGTCGGCGTGAATCATGACTCTTGATGGCAACATAGGCGTTATTGCGAATTAGAAGGGTAACGTCGGTATGTTCCAGCATCTGATTCAGCAAGATGTCATCTAGCTGGATAGAAAGAGCCTCACCTATCCTAAGTCCTGCGCGAAAACCGAGTACAAATATCCAGTAACGAATAGCACCCATCGCACTGGCCGCCTGGGAGGCCAGGTAACCCGACACTTGACGGTACTCTTCTTCCGATAAGCAGTTGGCATCGGCATGATGTGCCACCGTCGCGCCGTCTCCGCTGAACTCCATGTACACGTTGGCCAAGCCAAGATCAGCGACAAGAAACGTATGAAACGAGCGCAACACTGTCCAACGATAGCTGCGATTTTTCTCGGTCTTCGCCTGCTCCACCACGTACTGATAGGCTTCGACTAAGATAGCAAGCCGATCCTGATCGACTAATGTGTCCCCCATTGCCTGTAAAAGCGGCATGCTGATACCAAGATATTTATACAGGGTCGACTGCTTGCGTTTTTTTGTGCAGTGCAGAAAAAGCAACCAACGGCAGAGACATTCGACAATGGGCGCCATCTGTTGAGAGGCGGTAACGGCATTCTCTAGTTCTCGGGCAAGCTGCCCATAGCCTAGGCGTTTCTCTTCCCTGCGTTTGTAGAGGGTGTCATGCAGCAACTTAAGCAGCTTACGTCCCTCATATAACGGTTGAACACGGCCAAGTTGCTTCGTCTCCATCGGTGGGAGCCCGGTCTCAACTACTGTGGCCTCATCGCTTACCTGATTAGCTTCCTGTTTCGCGTGTACTCTGTACCCACCGCAGAGCAACTGCTGCCAACGGGCCTCGGCAAGCGAAGTACCCTGCTGCTTGCCAAGCGCACTATTGACCAGATAAGCAGGTACATGCAGTCGAAAAGCGGTCGCAGCATGCTCCTGACACTCTGAAAGTGTCAGCGCCTTCGCCCCTATAGCACGACAAAAATGGAGCCATGATGTCTTTGTCAGCATCTTGGCCTGCTGATAGCCATTTACCTTCTCACCAGGATGGCCAAATTGCTCGATATGACGCATCAAGACGGCTAATGTCGACACACCCAAGTGCCAGCGACTGCGTGGAGGTACTTTGCCAGGCATGTCATCCAGCACCACCTCATGAAAAACCAGCCAGGCAAACGACTTATACACGGCTAATGTAGAGGTGGCTAAAGGCAGTGAATTCAAAAACTTGGTACCCAGCAAACCATCACGCGTCGTAACATAATAAAGAAACAGCCCCCAGCTGATCATTTCGGGTTCGAACCTACGGTGTCCTTGGTCCGCGTTGGCGTACAAAAGAAGTGCTTGAAAATCTGCTTGTTGAATCGCGTAGTCGGCATATCGGCACCAGTCACGGTAATAGCTCATTGCTTCAAAGGATGAGGGCGTAAAGACACTTGCCGCGGGCCTGACCAAATGCAGCGGTGCCGGAACGACCACTTCCCACCCTAGCTCCTGCTGACCACGCCGCAACCCAAGTGACAAGAAGTTGACCTTGTTCCGCATTTCCACGACAGAACCACTGTCGGTTGTTTGCAGGGTCTCCTCCCACTGCTGAGTGGTCTCGGGCGGCACCTTGACGCCATACTCACCTCGAACCAGGCCGGGATGCGCTTTCTGTAGCAGTTCAAGTACTGCCATTTGGTGGCGGCGCCTATTTATAAGATGCTGTCTGTGACGCGCCTCGGCACCGCCAGCTCCTTCCGGAACTTTTATCAACTTCCAGCCGCTCCAAACCTCCTCGACCTGATCAGACATCCGCGAGTCCCTGCTGCACCGTCCACCCTGCTTCGCGGCGCATTTTGCTTAGAATCGGCGCTAATTCTCGAAACATTTCGACGGGAGACAATGTGGAGAATCCACCAAATGGTTCTTGACCTTGCTGGGCATGCCCCAAGAAGGCGTTGACCAGCTCACCACGGGCGCCTTCAGCGCGAAGGGTGCTGCGCAGATAGTGCCGACTGGCATTGATTGGTAGTGTAAAGATTGGCACTTGCTGCCTCAGGTTCTCCGGTGAAAGCTGCACCATCTGCCAGTTGTCACTAATAAAGAACAACAGCGGTACGTTCGGCCGTGGCTCGCTCAACACCGCATCGAGGTGCTCATAAAGGGAGTTACGCTGATACAGACGGGCCTGCAAAACTTCCAAGTGATAGGCATAACAACGTAGCTGCTCAAGCACCTCCGGCAACAACCAGACCACTCTCGCTTGGCTCATCGCTTCGTCGTCTTTGTCGGAAATCACCAGAAAACCTGTATCAAAGTCGATTTCCCGCCAACGAAAAACGAGGTCATTGACAGCCCTGTAACCCGTCGCAAAAAGAATCCAGAAAGCCATATAGGCCACGTAATGATTGTGCACCTTCCGCCAGCTCTCCTCACCTGGTGCCAGACGCTTTGCTGCCCGCAGATCATTCTTGAGATGTTTGACCAAGCGAGTCAGCAACATCGGTTTGAGGTTCAACTTACTGCCGTGGTCGCCACTGTTCGAAACGGGTTGCTGGAAGGTATAATAGTTTTTCTCGTCGACGCTCAGGTACTTATAGATACTATTGCGTAGCGATACGGCCGCGTCATGATAAAGGGCCTCAAGATAGCCAGCTGGAACGCTGTAATAATGGGCGGCCACATCAGCGATGGTGAAACGTTGCCCGGTCAACAGGTAAGCGTCTACCCAGTCGCTGGAGTGATCAACAATCTCATCGAACAGGGCCTGGCTGATCCGGAGCGGTGTTAGCCGCATACGATGGGCACGGTTGGCTTTCGACACCGCCGCACGCATTGCACTTTCAATCGCTTCACGGCGGTGTTCGGGAAACAATTCACGGTATTTTGCTCGCCCCTTTCGCGCTAACCCAAGGTTTGAGATAAACTTCCCAATCCGCACGGGGCTTGCGACCACTATCACGTCATCTACCAATGCAGGCGTGCTAGCACCGGCCGTATAGAGCAGCGTCTTCGCGTCGTCCTGAAGGCTGTTGCGCCACTCCGGCGTAGGAATCGGCAACACGAAAGCGTGCTCGTCAATCAGAAAAGCGAGCACTTCCTTGCGGTGTTTCGGCAGCTCACCTTGATGGTTATAGACGCGCATTCCCAGTAGTTGTTCGACGGGTCGCCCGAGCCAGATCACCAGCAACAGTAGCAGGCCAGCATAAACTCCTTCTGTATCACGTTGCTCAAAACGTCCTCGCCCAGTAAATAGCTGAAAGGCGAGTTCCGCCGCCATCGCCAACTCGACCCGACCGAGACTCGCATAGCGATAGGAAAGGCGCTGATTAGACTGGCTGATATTCTGGATTCGGCTTTTCTGGCGCCTGATCAAGTCCCTAAGATCAAAGCCTAAAGTAGGTAATGCTTTACTCTCAGTAAAGGAAACGGCGCGCAGCTTCTGGGTCTCTTTAGGATGTAGCCCCGCTGTGCGCTGGCGCCCCTGAGACTGTTCGTCGCCGATCGACTCCGAAAACCGAACCGAAACCTCAGGCCCTTCTCTATCCTCATCATCACCGTCCGGCAACACCACCTGCCGTTCAACTAGTCGACCTGATCGGCCACCTCCTCCTCCGCCTTCCCGTGTTTTGCCTTTAAGACTGAGCACCTTACGAACGAGCAATTCAATGCCAGCCAGGGGCTCACGAACCTCATCACCTTCACCTTCACCTTCAAGCAGATGTTTCTGATAATAGCCTTCAAGAGTGATATCAGTATCTACTTTCTCCAGCAGCGAAAGAGGCTTCTTGCCTTGACCAATTGTGCGGATATCTCGGCAGGCAGCAGTTATCTCAGAACCAATACGTTCTTGATGCCGCCTTCGCTGAATGGCAGAGCACGCCATGACAACACCAGTATGCTGCCAGTAGCCACCATGGTCGTAGCATTCAGAGCCAGGCGTCAGAATCAGCATGGCCCATTCGGGATGGTCATTAATAATGCCTCGCTGTTTGCCTGACCGATCCAGCCACTCGTCTGGAAAGCTATAAGCATCAGATGCTTCAACTGAAGTTACAAGTTGACCTATCAGCGGCAGATAGTTTAAAAGACTCTCCTTCCCTTCTACCTCACCTCCTTCCTCAGGGTTCTCCCGTAAGCCCTTGACCTCCTGAATCGCATTCAGTGCACGCTGCAGGTTGCTCATGACTAATACCAGGTGGGTCAAACTGTCAGGCGCTTTTAAAAGGGAAAGCAGTTCTTCTACGCGGTCTGCCGAAGCACCACTCAATTTTGCTAGTTGCTCAAGGCCAGTATCGCTCATATCACCGAGATTCCATGATTCGTTGCAGCTCAGACTTCCGCTGTCTTGAAACGGTAATACGCCGCCCTTTGAGACCCAGCAAGGTCTTGAGTTTACGTCGAGAAAGTTTGTTCGGCATTTCGATGCCATAGGTTTTACGCAGAGTCGTGGAAAGTTTATTTAGTTGACGATAAACATGCTCTCTTGCCTCAATGGCATCTGGACAGTGCATCAAGCTGTGGGTAATGAATTCGAAGAGTGCGCCTTTCACCAAATGAATTTCATCATCGTTCGTGACCCGCACTGGAATAACTTCTTCGCTTTCCAGCAGGGCATTGGCAGCATGAAACGCTCGAAACCCACTGACCACTTCATAGTGTCTGGACACTTTTCGAACCGAAACGGGATGGTAGGCTAGCAAAGAATCGACCAATTCAGCATCGAGCCATGACGATAAAGGCATCTGATTAGTGATGGCAAGGTTGCCACGTTCGATCTCACCAAGCGCACCGGAAGGAGATTTGATCTTAGAGATTACTAACTTCGTCACAGCATGCCTCGATGGTTATGATTATTGATGAACCATCATTTTATCAAAATGTGAACACGTAAGGTTTTAAGGGCCACGGGGAGGCTTTCAATGCGAGTGCTAGCAATAAGCTAGAATATGAATAAGTTTTCTGATCCGGGAACCAAAACGGCTTCATGAAGCACGAGGTAGGTATTACGTGTAGATCAAGTGTCTAGAATACTCGGGGCGATTCTTATCAAAAAAGATCGCCGTAAAGTTTTATGGTGACGAGTGTGGCCTGTCAGCCGAGTGCTGACGATAAGCTAGAATACAAATAAGCGTCTCTAACCTGTTAAACCGTAGACCCCTATAGCTTTACTGGGCACGAGGTAGGTATCCGCACAGATCAAGAACTCGTCACTATTGAGCTGAGACTATCAGAGCTTGAACAAGAAAAGGCTGCTCTCCTTTCTCGAAAGCAAGAGCTGTATCGCTCTGCAAACCGACATGATTTACCGCTACTCACCCCTGGCCAGAAAGTTGAAGTATACCGAAAACTCTTTCGAGGCAGGCAGGATGTTTATGCGGTTCGCTGGCAGAGTTCCGGCGGTCGTTCCGGCTATGCTGTCGCTTGTGCGAACGAGTGGATGCCGGTCATCTGTCAGAAACCAAGGATCAAGTGCGGAGAATGTCGACACAAAAATTTCAAGCCCCTCGATTTTGATGCAGTTTATGACCACCTGTCTGGCAAACATGTGACCGGCCTTTACCCTTTACTGCCGGATAGCTCTTGTTACTTGCTGGCGGCGGATTTTGATAAGGGGGACTGGAAAGCGAATGTTCGTGCACTAGCCCAGGCCTGTCGTGGTGAAGGCGTACCCTATCTTATGGAGGTTTCTCGGTCCGGTGCGGGTGCCCATCTATGGGTTTTCTTTTCAGAAGCTGTTCAAGCTTCGTCAGCGAGGAGGTTGGGATTCAAATTGTTGGATAAGGCCATGGAGCTTCATCCAGGCTTATCCTTCGACTCCTATGACCGGCTATTTCCCAACCAAGACACCATGCCTGATGGTGGGTTTGGCAATCTGATTGCCCTGCCGCTTCAACACGAGGCGCGAAGTCGCGGATGCACCGTCTTCGTCGACGACAACTTTGCGCCATACCCGGATCAATGGGCACTGCTCAGTCAGCAACAGACACTTGCATCAGCTCAACTTGAAGAGCTGATCGGCAATGAGGCTAATTCCGGTGTGACTGTAGATACTGTGTTGCCGTGGGAGTCAACGTTACCGGTTGATACAGGGAAGCTTTCTGGATGTCCTGAAAGCATCACGCTCATCCTGACCAGTCACATTTATATAAAGTTATCAGGCATTCCAGGAACATTGGCGACACGAATAAAGCGAATGGCCAGCTTTGCTAATCCTGTATTTTTCAAAACACAGTCGCTTCGTTTCTCGACGCATGGCATCCCTCGCTACATATCATGCGCCCATATTGAGCAAGGTTATCTTTCTATTCCCAGAGGCTGCTTGGATGAGCTTCAAGATCTGCTGCTGAAACAGGGAATCACGGTGGACATTGATGACCGTAGAATATCAGGCCAGTTTTTACCTGGAGTCAGCCTAAAAGCAACGCTGCGTAGCGACCAGGACAAGGCGGTGCAGGCACTTATCCAACACGATACCGGAATACTTCATGCACCGACCGCTTTCGGTAAAACCGTAACGGCTATTGGCGTGATAACCAGGCGGCAAGTCAACACACTGATCCTCACGCACAGTCGTCAGCTACTTGATCAATGGAAGGAGCGACTCGACACCTTCCTTGAGGGTGCGCTCATCGGTGTAATTGGCGGCGGTAAAAAGAAACCTACTGGGCAGGTCGACGTTGCCACTTACCAAAGCTTGATCAATAAGAAAGACAATACAGTCTCGAAGCAGGTCAAGGAGTACGGGCAAGTCATCATCGATGAATGCCATCATATCTCAGCGCCACGTTACGAGATGTTGCTTAATGAGGTCAGCGCTCGATACGTCATTGGTTTGACAGCAACGCCTGATCGTCAGGATGGCCACCAAAAAATCATGTTGATGGTTGCAGGGCCCATTCGTCACAAAGCCCAGGCGCACCACAGTAACCGATTTATCCAACACGTCATTGTTCGAGAGCATCACGAAACGCCACCCACCCACATCTGCCAGCCTAGTGTGCGGCCCCATATCGCATCGGTTTACCATTGGCTTGTCCAGAGCAGCGCCCGAAATGAGGCCATTGTTCAGGATGTTGCAAGCTGTGCGCACAACCAAGCAAATTGCCTTGTGCTGACGGAACGACGAGAACATGCCGAGACCTTGGCGACACTGCTGGATGCTGAATCCATATCGTCAGTTATCTTACGTGGTGGGATGCGCGTCAAAGAGCGCCAGTTGGCAGAAAAAGAGTTGCATAGGGTTCAAGTCATCGTTGCAACTGGGAAATACATTGGAGAAGGCTTTGACTTGCCTCGACTGGACACCCTGTTTTTAGCTCTGCCCATCGCATGGAAAGGAACGCTGTCACAGTATGCAGGCAGACTCCATCGAGACACCGAAGGCAAACTAGAAGTCACTGTCTATGATTACTTGGATACTGGCCTGCCTATGCTTGAGCGAATGTTCCGAAAGCGTGAGAAAGGCTATAAGGCTATGGGGTATAAGTTTATCGCTTCCGGGCAAACCAGATTGCTTTAGCCTTTGAGAGGCAGTCAGTCGTTAAAAGCTCATCAAGTGAACTGAGGCCAAGAATTTCTTCACTTGT
>NZ_VIFN01000017.1:0-35827 GCF_013183775.1 Halomonas hibernica
AATACAGCTCGGCAGCAAAGCATCAATATCGTACCGGCTGCATAACACTGTCGAACCAACATGCCTAATTGGCCGCAACTTCCGCTTTGGGTCGAGTCCTGACCTTAAATTAACCTTAGCACATGACGTGCACGAAATGATCCATTCCCGTAGCCACCTATAATGCCATTTTTTGCTTGCCCCCTATCTCTGCCCTTTCCAAACTGGATCTACTATCTTTACTGTTAGCAACTCCTGTAGGGAAATGATCATGCCATCGTCAACCGACTGTGAAAGTAATTTTGAGAGTCAAGTGGCTGTGCTATTCGGTGCTAGTGAGAACCACAGTTTAGATGTACTGATCCGACAGGGAGCCCCTCTGTCGGCTATTGATAGGGTCGCCGAATATGGCGTGAACGCTGGGGAGCTGGGTATTATCAGTAAAAATGCTCTCAAGCGTAGATTGAATCAAGGAAAGCCTCTCACCCCGTGCGAGGGTGACAAACTTTATCGAGCTATTATGGCAACGCTCCTCGCAACATCGATTTTCCGCAACAAACGAAAATCAGTTACTTGGCTTCATAAGCCGCGAAAAGCGTTCGGAGGGTGCACTGCGCTGGAGGCTACTGCAACCACACCGGGGTACAAGTCCGTTGTAACGCTTCTTGAGCAACTACGTCACGGATTTGCCGCTTGAATTCATTTTTCAATCCGTCGCTACGTCGTCGGCTTTCTTGATTTTCAAATTCACCCAGCGCACCTTAGCGCCACCACTCTATTTTTTCGCCCAGTACTCGCGGCTGTCACTGCGCCGTCTGAGGGTATTACCGGTACATGTCGCCGACATAGCAAAATTGACTACATTTTCTTGGTCAATAACTCGCATGATAATTCTGAAACGGTGCAGTACCATTTCCGGCGGTTTCTAGACAGGGAAGCGAATACTATGAGCATGAACTCATCGAGCTAAGGAACGCTGGCGTCCAAAGCGCCCCACTTAAAATGAGTGGTACTAAGATATAAGCATGATTATATGACTGAAGTACGAGCCCTCGGACTCTCAAAGATTACTAGTGATGTGAAGCTACCCACAAAGTTATTTCAGCGAAATGACGAGCGGAATATGGCATAACGAAACATGTCGGTGCCGTAGGTAAATTAGGAACTACATTTTATTAACGCACCGTCTTATCTCAACTTTTACCTCGCTCGCCTTTTCTAATGTTTATATAGGCTTACACCAGCAGACCAGGCAATAAAAAACAACCTTACAGCTCACGACTGGCTCGCTTTCTACGCTGCCACTTTATGACCTCTTTCATCTCAAGTGCATGGCTTCGCACTGAGCGAGCAGCTCTTCAAGCGTATACCGGGGCACATCACTGATGTGACTCCCATTCGTTTTAACCTATGGGTGCCTAGATATCCTTGGGGGATGACATTGCCGGGGAGCTAATCTAGGGAAGCCGCTATGACTTAAGGCCCCCACTAATCATAGAACGTTTGGTAAATGGGGCGTTGGATGGATGTGCCACAGCCAATAACCGTACAAGACAATTAGCTTACCTTTAAAAGTAGCATAGCACCCACAGTTGCCACCTTGCTTTATCAGGCACGTCCCAACAAAAATGCGGTAAGTTAGAAGACCTTAGGCAGTATAAAAAGTGAGCCCAGGAATCCAAGGATGAACTCAAACCGTGGCTCTTGTATTAGCTAGCGCCATAAATCGGGTAGCTAGCGAGGACGGCGTTAGCGTAACGCTCAGCATCAGCCTGCGCCCGATGCGGTATCGGTTGGCTTTTTAGAGCGTGTTGGAGCGACAACATGTGCTGCTTGCTGAGCAATTTGTGCAGCTGATGAAAATCAGCCAATTCGAACGAAGGCGCGACGCTTGTCGCCTCGTAGAGCCTTTTTAGCCAGAATTGATCTGAATCCAGCCCATCACAAAAGACGACTTCACACCCAAGCATATCGTTGAGCTGCTCGGCCGCTTCATCGACCGGTAAACCTTTTTCGAATAGCTCCTTTCGCTTGATACCGTGTATTGACTCTGCAGTTGGACTCCAATGCATCCAATCGTCATGGGGACGAATGAGAAACCCATCGCTATTACCTAGCGTATCAGCCCAGCCAACTTCTATTGGATAGCTATCAGGCTGATCAAGCCCAGACGCCTCAATATCAATGAAAGTTATCAGAGGAAAATCACTTGTAGCTAAAATATCCACTGGATTGCTACACTCCGTTTTCTGTTACGGGCTGCTTTTTGACCGTTCTTAGCGATACAGTTATAGTAACCCCCACCCTGTGCGATAAGGCACTTAGCGCTTTAAACTGCTCTGAAAAGCATATTCAGCCAAGCACTTCGTGCAAATAATTATCAAAATAACATTTAGCTTAAATACTCATTAACTCACTGTCAGAGTCAGACTGCAGGCTTTATCGAAGTCCAAGCCTAAAATTAAATACCACAGTTAATAGGAAGATTTAAACTTCATTATAAACAAGAAATCAACTGATCTTATCTTGGCTATTTTGATATAGCACACCCACGCAATGTCAGTTATTTTTTTCATTTTTTCGACATCTAATAACATACGCCGCTGCAATTAGCGTCCCGAACATAATAATCAAAATAGGTGAGACGCCAATTAAAAACTGTGAAAAATGACTCATAGCTGCCAATCTCCCTGAAGTGAACGGCTTAATAGGACTATAGTAAAAATCACCGCCCTTCACTAGTTCAGTAGAAGCTTATCGGATCACTCATTTCTATGCTGTCGGGCTCAGACTGCCACATAGCGACTGTGCTAGTCGATGTTGTGCCAAGCATGAACCTGATTTCTTGGCGCATAGCTCTAGCGCTGTTTATGCAACGATGGTTTCGAGGAGTATTTTGGCTTCTTTAATCAGGTTCACCTGGTGATCTACCATCTGACCGATGATCGCCTGCCGCTTATCCTCATCTATCAAGTCGAGAACCGACCCGGTGAATTTGTCGAAGTTAAGAATAATCGGCTCCTGACTGGGAGCTGGGTTGTGGTAGTAGCAAACTAGCCAATCCAGATCTTTATCAGCAACCGCATTACCATCGTTTAGCTTTTCCCTTAGCTGATCTCGCACGCCCTGCTGCGGAACCGGCAAGCCTGATTCGCTATCGATACGAAGGCCATAGTGGATGGCATTATAGAGGTTCACGTATAGACAGAGTTTTTTACCGCTCAAATCACCCACCGTGTGCTTGATACCTACGTGCTTTCCACCCCGTTTGACATCAAAATAGCTGTGAGATATTTCATTCAGATTTTTCCCTCCATAAACGGAAGGTGTCACACCAAACGCATTGGCCATTGCATTCGATAACTCCTCCCAGAACCGGAGCATTACTATTGCTTTTGCCTTGGGTAGCGCTTTTTCTACCGCCAGGGCAGTTTCCAGGTCATAACGGTTATTGGCCAGTTTGTCGGCGATAAGCGCTGTCATAGAGGCTCCAGCTCCGGTGAGGTTTTCGAGCAGACGCTTGTACTGGATAAGCGCGTAGGACAATTCCGGTTTGTGTTTACTGAGGCTTGCGCAGGTGTCTATCCACTGACGGATATCTTTCTCAAAAGAGAGACACTGTACATTCTCTTGTTCAAGGTCTTTAAGACTGTAGGTGGAGGGTGCTTTGCCATCCAGCGTGAGATAAACCAGTACCGCCTTTTTCCGGCTTTTTGCCCGCTGTTTGAGCGCAGTATAATAGTCATGTAACTGCGCCTTCTGGCCACCAGCATCAATTTTCACTTCAATACCGATTATCAGGTCTGGCGACTCCACTACGATATCCACACGCCGCCGATCTTCGGTGGCCAGTTCTCTGGTTACTTTGACTCGATCGCTCACATCCAGTGAAAGGCCCAGAACGTCGTTAACAAACGCATTTAGAAACTTGGCGCCCTCACCGTGCCGCCCGGTGGGGCTCAGCAACTCCGCGAGGTATCGTGAGTGGGTGCGGTTTTCATCGCGCTGAAGGCCAAGGATAGCGAAAATATTGAAACGCTCGCCGCCCCGGTTGGCATTTTCTCTGCACGTTTCGACCAGCTCAGTTAAGCCGCGAAAACTGTCCGTCAACTCGGCTTCGTTTTGCGAGGCAGCGAGATTACTCATTCAGCGTTTCCTTACGATTGTTTGTTTTCCGCAACAGACTCACCGGATGAACACATCACGCGGTTGTCTGCTTGCGGGTTTTCTTTGCAGGTTTCTTCATGGCTGCCCGCTCCGTCTTGATTCTCTCCAGCAACGCCTCGGCACTCTTCTCCCCGCTGATCAATTCAGGGTTGTCCTTGCGCCATTGCTCGGTAAGCTCACCGCGAAAGGCTTTGGCCAGGATGGACTGAGTGAGGTTGTTGACGCGGGCCAGGGCGGTGTTGACCTGTTGTTCGATGCGGTCGGCGTGAGCGAATAGTTGGTCTACTTGGCGGATGATTTCGGTTTGGCCCTGTAAATCGGGAGCGCGAATTTCGAAGGTTCCTAACGACGAGGTATTCAAGTAAGGCTGATCAGAACCTTTCAGATTGAGCTCCACATTTTTTCGAAAGTTGGGGCCTTGCATCAGAAGGAACAGGTATCGTGAATCAAGTAGCTTAGACGTGGTGCGGACCCGTGCAACACGTTGGTAAAGAGTAGCAGGCATGTCATCAACAGATACTACTGCGACTTTCAGTGTGTCGTTAGTGATAGGCCGGTTTAAAGCCATAACAATATCGCCTTCAGCTAGGGCATATGTGGAGAATTCATCTGCCAAATCAGGAGGAATATATGAAGCAGAATCCCACTTCGTTTCACCATACCCAACATTCGCTATCTGCAGCAGTTTGCTCCCCGAATTTGAATACTGTGCTTTTTTGAAAGCCACGCCCGAGGCAATATCTGCAACGGATTTTAAAGCGCCCAGACCTACACAGG
The DNA here is from genome assembly GCF_013183775.1 of Halomonas hibernica. Classification (NCBI taxonomy): domain Bacteria; kingdom Pseudomonadati; phylum Pseudomonadota; class Gammaproteobacteria; order Oceanospirillales; family Halomonadaceae; genus Halomonas; species Halomonas hibernica. The sequence continues at coordinate 4,924 of NZ_VIFN01000017.1, forward strand.
TTACGCCCGTCAATCGCCCGCTCATTGCCGAAACCAGCACGGACTGGCGAAAGCGTTTGAGGATTTGCGGGATGCGTACGAGGCGGGCTTTAGTGTTTTCCACCTGGGTCAGCAAGGTGTCGAGTTTATCGGCGATGACTTTTTGTTCGGCAAGGGGGGGTAGCGCAAACTCCAGATCTTTCAGAGTTTCCAGCCGTATTCCCTTTACCGTTGTGCCTGTACCCATCTGCTCTATTTTTCGTGCAACAGAACGGTACCAATAAACCAGATAATCTCGATGGATTTCAGCCGGTAGAAAGAGAGCTTTGAGATCTTGGTTAATTGCTGAGTCGAAGTTTGCGACAACGACCTTGCCCAGACTCATTCTTGTTGCAATGATTGGCGTGCCTGCTGGAATGACATTGGTGCTGCTATTAGTCACTGCCGCCTGTGAAATATGGTCGACAGTATCTTCGAGGACATGCTTGTTCATGTCCTTGACGCTCATCCACGGAATTTCACCCTGGTAATATTCAGGCTTTGACTTGCTCGGTGTCCCGCCGCCGACGATTCGTAGAATGACGTTTTCCAGCGATATCGTAAGCCATTGCCGTGAAATAGAAGGATCGGTCATTGCTCTACACCACCCATCACTTCCCGCAAAAGCACCCTAGCCCCATCAGCCTCCTCTTCAGCCCCCAACTCCCGCATTAACGTATCCATCTCGCCTAGCGCCTGCACCAATTCACCCATCGCCTCACCCGCCAACACACTCGGCTCCGGCAAGTTGGCGGCGTCCACGCTGTCACTGTCTTTCAGCCATGAAATATCCAGCGAGTCGCCTTTGTGATCGGCAATCCACTGGCGGCTGAAGCTGCGCCACCGGCTGTGGGCCAAACGGGGATCGACACCTTCATTTTCATCGCTGTGCTCGGGCAGCTCGATCTTATCGGAATGAAAACTGTATTCGCCCTCTTCCCTCGGGCTCTGGCCGCTAGGTTCTTCGCCATACACGGTCTCAAACGGCTTCAGATGTGGCTCGCCAAACGGCGTACGTTTGCCGAAGTTGCTCATGTTGGTGCGCAGGTCGTAGACCCAAACGTTTTTCGTGCAGTTTTCTTCCTGGTATTTGTCCGCAGCGCTGCCCTTCGTAAAGAACAGCACGTTGGTTTTCACGCCCTGGGCGTAGAAGATTCCGGTGGGCAGGCGCAAAATGGTGTGCAGGTTACACTTGTGCATCAGGTCTCGGCGCACGTCGGTGCCCACGCCCGCTTCGAACAGCACGTTATCCGGTAGTACCACAGCGGCGCGGCCACCGGGTTTTAGGTTGCGGTAGATGTGCTGCAAAAAGGCCAGCTGTTTGTTGCTGGTTTTATAGGTCAGGTCGTCGCGCGTGATGCTGGCGTCGCCGCCCTTGCTGGTACCAAAGGGCGGGTTGGCGAGGATCACGTCGGCTTTTTCCAACCCCGCGCCAGCTTGGCCTAAGGCGTTGCCCAGGTGGACCACACCCTCATCGTCTCCTTCCATGCCGTGGAGAAGGCAGTTCATTAACGCCAAGCGTCGAGTGCCGGGCACCAGCTCAATACCCACGAAAGCACGGTTCGCCTGAAAAGCTTTCTCATGGGCTGTTAGGTCGTAAAGATCGTCTGTCTGGCTTTTGATATGTTCGTGAGCAGAAATCAGAAAGCCCGCGGTACCCGCGGCAGGGTCTTGTATGTGTTCACCAGCCTGTGGCTTCAGGCAGCGCACCATGGTGTTGATCAGGGCGCGGGGGGTGAAGTACTGGCCAGCGCCAGATTTAGTCTCGTTGGCATTCTTTTCCAACAGCCCTTCATAAAGATCCCCCAGTCCGTCCTTCTGGGCGCTGAACCAGTCTATCTGGTCCAAGGTTTTGATCATCTGCTCCAGGTGGCGCGGCTCACGCAGTCGGGTCTGCGCATCGGCGTAGATGGCGCTGATCAATGGATCGTCGTGCACCAGGGTTCCGTCACTATCGCGGCCAGTAGAGAGGCTGAGCAGGATGCGTTTGTAGTCGTTGAGCAGGTTGATGCCAGATTTACCGTTGATGTCAGACCAGCGGCAGCCTTCGGGCAGTGGGTGCTTCTTGAGGGTGCCCGCTTCGGTGTTCTCGTGAATCATTTTGATGAACAGCAGCAGCACCAGCTCAGTAACGTAGTCTGAATAGTTGATACCGTCGTCGCGCAGCACGTCGCAAAGGTTCCAGAGCTTCTGGACGATGTCATTGTTGGTCATAAATGTTTCCAAATAGTGTTAGGCACGCTCAAGGAAGAGCGCCATTAGCGGAGTATTGATATAGAAGTTGCTGCGGCCGACTTTGGTTTTGTCCAGCAGGCCGATATTGACCAGTTCATCCAGGTACTTGGTCGCAGTGATGCGGCTAACGGCCAGATCTTCCATCACGAATTCAATTTTCGTATACGGGTGGTTGAACAGGTTGTTCAGCAGTTCCTGCCGGTAGATCTTCGGACATTCGTCACGCATCCGGTGTTTGGTGTGTTGCATCAACTCGCGTATCTGGCCGATCAGATCAATGGTTTGCCGGGCGGTCTGGCTAACACCCTCCAGCATATAGAGCAGCCACGGCTCCCAATTCCCGGTCTCGCGCACCGCCTGTAATTCCCGATAGTAGCCAGCCTTGGTCTGTATCAAGTAACGGCTGAGATAAAGCACGGGCAGGTCGAGTAGGTCTTTGGCGACCAGGTAAAGCATGTTGATAATGCGCCCGGTTCGCCCATTGCCATCATAGAATGGGTGAATGCTCTCGAACTGATGGTGGATGATGGCCATTTTTACCAACGGGTCCGCATCGCACTGTTCGTCATCGTTAATATAGGCGACTAAGTTGCCCATTAACGCTTCTATTTCTGGGGCTGACTGGGGCGGCTCATACACCACCTCGCCGGTGGCCTGATTTTTAAGCGCCGTCCCGGGCAGCTTACGCAAGCCTGCCCGGTTTTTCTCTAGGGTTTCCTGAATCAGTAAAACGTCGTGCAGGCGAATCAGCCGGGAGTGTCGAACGCTGCGGAATCCCGCCCGTAATGCCGTTGCGTAGTCCTGAACCTCTTTGGTTTGTGGTGAGACACTAGCCTCGTCCGCCACCACTGCGCGATAGAGGTCGTCCTGGGTAGTGATGATATTTTCGATTTCAGAGCTGTGCCGGGCTTCTTGCAAGGTCAGCGTATTGATCAATATTTCTTCGTTAGGGATGGTCGCTGCCACGCCTTTTAGCTCTGCCAAGTAACGATGTGCCTGTGCTGCTTTTTTCAGCACGGCGCGGGTTTCCCACTGTTCGATGTGTTCAAGGGGTAACGTTGGCAGCACGGAGCTTCTCTTTTTAGTTAATGTATAGAAAAAGAAAAAATCTATACATATCGAAGCTCATATGCAAAGGAAAAAGCACTTTTCTTTGCATGTGACGCTGTCAATGTATAGATCGTGGCTACCTATAGATATTTGCTAGGCTAGTTTGGCATGCGTCATGTCGAAAGAACCGCAAAAATCGACATATAGTAGATGTATGTCGATGCCATCAACATTCACGTATCACGCGCTCAGCTCTGGCCAAACCGCTTCGTTTAGCTCTTCTAGCACTGTATCAAGCTGCGCGCCCAATACCTTATCCATCTGCTTTGAGCCACCGTCATCTGAAAAGCGATTATTTACAAATTCGCGATCGATGATCACTTCGTGCACCAGCTGTTTGGCCAGGCGGTCCAGCCACTTGCGCTGGGCCGTTGACCAATCATGCTGGGTATAGATGCGGTCCATGGCTTCAGCTACACGCTGTTCAAAAGGCTTTAGGGGCTCGCCCAGCGCTGCGCGGCGGATATGGCCGATGATGCTGGCCGCAATGTCTTTATTGGTCTGGTTGCGCACAGCGCTTTGCAGGTTGGCTTCCGAGTAGCCGTGGTTATCCAGGAGCACTTTCACTTCTTTAAGCTGCTGGCGCGTAAGGTCACGAGGCTTGTTGACGACCACGGCCAGGGCAGTCGATTGGTTAACCTGCTCCTTGATAAACGCATTGAAACTGTCCAGATAGTCCTCTGGCCGTTGATGCACACCGTAGCTTTGGGTGGGCTCCTGGATGAGTTTGTCTTCATGATGCGAAATCACGGGCATTTTGTCGCTGCCTACCAGTGTTTTCACTTGGCTAAGCTGATTGACCAGGCCGCTGTGCTGGCGGATAAATACCGATGCTTCGAGAGGGCCTAATTTCTGCAAGTGTTGGTGCAGGTTTTTCGGCTCCACTCCCCACAGCTCGTGCAGTTCGTCCAGCTTGTCTTTCAGCGCCGGTCGGCTTTCGGCTTTGTTGTCAGCCTTGCGCAGTACACGCATGACCTTCTGGCTGAGCTGGCTAAGCACTACATCAGCCTGGCTTTCGCCCAGCTGTTCGCCAGGGCTGTTCAGCGCTGCTTCTAAATGATCCTCTTCAGTCAATTCGTCGACCAACTGCTCCAGAGTGACGTTGGGGTCCCTCACCAGAGGTTTCATGGTATTGACCTCGGAAAGCGCAGCGTAGATATCGACTGGGTCGTAAATGCGGAACACGGTTTTGCCGATCTCATCGCAACGCCGAGTGGCACGGCCAATCATTTGCTCGTACAGGATGCGCGAGCGTACCCGACGCATAAACACCAAGTGACTTATTTTGGGTACATCAATGCCAGTCGTCAGTAGGTCAACCGTAATGGCAATACTGGGATAACGCTCATTCTTATAACGACGAATCAGTTGATCGACCTTATCGCTTTTGCCGGTAATTTTGGCCACGGCGGCCTCGTTGTAGCTGCCGTTATAGAGCTCTTTAAAGGCATCATCCAATAGCCGCTTGACCATATCCGCATGCAGATCGGTGGCACAGAAAATCAGCGCCTTTTCATCATCAAAAGGATCTAATTCCTGCGCTAGCTGTTCGCAGATGACCCGGTTGAAGTTTTCATTGATCACCCGGCGATTAAAAGCTTCAACTTCAAAACTCAACTCATCTTCGAGTTCCGTAGTATCCACTTCTCCGGTCTGGGTGTTGATCACCTCTATTGGCTTACCTTTGTCAAACTGGATGCCGTTTTTGGTCAACAAAGTCTCATAGCGTAGAGGCGGTTCGTGATCAATCAGCCAATCGTCTGCGACGGCTTCGCGATAGGAGTAGGTGAAAACCGGTTTGCCGAAAATGTCGCTGGTGTGTCTTGCCGGGGTGGCCGTCAGGCCGATTTTCACCGCATCGAAGTAGTCCAGCACCCGCCGGTAACTGGAGATGTATTGGCTGGCATCCCGGGTCGCCAACTCGCCTTCGGTCATTTCCTGATCCAGTGTATAGCCCCGGTGGGCTTCGTCGATAATGATGCAATCAAACTGATCAATGGGCGGCGGTTGATCGCTCATAAAGATGCGCTTCACCATGGCCTGGACGGTGGCGACCTGCACACGGGTTTCAGCTTCGGCCGCCATATCGCCCAGTTCAGCAACGTTGTAAATCTTGCTCAGGGTTTGGTTCTGCTCTAAAGGCGCTTCATTAAAGGCGTCGATGGCCTGCTGCCCAAGGGCGGTGCGGTCGACCAAAAACAGAATGCGGTGGTAACGTTCTGTTTTTAGAAAACGGTACATCAGGCCAATAATGGTGCGGGTTTTACCCGTGCCGGTGGCCATGGCAAGCAGCACTGAACGGACGTTTCTGGCCAGCGCACTTTCAGTCGCAGCGATAGCATTCTGTTGATAGTCGCGCAGTTTCAGATAACCGAATGGTTCATTCTTGAGCAGCTTTTCTGCGTTTTCTTTATCGCGTTCAAGTAAGTCCAGCAAACCACCGGGCGTGTGAAAACGTGAGAGTGCGCGTCGAGTGTTACTGGGCTCACGTACATCACGAAACCAGGTTCCCGACTGTTCAGCAAGTTGGGGCACATAGGGCCGACCGTTGCAGGAATACACAAAAGGCACCATATAGTGGCCTTCGTCATTAGCAGGCCAGGCAATGGTGCGCCCGGTAAGCTCCCAGGCACCGACCAGAGGAGCCTCAACGTGAATCCCTTTACTGTACCGTTCGGCCTGTTCAATTTTACCGGCCACGTTGGTGTTTTCTTTCTTGGCTTCTACCACCGCGATGGGAGCAAGGCCTACAAATAGAACGTAATCGGCTCGGCCCTTCTCACCGTTGAGGTTGGTGGGCCACTCGGCAATGGCGCGGTAGTGTCCTTTTTCTGGGCGCGCGCCTTTCTGGAAGGTGATTTCCTGGCTGTCAGCTTCCCATCCGGCTTCCTGCAGTTGCTGGTCGATGAGGATGCGGGTGAGTTCTTCGTTCAGTACCAGGTTGTCGGTGGCTGCTTTAGTTTGCTTGGATACTTGCTGGCGCTGCCGATTAATGGTCTGTTCGCCTTGCGCCGTGAGCTGATGTTGCAAGGCTTTGATTTTGTTTTCATAGGCAGCTTGCTGTTGCGCCAGCGCTTCCTCGTGTTGGCGGGCTTGTTCCTCTAGCGCCCGAGCTTCTTCATCCATGGCGACGGCCAGGGCTTCGTATTCGGTCTTTTCTTTCTCAATCAGTTGGCTGAGTTGCTGGCTGCTGTTTAGCTCTACGTTCGCGTTTTGCAGATCATGGCGCAGTTTTTCAATGTCAGCTTGCCACTGGCGTAGCTGGGCACTGGGATCTTCAGGTGGCACGAACGGACCCGGTTTGAATCCTGCACCAGCGCTGCCAAACGAGCGGTGGAACCAAATGGCTAGCTCTCTGGCCAGCTTAAGGCCGCCCATGGCCTCTTTGTGGCGAGTGCGAAACTGGTGGGCCGCTTTATTGCCTTCAATGCGTAGCGTATGAAAAAGCTCCCGTACCTGAGACTCAAGCCGTAGCTCGCGGTTGAGGCGATAGAGGAGATCGGATTGGGTTGTCTGGTCATCGAAATCAACCCCCGATAACGCAGCCATGTGCTGAGCAAGCGCCTCACTCAGCTGGCGCAGTTTGATTAACGTGGTGTTGGGATCGCTCGCAAATGCTCTTTCGGCCGCTGAACCCAACTCCACAAAAAGCGCGTCATGCTCGGCAAGAAAACCGAAATTTGCTGTTGTTTGGTCGCTGACTCGCACAGATGGCTCCATTTTGTATGGCACGCATTACGGAAGGCTCAGCCCTCATTATTATGTGGCTAACCCAAGACTTTATCAGGGTAAGGCGAAATGAGCAGCCCTAAGCCGAATGAAGTTGGAATTGATCCAATGATGCGTTGCATTGAGCCACCAAAAAGTAAAATTGGGCGTCAAAAGTACACAAAGTGTACTTTTTAGTACTTCGTGGATCACCTGGCTTTATTTGATCTAAAAAAAGTGCGTGAAAAGTACGCTGTGTGTACTTTTTAGTACCTCATAGGTCGTAACTATGTTTAGTTACGGCATCCTGTAACGAGCAAGGTTCGTTATAGAACTGTCGTTTCGACTATACCTTCGTAAAGCCTTTTGCCCCGGTGTGGTAACTTTTAAAATCAAGTGTTTAAGGGGACTCAAAAACCGCCAAAAGCTAACCCAACACACCACTTCGAGTGACTTGGCAACTACAAATTGTTTGCCAACATGGGTAATCCTAAAAATATACATACTGTAAGTAACCGCTTGGAAAACGGGGGTGAAACTGACAGTGTCCGTACGGTCTTTTAAGTTGAGGAACAGTGCTTGTATGCCATGACTCTACCGCTAGTAAACATGAAGTGTGCCCAAACGCCGCAACGAAGTTCATAAACGCGCGTGGTGACACAAGGGTACACTCGTGGGTTTGCCTGCCCTATTCGCACGAACTCAGATCATCGGCTAAACACCTAGAAATTGCGTTTACCCTGTTGGACATCGGTAAGAACGTTTCAGACAATATAAATGTATTGAGGCGCTGCCTCAGCTGCGTCTAGCTGGGACCATAAAACAAACAGCATTTAAAAAATCGGAACAACCGATCCGCTCAACAATGCCCCTAGCGGGCCCCTACCTACCGAGGTCCTTATGTTTTTTCAACTTAAACGCCAAGTTTGGCATCAGTAGCAATCAACATATCTCAGTTTTTCCTTTCTGGTTTTTAACCTTATCAAAATTGAGATGCATTAGGTTTGGATGGAGTTTGCAGCCTGCTATCAGGCATCTGGCAGCTCTTTCCAACGCCACGAGCAACGAAACCCCGAACGAAACCTATCGGGCCGGGCGGATTACCCCGTAATCAGCGGTGCGTCATCATCGCCACCACCCAGTCTTTGCTCTCGCCCCACTGCCACCACTAAAAAAGGTGCCCATACCTCACGATTCATGCCGACTGCATGAAGCCCGCCCCGACCAAATGGTATCGCTGGTTCGTGAGGAAAAATCAATCGCGCATGCAGCAGCGCAAACGGAGGCTCGGAGCCATGATCTGGACATGGTTAAAACTGACTCAGCGTACGGGGACAGGGCCTACGCGTGTGGAAACCGAGTGGCCCTGCCCCCAGATGCTGAGGGGTTTGCCACACAACTATGCTGCACACACTGACAAAAGAGGTTTTATAGATTAGGAAAATGAGAAATGAAGAAACAGAAACGCTTTAACAGGAACTGGACGAAGCGGAATTTCGGCCTGGGACATAAGCCTGGGTATGCAGCGAAAGTAGCTCTTGCACAAGCTTACGGTGGGAGTGACCACTACTATACGCGCTTTACACATCATTCCAGATTTGAGCACTACCTTGATTGGCTGTCAGAACTCGATCCACCGATTCGGGACCTGCGAAAAATCACATTGGCGCATGCCATTGAATACTCAGAGGCTCTCGCAAACTCTGTGGCGTCAGGTGATATGAAGGTCAGCTATGCACAAAATCTCGTCTCGACGTTAAATACCGTAATGCGTGCGGTACGCCAGGACCAAGCAATTTGGCTTTCACCTGCAGATGTTGTCGGCAAACGTTCATACATCAGAACGAGCTTACCATTGGCAACATGGGACAAAGTAATCGAAGCCGTCCAGCTGGCAGAAGCCAAGGGCAATTTTCGGGGAGCATCGTTGGTTCTGCTATGGCGTGCCTTTGGTATGCGATTCCGGGAGGCCGCGCTTGCCGATCTTCCTCGATTGAAAGCTGAAGCTGACACTTACAATGCCGTCTGGATACTGGACGGTACCAAAGGCGGATTTAAATCTGAAAAGCGGCGAATCCAGATTGAAAGTGTCCAATGGCAATCCCTTGATTACGCACTACACGCCATTTCCGATTCCGGCATTTGTCTCATCGACGGCAACAACTCCCTTAAAGAATTTCTTAACCGGCACGCCAACCCCATGCGCCCGATTCTCAAACAGGTCGGAATTCAATGCCCTAAAGACTTACGGGCTGAAAATTTCATAGAGGTTTACGAGCGAACGTCCGGCCAGTTGGCTCCACTTAAGCAGTCCGGAGCGTTTGACAGGGAAGCGGATTCGGTAGGAAGAGAGGTCGTAGGGCATCAGGGCGGTCACAAACGCCCAACGGTCGCGTCATCCTATGTTGGCAAGCGAGATCGTACCAATCGCGATGTAGAGGTAGCCAAGCCATGAATCTTAACGATGTACATAAGCGCATCAAAGCCAAAGACGGCGCTGAAAGGACCCGAAGCCGGCACTTGAATCGTATCGAGAAGATGGCGTTGGCTGTCGAAAATCGGTTCCCTGAAGTTAAACAAGCCCAACAGATTCGGCTGAAACATTGTTCATGGCTTCTAGAGCACTGGTGCAAACCATCAACGGTGAGAGATTACCGTAGCTCACTCCGCCTGTTGATTGAGGCTCTTGATCGGGACCAGGATTGGTTCAAACCACTGGGAATGGCGCAGGCCTCATCTGGAGGACGTCCCAGGGACGTGTCTGTTGTCCGCTCGCGGTCATCAAAATACTGGATGGTTTAGCGCTCGTGCCGTTCGCCTAGTTTATCTATCAGTGCCGAGAGACTTTCGGCGTTGTTGTTAATCTCGCGCAGCAAGGTGAGTAGGGAGGCTCCGGTTGATTCATAAGAGCAAGCAACACTACTCAAAAAAATAACGCACTATCAGCCTTCCGCGACTGACAATGCGCCATGTTCATTCCTCAGAACCATTCATTTTTCTTAATCATACCGATCTTTTCTAATAGGTTATTGGGTTCCTCATTGTCTAACCCTTTAATGTGCTCCAAAACTTCAATCTGCTCGTAAGGATTAGCAATATGCAACATATCGATAGCATCTGCCAGCTCACTAAGTACGTCTGTTACTTCATTGATCACTGAAAGATTACCGCTCTGCAACGCAGAAAATAGTTCACGAATTTTCATAGATTTCATCCTGTTTGAAATACCCACTTGGGCAAATCCAAACTATCAAAGAAACCGGATCCAGCAAGGCCCTACAAGGGCATTAAATTCTTTTTTAATGAGAAAAAAGTAGGCGAGAAACTTAGCCAGTGCTTCTTTACAGTTTGAACCAGACCGTAGAGAAATAAGGACTTATATTCTCGGCTATCGGCAGAGACGTCTCCCCCCGAAAAATTGACTATGCTATAGAAACCACAGCCCCATACTAAGCTATTGCAGGATCGCTACTTTGCTAGGAATCGCCACTTCATCAACGTTTTTTTGATGCCCACTTCGTATGGAGGCTCGGCCCAAGTATGACCGAAGCGTTCAGCCAACCACCTTTTGTCGGCGATTCAAGGCATCGCGTCGTTGATGGTCTTGTCGATATACTTGATGAGATGAATTCGACCGGCGAACCGCGCTGGGTCTCACTGGAGGCACCATCCGGCTGGGGTAAGACCAGGGTCGTGCAAGAGTTCTATGCCAGACTGGCGGCACGCCAATCGAACCACTACTGGCCCGAAACAATCCTAGGAGCGAGCGACGTGCATGGCTTCGAGGTCGGCGATCGACGGAAGCGCGTGTTCCCTGATCCTCGCTATTTCGACCGAGAACCCCAATCGCTGCCGGAGTTCATGTGGCTGGGTATGGCATGTGATCTCCGCAACGGGCTCCCGTCGCAAACACTCCTCGAAGATCTACAACAGTTAAAGACACATGCGATTTACTTGGAAGCCGCCGCTGCGGCCCTGCAATCTGTGAGAAAGGGGCTTTTTCCAACTATTGGCCAAGCTCGAACGGTTTTGTCAGAGGTAATTGAAGCAGCGATCGGGGAAGGCCTAGCGTTTATTGTTGAGGAGGTTGCGAAGGCTTCCGTACCCGCCATAGGGCTTGTCGTCAAGCTAGGCAGATGGGGGGTGGATCGTGTGGCTGAGTCTAACCGACATGCCTCGGCGGTTGCCGCCAGCGGCGCACTACAAAAATTACAAGACGACGACCTAGTTGAAAGTGTAGTGGATATGCTTACCCGCCTTGCGCGGCCCGGCTTGCCGGTGATTGTCTTCGTCGAAGACCTTCATCGCGTTTCGGACATGTTCGAGGAATTGCTGGAGCGCCTTGTCCGGGCACGCTCGGCGGTTATGCTGATCACCACGACTTGGCCCGGAGAAGCGGCATCCAGAGATCGATTAGGTCCGCTCTTGTCCGAGGAGGGATTGCGTTCCCGGATTCTTCGTCTTCAACATGATGAAGACGCACCTACGGGCTTTCCCACTGGTGCCTCATTGGCCGCGCTGCCTAAGACTGCCCTCGCAGATATTGTCCTTTCTTACTATCCCAACGCCGAGCCACGAACGCTGGAACGCTTGGCCGCTCGCTATAACAACCCTCTGCCGTTGGAGCTGGTTTGCACGCTACCGAAATACCGGCGGCATTTCGCCGACGGTAGCCTGACCTTATCCGAGGAGGAGATCGAGGCACTGCCACGTCGCGTTGAGGATCTGTATCGGGAATTATGGGACGAACTGCCGTTGGCCGCACAACAGGTTATGGCCCTGGCTACTCTGGCTATTCCCGACAACGGGTCCGACTGGCATCACCCTATCACTCAGAGCGTGATTCAGGCCTGCGATAAAATGATTGATGAGGCGCTCTTTGTTCACCCGCTCGATCAGGATTCCCTCCCTCACGGTTGGGTGCGAACCGTGGAGTCTTGGTCGCGTCGCTTCAATGAGCCAGATCAACTTGCAATTGCCAGGCAGTCGGTTGAGGAATACTTCTTTGAGATACAGATTTATGAGTTCCTGGCACAGCTCGCTGCAGAAGTCACAAAGCGTGATCTGGCGGAATTCAATGCGGAAGACCAACATTGCGCTTGGCTGATACTGGCACTATATAAAGAACGCAAAACCAATGATCTAGATGCTTTGCGAGCCATTCGCTGTCTACAGCAGTCACTCCGAGTTTTCCCACGAGAGCTACCGACACTCATTGAGCTAGGGAAGTTCATTGAGTTATTTTCGATTAGTCAAAATAACGTCGAGTTGTTCATCGCGCGTCATGATTTTTTTTCAGCGCTTGCAGATTCGGGCCAGATATCTCTGGCTCTGGCAAAGTTCAATGTATTGTTGAAGGACCAGCAACTAGTGCTTGGACCAGATCATCCAGACGTGCTCGCCACTCGTAACAACATCGCTTGTTTACTGGGTAAATCCGGACAAACTAAACAGGCTCTGTTATTTTTCGAGGCACTGCTGAAAGATCGCGAACGAGTGCTAGGACCTGACCATCCAGATGTACTAACTACCCGCAACAACATCGCTTTTTGGCTGGCTAAGTCTGGACAGATCTCACAATCGTTGAAACAGTTCGAAGCATTGATGAAGGACCAGGAAAGATTGCTGGGACCAGACCATTCATCTGTGATAATCACCCGCAATAACATAGCATTTTGGATGGCAGAATCCGGCCAGTTATCACAAAGCTTGATACAGTTCAAAGCGTTACTGATGGACCAGCAACGGTTACTGAAGCCAGACCATCCTGGCTTGCTCGTCACACGCGGCAACATAGCGTTTCGTATGGCACAATCTGGACAGATTTCACAGGCGCTTACGCAGTTCAAGTCGCTCCTAAAGGACCAACAACAGTTGCTGGGACCTGACCATCCAGAAGTGCTCGGTACTCGCAGCGCTATCGCTACCTGGCTGGGTGAATCCGGACAGATCTCGCAGGCCCTCAAAAAGTTTAAAGGTCTGCTGCAGGATCAGCGAAGGGTGTTGGGATCAGACCATCCTGACTTGCTCGCCACCCGCAACAACATAGCTGCCTTGCTGGGAGAGCGAGGGCATTTCTCACAGGCATTGGAACTGTTAGAGACGTTGCTAGAAGCTCGGACGCTGGTGCTGGGACCCGATCATCCTGAAGTGCTCACTACCCGCAACAACATCGCTTCTTTGCTGGGAGAATCCGGACAGATCAAACAGGCTTTGATACGGTTCGAGGCACTACTGGATGACCAGCAAAGGGTGTTGGGCTCCCAACACCCAGACGTATTCCACACTCGTGGCAAGGTAGCTCAGTGCTTGGCTAAGTCCGGAAAAATCTCGCAGGCCCTAGTACAGTTAGAGACGCTGCTAGAGGAGCGGGAGCAGGTGCTTGGACCCGACCATACAGACGTGCTCACTACCCGCAACAACATCGCTTCTTTGCTGGGAGAATCCGGACAGATCAAACAGGCTTTGGTCCGGTTCGACGCGTTGCTAAAAGACCGCGAACGGGTGCTGGAACCCAACCATCCCCATGTGCTCATCACCCGCTGCAACATCGCGTACTGGCTGGGAGAGTCCAAACAGATCTCACAAGCCCTGAAAATCTCAGAGGGACTGTTGAAGTACCAGCAACAGATGTTGGGACTAGACCACCCAGACGTATTTCTCACCCGCAACAACATCGCACATTGGATGGCAGAATCCGGACAGACCTCACTAGCCTTAACACAGCTCAAGGAGGTGCAGGAAGACCAAGAGCAGGCACTGGGACTGAACCATCCAGGTGTGCTCGTCACCCGCAATAATATCGCTTCTTTATTAGGGGAGTCCGGGCAGATCGCTCAGGCGATGATAGAGTTCGAGGCGCTGCTGGGGGACCAGCAACAGATACTGGGGCTAGACCATCCAGATGCGTTCATCACCCGCAACAACATCGCTTTCTTGCTGGGAGAATCAGGTGAGATCAAGCAGGCCCTGGAACAGTTCGAGATGCTGCTGCAGGATCGACAGAGAGTAATGGGGCCAGACCATTTAGATGTATTTAACACCCGTAACAATATCGCTTCTTTGCTGGAAGAGTCCGGGCAGATCCCACAAGCCCTAACGCAATTCAAGACGTTGCTAGATGACCAACAACGGGCGCTGGGGCCAGAACACCCACACATACTCAATATACTCAACCAGTTCGCCTCTCTGCTGGCGAGAACCGGAGAGACCTCACAGGCCCTGAAGCAGTTTGGGGTGCTGCTTGAGAAACAGCAACAGGTGCTGGGGCCTGATCATCCACTTGTGCTTGACACCCACAACCACATAGCTTCCCTGCTGGCGAGATCCGGGGAGACTCTACAGGCACTGACGCAGTTCGAGGTACTACTTGAGAACCAGCGACGGGTGCTGGGGGCTGAACATCCACATGTTCTCAACACCCACAACCACATAGCTTGCCTGCTGGCGATATCCGGTGACATCCCTAAGGCCTTGACACATTTCGATGTACTGCTTGAGTACCAGCAACGGGTGCTGGGGCCAGAACATGCAGATACCTATAAAACGAATGATCTAATCAACTTACTTCGCTCGCGAGACACCCCGAGTTAATTGCCTACTAGCGAGACGACGCTGTTTTATTGATTTGGGAGCAGGTCACCTATGCCATTTCATAAACTTCATCCTTTTTGAACTACCCCACGCGAGGCAAATCCAAACTATCAAAGAAACCAGATCCAGCAAGGCCTCTCCAGGCCACTAATTGTTGTTTTTTGAGGAACCGCTAGGCCGCCAGAATATATCCACCCTTTAGCGTCGGGATCGGACCGGAAAACCAAATATGGCTGCCAAGAATATGCCCTACAAGGTCTAACTCCCGTATTCAAGGAATTAGACGCAACTGCTGCTCACCCGAATTTCCTAAAGTCACAGGTAAGCTTACTGTGACGTGGAGATACACATGCTTGCAAAATACCTATCAGCTGCGGACCTGGCCTCTCGGTTTGGTGTTTCAAAGGCGACCATTTGGCGCTGGAAACGTGAAGGTCAGATCCCCTCACCAATCTATCTGGGTGCTCGCTGTACGCGGTGGCGCGAAGAAGATATCCAGACTTACGAAAAAGGGTTAATCGCCGACGCGGCGCTCGGCTAGGCATAACGGCGACCGAGAAAATATCTGCCGATAAGGGCTGCGCTGGCAGCCCTTTTTTTGGTGTGCCATCCCGCCGAGCTCTCATATGGACAAGGAAGAGGGACTGTCACTTTTTGGGCTACGAGGTCGGTATACTGAACAGAAGGCACGCACTGCGAGGCGGTCTTATCAGCGCGCTCAGAAACGGTTTGCAGCCACGAAAAAAGCAGGCAGAATGGGTCTTGAGAGAAACGGTACGCACTACGGTACGCAGATGCAGAATTTGGGGAATGAAACAAAAAAGGCCACCGTTGAAGGTAGCCTTTTTAAGTCTCTAACATGTTGCTTTTAACCACTTTTTTAGTGGTGCCGACACCAGGAGTCGAACCCGGGACCTACTGATTACAAGTCAGTTGCTCTACCAACTGAGCTATGTCGGCGCTTCACATTTTCTTGAGAAAATGATTGCTTCGCTGTTAGGCTCTACAATCAACAAGAAATCTTGTTGGCAATGGCTGGGGTACCAGGATTCGAACCTGGGAATGCCGATACCAAAAACCGGTGCCTTACCACTTGGCGATACCCCAACGTTTGGTGGCCAGAGACGGAATCGAACCGCCGACACGGGGATTTTCAATCCCCTGCTCTACCAACTGAGCTATCTGGCCGCTGCCAACGGTGCGTATTAAACTAAAAACTCAGCTTTTCGTCAACACCTTTGTGAAACTTTCTTTTCTAACCGTCGCTTAGGGTAACTCTACGACTAACGGCGTAGGGCTGAAACACCCGTAATTCGTGGGGTTTCCGCCTGCTTGAGCCGTTGATTAAGCCTGCGTAGGCGGCACATAGCCCTCGGCCTGATCGGTGGTTTCGTTATTCAGGAAGCGTTGCATTTGATCCATCAGGTAGGCGCGCGCTTCCGGGTCGAGCATATTCAGGTGCTTTTCGTTGATTAAACGGGTCTGCAGCGCCTGCCACTCTTCCCACGCCTGCTTGGATACAGTGGTTTGGATTTCCTGGCCCTGCTTGCCGGGTAGCGGCGGGAACGGAAGCGCTGGCAGCTCTTTTTGATACTTACGACAAAAAACCGTATTACTCATTGATAACTCCTTGGTGGACAGTAACGTCCAAGGCCTTATACACGCCCGGGCGCTAAGTTAAGGGTAAAAGATGCCAGTTGACCCAGCAGCGCTTTGACAGGTGCCGCCAAGCCAAGCTCCCGGGGGTGGTTAACATCAAACCACACCCCGTGCTCTCTTACCTCACTCAGCCTATCGCAGGAAACCGGCTGAGGGGTAATCTCAAGGCGAAAATGGCTAAAGGTATGCTGGAAGCCTGGCATGGCCGTCTCACGTTTAGGCGATACAACGTGTTGTTCAAGCCAGTCGTTCAGTTCACTGTGCGTGTCGAATTGCGGCAAGCTCCATAGCCCGCCCCACAAACCGCTAGGCGGGCGCTGCTCCAACCAGACGCGCCCTTGGGAATCGCGTAGCAGGAGCATAATCGTACAGCGAGTGGGCAACGCTTTTTTGGGTTTGGATTCAGGATAGCGCTGTGGCTCACCCTGAGCGTACGCCAGGCATACATCATTAAACGGGCAGCATGTGCAGTCAGGCTTACTGCGCTTACATAAGGTGGCACCAAAATCCATCATCGCCTGCGTGAAGTCCGCCAAGCGTGTGGACGGCGTGTAGTAGTCGGCCAGCGCCCACAACGTTCGTTCGACAGCAGGCTTACCGGGCCAGCCAGGAATAGCGTGTAATCGCGTTAGCGAGCGTTTTACGTTGCCATCTAAAATGGCGGCTCGGTTGCCGGTACTCTGGGCGATAATTGCGCCTGCCGTTGACCGCCCAATGCCAGGCAAAGCGACTAGCGCATCGACACTTTCAGTGGGCAGTTCGCCGTTGTGCGCCTCCAGCGCCAGCTGAGCGGCCTTATGCAGGTTGCGCGCCCGGGCGTAATAACCAAGCCCGGTCCATAAGTGCAACACCTCATCCTGAGGAGCGAGAGCGAGCGACTCAAGCGTTGGAAAGCGAGCCATAAAGCGCTCGAAGTAAGGGATCACTGTCGCCACTTGGGTCTGCTGAAGCATAATTTCCGAAACCCACACTCGGTAAGCGCTACGGGGCGACTGCCAAGGCAAGTCGTGCCGACCATACTGGTCAAACCAGGTAAGCAGGCGGCGATAAAACTCGCTTGCTTCAAGCCTTGGGGTTGGAATATCAGCCATTGGGACTCCTTCGCTAGCGTGTTCGTAACGTCTTTGGCTAAATGAGCCAATCAGCGTATACCAATAAAAAAGCGCCGGCATTTAGCCGGCGCAGACTGACTTATAGGAATGCTCAGTTGAAGAGGCGGCGAATACCTTCGCGAAGGTTTTGGCCGGCGCCTTCACCCAAGCGCTCATCCAACTGATCCAACGAACCGCCTACGCGCTCCTCAAGTTCCGTAGTCACACGGTTTCCAGCTTCGTTACGCAACAGGTTAACCACGGCGGTCTGAAAAGCCTCTCGATCAATGCGGCACCATTCGCTGGTTACATCGCCAATGTGGCCCTCACAGCGAACGGGCAGCGGCAACTGCTCCAGGCGAGGGTTCACTTCACAGGCAGCATCGGCGGTATTCGCTAACCGTGCATCTGCACGCGTATCAAAGTTCAGGCTGTTGAAATTCAGCTCGCCCTTTCCGTTAACTTCGATCCCCGGCAGGGTGATGTTCAGGTTGTCACTGCTCATGACGCCATTACGTATCTGGAACGTCGCATCAAAACGCTCGAAGCGCGTATCGTTATGCCAGTCGTGGACGGTTCCTTCGCCTTCTACCTGGGCTGCCAGTTCACACATCTGCTGAGAAATATTAATATCTAAAATCGCACCTTCATTAAGGCGCCCATCCAACTGTCCATTCAGGTTGCTGACCAACGCTTCACGGGTATTGCCACGGGACGTTAGCTCGCCATCCAGATGCAAGCGCCCTCTCAGCGGAGAGGGCTCGTCCTCATCACTGAGCGCTTCAATCAGCGATGCCATTTGCACATTATTAATGGTCGGGACCAGCGCCCACTCCATTACCCGCTCGCGGGCATCCAACTGGCCTGAAGCACTAAGTTCTCCGTCATAAAAGCGTGCGTCAAAGGCGGTCAGTTGCTGAAGGCCTTCCTCACCTTGTAGCTGCAAGCGCGTGTCATTAAAGGTAAGACCTCCCAGCAGAAGTGTATCGACACGTAGGTCACCCTCCATTGACAACTCACTGAGCCATGCTTGCGGCAGCAACGTCTCTGCACTCTGGGCAAACGCCCTGCGCAATAAGCCTAAACTGGCCTGCTGAGACGTTGCGGGACCTGGAAGATAATGATCAACATTCAGGTTATCGCCTTCCAGATCAAACGTTAACTGCGACCCATCCAGCGCGGCAGCAACTTGCCCTGTAAAGGTGCTGTCATCGACAACCAGCGATAGCCGAGGTAGCGATACGTGCTGCTCATCCCCTTCAATGGGGCTGGTCATGGCGATATCGCTAAGCGCTGCCTCGCTAGTGGTATTCAATTCAACGCCTGCACGAGTCAACCACGGACGCAGCGTAAAAGGCGCGGCGGTCACCTGGCCACGATATCGAGGAGCATCAAACATCTGCTCGACATTCAGGTGGCCACTCACGCGCAGACCATCAGGCCCGGTCAGCTGTAGCTCCTTTAGCTGTGCGGTTTGCGCCTGCCAGTTACTTTCCAAACCAAAGGCTAGCGCCAACGCTAAACTGCCCTGCCATTTTTCAGGGTCCTGCAGGCCTGCTTCTAGTACGCCTTCGGTAATACTTAACTGCTTCTCTTCCATACGTGCGACGATTTCAGCCGCCCTTAAACCAAGCCGCTGGGGCTCACTGTCTGGGTGCAAACGTGTGTTTGTACTTAAACGGGTATTTTCCAGTACCACGCTGTCTTCTGCGAGCTTAAGGCGCATGCGTGTTTCAAGGTCAATATCGGTGGTTAAATCCGGCGTGCGCTCCAGCACTTCAGCATCCAAACGATTATGTTTGGTTAGCGTAAACATGGCTTTTAAAGGGAAAGGACTTACCGGATTGACGTTGCTGCCGGAAACATTCAGCGACTGCAGGCGCCACAGCGCTTGGCTTTGCGCATCGCGAAAACGAATATCGGCGTCTTTTACTTCAACACTGGCGATGTTCAATACAACGGAAAGATTGCCCGCATCGGCATTCGGCCCTGCACTTGCTGGCGCCAGCACAGTTTGTGCTTTTTCATCGCTACCTTCAGCCAAACGCTCGACCAGCGGCTCCCAGTTGCCTTCACCTGCCTCGTCCCGCTCAAGGTTTAGGCGCATGCCGTCCAGCGTTAAGCCGTCAACTGCAATTTCGCCGCGCAATAATGGCGCAAAAGCGACGCTGACCTCGGCGCGCTGTATAGAAGCAAACGATGTATCTTCTTCCGATTGCTCGGGCAGCCAGGCACGCGCTTGCTCAACGCTTACCCCAATGCGTGGATAGAAAGACCATGTGATCGGCCCATCAAGCGCCAGGTGCAGCCCCGTATGCTCTTCCACAACGGACGTCAGGCGTGGCTTGAAATCTTCGGGGTCAAGAAAGGTGGTCACATAAACCACCGCCGCCACCCCTACAATGGCGAGAATGCCGACAGCAGCCAGCAAAATACGTAATAACTGTTTCATTACCCTTTCCCTTGTGGGTCTAACTCAACAAAATTGCTGGTAAGAGGTTGATCCGATGTGGGTCTTTCGGCACTGGTGCCAGGGCGATAGCCAAGCTTGGAGAGCAGCACCTGGTCGGCCAACGGTAGCGATGAGATGTCAATACGCAGTTTACGCCCCTCTTGCTTGGCCTGTTCACCCAGCAGCGCCATTAGCCGCGAGCCAACGCCGCGGCGGCGTGTGGTTTTGCGTACACAGAGCTCTGAAAGCCACCATGCCCGGTCTTGTCCTTCTTGAATAGCCACCGCTCCCAACAATCGATCATTAAAGTGTGCGCAGGCAAAAAAGTGCTTCGCTTTTAGATGTTGCTCTATAAAAGGCAGGACCGCTTGAGCAGGCACTCGCTCTTTCGGTGCATCCTCATAAATGCGCATCAAATCGAGACGCACTTGTTCATCGTTCTCCCAACAGGCTTGGTCGACGCGCTCCAGTGTCACCGGCATGATGAACTCCTCTTCGCCAAAGCAGCAAAACTGCCATTTTTAATGCCTAAAAGGGCGGCTACATTGCGCGCATTGTAGCGGATGGGGGCGCCGATTCTCTATAATGTTCGCTTTGCCGCAGATATATGTCCTAATAACAGAGCGATGAAACAGTGCGACCCATCGCCTTCCCTTCAGAATGCGCTAGAGCGCAGGAGATGCAACATGGCAGCGCGTATTGCCACGGTTAGCCGTGATACCAATGAAACCCAGATCACCGTCAGCGTCAATCTGGATGGCGAAGGCCACCTTCGCTGCGAGACGGGCGTTCCCTTTCTGGATCATATGCTTGATCAGGTTGCACGCCACGGGATGATAGACCTTGATATCCTCGCCAAAGGCGATTTGCATATTGATGAACACCATACCGTTGAAGACCTGGGCATTACTCTAGGCCAGGCGTTTAATGAAGCAATTGGCGACAAGCGCGGCATTTATCGCTATGGCCATGCGTATGTGCCGCTGGATGAAGCACTCTCCCGCGTGGTGATCGACTTCTCTGGTCGGCCCGGCCTTTATATGGATGTCGAATTTACGCGCGCCACCATAGGCCGTCTTGATACCCAGCTGTTCTGGGAGTTTTTTCAAGGGTTCGTTAATCATGCGCGCGTCACGCTGCATATTGACAACATGAAAGGCTTTAACGCTCACCACCAGGCCGAAACAATTTTTAAAGCCTTTGGACGCGCCCTACGCATGGCGGTGGCAGAAGATCCACGCATGGCGGGGCAGATGCCTTCCACCAAAGGGAGCCTGTAATGGCGGGCTGTCGTACCTATATCAGTGCATATATCAGTACAGTAAACAGCTCAGGTAACCGTTCGTTCACTCGATCAAGGAGCGCTTCATGACTATTGCGGTAATCGACTACGGGATGGGTAATCTACATTCTGTCGCGAAGGCGCTTGAGCATGTAACGCACGAGAACGTCATTATCACCCGTGATTCGCGGCGCATTTTAGGCGCCACCCGCCTGGTACTGCCAGGCCAGGGTGCTATTCGCGACTGTGTGAGTGAGCTTGAACGCACGGAGCTGCGTGGCTTGGTTGATGATGTGCTAACGCGTCAGGCGAAACCGTTGCTGGGCATTTGCGTGGGCCAGCAAATGTTAATGGAGCGAAGCGAAGAGAACGGCGGCGTCGACTGTCTGGGCTTCTTCAAGGGCAGCGTGGATCGCTTTCCGACCACGATGCGCGACGCGCACGAACAGCGTTTAAAAGTGCCACATATGGGCTGGAACCTGGTGGAACAAAGCCATGACCATCCGCTATGGGCAGGCATTGATAACAACGAGCACTTCTACTTTGTGCACAGTTATTACGTGAATGCTGCCGACGATGCCCAGGTTTTTGGCACCACGCATTATGGCGATGTCAGTGCCCACGTGGCGATTGGCCGCGATGCCACCTTTGCCGTACAGTTCCACCCGGAAAAAAGCTCCCGAGCAGGCCTACGCCTACTCGAAAACTTTGTCACCTGGACACCCTAAGAGGTTTAGTTATGTTGGTAATTCCTGCGATTGATCTCAAAGACGGCCAGTGTGTGCGGTTGAAACAGGGGCGTATGGATGATGCAACCTCTTACGGCGATGACCCGGTCGCTATGGCCGCGCGCTGGGTAGAAGCTGGCGCGCGACGCCTTCATCTGGTCGATTTGAACGGTGCGTTTGAAGGTAAGCCGGTCAATGGCGACGCCGTGACAGCCATCGCACGTGCCTACCCCAACCTGCCCATTCAAATTGGTGGCGGCATTCGTACTGCTGAAACCATTGAGCACTACCTGAATGCAGGCGTATCCTACGTGATTATCGGCACCAAGGCGGTTAAAGAGCCCGCGTTTGTGGGTGAAATGTGCCGCGCTTTTCCTGGTCGCGTGATTGTTGGCTTGGACGCTAAAGACGGCTTCGTGGCCACCGACGGCTGGGCAGAAGTTTCAAGCGTTAAAGCCGTCGACCTGGCAAAACAGTTTGCTGATGACGGCGTCTCCAGCATCGTCTATACCGACATTGCCCGTGACGGCATGATGCAAGGCGTTAACGTTGAAGCAACGGCTCAGTTGGCTCGCGAAGGCGGCTTGCCGGTCATCGCCTCTGGGGGCGTGACCAACCTGGATGACATTAAAGCGCTATGCGATGTCGCCGATAGCGGTATTTTAGGCGCCATTACCGGTCGTGCCATTTACGAAGGCAGTCTGGATGTGGCTGAAGCACAACGTCTTAGCGACCAGCTAACAGGAGGCGGTGAGTGAGCTTATCCAAGCGTATAATTCCCTGCCTGGACGTTGATGCTGGGCGAGTGGTGAAAGGCGTCAACTTTGTCGGCATTCGTGATGCAGGCGACCCGGTCGAGATTGCCCAGCGCTATAACCAGCAGGGTGCCGATGAAATTACCTTTCTGGATATTACCGCTAGCCACGAAGGCCGCGACACTACTGTCGAAATGGTCGAACGCATCGCAGGGGAAGTGTTTATTCCGCTGACGGTGGGTGGCGGTATTCGCAGCTGTGACGATATTCGTACAATGCTGAATGCAGGCGCGGATAAAGTGTCGATCAACACCGCCGCCGTTACGAATCCTGAATTTGTTCGCGAAGCTGCGGAACGCTTTGGCAGCCAGTGCATCGTAGTGGCGATTGATGCCAAGCGCGTCTCCAATGAAGGCGAGCCGCCGCGCTGGGAGATTTTCACGCATGGCGGCCGCCGCCCAACCGGGCTTGATGCGGTGGAGTGGGCCAAAAAAATGGTCGAGTTTGGCGCGGGCGAGCTGCTGCTCACTAGCATGGACCGTGATGGCACCAAAATCGGCTTTGACCTTGGCGTGACCCACGCGATTTCAGAAGCCGTGAGCGTGCCAGTGATTGCATCTGGCGGCGTGGGCAATCTGGATCACCTGGTGGACGGCGTATTGAAAGGTGGTGCGGATGCGGTGCTGGCCGCCAGTATTTTCCACTTTGGAGAGCATACGATCCCTGAAGCAAAGCGCTATATGGCAGAACGCGGTATCGAGATGCGTCTGTAACATTTTTGTTGCCCAGTCCCTTTTTAGGAGTATTACATGCCCCGTTGTTTCCCATGGTTGGGAGGGCTAACTGGTTTATGGCTGAGCGCATCTGCCTCAGCCTTCACCTTACCGGACTGGCCTCCGACGCTTGAGCTGGACCATACGCTGGTGCAAACCAGCCTGTTAACCCGCCACTTTGATCCACAGCCAGATCATAACAATCAGCAGAATTTGATCGGCATTGAGTTACATAACCCGGAGCGTTGGCTGGCAGGTACGGCGTGGTTTAAAAACTCGTATAATCAGCCCACCTGGTACGTTTATGCCGGGCGTGAATTCCCCCTTTGGCAGTTCAAAGAGATTAACGTCAGGGCCAAACTCACCGGTGGGCTCCTACATGGCTATAAAGGTGAGTATCGGGACAAAATCCCTCTCAACCACCTTGAAACCGCACCCGCCCTGCTGCCCAGCATTGGTATGCAGTGGGGGCGCTTTGAGTCTGACCTCATCATTTTCGGCACCGCTGGCATGATGGTAACCGCAGGCCTGCGCTTTTAGGCAGGCCAAGCCTCACTCATCATCTTCCTCAAGGCTAAGGCCCAGATTACTGATACCGCCGTTACGCCCTAGCGTGCGTATTTCCTTAAGCGCGGCTTTGTTTAGCGGTTCACTGACCGCTTCCAAAACCGCGTCCTGAAAATCATTTTCGTCGGCCATTAACGGATGGTCCCGAATCAGTAAAGCAAGCTTTTGGGCATCCTCTTCGCCTTCAGTAAGTTCGATAAAGGCACGTACCCCGGCACGTGACGTACGGCTCACATCCAGCACGGCTTCGGGAGAGTCGCCTTGCAGTGTGTCCAACAACGCCGACAGGGAAACCACCGCGTCCAGCGCACGACGCGCACCAAAGCTTTCATCGTCAGCAGGCGGCTCGCACTCCGCCAATTTTTCCGCCTGACGCGCAAAATCAATGCTCGCGTTGGGCACGCTTAAGCGCTCCCAAACCAGGCTAATTACGGTACGCAGCGTGTGAATATCCCCTTGGCCAGTGGTCTGCTCGTACAGGGCATAATTAGGCAGCAGGCGCTCACATAATGCAGCCATAAACGCTTGCTGAGCCGGTAGCGGAAGCAGTTGCAACTGCTGATAAAATCCTGGGGGCTTGGACGCCATACTGATTTCCTAACGCGTGATATTGGTGAAATGGGGGCAATACGTTATGGTCGAACTCGCGCTGTCATTAACACTGACAGCCTTTACTGTGTACGGCCGGCGAGGAGATTACCATGCATATTCATTTGCTTCAGCACGGCGCTGATCATGCTCCCGCCCGCTTAACGGACTGGTTAAGCAGTATGGGACATAGTTACACCATTTTTCATCTTTATGCCGGCGAGTTAACGCCTCGTCCGGCAGAAAGCGATGCGTTAATCGTGCTGGATGGCTCTGAAACGTTTATAGATCAGCCGCCAGCCTGGTTTAAAGCCGAAAACAAATTGATTAACCGTTATCTGGATGGTCAAAAGCCCCTGATGGGCATTGGCCTGGGGGCCCTGTGGATCGCTCAGGCACTTGAGGCAATCATCGCTCCAGGTACGTATCCCGAAAGAGGTTGGCATACCGTATCGCTGGCCCCAGAAAGCCCGTTTGACTTACCCGAGCAGTTTGACGCTTTTATGTGGCATCGTTATGTATTTAGCTTGCCCGATAATGCACTGCCGTTGGGCGGCAGTACGGCGGCACCGCTGCAAGGCTTTAGCTGGGACAGTGGCCGCGTCATCGGTTTGCTTTGCCTCTTTGAGGTAACGCTTGCCAATGTGAAAAAGCGCCTTGAGCATGCCGAGCCCACTACGCCTACCTCTTCCGCGGCAGACCGCTTTCGCCTGGAAAGTAGTCAGATCCTTGAAGACGCAACGCGCTTTCATCGGCTGGCACCTCTGCTTGATCGCGTCATGACTCAATGGCTTAGAGTGAGCTAACCACGCCGAAAGATAGCCGCTAGGCGCTCCACTGCTTAGCGGCTTCCCAACAGCTGTCCCAATCCCCCACGTGAAGTTCTGGCACCGCTGTCGCGCGCTGTTTTTCGAGATGGTAGCGGTAAAGCGGGTCGTAATATTCAGTGAGAAGTGGTGCAAGCCATGCTTCATGCGCCTGGGGGTTGCCTTCGCCATGGGCCTTAAAAGCCAGTGCCTGTAAGCGTTGCATACGCTGTAAGCGCGCGTTACCCAAGCGCTTTTCAAGACGGATTAATGCGTTGCCCAACTGGCGTTGCATTAATTCCCAGCCCTGCTGCGCCCCGAAGTGTGCGGTGTACTCCTTTTCCAGCTCAATAACGTAGTCGTTCAGGAGTTGATCAAGTCGCCAATCGAGCGGCATTTCAATGCGCACACGCGGTGCCTTTTGTAGGGCGTGCCAGAAGGTGAGCGGTATATTGGCGTTCCCGATCTGGCGAGACTCGTCTTCAATGACCAGCTTTCCCGGCAGGGCCAGTAGCCGCGCTGCCAGCGCATGTTCAAAATCAATCTGTGTGGCAGGGGCTTCGGGCCTGCGACCAAAGGCAGAACCTTTATGATGAGCGCAAGCCTCAAGATCAACCCCGTTATCCAGCCGATTGATCAACGTGGTTTTAGCGCATCCGGTTAACCCGGCAATTATCAGCATGGGCTGTTCGGCCGCTACGTCTATGCGCTGGCAAAGCGCGTGGCGCATGGCTTTCCAGCCGCCGCGAATACGCGGTTTAGCAATGCCCACCTCGTTAAGCCACTGCTGGGCAATTTGCGAGCGTAACCCTCCGCGAAAGCAATAAATAATCGCATCCGGGTGCTCGGCCAAACAAGCCTGCCATGCGGCTACCCGAGCCTGCTTGATATCACCACTAACCAACCGCTCGCCCAACGCGATAGCGGCATGTTGACCTTGCTGCTTATAGGCGATACCCACCTGACGGCGCTCCTCATCAACCATTAAAGGAAGATTCACCGCCCCCGGCAGCGCTCCCTGGGCGAACTCTACCGGGGCACGCAAATCAATCAGGGGTCGCGCTTCGCTGATCAAATGTAACGATGCAGGTATCGTTTCAA
The DNA here is from genome assembly GCF_013183775.1 of Halomonas hibernica. NCBI lineage: Bacteria > Pseudomonadati > Pseudomonadota > Gammaproteobacteria > Oceanospirillales > Halomonadaceae > Halomonas > Halomonas hibernica. Next base: position 31,390 of record NZ_VIFN01000017.1, read on the forward strand.
GCTCATTCTTAGGCACTGTTTCAGGTACTGTTTCAAGCGCTCTCTCAAGCACTATCCCACCACCTCGATCAGCGCCTCGCTCTCACGGGCTTTCATGACGCCAAACGGCTGAAGCGATAAGCCGAACTCGCGGCCAATGCGTTCAACATCATCTTGCCAAGCGGGGTCGACACTTAGCAGTAAACCGCCTGACGTTTGCGGGTCGCATAGCCACTGCCAGTGAGCTTCATCCATATCAGGCAAGCTTTTACCTAAGGCATCGCGGTTGCGCCGTGTGCCGCCGGGAACGGCCCCTTGACGACGATAGGTTTCTGCCTGAGCCAGCCGAGGTAGGCGGCGAAAATCTATCTGGGCCATGACGTTGCTTGCGCTGCATATTTCCGACAAATGCCCCGCTAAGCCAAACCCGGTAACGTCGGTCATGGCATTAAGGCCTTTTACATCAGCCAGCTTGACGCCGATACGGTTGGATTTAAGCATGGTTTCTCGAGCCAACCCGTGATGCCCTGCTTCCAGCAGGCCTTGCTTCTCTGCGGTGGTCAGCAGCCCAACGCCTAACGGCTTGGTCAAAAACAGCAGATCACCCGGCTTAGCGCGGCTATTGAGCTTTAGCTTGTCTAGATCGACCAGCCCATTTACCGCTAAGCCAAAAATGGGTTCAGGTGCATCAATCGAGTGGCCACCCGCCAAGGCGACACCCAGCTCACGGCAAATGCCCTGGGCGCCGGCAATGACATCACCGGCAATCTCCGGGCTCAACTTGTCTAATGGCCAGCCGAGAATACTCAGCGCCATGACCGGCGTACCGCCCATGGCGTAAATATCACTGATGGCGTTCGTGGCAGCAATTCGCCCAAAATCAAACGGGTCATCGACAATCGGCATAAAGAAGTCCGTAGTGGCAATCATGCCTCGCCCATCGCCCAAGTCGTAGACAGCGGCATCTTCGCGCCCTTGATTGCCCACAATGAGCTGCTTATGCCCGGCTAACGGCCCCGCTTTGGCGAGAATACTGTCCAGTACATCCGGAGCTATTTTACAGCCACAGCCTGCGCCATGACTGTATTGGGTTAGGCGAATTGAACTCATTGTGTCTCTCCTTGGCACTGCATGTTTTTAGAACAGTTGTTATAACAGCCTTAATAACAATTCTTATAGCGTAGCCTACTTAAAGCGCCTCTAGCGCGTCGCTAAGCTTATCGACGGCAATGACTTCCATCCCCTTGGGTGACTGCTTGGGTGCATTCGCACGAGGCACAATCGCACGTAAAAAACCGTGTTTGGCGGCCTCGGCAATACGCTCCTGCCCACTGGGTACCGGGCGTATTTCACCAGAAAGCCCCACTTCGCCAAACACTACCAGCTCCTTGGGTAACGCGCGGTTTTGTAGACTGGAGACGACCGCGAGCAGTACGGCCAGGTCCGCACTGGTCTCCAATACTTTTACCCCGCCCACCACGTTCAGGAAAACATCCTGGTCGCCGGTAAAAAGGCCGCCATGACGGTTAAGCACGGCCAGCAGCATGGCTAAACGGTTTTGGTCTACCCCAACGGCCACACGGCGTGGGTTCCCCAAGGCGGATTCATCAACCAGCGCCTGTACTTCGACAAGAATAGGGCGAGTGCCTTCCCACACCACCATGACAAGGCTGCCCGGCGCCTGCTCTTCCTGGCGCGAGAGAAAAATGGCACTGGGGTTTTTAACCTCTTTTAAGCCTTGCTCCAGCATGGCGAAGACGCCCAGCTCATTCACCGCACCAAAGCGGTTTTTCTGACCGCGCAGGGTTCTAAAGCGGGAATCGGCGCCACCTTCCAGCAAAAGCGACGCATCGATCATATGTTCCAGTACCTTGGGGCCTGCCAGTGTGCCATCTTTGGTGACATGGCCCACCAGTAACAGCACCGTATTGGTTTGCTTGGCAAAGCGGGTAAGCGCAGCGGCGGACTCACGTACCTGGGCCACCCCGCCCGGCGCCGAGCTAATATCCTCCAGATGCATGGTTTGGATAGAGTCGATCACCAATATTTCAGGCTTCTCACGCTCAGCCACGGCCAGGATAGTCTCAACGCTGGTTTCCGCAAGCATTTTCAAGCCGTTGGTAGGCAGCTGCAGGCGATGGGCGCGCATGGCGACCTGAGACAATGACTCTTCACCGGTGACATACAAAATGCGCCGCTGCTGGGCCAGCTTACAGGCCGTTTGCAGCAGTAGCGTGGACTTGCCCGCACCAGGGTTGCCCCCAAGCAGTACCGCAGAACCCGGCACCAAGCCACCGCCCAACACACGGTCAAACTCATTAAAGGTGGAGCTTAGCCGCGGCACTTCACTTAGGTCGACGTTGCTTAAATCAACCACATCCCGGGAGAGGTCACCCGCATAACCTCCCCGACCTGACCCACTGCTTCCGCTTCCGGGCCGCGCACTGGCCAAGCGAATCTCGCTCAGCGTATTCCACTCGTTACAACTGGAGCACTGGCCCTGCCACTTGCGATACTCCGCGCCGCACTCGGTACATACAAAGGCACTTTTGGCTTTAGCCACCGCACTGATACTCCCGTTGATATTAACTCTTTGTCACTATTACCAGGCTATAAAATACAAAAGGCGGCCAATGGCCGCCTTAGGATGTTACTGCTTACTTACTGACGCTGTAGCTGCAACATTTCGCCATTTTCAAAGCGACGACGCTCTGGATCAATTAGCTCCAGCGTACGTTCATCAATACGTTGAAAGTAGTAAATTTGGCCGTCGCCACTGGGCGTCAACTCGTAAACAGAGGCATCGGGATCAGACGGCGTGCCGCTCAACACTTCCCAGTTACCTGCGTAGTTTTCAGGCGGAGGCGTTTGAGGGTGGTTGCGATACGTCGCATCCAGTGTGAAAGTACGCTCATCAGGTGTGCTTGTTTCTTCGCCCACCATGGTAACGTCCAGATCAATACCATCACAGTTACGGCAAGGCAGTGTGCCTTGGTAGCGCTGTTGTGACGCGCTAACGCCTGCGTCACTTTCCTGGGCCGAAGGGCCGCCGGTCGCACAGCCTGCCAACAATGCCAACATAGCCGAACCGGCTAGCAAACTCCTGAATTGCATGGGGTGTCTCCTTATCGTGTTGGTCATACATTTCTTTCGCGCGATTATGACAGCATAACCGTTACAAGGTGCAACGCACACCCCTGATTGCAAGGGGAATGCTTGCGCTTAAGCGAGCATCAAGCGACCATGGCCTATTATGCAAGGATAATCAGGTTACCCACATGAGCCAATACTGGAGTCCCGCTGTTAAAGCGCTAACCCCTTATATACCCGGGGAGCAGCCGCGTGAGCGTATTATCAAGCTCAATACCAATGAAAACCCTTACCCGCCAGCGCCGGGCGTCGGCCAGGCACTGCGTGACTACGCGACCGACCATTTGCGTCTCTATCCCGACCCAACGTCTGCCGCACTGCGTTCAAAGCTTGCTGAAACGTATGGCGTTGAAAGCCAGCAGGTATTTGTGGGCAATGGTTCAGATGAGGTGCTAGCGTTGGCTTTTCAAGCCTTCTTCTGTCACGGCACACCGCTTGATGCCCCGTCGATTACCTATAGCTTTTATCCGGTATACGCCAACCTGTATAACGTTGAGCTACGCACTCATCCACTCAATGAGCAGTGGGAAGTTGATCTGGAGGCGCTGGGAACCGCGTCGGCACGTAGCGGAGTGATTTTTGCCAACCCGAATGCGCCTACCGGACATGCGCATTCGCTTGAGGATATTGAAACACTACTCAAGCGGGTAACGGATCGCGTTGTATTAGTTGATGAAGCGTATGTCGACTTTGGCGCCGAAAGCGCGATTGCATTAATTGATCGCTATCCGAATTTACTGGTGACGGGCACGTTCTCAAAATCACGCAGCCTGGCCGGCTTACGCTTAGGCTACGCCATTGGCTCAGTGGAGTTGATTGATGGCCTGCACCGCGTTAAGGACTCGTTTAACTCCTACCCGGTAGATAGCCTGGCAAGCCTTGTAGGTATTGCTGCACTTGACGATAAAGCGCACTTTGACGCAAGCCGGGAGCGCGTGATTACAACCCGTGAACGCACCCGTCAGCGTCTTGAAGCATTAGGATTTGAGGTATTACCCTCCAAGGCCAATTTTGTGCTTGCCCAGCATCCTGAGCATGCAGGCGCTCAACTGTTTGCGGGCCTTCGCGAGCGCGGCATTCTTGTACGCCACTTCAATACCTCTGAGCTTAATAACTTCCTGCGCATTACCATCGGCACTGACGATGAGATGGATAGCCTGATAGAGGCGCTGGAAGCGATCTGCGGCTAGTTCGCTCGCCATACAAAGTTTTAATGCCCTGTAGCGCGAGGCGCGGCAGGGCATTTTTGTAAGCATAAGCTTCAGCCACCGCTTTTCATTTTCCACGCATAAAAAAATCCCCGCGGCCT
>NZ_VIFN01000018.1:0-28752 GCF_013183775.1 Halomonas hibernica
ATGAAGCAAGCGATTAAAACTCCGCTAACTTTCTGACAAACCGAAGGTTTTCACCTTCTTCACCGCTGGTAACGCTGGGCGTCCCCGGCAGCGGATGCGTACTTTACGGATTCGCCGGACGTTTGGCAAGGGGCTGGGTGAAATATGTCTAAAATAATGCCATATCGTCATAATGCAGGGTAACTACTCGCTCTTCAGGAGGCCTTCCTGACTCCAGCAACACTGCTACCAATGTGTATTAGTAGCCCAGAGGGCTAGCTTGAGGCACGGCGATCTCCTGCCTTATGATTGGTCATACCTATTAATGGATGCCTAGCGGATGATATTCCCCCACCTCGCCAACAGCAGGCAGCACGTGCGCTACGCCGTGCCCGTGGTAAGTAGCAGCGTATGAAGCCTCGCCGCTGGAAAGGTATATGGCTTGTTGCCATCACCCTAGGCCTCATACTCGTCATGTGGCAAGCCGCCCACCTGGCGCGCGAGCAAGCCATCTCTACCCTTCAGGAAGACGCCGAAAACGAGCTACGCCTTTCTGTCGCCAACCTTAATGGCTATCTGCTCCGCTACGATTATTTACCCCAAATGCTCGCGACGCGTGAAGGTGTCCAGCGCTTTTTGGCCTCTCCGGAAACCCAGAACGCCATGCCGCTTAACCTGCTGCTGGATCGTTTCCGCTTTACCGCAGGCGTTTCTGACGTTTACCTGCTCGACCGCGATGCCAACACAATTGCCGCCAGCAACTGGCATCGTCCCAATACGTTTTTAGGTCATAACTACGCGTTTCGCAGCTACTACACAGAAGCCATCGCCGGACGGCAAGGGCGTTTTTATGGGCTAGGGGTTCAGTCACTGGAACGGGGCTACTTCTTCTCGGCGCCGGTATGGCTGGATGATACTTCGCCAGATGCGCAACCCTCCGGCGTTATCGTCATCAAGGTGTTACTGGATGAAGTTGAAGAGGGCTGGGCTGAGCAAGATGCTGAGCTACTGGTGACCGATAACGATAATATTATCTTTATGGCCAGCCGCCCTGAGCTGCGTATGAATGCGCTCTATGCGCTTAGTGATGAACAACGTCAAACGCTTCGTGACACACGTCGCTACGCCATTGAACCACTATCCCCTTCAGGCATTAATATTGATGCTCCTTATGGGCCAGACAGCGCACTGGTTAGTTTTTCTCAGGGCCCGCTTAGTAGCAGCCGTTATTTAAGCCTGACACGCCCCGTGGTGGAGTTTGGCTGGCACATGCATATTCTCAAGCCCTTAACACCCGTTGTCCGCGCTCAGTGGATCGCCGCACTTATGGCGGGCGGGCTTTACGGAATGATTGTACTTGGCGGCGGCATTGGCTGGCAGCGCCTGCGCTTACGTCGTGAGCGCGAAGCGTTTGCTGAACGCGAACGGCACACCCTTGCCCTGGTGCGTGATGAGCTGGAAGCCAGCGTCGAGCGTCGCACTCACGACTTGGTGGCCAGCAACCAGCGCCTTTCCAATGAAATCGAAGAGCGACGCCGCGCAGAAGCCAACCTGCGTCAAACTCAGGATGAACTCATCCAGGCCGCCAAACTGGCAGTCCTTGGCCAATTGGCAGCGGGCATCAATCACGAACTGAACCAGCCGCTGGCAGCCATTCGGGCCTATGGCGAAAATGCCCGGCGCTTTTTAACGCTTTCCCGAGTAGATCAAGCGGACGCAAACCTTGAGCAAATCGTTGATCTCACCAAGCGCATGGCCGATATCAGCGCACAGCTTCGTCAATTCTCGCGTAAAAGCAGTGAGCGGCAGGAAACCATCTCTGTGCAGGCTTGCATCGAATATGCACTTCGCTTGTTCCAGGGTCGCCTGCGCGACGGGCATGTTACCGTTGAACAGCATTGGCCCAAGGAAACGCTGTGGGTAACGGGCGATCTGGTACGCTTGGAGCAAGTACTGGTCAACCTGATTAGCAATGCCCTGCACGCCATGCAAGAGATCCCAGAACCTCGGCTTGTCTTGAGTGCGGCGCTGAACGAAAAGCAGGTCACCATTAACGTTATGGATAACGGCCCCGGCATTGGCGACCAGCACCTAACACAAATCTTTGAACCCTTTTTTTCCACCAAAGCACCGGGAAGCGGATTGGGGCTGGGGCTTTCCATCTCGTCGCGTATCATGGATGACCTGGGTGGCAAGTTGCAGGCCGTCAATCGCGATCCAACAGGCGCCTGCTTTATTATTTCACTACCTTTCGCGCCACCGATACACGCGCCTGTACCCTCGACTCAACAAGAGAACAATAGCCATGCATGAACCGTCGATGCTGCCGGTCATGGTGATCGACGATGAGCCTCATCTGCGTATTACCGCCAGCCAAACCCTGGAGCTTGCCGGCTACACGCCTACCTGCTTTGCGTCAGCCGAGCAAGCCTTGGCGGCGCTACCCGCAGAGTTTCCTGGCGTGATTGTCAGCGACATCCGTATGCCTGGCATGGGAGGGATGGAGCTTCTGCATGAACTGCATCGTCGCGACCCTACCCTACCGATTATTCTGATTACCGGGCATGGCGATATTTCCACGGCGGTAGAAGCCATGCGTGCAGGCGCATGGGACTTCCTGGAGAAGCCATTTGCTGGCGACCAGCTACTCGATGTTGTGCGCCGCGGCATTGAAAAGCGCCAGCTTAGCCTCGAAAACAATCGTCTTAAGGCCGAATTGGAAGTACAGCGGGCTGCCCTTGGCCCGCGCCTGGTGGGGCGTACGGCGGTTATTTCTCGCTTGGCTGCGATGATTCAGCGCATTAGTCAGGTAGAAGCCGATGTGCTGCTGTTTGGCGAAACAGGGACCGGCAAGGACCTCGTGGCCCGGGCCATTCATGAACGCAGCGCTCGGCGCAACAACCCCTTTATGGCAATCAACTGCGGTGCCGTGCCGGAAAACACCATTGAGTCTGAGCTGTTTGGGCATGAAAAAGGGGCTTTTACCGGCGCGGTCGAACGCAGGATTGGTAAGTTTGAGCACGCTAACGGCGGTACTGTTTTCCTGGATGAGATTGAGTCGATGCCACTGGCTCTTCAGGTCAAACTACTGCGCATCCTGCAAGAGCGCAGCATCGAACGGCTCGGTGCCAATGAAGCAGTCACGCTCGACATTCGGGTGATTACCGCCACCAAGGTGGATCTTAAAGTTGCCGCTGAAGAGGGGGGCTTTCGTGAAGACCTCTACTACCGGCTGAATGTTGTCACGCTGGCGTTACCCGCGCTGCGCGAACGGCGTGAGGATATCCCGCTTCTTTTTCAGCACTTTGCCGTCATTGCCGCCAATCGTAGCGGCCTGGAGGCCCCCACTCTGAATAGCCACGGTATCGCCGCACTGCTGGCCCATGACTGGCCTGGCAACGTGCGTGAACTACGCAACCTTGCTGAGCGCTACGTGCTACTCGGCGCAGCATTTGATTACCGCCTGGATATGTTGCTGGAAGGGGTGGCCACCGACACGCCAGAACCCACGTTACCGCGCCAAGTAGAGCTGTTTGAAAAGAGCCTGATTAGCCAGTCGCTTGCCCGTCACCATGGCCGAGTCACCGATGTCTGCCACCACCTGGGCATTCCGCGTAAAACGTTTTACGACAAGCTGAAAAAGCATGGTTTACAGGCCGACGATTACCGCCACAGCAGTGACCCCTGATGAAATAGCTCCATTAAGTCCGACCAGGGCGGCGTCCAGGGAAGCAGTGTCAAGGTGGCAATCAGCATTAATAGATTGGAAATGGGCCGACGGCTATCGCCGAGCTTGAGCGCGGTACCGAACGAGCGCTTAAGCCGTGCCCCCTCCAAATCCACGCTATACATCTCATCCAGCACCAGATGAATAATAAACCCCAGCAGCACGGCCACACCGTGTGACCATGCTAACCCCGCAGGCTGAACAAGCAGATGAAAACTCAGCGCAGCAGTTAATAGCGAACATAGCCCGGCCGCCATCAGCGAGTGCCAAATGCCACGGTGAACCGTCAGTTTTGAGAACAGTATTCCCGCCAAATACCGCACCGAGAAATAAATACCGCCGCAAGCTACCAGCAACATGCCTGGCGTCAGCCATGACTCCAGCAACATTACGCCCACCACCAATGATGGCACGGAAAGAATATTAAAAATCAAACGGATAGAGCGTGATCGGTCAGCATCAATATCAGGCAAAATACCGCCAAAGGCGACCAACGCCACAATTAGTATGGCTTGAGAATAAGGCCACCACTGGGCTTGCCAACCCGCGTACGCCATTAACATGCCGCCCGCAGTCGCTACCGTCATATGCGTGCGAAAGTTCGCCATGTTATCGCGGCATCCTGAAAAAACTGGATAAATTACCAGATTTTTTAAGATTACAACATGGCTAGTTCAGAAAAAAGGACGGAAAGCCAATATGTTAGCTAAGCTTAATCATAAGCAGGCTTCGGCTAAAAATTGATCCTTAAGTTTTACGTAGTTACCTGCGGTATAGGGGAAGAAGGCCCGCTCTTTTTCTTTTAAGGGGCGTAGCGCCTTGGCAGGATTACCGGCGTAAACATAGCCACTCTCCAAGTGCTTACCGGGTGTGACAACAGCCCCTGCGGCGATGATCACTTCATCGTCAACCACCGCGCCGTCCATCACGATAGCGCCCATACCGACCAAAATGCGGCTGCCCAGCGTACAGCCATGCAAAATGGCTTTATGGCCAATCGTCACATCTTCGCCAATCGTGAGTGGAAAGCCCTCCGGGTTAAACTCACTAGCGTGAGTAATATGCAGCACGCTGCCATCCTGCACGCTGGTACGAGCGCCAATACGAATCCGGTGCATATCGCCACGAATCACCGTCATTGGCCATACCGAACAGTCATTGCCCAGCTCAACGTCACCAATGACCACGCTTGCAGGGTCGATATACACGCGCTCGCCCAAGCGGGGCGAATGGCCTTTAAACTCTCTTAGCGCACTGCTCGCTGCCTCTTTCATTGCACTCTCCTAAAGAGCCTATTTCCAAGTACGTATTTCAAGTACCTGTTCCAAGCACATACTGCTCTATTGATGGCGGATATATCCATTCTCACAAGCGGCATAGCGCTATAAAAGCCCACTCAGCAAGACGATAAACGTCAGCGGAATCGAGACCCAGCGCACAATATTGCGCCATAGCAGGTAGCCACTTTCCCCGGCGCCTAACGCTTTCATTGCTCTCTTCTGCGGCATTATCCAGGCAGCAAACGTGGCAATCATCAAGCCACCCAAGGGCAAAAATATGTCTGGTGGAATGCTGCTAACCAATTCAAAGATATTGCGCCCAAAGAGTGGCTGGAACTCCGCCAGGGTTGAGAAAGAGAACGCCGACAACAATCCCATTAGCCAAACACTGAGCGCGATGATCGCCGTTGCCATACTGCGCCGAAGCCCAAGCCCCTGCAGCGTCGCGACCATAGGCTCTGCCAGATTAATGGCCGATGTCCAGGTAGCGAGCAGTAACAGCAGGAAAAACACGCTTAGCCAGAACGCGCCGCCGGGCAACTCAGAAAAGGCTATCGGCAGGGTCACAAACATCAGGCCCGGGCCCTCAGCCGGGTCCATCCCTTGGGCAAACACCACCGAGAAAATCGCGATACCCGCCAGCAACGCCACGCTAATGTCCAGTACGGCAACGGCAAACGCCGCTTTAGGCAGGCTCTGCTCTTCCGGCATATAGGCGCCATACGCCATCAGCGCGCAGGCCCCTACCGCCAGAGTGAAAAATGCATGGCCCATGGCATGTAGCACCACGGTAGGTGTGATTGCCTCAAAGGAGGGTAAAAATAGCCACGTCAACGCCGTGGAGAAGCCCTCGGTGGTGGCAGCGTATCCGGCCAACAGCAACAGCAGCACGTACAGCAGCGGCATGAGTAGATTGTTAAGCCGCTCAAGCCCCTTGGCCACGCCAGCCGCCACCACGGTCATGGTCATAAACAAAAACAGAGAGTGATTGAAAATCAAAAGCCCAGGGCTTGCTAAAAATGCATCGAAACCAGCGCCTATCTCAGCCGCTGTTGCCCCGTTAAATTGTCCGTTGATGGAGGCCACCAAAAACTCGATCGACCAGCCAGACACCACTGAATAGAAGGACAAAATACAAAAAACAGTAAATGCCCCAAAGAGCCCGAGCCAACGCCAATGCATGGAGACCCCTGCTTCAGCAGCCAGTGCGCCCAATGCCTGCAACGGACCACGCCGCCCAGCCCGGCCAATGAGAATTTCAGCCATCATGACGGGAATACCCAGCAGCAGCACAAACGCCACGTAAATTAATAAAAACGCGGCCCCGCCATTTTCACCCGCCACATAAGGGAAGCGCCAGATGTTGCCCAGCCCCACCGCAGCACCCGATATTGCCAGGATAAAGGCCCGCTTAGACCCCCAGCGCTCCAGCGTCTCGCTCATTATTGACTCCTGCCATCGTGGGCACTAAAAGGCGGCAAGACTAGCAGGCGCCTGCCAAGAGACCAAACCTTGCCATTGAAACAGCGCCCCTGTGCCCACACTGTTTAGCTATTATTACGCGTTTTTGCACTCATTAACGCTGCCAACTGAGGTGCTTATGACCCACAATCCGCTGCTTGCAACGCACAAGCTTCCCCCCTTCGCTGAAATGCGTGCCGAGCATGTGGTGCCCGCGGTGGAAGCGCTTTTAAGTGAGAACCGTGAAACGATTGACCGCTTGGCCCAGCAGGCCGCAGAAACACCGCCCACGTGGGAGAGCTTTGCCGTTCCGCTGGAAGCGGTAAGCGATAGACTCTCCCAAGCATGGTCGCCGGTGTCACACTTAAATAGCACGATGAACACGCCTGAGCTGCGCGAAGCTTACCAAACCTGCCTGGAACAGCTTTCCGCCTTTGGCACGTGGGTCGGCCAGCACGAAGGGCTTTTCCACGGCTGGCAAGCGCTCAAGGAGAGTGACAACTGGAGCGCGCTGGATGCCGCACAGCAGCGCACCGTTAATAATGCACTGCGCGATTTCCGCCTCGCCGGGGTCGACCTGCCTGCCGACAAAAAAGCACGCTACGGTGACATTCAGTCGCGCCTTTCAACGCTCTCCAATCAATACTCCAACAATGTGCTGGATGCCACCCAAGCATGGCACAAGGACCTCAATAGTGAAGAGGAACTCGCTGGGCTGCCTTCCAGCGCGCTCGATACCTTGAAAGCGGCTGCTGAAGCCAAGGGCGTTTCGGGCTATCGGATTACGCTGGATTTCCCAAGCTTCTTCCCCGTCGTTAGCTACGCTGAAAATCGTGAGCTGCGCCGCGAGGTGTATACCGCGTTTGTCACCCGCGCCTCAGACCAAGGCCCTGATGCGGGCACGTTTGATAACGCTCCGTTGATGGAAGAGATGCTGGCACTACGCCAGGAACTGGCGACGCTGCTGGGGTTCAACACCTATGCTGACTTTTCACTGACCACCAAGATGGCGGACTCTCCCGAGCAAGTGCTCGATTTTATGGGTGACTTGGCCCGTCGCGCCGTCCCTCAAGCAAAAGAGGAGTTTGCCGAGCTAAGCGCTTACGCGCGCGACGAGCTGGGCATTGATGCGCTGGAGCCGTGGGATATTGCTTACGTTAGCGAAAAGCTGCGTGAAGCGCGCCATGCCATTTCCCAAGAGCAGCTACGCCCCTATTTTCCTGCACCACACGTGATTAACGGTCTCTTTCAAGTGGTTGAGCGGCTTTATGGCGTGCAGGTAGAAGAAGATAGTGAGGCGCCAAGCTACCATAGCGATGTGCGCTATTTCCGTATTAGCGAGCATGGCCAGCCCATTGCCGGGTTCTACCTTGACCTCTACGCTCGGGAAGGCAAACGCGGCGGCGCCTGGATGGCCGACTGTCGAGTACGCCGTCAAACTGAGCATGGTATTCAGTTGCCGGTGGCTTTTTTAACCTGTAATTTTACGGCGCCCATCGGTGGCAAGCCTGCCCTGCTTACCCATGATGAAGTAACGACCCTGTTCCATGAATTTGGACACGGCCTTCACCATATGCTGACCAAGCAGCATATCGCCGACATTTCAGGTATCAACGGCGTTGCCTGGGATGCGGTGGAACTGCCCAGCCAGTTTATGGAGAACTACTGCTGGGAGCGTGAAGGGCTTAACCTGCTGGCCAAGCACGTAGAAACCGGGGAAGCCTTACCGGCTGAGCTGCTTGAACGCCTTCAGGCGGCCAAAAACTTCCAGTCCGCGATGGGCATGGTGCGTCAGCTCGAATTCTCGATCTTTGACCTGCGTTTACACCATGAATTAAGCGCGCCCAGCGCCAGCGATATTCAAACGCTGTTGGATGATGTACGCAGCGCCACTTCAGTCGTACCGGCGGCGCCCTTCAATCGCTTCCAAAACAGCTTTGCGCATATTTTTGCTGGCGGCTATGCGGCGGGGTACTACAGCTACAAATGGGCCGAAGTGCTCTCTGCGGATGCCTGGAGCGCCTTTGAGGAGGCCGGTATTTTTGATGCTGAAACCGGACAACGCTTCCGCCACCAGATTCTGGAACAAGGCGGAGCACGCGATGCCGCAGAGCTATTTGTGGCCTTCCGCGGCCGCGAGCCAAGTGTCGAGCCCCTATTGCGCCATAGCGGTATTCGCGCGGCCTAACCGCTTATTGAACTCAGCACGGTGTCTATTATTTCATTGGCACCGTGCGTTTGGAGAACACCATGTCGACCGTTAAACGCTTTATTGCGGGTGTTATCTGCCCGCGCTGCGCCGCAATGGACCGTGTTCGAGCCTGGGAGCAAAACGGTATTCGCTATCGGGAGTGCGTGAGCTGTGACTTCTTTGAGCAACTGCCCATTGAAGATAACGACTCACCTGAGCTAACAACCCGGGTGAACCAGGTGCGAGAGGAGCAACAGAGTCAGGATATCCAGCCAGTACGGATTCTTGACCCTGGTAAGCCCAATACGTAAGTCATGACTGGGAGGGCTTTGTGCCCTCCTGTCTTACCTTTCACCTCTACCCCTCAGCTTCCAGCCCTTCAAAACAGGGGGCCACGGCACCCTCTCATTGCACTTTCTCTACTTTCTTAGCGCGCACCCAACAGTGTGCGGAAAGCCGCACACTACTTGTCACCCCGCGTGCGTATTGCCAGACAGTTAGACGCCAGGGAGTTTCCACTAAAGTTGAAGACTCTAAAAGCAAGCGTTTGTTTTTACTTAACTATCCTATAAATGGCACGGCAATCGCTCTTAAATGGTTGCTTAAATATTATTGTCACTGGAAAGCGGCTTGCGCTTGCCAGCCTACAATCCCAAGAACAGTTAAGGAAACATGCCATGCGCACCATGATGCCTAAAACTCTCGCCCTGCTTGCAGGTGGCGCGTTACTCGCTTCTGCCAGCGCCCATGCTGAGCGTGCTGACTGGCCAGAAAACTTTACGGTAGGTACCGCAAGCCAAGGCGGCACGTTTTTCGTTTACGGCTCTGGCTGGGCCAACTTTATTGCTGATGAATTAGGCGTTTCTGGCGGCGGTGAAGTAACGGGCGGCCCTACTCAAAACCTGGCACTTGTTCATAGCGGCGATATGGCCTTTGGCTTAACCACCATGGGCCCCGCTTCTGATGCGGTTAACGGCAAAAGCCCGCTGGCACCCGGCATGGTGATGGATAACGTCTGTGCACTGTTCCCGATGTATGAAACGCCGTTCTCGATTGCCGCGCTTTCAAGCTCAGGCATTGAGTCCATTTCGGACATTCCGGACGGTGCGCGTATTGGCTTTGGTCCCGCAGCATCAACGTCTGACACCTATTTCCCAGCGATGCTGGAAACGTTGGGCGTAAACTTCGACCGCCGCAACGGCGGCTGGTCTGACCTTGGCGGTCAGCTGCAGGACGGCCTGTTGGACGTCATCGCTTTTGCGGCCGGCATCCCGATTCCTGCCGTTAGTCAGTTGGAAGTGCAAACGGATGTGAACATCATCGAGTTCAACGAAGATGAGCTTGCGACCGTACTGGACACCTTCCCAGTGGCTGAATTCACTATTCCTGCCAGCACCTACTCAACGCTTGAGGAAGATGCTCGCGCAGTTTCCATGTGGAACTTTGCGATTGCGGGCTGTGATCTTCCGGAAGACTTCATCTACGAAGTCACCAAAGTGACCATGGAAAACAACGACCGTATGCGCTCTATTCACCGCAGTGCTGAAACCAGCATTCCGGAAAATATCGTACACAACAGCGTTCTACCCTTCCATCCAGGCGCTGCTCGTTGGTACGAAGAGAACGGCTACGAAATCTCTGAAGACCTGATCAACTAAAACTTTACGCATCATCTGGCTGCCCCGTACTGGTTTTCCAGGCGGGGCAGCTTTGGCTATTGCTCCTTTTTTTGCTCCTGCTGTGAGGGTGAACTCTGATGAGTCCCACAACCCCCCAAACCTCTGATGACCTCAAGGATGATGTCCAGCTTGCTTCATCGCCTACCGTTATTGCGGAGGGCGTCGATGAAGACATCGTTGAATCCAACCGCCGCCTATTTACCGGTTGGCAGTTTTTCCTGTTTGCCGGGCTAGCCATTGCCTACTCAAGTTTCCACTTGGTGTCACTCAACGTGTATCCCATGGAGACCTGGTCGTTTCGTATTGTGCATATTGCAGGGGCACTGATTCTGGGCTACGGCCTGTTTGCGGGAGCTCGGTTTGCCGAAGATGGCCAGAACGCATCACCCGCTTGGCTAACGTGGGTAGGCTACGCGCTGCTGATACCGGCCCTCTACACGCTTGCTCAGGTTTTTTTGATGCAACAAACCCTGAGCGGTGGTGCGATGCGCATCGACCCAATCGTTGAAACCTGGCACTACGGTTATCCATTAATAGCAACGACCGTTGCCGCCATTGTGCTTTCATGGTTTTTCCGCCAGGCACGCGGCTCTTTTAACCCGGCCGATTTAGTCCTGATGGTGTGTGCCCTGGCCAGCGCCGGTTATTTACTGATCATGTACAACACACCTCTGCGCGCTTCAACGGGCACCTCCTTTGCGCCTATCGGGATTTCCTGGGCGGCGATTGCCGGGTCCCTGCTTATTCTGGAGCTTACCCGGCGAGTAGCGGGCCTTGCGCTGGTCATTATTTCACTCATCTTCCTGACATATGTCTTTGCCGGCCCTTACCTGCCCGGCTTCCTGGGGTATCCTGGCCTATCCATGCAGCGCTTTTTTAGCCAGCTTTATACCGACGCCGGTGTCTTGGGCCCCACCATCGCCGTCTCCTCGACGTATATTATTCTGTTCATTATTTTTGCCGCCTTCCTGCAAGCGTCAAAAGTAGGCGACTATTTTGTGAACTTCGCCTTTGCCGCTGCCGGGCGTGCCCGTGGAGGCCCCGCCAAAGTGTCTATTTTTGCCTCGGGCCTAATGGGCATGATCAACGGTACTTCCGCGGGTAACGTGGTATCGACCGGTTCACTGACCATTCCGCTAATGAAAAAGGTGGGTTACCCCGCACGTAGCGCGGGCGCTATTGAAGCAGCAGCCTCAACCGGCGGGCAAATCATGCCGCCGATTATGGGGGCAGGCGCCTTTATCATGGCGGAAGTCACGGGCATTCCCTATACCGACATCGCCATTGCAGCGTTGATCCCGGCAATTCTTTACTTCGCGTCTATCTACTTTATGGTGGATTTTGAAGCGGCCCGTAAAGGCATGCGTGGTATGCGTAAAGATGAGATTCCACGCTTCACTAAATTGGCCAAACAAGCCTACCTCTTTGCCCCCATCATTATCCTGATAGCCGCGCTGTTTATGGGCTATTCGGTGATTAGGGCAGGCACCTTGGCCACCGCCTCGGCCGCCGTTGTCAGCTGGATTTCACCCAACAAAATGGGCGTGACCGCCATTCTCAAGGCGCTGCAACTGGCGGGCACCATGGCCATCCAGATCATCGCTGTCTGTGCCTGTGCGGGCTTGATCGTAGGGGTTATTTCGCTCACCGGTGTGGGCGCGCGCTTCTCCTCGCTGCTATTGGGACTGGCAGGTGTTAGCCAACTGCTGGCACTTATCTTTGCCATGCTGATCAGTATCTTGCTAGGCATGGGCATGCCGACCACGGCGGCCTACGCCGTCGCCGCATCGGTCGTGGCACCAGGGCTAATTAATATCGGTATTGAGCCGCTTATTGCCCACTTCTTCGTGTTCTACTTTGCGGTTGTATCGGCCATTACGCCGCCGGTGGCGCTGGCCTCTTACGCAGCAGCCGGTATTTCTGGCGATAACCCCATGGGTACGTCGGTGGCATCGTTCAAGATTGGTCTAGCGGCCTTTATCGTACCGTTCATGTTCTTCTACAGCCCGGCCATGTTGATGGAAGGCTCTGCCATGCAGATTCTGCGAGTGGGCGTTACCGCCACGCTGGGTATCATTCTGCTTTCGGGTATGGTGCAGGCTTGGTTCTTTGGCCCGGTGAACGTGCTTAAGCGGGTTATTATGTTGGTCGGTGCCATGTGCATGATCTATGGTGGTATCTACACCGATATCGTGGGCCTTGTAATTGGCGCTGGTCTCGTCATCATCCAGCGCAAGCAATTTGGTGGCGGCAAGACGGCTGACAAGGTACAAACGTCAGCGAGTTAGTGGCCCACTAACCAACAAAACCAGTAAGGCATAACATAAAACGCCCCGCTCAACTGAGCGGGGCGTTTTGTATGGTGCGATTTAAATCAACAGGCTATCGCAGTTAACCCACCAGATTATCGACCACTTTCAGTACGGGAGCCGCCTGGTTAAGGGTGTAGAAGTGCAGCCCTGGCGCACCACCATCCAGCAGGCGCTGGCAAAGACGGCTTACTGCCTCGGTGCCAAATTTGGCAATGGCTTCGCTGTCATCGCCATAGCTTTCCAGCTGCTTGCGCATCCAGCGAGGAATTTCCGCGCCACAGCTATCCGAAAACCGCGCCAGCTTGGTGTAGTTAGTGATCGGCATAATACCGGGGATAATCGGCTGTTCAACGCCTAGCGCGCGCACTTTATCAACAAAGTTGAAGTAAGCGTCGGCGGTGAAGAAGTATTGGGTAATCGCCATATCGGCGCCCGCCTTCATTTTACGCGCAAAGTTTTCGATATCTTTATCAAGGTTAGCTGCCTGAGGGTGGGATTCCGGGTAGGCCGCCACGGCAATATTAAAATGATCGCCCGTCTCGTTGCGAATAAACTCCACCAGCTCGTTGGCATAGCGTAGCTCGCCGATGCTGGCCATCCCGGAAGGCATATCACCACGCAGGGCGACCAGGCTGTTAATGCCTTCTTCGCGGTACTGGGACAGCAAATCACGCAGTTGGGCTTTTTCACTGCCAATGCACGAAAGGTGCGGTGCGGTAGTAATACCGGTCTGGCCAACCGTACGTACGGTGTCCCGCGTACGCGCTTGGGTAGAGCCGCCTGCGCCATAGGTCACAGAGAAAAACCGCGGATTACGAGTGGCCAGCTCATCGCGTACCAGCATCAGCTTGTCGCGCCCAGCATCCGTGTTGGGCGGGAAGAATTCAAAGCTGATACCGAGCGGATGCTGTTGGCTGCCCATGGGGTTTCCTCATACAGAACAATAAAATAAAGAGTGATATTTTGGTGTATTCTCGCTGTTCTATTGCGCCGCGGCTAATGAAAGATTCCACGTTTAGCCTTTAATTCGGCTCATGTTACCCACCCTTTTATGCCGTCAGGAGGGCATATGGAGCTATCACCCAGCGCGTTAATAGGCCCGCTACTCATGCTACTAAGCTTTGTAGGCTTGGGCTGGATTGCCGCCCAACGGTTAAAAATCGACCCAAGGCCCATTGCCACGCTGCTGGTTTATCTCATTGCGCCTTTAACCATTTTTCGCGCGCTGATGAATGGGGGGCCAACGCCTGAGTACCTGGTCTTAACGCTTTCTCTGTTTGTGCTGGTTAGCCTACTGGCGCTGCTGGTTCAGCGCGTGACGCAACACCGCTTTGGTCCGCAGGAAGGCGCACTGCTGGCGTTTTCATCCGGGACAGGCAACACCGGTTATTTCGGTTTGCCGGTAGCGTTGATTCTCTTGCCTCCGGAAGGCGTAACGCTCTATCTGTTCTGCATGCTGGGGATCAATTTGTATGAATTTACCGTGGGTTTTTACTTAAGCGCCCGTGGCCACTTCTCGATTCGCCAAAGCCTGATCAAGATTTCACGCCTTCCGCTGATCTACACGTTTTTGCTGGCGCTGCTGCTGAGTTCGCTCGATGTTACGCTGCCTACGGCCTTGGCTAGCTCACTGGATGTTTTTCCCGCGACCTATACGCTGCTGGGAATGATGATTATTGGTATGACACTTAGCCGGGTAACGCTGGCTGCCTGGGATACGCGCTTTATCGCCGCCTGTGTAGGGCTTCGGTATATCATTTGGCCAGCGGCTACCTTTGCCGCGGTCATGCTATTACAGATGCTCATGCCAGTGCCTGCAGAACTGGCCATGGCGATACTGCTATTAGGCGTGGTGCCCATGGCTTCTAACGTGGTGGTGGTCGCCATGGAGCTGGGTATCCAGCCGCAAAAAGGGGCGCTGGCGGTGCTGGTAACCACGCTGATGGCGCCGCTACTGATTCCCTTCTATCTGGGGCTCATGCTGCGCGCCACCGGGCTTGGTTAGGGTTGTGTCGTAAACCCCGCTACGTTCAACGCGCGAAGCTGCTCGGCCATGGCCTGCATTTGGGTATGCGAGAAAAAGGCCTCAAGCGCCTGGGCTCTGCCGGGGCCGATGCCCGGCAGGGCTTCCCAGTCGCCTGGCGGATACGTGCTCGCCACTTGCCAATCAGGCAGGCTGGCAGCGCCAGCAGGCGGCAACCCCAGCCCTTTTAACCAAGCATCATAGGGAGCAGCCTTGGCCGCCTGAAACTGCCGGTAAAGTGAGTCGCTACGCGCCTCTCCAATTCCGTGCGCTTGGCGCAGCTGATCGGGTTCAAGCGATAACCAGGCCAGCAGATCCGGCACCAGCCCGGCCTCAAGTAACGCTTGCCAGGTGCCTTCGCCCACGCCTTGAAAACCCAGCTGTTCGCCAAGGTAGGTAAGCCGCGCCAGCAGTTGGGACGTGCAGCCTGGGCTATGCTGAAAACAGCTCAGCAAATGGTAGGTAGTCTCAGAGGGTACTTCCACGACGGTGCGCTCCAGGGTTTGCCATACCACCTCTTCAAGCTGAGGGATGGTAAGCCCGGCCAAGGTTATGGCCACCTGGTCGCCGGGGCGTATATCGAGGTTTTCCCAGCGGTCGAGTGAGCCTAGCGATACGCGACTGATACGCCGACCTTCCAATTCAACCGGATAGAGCCAGATCAGTGGCGTGATACGCCCAGTTCGCCCAATGCGAAACTCCACGCCACGTACTTCTGCCAGCGCTTTCTGCAGTGGGTATTTCCAGGCAATCGCCCATTCAGGCGGGGTCGTGGACCAGCGCCGAATACCCGGGCGCTCTGCCTGTTTAATCACTACGCCATCGGTTGCAAACGGCAGTGCGCCGTTAAACCACGCCTCCCGCCAGTAAGCCGCATCCGATTCATCACTTAATAAATGCGTGTAGCGGGCGGTATCAAACCCAAGTGCACTCAGTTGCGCCAGCCGCTCAGTCATGTCGGTTGGCCCATCCGGCCAGCCCCATACAAACAGCCCGACCTGCGCCAGCACGTCCTCGGTTGGGCTTGCTTGCGCCATAGCCCCCGCCACGGCCCCACGGGCCCCGGAACCAGGCGTGTGCGACTGAACATGTCCATCAAGCTGCCAATAAAGCTCGCCTTGGAAAATGGCTGAAGTAGTGCCGGGCAGCGTATTAGGCACGCTGGGTAATTGTAAGGCGCGGGCCGTCCAATCCTGCCCCTGCTGTCCATCCCCTCGGCTGACCGCTTCAACCAACTCGCCTGCCTGATAGCGCAACGTTACCGCCACACCGTCCACCTTGGGCTGTATCCATAAATTTTCACGGCGGCTGGTAAAGCGACGCACGCCCGCTTCATCGGTTTTATCCAACCCTTGCTGGGCAGCCGGATGTTCAAGCGTACGGCGGCTGGACGTTACCCGGGTAAGCGGCTGGTGGGCGGTGGTGTCGTTCAGGCAGACGCGCCAATCCTGAAGGCGGCCAAGGGCCTGGTCGTAGAGCACATCATCAATCAACGAGATGCCTTCTTCATGATAGGCATGATCCCACTGGGCGACTTGCGCGGCGAGCGCGAGTGTCTCACGCTCAAGCCGTTCATTGGGCCACGTGGGGCAAGCCGCCATCGCCGTACTACTCGTCACGCCAAGCGCCACCATCAACAGCAGCCCTCTCATGATTTTTCCCCAGCGTGCTGTCGGCATAACGCGTTCCCCAAGTGGTTGTACTGCCTAGCCTAAAACACGCAGCATAAAAAAACGCCCCCTGGCAGAGCCAAAGGGGCGTTCTCTTACAAACTGCCTGGCGAATATCTTACAAACCAGCGGCCTTACGCAGCGCGTCGGCTTTATCGGTCTTCTCCCAAGGGAAGGCGGTAAAGGTTTCAGTGTGCTGTTCGCCTTTATCATCGCTCCAGGTGTAGCTGTGCTCGAACGGCGCCCGACCAAAGTGGCCGTAGGCAGCCGTCAGTTGATACATCGGGTGCAGCAGGTCGAGCATTTTGGTGATCGCGTAGGGGCGCAGATCAAAGTGCTCGTTCACCAGCTCAACAATCCGGGCATCGTCAATTTTACCGGTGCCGAAGGTATCAATAGCAACAGAGGTCGGCTCTGCAACACCAATCGCGTAGGAAACCTGAATTTCGCACTTATCGGCAAGACCTGCCGCGACCACGTTCTTGGCCACGTAACGGCCCGCATAGGCTGCACTACGGTCGACTTTTGAAGGGTCTTTACCCGAGAACGCACCGCCGCCGTGGCGCGCCATGCCGCCGTAGGTGTCCACGATGATCTTGCGGCCGGTTAAGCCACAGTCGCCCACCGGGCCACCAATCACAAACTTACCGGTCGGATTGATGTGGTACTGGGTATTGTCGTTGAGCCATTCAGCCGGAATCACCTGTTCGATGATTTCGCGCTTGACCATTTTACGCAGGTCTTCCTGATCAATCTCAGGGTCGTGCTGGGTGGAAAGCACCACCGCATCAACGCCACACGGCTGGCCCTGTTCGTTATAACGGAAGGTTACCTGGCTCTTGGCATCCGGACGCAGCCACGGCAGCAGACCGTTTTTACGCAGCTCAGCCTGACGCTCAACCAAACGATGCGAGTAGTGGATCGGCGCAGGCATAAACGAATCGGTTTCGTTGGTCGCGTAACCAAACATCAGGCCCTGGTCGCCAGCGCCCTGGTCTTCTGGCTTGGTACGGTCAACGCCCTGGGCAATCTCAACACTCTGCTTGCCGATCAGGTTAATCACGCCACAGGTTGCGCCATCAAAGCCCACGTGGGAAGAGGTGTAACCGATGTCGGTAATCACGTCGCGTACCAGCGTTTCCAGATCCACCCACGCCGAGGTAGTAATTTCACCAGCGATAATTGCCACACCGGTTTTCACCATGGTTTCACAAGCAACCCGTGCCTGTTTATCCCGGGCGATAATAGCATCCAGCACCGCATCCGAAATCTGGTCGGCAATTTTATCGGGATGACCTTCGGAGACAGACTCCGAGGTAAACAGGGAATATTCGCTCATCGCGCTCTCGACCCTCTGTATGACGGCTGCTCACTACTCGCAGCATCAGCAGGAAATCACGGCAGGAGGTTCCCTGCCCATATAAGGAAGCGGCATGACCAGGTTGACCACCGCTTCGGGAGGCAGAGTCTACACGCTGTTGGGAGTTCTTCCCAGAATGTGGCCTATAATTTGCCACTACATTTGTCGCCGCATTTGCCGCAACAGGGGAAGTCAGCGACAATAGCGCCTTCATTATTTCCGTTTTCAGGCGAGGAGCACCCCATGCCGTCCCGTTTTGAGCTGGCCAATGCCATTCGCGCCCTTTCCATGGATGCTGTTCAGAAGGCCAAGTCCGGCCACCCTGGCGCCCCCATGGGCATGGCTGATATCGCCGAGGTGCTGTGGAATGATCACCTCAAGCACAACCCCGAAGACCCAAAATGGGCCGATCGTGACCGGTTCGTGCTGTCCAATGGCCACGGCTCAATGCTGCTCTACTCTTTGCTGCACTTAAGCGGCTATGAGTTAAGCCTGGAACAACTTCAGAACTTCCGTCAGTTGCACTCGCCCACCGCAGGCCATCCGGAATTTGGCTACGCGCCCGGCATCGAAACCACTACCGGCCCGCTCGGTCAGGGGTTTGCCAACGCGGTCGGCTTTGCGATTGCCGAAAAAACCCTGGCAGCGCAGTTCAACCGTCCGGGCCACACCATTGTCGATCACCACACCTGGTGCTTTTTGGGTGATGGCTGCCTGATGGAAGGTATTTCCCATGAGGCGGCGTCGCTGGCGGGTACTCAGCAGCTGGGCAAGCTGATTGCACTCTATGACGACAACGGCATTTCGATTGATGGGGAAGTGGAAGGCTGGTTTACCGACGATACCGCCAAACGCTTTGAAGCCTATGGCTGGCACGTGGTGCCCAATGTCGATGGTCACAAGCCGGAAGAGATCCAGGCCGCCATTGCACTTGCCAAACAGAACGATGACAAGCCCAGCCTGATTATCTGTAAAACGGTTATCGGTTTCGGGGCGCCCAACAAGCAGGGCAAGGAAGAGTCGCACGGCGCGCCGCTGGGCGAAGAAGAAGTTGCCCTGGCACGCAAGCAGTTGGACTGGCCCCACGCGCCGTTCCATATTCCCGAGCCCGTGTACGCTGGCTGGGATGCGCGTGAAGCAGGTAAAACCCACCAGCAGGAATGGGAAAAGCGCTTTGCCCGCTATGCCGAGGCGTTCCCGGCCGAGGCGCAGGAATTCAAGCGCCGCATGAAAGGCCAACTGCCGGCTGAAATACCGACCGAAGCCCTCATCGAGCAGGCCCAGGAAAAAGGCGCCAGCATCGCCACCCGTAAAGCGTCGCTGGAAGCGCTTAACGTGATTGGCCCGAAAATGCCGGAGCTGTTGGGCGGCAGTGCGGACCTTGCGCCGTCCAACCTGACCTTCTGGAAGGGCGCCAAAGCGATTACGCCGGAAGATGCCAGCGGTAACTACCTGCACTATGGCGTACGTGAGTTCGGTATGGGCGCGGTGATGAACGGTATCGCCCTGCACGGTGGTTTTGTCCCGTACGGCGCAACCTTCCTGATCTTCATGGAGTACATGCGTAACGCGGTTCGCATGGCGGCATTAATGGGTCAGCAGGCGATCTACGTATTTACCCATGACTCCATTGGCCTGGGTGAAGATGGCCCGACCCACCAGCCGATTGAGCAGTTGACCAGCCTGCGCACGACGCCGAACCTGAACACCTGGCGCCCCTGTGACGCCGTAGAAACCGCCGCGGCCTGGGATGCGGCCATCAAGCGTCACTCTGGCCCCACGGCGCTGATCCTGTCGCGTCAGAACCTGCCGCACCAGGCGCGCACCAAAGCCCAGCTGGCTTCCATTCAGCGTGGCGGGTATGTGCTGAAAGACAGCGACGGTACGCCCGAGCTGATCCTGATTGCCACCGGTTCGGAAGTGGGACTGGCCATGGACGCTGCCGCCGAGCTTGAAGCACAGGGCAAAGCAGTACGCGTGGTCTCCATGCCGTCGACCTACCGCTTCAACGGCCAGGACGCCGAGTACCGGGAAAGCGTCCTGCCCAGGACGGTCACCAAGCGTATTGCCATTGAAGCCTCACATGCCGACTACTGGTACAAGTATGTAGGTCTGGACGGGCGTGTGATCGGCATGACCACGTTCGGCGAGTCCGCCCCTGCGGGTGAGCTGTTCAAGCACTTCGGCTTTACGGTTGAGAATATCCTCAACACTGCCAATGAACTGCTTGGCTAACAATGCCTGCGCTTAATGGCTTTTTATGGCTAGTGAGTTACTGGTTGATCGGTGAAGTAACGGTTTACGTTACCGGTCTACCGGTTTCATCCGGCGTTGTCGGTATGCTGTTATTAACCGCTACGCTTGCCGTTTGGGGGCGAGTCCCTTCGACAATCGCCGCCGCAGCGCAGCCATTAATCGGCCTGCTTGCCATGCTGATTATGCCGGGCGTGGTGGGCGTGTTTTTTATTCTTGATGAGCTTGCTGGCCAGTGGCTAGCCATTCTTTGTGCGCTGATTGTGGGTACGCTATTAAGCGTGACCACTACGCTGTGGCTACTTAAGCGCCTGATGGAAAAAATGCATGTCCGCTAATGCCCTGTTAAGCACCTTAAGTACGACGCCGCTGTTTGCCGTTGGGCTAACGTTAGCGGCATTTTTGTTGGGTAACCTGATTTTCAAACGATTAAAAAAGCCGACCTGGCTGCCGGCTATTTTGATCGCTGCACTTCTGCTTGCTGCCACGCTTGCCGCCATTGGCCTACCGTATGACACCTATCGGCAGGATGCCGCTTGGCTGACCATTTTATTAGGGCCCGCGACCGTCGCGCTGGGTATGCCGCTTTATCAGCAGTTGCCGCACATTCGGGCGCTATGGCGACCTCTTACCATCTGCCTGCCGATTGCAGCCACGCTGGCGGCTTGCTACGCCCTGCTAATTGCCTGGGTATTAGGTAGCTCACCTCTTATTCTCGCCTCTATTGCGGCAAAGTCCGTAACGGCGCCTATCGCGATTGGCATTACCGAGCAAATTGGCGGCTCGGTGGCGCTCTTGCTGGGCGCACTGCTGATTACCGGTGTGGCTACTGCCGCATTCGTCGGCCTTGCTGCACGATTTTTAAATATTGAAGACGAGCGCATTATCGGCTTTGCGCTGGGCCTAAACGGCCATGCGATCGGGACGGTAAGGGCGTTTGAAATCAGCCCGGCCGCAGGCGCCTTTGCCTCTCTTGGGATGAGTCTTACCGGCATTTTCACCGCCCTAATGCTGCCTTTCGCTTGGCACCTGATAGGCGCAGGTGGTTGAAATACGCTATTATTGCGAATGTTTTTTTATTTATTGACGGTCACTGATTCATCTTCCAAGAGCCGCTTTCTTACATGGCTACATCTGCCTCTACACACACTGCTCCTACCTATCGCATCGCCATTAATGGTTATGGGCGTATTGGCCAGTGCGTATTGCGGGCACTGATTGAGCGTGGCGACTCACGTATTGAGATCGTCGCTATCAATGAACTTTCTGACCTGGCGACGATTACCTACCTGACCCGTTACGACACGACTCATGGTCGCTTTCCAGGAAGTGTCGAGAATGACGGTGAAGCGCTAGTGGTCAACGGGCAACGCATTCAGGTGCTATGTGAAAAAGACCCACGCCAACTTCCCTGGGAAGCGCTGCAGGTTGACCTCGTGCTTGAGTGTTCAGGTAGTTTTAAAGATTGCACAACAGCCGAGCAGCATTTAAGCGCTGGCGCAAAACGCCTGCTGTTTTCACAGCCAGCGGAAAACGATGTGGATGCAACGATCGTGTGGGGAATTAATCAGCACGAGCTGACACTCTCTCAGCGCATCCTATCGGCGGCCTCGTGTACCACCAACTGTTTGGTTCCTTTGCTTACCGTACTCGACGAAGCGCTGGGGCTGGAGCACGGGGTAACCACGACCATTCACTCTGCGATGAACGATCAACCAGTGATCGATGCTTACCACCAAACCGATCTGCGCCTGACACGCTCGGCCATGCAGTCCATTGTGCCGGTGGACACAGGGCTTGCGCGCGGCATCAGCCGTTTGATGCCGCATCTGGAAGGCCGTTTTGAGTGTTTACACGTCCGCGTTCCCACCATTAATGTTTCGGCGATGGATGCCGCGCTAACCGTACGCCGCGACACCAGCGCCCAGGAAGTCAATAACCTGCTGCATCACGCCAGCCAGCAACGTCTTTCGGGAGTGCTGGGCTACACCGAAGCACCCATGGCTTCCATTGATTTTAATCACGACCCACATTCCGGCATTTTCGATGCGACCCAAACCCGCGTCGCTGGAAAACGCCTTATCAAACTTTTATGTTGGTTTGATAACGAGTGGGGCTTTGCAAACCGCATGCTCGATATTGCCCAACGGTTAGCCGTGCTTTCCCGAGAGCGCGCCGCTTAGTCGTACCGGCTAACTATCACTATCCGATTCACCGCCTGGAAGACGAGGAAACTGCTCACATGAACGTGCAAAAAATGATGGATCTGCCTTTGGAAGGGCAACGCGTACTGATTCGCGAAGACCTGAACGTGCCGATTAAGCACGGCAATGTCTCAAGCGATGCACGTCTGAAAGCGGCGCTGCCTACCATTCAGGCGGCGATGAAAGCGGGTGCTAAAGTCATGCTGATGAGTCACCTTGGCCGCCCAACCGAAGGTGATCCCGCTGATGAGTTCTCACTCGCCCCGGTAGCCAAACATTTAAGCGACCTGCTAGGCCAACCGGTCGAGCTGATCAGCGACTATCTTGAGACACCGCCGACACTTGAAAATGGTCAGGTCGCGTTGCTTGAAAACGTTCGCTTTAACATGGGCGAAAAGAAAGACGCAGAACAGCTCGCCAAACAGTACGCGGCGCTATGTGATGTATTTGTAATGGATGCCTTTGGCACCGCCCATCGCGCTCAGGCCTCTACCCACGGCGTTGCTCGCTTTGCGCCCAGCGCATGTGCGGGCCCGCTGTTGGCGCAAGAGCTCGATGCGCTTGAAAAAGCCTTGGCTAATCCGGCGCGCCCCATGGCTGCGATTGTGGGCGGCTCCAAAGTCTCTACCAAACTTGATGTGCTCAATTCGCTGTCGGACAAGTGCGATCAACTGATCGTGGGTGGCGGCATTGCCAACACCTTTATTGCCGCAGCAGGCTATAATGTGGGCAAATCGCTCTATGAAGCCGACCTGGTTCCCCAAGCGAAGGCACTGATGGAAAAAGTCTCCATTCCATTACCCACCGACGTTGTCGTGGCGACCGAATTTTCTGAATCAGCCGATGCGGTGGTTAAACCAGTCGACCAGGTTAACGACGATGAAATGATTCTGGATATTGGCCCTGAAACCGCCGCTCATTTGGCCAGCATGCTCAAAGACGCGGGCACCATTTTATGGAATGGCCCAGTGGGCGTATTTGAGATTGACCAGTTTGGTAAAGGCACGGAAGTTATCTCCCAGGCCATTGCCGATAGCAATGCATTTTCTATTGCGGGCGGGGGTGATACGTTAGCCGCCATCGATAAATATGCGATTGCGGATCGCGTCTCGTATATCTCAACCGGGGGCGGTGCTTTCCTTGAATATGTTGAGGGCAAGCAGCTGCCTGCCGTTGCCGCGCTCGAAGCAGCCGCCAAACGCGGTTAACATTAAACGAATTGAACCTGCATATTTTCGCACTCGTTCACACTGATAACTAAAGAAGGTGACCCCATGGCTTTGATCAGCATGCGTCAGATGCTCGACCACGCTGCCGAATATGGCTACGGTATTCCGGCGTTCAACGTTAATAACCTTGAGCAGATGCGCGCCATCATGGAAGCAGCTGACGCGACCGATTCGCCCGTTATCGTTCAAGCCTCTGCAGGCGCGCGTAAATACGCAGGCGCACCTTTCCTGCGCCACCTGATTCTGGCTGCCGTTGAAGAGTTCCCGCATATCCCAGTCGTTATGCACCAGGACCATGGCACCAGCCCTGCCGTGTGCCAACGCTCTATTCAGCTGGGTTTCTCATCGGTCATGATGGATGGCTCGCTGGGTGAAGATGGCAAAACACCGACCGACTACGCCTACAACGTTGATGTGACACGTCGCACCGTTGAAATGGCCCACGCTTGTGGCGTTTCCGTTGAGGGTGAGCTGGGCTGCCTGGGTAGCCTCGAAACCGGCATGGCCGGTGAAGAAGACGGCATTGGTGCGGAAGGCAAGCTGGATATGGAACAGCTTCTCACCGACCCGGAAGAAGCCGCCGAGTTTGTTAAAGCTACCCACGTAGATGCCTTGGCCATCGCCATCGGCACGAGCCATGGGGCGTATAAATTCACCAAGCCGCCGACAGGCGATACGCTATCTATTCAGCGTATCAAAGAGATCCACGCGCGTATTCCAGACACTCACCTGGTCATGCACGGCTCCTCTTCTGTACCCCAGGAGTGGCTTGAGGTGATCAACCAGTACGGCGGCGAGATTCCGGAAACCTACGGCGTGCCGGTTTCCGAGATCGTTGAAGGCATCAAGCACGGCGTACGTAAGGTCAACATCGATACCGACCTGCGCCTGGCCTCTACCGGCGCCGTACGTCGCTTTATGGCTCAAAATCCGTCTGAGTTTGATCCGCGCAAATTCCTCAAGGAAACCGTTACCGCCATGCGCGATCTGTGTATCGCTCGCTACGAAGCTTTTGGTACCGCGGGCAACGCCAGTAAGATCAAGCCGATCAACCTTGAAGAGATGTTCAACCGCTACGAGCGTGGCGAGCTGGATCCGAAAGTTAAATAAATTCAAGCATGACGTAGGTTAAAAGACGGCCAGTTGGTCGTCTTTTTTGTGGTTAACACGCAGCCGATGCACACAAATATTGCGCCGCAGCATAAAGAAGCCAACACTGAGCAGACGTTTATCTTCGGAGCTAATTTATGAAGCACGCGATACCGACTGCCTTAATTCCCATGCCTCCTTTCGCCATGATGGCTACTTGGAAAGTCGGCCTGATGGCCTTCGAGCTTTGGA
Organism: Halomonas hibernica; assembly: GCF_013183775.1. Taxonomy (NCBI): domain Bacteria; kingdom Pseudomonadati; phylum Pseudomonadota; class Gammaproteobacteria; order Oceanospirillales; family Halomonadaceae; genus Halomonas; species Halomonas hibernica. Next base: position 24,710 of record NZ_VIFN01000018.1, read on the forward strand.
CATCGTCCCTTTCGACGATCAACCAACGTCATCAGCTATAGCAAACGCAGCCGTTTTTTAGCCCAAGCATGATGAAAGAGAACCAGCGTATGGTGACGGAGAAACTTGAAGCCAGTATGGAGGCGGGTTTCGCCATGCAAAAAACGTTACTGAATATGCTCAGCGGACAACATGTGCCCTGGTGGGTCACCAGCCGTCAGGCTATGCAGCCTTATCACCTGCGTAGCAGTGCCAATTCGCGCCGTTTATCGCGCTAGTCGTAACGGACCCAGGCCCGTTATCACTTGGCCTATAACGGTGCCTCGCCGGTTATCGCTATTTCTTCGTTAACGCATCGTGCATAACGGGTTTATTGCGGCACTCGCTACAAAAAATTACGAAACAGTGTTCACAAAAGCCTAAAAATCTCGTTCAATAGGCATTTGGTAGGCTTCAACCAACACTGGTAGCGTTTAAGTCGCTGCAAGGAACCACAATGCCGCTCCCACTTTTGCTGTTTGACTGTGATGGCACCCTCGTCGATAGCGAGCCTCTTTTAGCTGAAGAAATGTCGATAGGGCTTAACTCTATAGGACTGCCCTTCGTACCAGCTGACTACCTTGGTGAGTTTCGGGGAGCCCGGTTCCGACGCATCGTGACCGAGTTACAACAACGCTACGGCGAAGTGGACCCTGACCAACTCGCCCACATGGAAGGCGCCATGCGGGCCAATCTGGCTAACCGCCTTGCTGAAGAGCTGACACTAATACCTGGCGCCAGAGAGGCGCTGGATAACTTGTCAGACTATCCAAGTGCCGTTGTTTCCAACGGTCCTGAAACCAAAATTCGCACGGCACTTCAAGCCACCGGCCTAAACGATTACTTTGGTCATCGTCTGTTTAGCGGCTATACCGCTAACTGCTGGAAGCCGGAACCCTGTTTGCATCTGCACGCAGCCAGTATCATGGGCTATAGTGCGCATGACTGTATTGCAATTGATGACGCCTTGGTGGGTGTTCGTGCGGCACTTGAGGCCGGGATGACGGTCATTCATTTAAATCGCTTTCCCGATGCCGAAGAGACGCCAGAAAACGCTATCATGATTAGTAATATGTACCAGCTACCCACCGTTATTGAGCGCCTTTACCAAAAAGCCTGGAGCCTCCCCATGCCACAACGCTCAGTAGGAGGGTGACAATGGCCTCTTTACGCGACCAGCTTGGTGGACTTGTATACTCAACGGAGCATGGTAAAACGTGCCCGGAGTGCCGTGAGGCACTGGATGCCTGTAGCTGTGAGGAAAACAGTGAGCAAGCACGCCTTGCTGCGCTGGATGGTATCGTACGCATTCGCCGTGAAACCAGTGGTCGTAAAGGTAAAGGTGTTACGACCATTAGTGGTATCCCACTGCCCAGCGCGGAACTAAAAGCGCTGACGAAAACGCTTAAAAAGCGCTGCGGCACGGGAGGAGCCGTCAAAGACGGCATCATTGAGATTCAAGGCGACCATCGAGATACGTTACGAGAAGCACTAACCGCGCAAGGTTATCAAGTTAAGCTAGCTGGCGGTTAATCCGTTTCTCTCATCAGGCCTGCTATAAGGCAGGCCGTTAAAAAGCAAGGCACTGCAATGGTTTGGCTGGAATACCTGCTACCGCTCATCTTCTTATTTCCCATGGCTGCGATGGGCGGCATCGTATTAGCCCTGCGCAGCCTGCATGATGCGCGCGTTGAGTCGCCTTTTGATGCGCCACTGCGTGAACCAGGGCAAGCATTGCGCCATCGCCTTGACCAGGCCTTCTCAAGTCTTTTCTTAAATGGTGCTTTAGGTCCGATTATTAGCCTGGCCCCGTTGGTATACGGCATGGGAAGAATGTTGTTTGTCAGTCAACAAGATTGGGTGGAGTGGGCACTCTATGGCCTGTTAAGCACCCTGCTTGTGTTAACGTTTTCCTTGTTATTGGTACGTGACTACCAGTGCATCCGACGGCTAAAACTTGGTCTTGCTTGCGAACTGGCGGTTGGCCAGGAGCTTGAGCGGCTTATTCGTCCTGAGGCACATCCTTACTACGTATTCCATGATGTACCAACCGACAGTTTCACTATCGATCACGTGGTGGTTACGCCGTATGGTGTGTTCGTGCTGGAAACGCGGGCACGTGCATTAGCCATTGGCTCAGACGGCCGAGAGCTTAATACCGTGGCGGTTGAACGCGAGCGTTTACGCTTTCCTCATTGGCATGAGCGCCGCCCACTTCATAAGACACGTCAAGCCGTTAGCTGGCTCACGCAGTGGCTTGAACGGCGCTGCGGTGTGCCGGTCCCCGTACGGGGCGTGCTCGTATTGCCCGGCTGGGAAATTGACACTACCGAGGCAACAGGCGATGTACTGGTGGTCAGTGGAGAGCAGCTTGCCAAGCAGCTCACTGACCTCAAACCTGGCACGCTAAGCGATCCGATCCATGACAAGATCATTTATTTGCTAATGGAAAGGGCGAGGCTGGTAGAGTTACGTCATCTCCGCCAGCCATCGGTCTGATGCGTTATTGCTTAATCGCCGCGTAAACGCCCCCCCATCTCCTGAGCAAGATCAACTGCATAGTGGTCGGTCATCCCGCCGATAAAGTCCAGCATGCGTCGATAGCTATCGTAAAGCGGCCAGGAGGGCAGCGGCGTATTCTCTCCTATTAGCGCCAGTACACGCTGATGCTTGAAGGATGACTGTCCGGTATGGTGCAACTCATGAGCGGCGCCAATAAAAGCCTCCAGTAGAATGCCTAGAGTGGTGTAGGCGCCAATCTCTAGTTTAGCCTTACGCTCATTTTGGAAAATACGCTCGCGGGCCAGCTGCTTCGCTGCCTGTACGCCCCAGCCTAAATCCGGGTGGCACAGCTCAAGCAGATCCTCTTTTAGCGTGCCGTTTAACAGCGCCTGTTCATGCTGCACAAAAACCGCACCGACATCGTTAACCGCACGCTCCATGGCAGCACCGCGTAATAGGGCAATACGTCGGCGCTGCGATACCTGACGCTCCTCCATATCCGCATACTCAAGCGGAAACTCCCCAGCCACTTGACGAAGGATTTCCACGACTTCTTCATAACGCAGAATGCCCATTTCCAGGCCATCTTCCAGGTCCAGCAGGGCATAGCAGATATCATCGGCCGCTTCGACTAGCCAGGCCAACGGATGGCGACACCAGCGCTGCTCCCCCTGAGGCAGCAGGCCCACTGCGTCGGCGACCTCTTTTAAGAGCGCCTGTTCAGACTGATAACAGCCAAACTTACCCGCTCGCCCGCTATAGCGCACGGTCCAAGGGTATTTCAGCAAGGTCCCAAGTGTTGCGGCCGATAAACGCATACCGCCGTTAAACTGGTTATATTCGATCTGGGTAATAACACGAAAGCCCTGCGCATTGCCTTCATACGTGAGCAGGTCTTCCCGCTCGGCTTCTGACAAGCCATCCAGCAAGCCGCTACCTTGTGCGCGGCGAAACCAGTCGCGGATCGCGTACTCTCCGGCATGACCAAAAGGCGGATTACCAATATCATGGCCCAAACAAGCGGTTTGTACGATAACGCCCATATCAGCAGGCGTAATCCATTCTGGCAGGCGATCATGTAACAGCTCACCGACAATCATGCCTAAAGAGCGGCCCACACAGCCCACTTCCAGCGAGTGAGTCAAACGTGTGTGGATATGATCATTTTCAGTTAACGGATGTACCTGGGTTTTACGCCCCAAGCGGCGAAAGGAACCTGAAAAAACAATTCGGTCATGGTCTTTATGAAAGGGGCTACGGCCAATTTCGCGCGTGTTATCCGGGCGTTGATCGTGCAGACGTCGTGGGGAAAGTAACTGGTCCCAGCGCATTTGTGTCATGGCAATCCTCCTTGAGGCGAGCATTTTGACACAGATTGGGTGATTAACGTGAGGCTATGAATAGTGAAGGGTAAATTGTGAGGAGTCAGGTAACTAATTAAGCGCTTTCTATATCACTTTTAAGATGAGATCTCATTTTCCACACATACAAAAAACCCAGCCGATTGGCTGGGTTCTTCGTTA
>NZ_VIFN01000019.1:0-28029 GCF_013183775.1 Halomonas hibernica
ACTACCAACATTCGACTCGATGACCGGAGCCGCTTGCCTCAGCGAGGAAGGCGTATTCTACGCATTTCCTGACGTTTGTCAACCGCTGTTTTCAGCGAATGAAGCGAGCGATTAAAACTTCGCTAACCTCCTGACAAACCGAAGGTTTTCACCTTCTTCACCGCTGGTAACGCTGGGCGTCCCCGGCAGCGGATGCGTACTTTACGGATTCGCCGGGCGTTTGGCAAGGGGCTGGGTGAAATATGTTTGAAAAACGTCAGCAGCCTCTTTTATAAGGCCGTGAAAGCACTTCGGCGAACCACGTATTGGCGGTTACACTACACCCAGCCACTTCATCTACCCACTTCGCCTTCTACTTCAACATGAGGTCCATGATGAGCCCCCATCTGCTATCCGTTGACTCCTTAAACCGTGACAGCGTTAACCACCTTCTACGCGTTGCGGCCCAAATGGAGCCCATTGCCCAGCGCCGTCAGGTTACCCGTGTTCTTGAAGGCGCCGTTTTGGGCAACTTGTTCTTCGAAGCCAGTACGCGCACCCGGGTAAGTTTTCATACGGCGTTTTGTCGGTTGGGCGGCAGCGTATGTGATACCACAGGCTTTACGTTCTCATCCATGGCCAAAGGCGAGTCGCTTTACGATACCAGTCGGGTAATGAGTGGCTACTGCGATGCGATTGTCATGCGCCACCCGGACCAGGGCTCTGTTGCCGAGTTTGCGGCGGCGACGAATGTACCGGTGATTAACGGCGGCGACGGCCCAGGTGAACACCCAAGCCAAGCCCTGTTGGATATCTATACGATCGATAAGGAGTTTCAGCGGTTAGGCAAATCGTTTGGCGGAGCACATATTCTGCTGACCGGCGATCTCAAGTATGGGCGTACGGTGCACTCTCTGATCAAGCTGCTTTCTTTATACGATCCGTTACGTATCACACTGGTATCGCCGCCCGGGCTTGAAATGCCTACTGCACTGATTGACCTGGTCACATCACGCGGGCACCAGGTAGAGGTACGCGATCATTTAGCCACTGACTTCAGTGATCTGGATGTTGTGTACACCACACGAATTCAGAAAGAGCGCTTTACCGAAGAAATGAACGAGAACTTCCAGGGCATCTCGGATGATTTTATAGTCAACAAGGCGTTTCTGGATCAACGCTGCAGTGAGTCGACCATTGTTATGCACCCGCTGCCCCGCGATAGCCGCCCCGGCGCGAATGACTTGAACGTGGATCTTAACGGCGACCCGCGCTTGGCGATCTTTCGTCAGACAGATAACGGCATCGCCATGCGGATGGCTATCTTTGCAACGCTGCTGCACGTCGATTCACTGATTGAGAAAGACCTTCGCCCGGTGCGCTGGTTTGTACCCAGCCAGATCGGGACACTGGATCGCTAACGCTACTTATATACGCTAGAGAGCAGAACGCCCATCGGGAAGACCTTCCTGATGGGCAAACCAGCCTTCCAAAATCAACACCGCCGCAATGCCATCGACGCTCTCTTCACGGTAGTTGCCTCGGTGACCCGCTTCGCGGGCAATTAGCTTGGCTTCGCGGGTAGAGCCACGTTCGTCTACCATCACGCAGGGTTTGCCGTAGCGCCCATGTAAACGGTTGCCAAACTTGCGGGCACGCTTACTCATGTCCGATTCGCTGCCATCCATATTGAGCGGTAAGCCAACGACCAGCAGGTCCGGCTGCCACTCTTTCAGCAGCTGCTCTACTTTATTCCAGTCGGGGATGCCGTCACGTGCAGTAAGTGGAGAAAGCTCGCGGGCGCTTTTTAAAAGCTCATTGCCCACGGCTACCCCAATACGCCGCGTACCGTAATCAAAGGCAAGAATTAAGCGTTGGCCAACCTCTGCCATCACGCGTGCCCTGCATCACGAGTCATCAGGTATAGATCCACTCCTAACAATCCTGCGGCAGCCGTTAAGCGCTCAGCAGGTGGCGTGTTGAACAGCACTTCCGCCTGGCCCTCAACCGTCAGCCAGCTATTGTCCTTTAACTCATCTTCAAGCTGACCGACTTCCCAGCCCGCGCAGCCCAGACAAATCAGGAAGTGCTCAGGACCTTCACCGTTAGCTAGCGCCTGAAGAATGTCCATAGAGGTCGTCAGCGACACACCATCCTCTACCTGAACGCTGGAGTCCCACTCCTGGCTATCGCCAAGATGGAGGATAAAGCCGCGATCCTTGTGCGTAGGGCCACCGTAATAGACTGGGGCATTGCGGTGGGGGCTGTCTTCCCCCCCCAGCTCCAACTGATCAAACAGTGCATCCAGCGTCATATCCAACGGGCGGTTGGTGATAACCCCCATGCAGCCATTATGGTCATGATCACAGAGGTAGATCAGGCTGCCCACAAAGTCAGGATCATCCAGATGCGGCATCGCCATTAAAAAATGGTGTTTCAAACTTTGCATGCGTCTCCTACGACCTGCTGACATAGCCAGCAGACCTTTCTTATCATCAAGTGTGAATCAGGCGTATCAAGCAGCGCTCAAGCGGCGCTCGATGGCATCCAACAACAGGCCCGCGATATTCGTGCCGCGCTGGTCATCAATTTCACGCACGCAGGTGGGGCTGGTAACGTTAATTTCAGTGATGTAGTCGCCAATCACGTCCAGCCCTACAAACATCAGGCCTTTTTCACGAATCATTGGCTGTACTTGCTCAATCAACCAGTAATCACGCTCAGTGAGATCACGTGCGACACCACGGCCACCGGCTGCCAGGTTGCCGCGCGTTTCACCAGCCGATGGGATGCGCGCCAGCCCAAAGGGCACCGGCTCGCCGTCCACCAGCAGGATACGCGTGTCGCCGTCTTTAATGTCAGGCAGGTAGCGCTGAACCATAATCTGGCGCTGACCACGCAGCGTTAGCTGCTCAATGACCGCGCCAATATTGCGGCCATCAGGGCCGATATGAAAAATCCCGGTGCCACCCATCCCGTCCAGCGGTTTGAAAATCACATCGCCGTGCTCGGCATGAAAGGCCCGCAGCACATCATCGCGGCTGGCCACCATGGTGGGCGTGCAGCACTGAGGAAACTGCTGGGCAAACAACTTCTCATTACACTGTAAAAGCGCTGAGGTTGGATTAACAATAAGCACGCCGTCACGCTCAGCAAAACCCAAGAGGTGGACCGCATTGGTGAAGTCAGCATCCACCGGCGGGTCTTTACGCATTAACATCACATCAAGCTCAGCCAGTGGCCGGGCAGCCGCTTCACCCAGGTCATACCAATGGTTAGGGTCGCGATGCACGGTTAGTGGTCGCATGCGTGCGTAGGCTTGCCCCGCCTGTAAGAAAAGATCTTCCTGCTCCATATAGTGCAGGATATAGCCGCGTTCCTGGGCCGCCCACAGCATGGCTATGGTGGTATCTTTCTTGTAAGCGATGTCGCTGATAGGGTCCATCACGACGCCGAGATGCAGATTTGATTGACTCATCGGGGCACAATCCATACGTAAACAATAGGTAGGCAGTATGCCGTACTGCCTGTCAGGCTCCAACCATTGGCGCCGTTACGGGGCAAGCGCGCCCGGCACCAGCCGTATCGCGTCAGGCTCTAAGATAATCAGTTGCTGCTTATAAAGCCGCCCAATGGCTTGTTTAAACGCACTTTTGCTCACACCCAACCGCGCTTTAATCGCGTGGGCGTCACTTTTATCGCCCAGCGGTAGATAACCGCCGCTTTCACGCAGTGCTTTAAGTATCTTATCGCCGACGACGTCTAATCGCGCCGCGCCTGGCGGCAACAGAGAAATATCCAGCCGGCCATCCTCACGGCGCTGCTTAACGTAGCCTTTTAGCGTCTGCCCGCGGCGCAGCGGCTGAGAAATATCATCCTGGTAGATTAGTCCCCAATAGCGGTGATCAACCGCTACTTTCATACCGAGGTCGGTGCGGTCAGCGACCACGACGCTCACCTCATTCCCCTTTTCAAGCGCCCAGGCATCATCGGCTAAAAAGCGATCAAGGCGCATGGAGGCCACAGGACGCCCCTGATCATCTTCATACAGCATGACCAGCACCCGCTTGCCAGGATCCGGCCGGAAGATTTGCTCGCTGTACGGCAAGAGAACGTCCTTGGGCTGCCCCCAACGCAAAAACGCGCCCGTGTTATTAACGGTCACAACAGTTAAATACGCCACTTCGCCTAACTGGGCAGAGGCGTCACTTGTAGCGCGAGGAGGAGTCGTTGATTCACGGACCATGGGTGCCGTCCTTAAAAAGTGAGTCTATAGTATGGCGCCTGAGGATAACCGAGCAAAGCAGCTGGCCCGCTACGTAGTGATGGCCGCTGCTTAACACAGGCCAGGCTAATGGCTACTCATTCACACTTGTAAAGCCTATAGCGAAGGCTAACGCTAAACAGCAGGCCACTGAGGAAGGGGATCAATGAAGGTGTTAGTAGGCGCTTACAAATCACCAAAGTAGTGCTGTAGAAGGGTCAAGGCAACCACCGGGGCTGTTTCCGTACGCAGAACACGTGGCCCTAGCGTTAATGGCGTAAAGCCAGCTGCCTGAGCGGCTGCAATATCCGCCTCCGTTAAGCCACCCTCAGGGCCAATTAAAAGTGCAGCGGCCTCAGGGCGCTCCGGCTGATCAAACGCATTGCCCGTTGCCAAGTGCAGCATCAAGCGAAGCGGCTCCTGGCGGGCACTTAGCCACTCAACAAGGCTTAGCGGCGAGTGAACGACAGGCACTACCGCCCGGCCACTTTGTTCGCAAGCACTTGCCGCAACAGCCTGCCAATGGGCCAGCTTTTTGGCTTCACGATCCCCCTTTAAACGTACATCACCACGCTCTGTATACAGTGGCGTGATAGCAGCGACACCTAATTCAACCGCCTTCTGGATCGCATAATCCATCCGGTCGCCTTTGGAGATCGCCTGGCCAAGGTGAACAGCAAAGGGTGATTCCCCCTCACCGACCCAAACGGCGTCGATAACCGCCGTCGTGTGCTTACGCCCTACCTCGGCCAAGCGGACGCCCGCTTCATTGCCCTGGCCATCGAACAGCACCAAAGGCGCGCCCTCACCCATGCGTAGCACGCGGGTGACATGGCGCGCCGGGCCTTCCGGCAGCACTACCTCTTGGCCTACTGCAAAAACAGCCGGTACATGGAGGCGCGGCATTTTGCCATGCACGGCATACCAGTCGGCAGCCTGCATGCTTAGTGAGTACTCACTTCGGCCTGGTTTGCCTGTTGCGCTTCGCGCTGCTTACGCTGGGCGTACATGGCTTCAAAGTTCACCGGTGCCAACATCAGTGGCGGGAAGCCACCACGGTTTACCAGGTTATCAACACACTCACGCGCGTAAGGGAACAGCAGGTTGGGGCAGAACGCACCCAGTGTCTGCTCCAACTGAGCGCCTTCGATGCCCGAAATACGGAATAAACCCGCTTGTTCAACCTCGGCAAGAAACGAGGTAGTGCCGGTTTCTGAATCGTTGACCTGAGCGGTGACTTTCACAACCACTTCATACTGGTCGTCATCGATTTTAGTGCTGGTGGTATTAAGATCCAGATTCACCTTCGGCTTAAACGCCTGCTTGAAAACAGACGGTGAGTTAGGTGCTTCAAAGGAGATATCTTTCACGTAAATACGCTGCATAGAGAACTTCAGCTGTGGCTTGTCGCCGGACGCTGCTGCACCAGCCTGCGGGGTGTTGTTATCTTCCGCCATGGGGAAACTCCTCGTTGTTCATTGAATCAATAGTAAAAGGTGAGAACGCTTACTTCTTAACGACGGGAAGGCTATCGGCCTGCCACTGCGCCATGCCACCTTTCAATTTAGTCACACGCTCGAAACCTGCCTTGGCAAGCTTGGTTTGAACCGCGCCTGCACTTTGCCCATGCTTGCATACGACAATGATCGGCTGGTTTTTCACTTTATCCAGCTCGTTCATACGGTTATCAAGCTTGTTATGGGGAATGTTACGTGCGCCAGCAATATGCCCGGCTTTGAAGTCTTTGCTTTCACGAATGTCCAGCACAACCGCATCTTCTCGGTTGATGAGCTGGGTGGCCTGAGTTGAGGTCACCGCATTGGTTGAAGCACTACGCGTTTCATAAATAAGCCACGCTACTAGCACCAGCAAAAACGCCCCAACGAGCAGGGGGTGGTTCTGTACGAATTCGAACAGCTGATCGATCATCGCGAACACAATCTCTTGGTCTATGCAGAAAAAAGCGGCAACGCCGCCGTCAAAACGCGATAAGTATACACGTCACAGGGCACCCCGCGCAGGCCTTGCTCATGACGCCCGGCGGTCGCCTACGTTATGATGCCCCAAGCGTGCATCAGTCGCGACCCTGATCACAAGGTGTTGTTTGAAAATAACGTGAGTTGACTCACCTTTTTAAACCTCTTTACTTTCAAACAGCGCTTTCATTGCTGACTGTTTTACGCCGCTTGGATTACTCAACCGAACGAGGTTCTTATGGCTACGTCTACTCCGCGTCCCGTCGCGCTGATCATTCTTGACGGTTATGGACACAATCCCGATAGCGCCAATAACGCGGTAGCATCGGCCAACACGCCCGTGATGGATGCGCTTTGGGCGAATCGACCGCACGCGTTTGTGCATACTGACGGCCACCACGTAGGCCTGCCCGATGGGCAAATGGGCAACTCAGAAGTGGGCCATATGAATCTGGGTGCCGGACGCATCGTTTATCAGGACTTCACACGGATCACCAAAGCCATTAAAGAGGGCGATCTGGATGTTAACGAAAACCTGACACAACCGATTGATGATGCCGTGGCCAATGACCGCGCCGTTCATCTGCTGGGCTTGCTCTCTCCTGGCGGCGTACATAGCCATGAAGATCATTTCATCGCGATGGCCGAACTAGCGGCTCGCCGCGGTGCGCAACGTATCTTTATTCATGCATTTTTGGATGGCCGAGACATGCCGCCTCAAAGCGCGCTGGCTTCTATCGAACGTGCTAATGCCCGCCTGGCTGAGCTGGTAGGCGCTGAAAATGGTTTTGTGGCCTCCATTATTGGCCGCTTTTACGCCATGGACCGTGATAACCGCTGGGAGCGGGTAGAAAAAGCCTACCATCTGCTGACCGAGGGCCAGGCTGACATCTATGCCACCAGCGCCGAAACCGCGCTGCGCGACGCCTATGAGCGCGGCGAAACCGACGAATTTGTACTGCCAAGCTGCGTATTGCTCAACGACAAGTGCGTTACCTTGCAAGACGGTGACGCCGCCCTGTTTCTTAACTTCCGCTCTGACCGCGCGCGCGAACTTACCCGCGCATTTGTAGAGCCTGACTTCAGCGGCTTTTCGCGCAGGGCCTGCCCATCGCTGGCGGGCAAGGGCTTGGTCATGTTGACCCAGTACGCAGCGGACATTCCTGCACCGGCCGCGTTTCCGCCATTTGATCTCAATGACACCCTGGGCGAGGTCGTCGCCAAGCGCGGTTTGACGCAGCTGCGTATTGCCGAAACAGAGAAGTACCCCCACGTTACCTTTTTCTTCTCGGGTGGCAACGAAGCCGAGTATGAGGGCGAAGAGCGCATTCTGGTGCCCTCCCCTCGGGACGTGAAGACCTACGACGAAAAACCCGAGATGAGCGCTTACGAGATTACCGACAACCTCGTTGAGGCTATCGACAGCGGCCGCTTTGACTTCATCGTATGTAACTATGCCAACGGCGATATGGTGGGCCATACCGGCGACTTCAACGCGGCGGTAACAGCTATTGAAACGGTCGATATCTGCGTTGGCCGCGTTATTGACGCGATTGAGCGCGCTGGCGGTGCTTGCCTGGTAACCGCCGACCACGGTAATGCCGAGCAGATGGTGCATCCGGTCACAGGCGCCCCCCAAACGGCCCACACCACCTTTGTGGTACCGCTGGTTTACGTGGGTGAGCGAGCCGGCACGTTAAGCGATGGCCGCCTGTGCGACCTGGCCCCCACACTCTTGACCATGATGAATCAACCGGTTCCCGAGGCCATGACCGGGAACCCACTGATTGATTTCACTTGATCATACCGTTGCGACGTCCTGTGCGAACCGCGTTAGTACTGGGTGCGCTACTGGTCATTGTGTACTCACCGGCGGGTTTGGCCCAGTCGGATGAGCAGGCAACGCGCCAGCAGCTGGATGCGCTTGGCCAGGAAATTGAGTCGCTTACGCAGCGGCTGAGTACAACAGGAGAAGCACGGGACAGCGCCGAACGTGAACTACGCGAGGTTGAAACGGAGCTGGCCGACACTCACCAGCGGCTGGATGCCTTACAGGCCGAGCGGCGCCAGTTGGACGATGAAATGAACCAGTTGCGCCAGCACCGCGACCGCCTGGAGGACGAGCAAGCCAGCCAGTACGCCGCCCTCAGTCAACAACTCGCGGCGCTTTACCGGCTAGGGCCGACGCCACAGCTCAAGCTGCTGCTGAACCAAGGCGACCCGGCCGAGCTTGACCGTATGCAGGCTTACCTGAACCGCTTTACTCAAGCACGCAATGAACGTCTTGCCGATATTGCCCGGCTGGATACCGCGCTTGCCGATACGGAGCAGGCCCTTAACGAGCGCCAAACGCGCCTGGCAAGTGTCACCACCGAGCTGGATGCGCAGCGGGTGCGGCTTGCTGAGCGCTCCTCCGACCGGCGCAACGTCGTGGCCACGCTGGATGATCGCTATGGTAGCGAAGCTGATCGCCTGGCGGATCTTAACGATAACCGGGAGCAAGCCGAGCGTAAGCTGCGTGAAATTCAGGAGGAACTAGCACGCCTGGATGCCCCCACGCCCAGCACTCAGATTACCCGTACTCAAGGGGATTTGCCGTGGCCCGTGCAAGGTGCCATCACCACAACATTTAATCGTCGTGATGGCGTTCACTATAACGGTATCGTCATCCAGGCAAGCGCTGGTACGCAGGTAAACGCTGTGCACACCGGCCGGGTGGTGTTTGCCGACTGGATGCGTGGCTTCGGCAACCTGCTGATTATTGACCACGGCGACCAGATCATGACGCTCTATGCTCACTTACAGCAGTTTAGCGTACGTCCTGGCCAGCAGGTCAGCCGTGGCGACGAAATTGGCCGCGTAGGCGACAGTGGTGGACAATCGAGTAATGCGCTCTACTTTGAAGTACGTCAGAGTGGCAAACCAATTAACCCACAGCGTTGGATTGCGCGCCGCTGACGGGATAAGCTGAACCGTATTAGGTTCTGTCTGAAACGTTGCCGAACGCAGACACTTTTCAGACAGAACGGTAATGTCAACTTGGGGCAGTTTTAAACACTGCCTAACGCCTTGCGGAGTCTGCATGACGCTATTTGTTAACGAAGTACCGGCCTCTGCCAAGCGCCTTCTGGTGACTCTGCTTCCTGTTGCGCTATTGTCGGCACCGCTACCGCTGTTTGCCCAGCCCGCCAACCAAGCGGCAGCTGATGAATTACCCCTTGAAGAGATCCAGACCTTTGCCGAGGTGTTTGAGCGTATCAAGCGTGGCTACGTTGAAGAGGTCGATGACCGCACGCTGCTGCGTAACGCCATGCGCGGTATGCTCAGCGAACTCGACCCTCACTCTGCCTATCTTGATGCGGAAGAGTATCAAAGCCTGCGCGAAACCACTCAAGGAGAGTTTGGCGGCATTGGTATAGAAGTTGGCATGGAAAACGGCCAACTATTGGTGATCACCCCGATTGATGATACGCCCGCCTCACGGGCTGGTCTGCTTCCTCGGGATGTTATCGTTGCCATTGATGGCACGCCGACTGAAAGCATGTCGCTTCAAGAAGCCGTTACGCTAATGCGCGGCGAACCAGGCAGCCAGTTGCGCATGATGATTCTACGCACGGGAGAGGACACCCCGCGTGAGTTCAACCTTACCCGTGAGGCCATCCGCAGCGAAAGCGTTAAGCATGAGCTTCTTGAGCCCGGCTATGGCTACCTGCGAATTAGTCAGTTTCAGTCGCGTACGCCAGAACAGGCCCGCCAGGCGATAGAGCGCATGACGCGCGAACAGCCGCTGGAAGGGCTGATTCTTGACCTGCGCAATAATCCCGGCGGTGTACTCCAAGCGGCGGCCGGTGTAGCAGACCTGTTTCTGGATAACGGCCTGATTGTGTATACCGAAGGCCGGCTTTCCGATACCGCCATGTCATTTTCAGCCTCACCCGCCACGCCCGCCAGTGATATTCCGCTGGTCGTGCTGATTAACAGCGGCAGCGCTTCGGCCGCAGAAATTGTGGCGGGTGCGCTTCAAGACCAACGCCGCGGCGTCATTATGGGCACAGACAGTTTCGGAAAGGGTTCCGTTCAGCAGGTCATGCCGCTGGGTAATGGTGAAGGTTTGAAACTCACCACCGCGCTTTACTACACGCCAAACGGACGCTCCATTCAGGCGCAGGGCATCGCGCCCGATGTAGAAGTAGTACGAGGCCGTCTGGAAGTCGCCGAAAGCCGCCCGGAGCTTCGCGAGGCGGACCTTGGCGGCCACCTGGATGCACAGCAGCCCGCCACCCAGACACGTTCATCCGCGACCGAGCGGCTACGTGATGACTACCAAATGAGTGAAGCGCTCAATCTTCTCAAAGCGCTTAATGTGGTCGACCGCCGCCGTTAGCGGCAGCTATGCGGCAAGCGCCCCCGCTCTCCGGTGGCCTGCCGCATGACGCTGCGTTTAACAGGGCTTAGCTGGTTCATACCGCTCATGCCGAGATTGCGGGCCAGTGTAAAGAGCGGCATTTGGGTGCCAAACAGCTCCCTGAATCCTTTCATCAGCCCTAACATGGCACTGTTATCCAAGCGCCGCCTGCGCTCATAGCGTTTCAATGTGGTTAACTCGCCCCACGGGGCGCCGCGCTTCCAGGCGCTAACCACTTCTTCAGCCAATACCGCGGCATCCATCAAACCGAGGTTAACGCCCTGCCCTGCCAATGGATGAATGCTGTGCGCCGCGTCGCCGATCAGCGCGAAGTGCGGCAATACATACTGCCTTGCATGACGCTGTACCAGCGGAAAACGATACACTCGGTCACACACCTCCACCTCGCCCAAGCGATAACCAAACGCCTCGCCCAGCGCTTTCCCTAACTCGTCAGGCGTAAAATGGCTGAGCGCCAACGCGTGCTCGGGCGTGGTCGACCAAACAATCGAGCAGTAGCGTGCATCGTCCTCTAGCGTGATCGGCAAGAAGGCCAGCGGGCCGCTCTGGGTAAACGCTTGCCGCGCGGTGCTGCCGTGTACATGAGCACACTTGACGGTTGTGACCACAGCCTCCTGACCCATATCGTCGCTGGTGATCTCTATGCCGGCCAGCTCCCGCAGGGTTGAACGCGCACCATCGGCCGCTACCAGCAGCGGTGCATGCAGCTTGCGCGCATCGTCCAACACTAGCCAACGGCCTGTCGCTGAGGTTTGTAGCGCCTGAACCCGGCAACCAAAAAAATGCTCTACTCTGGGATGATCCAGTACCGCATCATTGAGCGCCGCCTGAGTAATCGCATTCTCTACTATATGCCCAAGTACGGGCACCCCGGCTTCATCGGCCGAAAATTTGATTTCACCACTACCTTCCGCATCCCATACCTGCATATAGCGATACGGCGTTACGCGACATTCGGCCATGGCAGGCCAAACGTCCAGATGGGTTAACAGGCGCTGAGATACAGGCGTTAATGCACTGACCCGTGGCGTGGGAAGCGTCTTGTTAACGGCCTCCCAGCGCTGGGGTTCATGGCGCGCCTCCACCAGTGCCACATGCATACCTGCTTGTGCCAGCAAGGCTGTTAGCGCTGTCCCCACCATGCCTGCGCCCACGACAATAACGTCAAAATTTTCTGTCGGTGCAGTGTCTGTCGCGTGCGTATCCATAACGCTCCTATCCGAGCCCAGCTCTTAGAGCTTTGTTCCTGTTGAGCCAAATAGCCGGCTAAGCGTTTGGCATCTTTAATCTTAAACAGCGGGGCATACCTAACGCTCCAGCCCCATCGCGCGGCGCGCCAGGCTGCGTCGCAACGGCCCTACAAGGTTAAGGCCGATAAGCCCGGCTGCCCGAGCGTGGGGCAGAAGCGGTAACGAGTGTCCGAACAGGCGCACCAACCCGTCGCTAAAGCGAATGACATTGCGGCGATCACGCGCACGCTTCTGCTCAAAGGCCTGCAGCGTCGTCATATCACCCAGTGGCAGCCCGGTCTGTTCGCCCTGCTCAAGCGCTTCAACGAGGTCCATAATACCGCGTAACGCCAGGTTAAAGCCTTGACCGGCAACAGGGTGCAGCGCATGAGCTGCATTTCCCAGGACCGCCAGCCCCGGACGAACCGGCTCTTCTGCTGTTACCAACGAAAGCGGGTAGCTGTAGCGTTTTCCTACGCGAGTGAAACGTCCCACCCGATCACCAAAGGCGCTCTGCAGCTGGGCAAGAAACTCACGGTCCGGGAGTGCCATTCGCGCATGTTCCTGACCGCTGGGGTGTGTCCATATCAGCTCCATTGCCTGGCCTGGCAAAGGCAACAAGGCAACCGGCCCCTCCTGAGTGAAGCGCTCATAGGCAATACCCTCGTGTGGCTGGCTGATGCCCACATGGGCAATGAGCGCTGTCTGCTCATAGGAATTATGGCGACTGTTGATACCCAACTGCTCTTTAAGCCCCGAACGCCCCCCATCGGCCAGCACGGTTAAGGCGGCACGCAGCTCGCTGCCGTCAGAAAGGCGCAGATAGTGCCCGCCACCTTCTGGGACAAGCTTTTCTACCTTGGCCGGGCAGTACCAATCGACCGGCAGCGTTTTAAGATGGTGGTGAAGGACACGGCCCATCCAGGCATTGGGGATAACATGACCTAGCGCATCGACGCCTAATTCCTGAGCACTGAGCCGCGTCGCTCCCAAGCGGCCACGCTCACTGATATGAATATACCGAATAGGCGTTGCTTCGCCCTGCATCGCATCCCAAATGCCCAACTGTTGAAAACGCTGTGCTGAGCCTTCAGCAATGGCGCTTGCACGCGCATCAAAGCTCGGCTGCCAACTCTCTTCAAGCGGCGCTTCATTCATCGGCGTCGCTTCGATAATGGCGACTTTCCAGCCATAACGCTTGATAAGCGGGGCCAGTGCACAGCCCAGGCTGGCGCCCACTAATCCGCCCCCCACAATCACGATATCGTGTGTGGTCGTCTTTACTGGCGTATCCATCGACGACGGCATTAGCATCTCCTGTCACCTGGCGCACCGCCATATCGTAATGGCGTAACGTAAATTACATAACAGATATTCAGGCAATCAATGTGCGCTTATTATTTAACCATTAGCGCTTCAATGTCAGCCATGCCTTTAGGTACTCCCGCCGTCAGGTTTTCATACCCTTCGTCGGTCACTACGACGTTATCCTCAATCCTGATACCGATTCCACGATACGCCGATGGAACATCCTCTGCGTCGGGAATGTAGAGTCCTGGCTCAATGGTTAACACCATACCCGCGACTAAAGGTCGTGGCGTTTTTTCATCCAGCCGGTAGCTACCAACATCGTGGACATCCAGCCCCAGCCAGTGGGACGTAGAGTGCAGGTAAAAACGCCGGTAGCTTTCATCATCAATTCGGGCTTGAACATCGCCTTCAAGTAACCCCAACGCAATCAACCCAGCCGTTAAATCCTTAACGACGTTCTGGTGAACATCAACGAGCGTTGCCCCGGGTTTTATCGCGGCGACTGCGCGCTCCTGGGCGCTCAGTACAACTTGATAAAGAGCCCGCTGAGCCTCGCTAAACCGGCCATTTACCGGAAAGGTACGGGTAATATCGCCAGCGTAGAGTTCAAACTCGGCCCCGGCATCAATTAACACCAGGCTATCGTTGGTTAGCGCTGCACGATTCTCGATATAGTGTAATACGCATGCGTTCGCACCGCCGCCCACTATCGTACTGTAAGCAGGCCCGCTGCCGCCCTGCCAAACAAACTCATGTTCAAGCTCGGCCTGCAGCTGATACTCGTAAAGCCCGGGGCGCGATGCCTGCATGGCACGCACATGGGCCTGCGCTGAAATCGCCGCGGCATGGCGCAGCAGGGCAATCTCGGCCTCACTTTTTATTAGCCGCATCGCATGAATCAGCGCGCTGACATCCAGCCAGCCTTTGAGTGGGGCCCGCCCACGGCGCAGCCCCACCTGGGCGAAGGAGAAAGCCTCTTCGGCAATACCCAGCGCATCGGGATTATCCAAGGGCACGTAAAGCAGTTCGCGGCCCTCCAGCAGCGCTGGCAGCTGTGCCTCGCGGTCAGCATTTTCAAACGCCTGGTCGATGCCATGTTCCGCTTCAACGCCCCGGGCGCCCAAACGGCGGCCTGTCCAGGCTTCCATCGTTGGGTCGCGGTCCTGGCAAAACACAATGCTCTGCCCATCGTCATGACCGGGAAGTAGCACCAGCAGCGCATCAGGCTCAGTGATTCCGGTCAGATAGTAAAAATCACTGTTTTGACGAAACGCGTACTCACTGTCGTGTGAACGGGTAACCAGCGAAGCACCAGGCAGCACGACAGCGGCATTTGCGGGCAACTGCGCAATCAAGGCGTCACGGCGAGCGCGATACTCTTCGTTGCCAATCGCAGGCGGCCGGGGAAGTAACTCAGGCAACATACAACCTCCGAAGAATTAGTGAACGGGCGCGTCGGCTTGCTCAACCTGGGGCTTGCCCGGGTGCTGCTCGGTATACAGCAGCATGGCAGCCATCCGCACGTGCTCCGTCAGAGCAAACAGGTCATTCTCATTTTCAGGGCTGTCGTCAATATCTGTTTCGATGTGGCCAATGCCTGCCAAATCGTCAATCGCCTCACTCAGCGTTTGTGACCAGCGCTCGCGAAGCTCGCCATCCACCACTTCCTCGACGACTTCCATAAAGCCCAGCGTCCACTCTTTTAGCCCCTGGGCTTGCTCGCCCAGCGAGAACAGCTCATCGGGGAGTAGCGGCGCATAGTTCAGGTCGCTGGCGCTAAGCGCCTCCAGCGTTTGGCGCCGCCAACCCAGCAGGCGTTCTGCACTGGGCTGGTCACGCGGTTGCTCAACGCCCAGGCTTATGCAGACCTCTTCAAGCCATGCCTCGGCACTTACATCGCGCAGCGCTAAAAGGGCGCTTAAACGTCCGTCTAAAAAGGCCGGTGACTGCATACTTCCATGCAGCAAAAAAACATCGGCTACGTCAGAAAAGTCCTGGCGCTCATCAATCAATGACATAGTAATAACTCGCTGTGTAATAATGATTCATACGTTAATGCGCCTTGGACACTTGCGCGTTGACCCCGTACAAGCGCCTCTCTTATAGTGAGCGACGACTGTTTTCCTATGCCATGATGTTAACGCATTGGGCCCCTCGCTGGCCCGCGCTGGAGCTTTAAATGAGTAACGCCAAGCGGCCAACGAAAGAAATTACCCTTCTCGGGCGCAGCTATGTCATTGCCTGCGATACCGGGGAAGAAGCCAAGCTTGATCGCGCCGCTCGCTACCTGGACCGCGCCATGAACGGTATCCAAGCGCAAAGCGGCACCTTGGGCAGTGAGCGTGTCACGTTGATCGCGGCGCTTAATATCACTCATGAACTGCTTGAAGCGCTGGATGAGCACCGGGCAAGCGAAGCCAACTTGAACAAGCTAAATGACCGTCTTGAGCGGGCGTTGGAAAAAACCCGCCAGCCTTAGCCAACCTTTCACTCAATACTTTGGCATGGCCGCTGGCTCTGTTAGAATAGCGGGGTTCTCTGGGGTGTACGCCAGTCGTTATAGTCCCTCGAGCCTATGCGCAGTACCCAGGGGGCCAATTGCTAGCCAGACCCGTGTGCATGTCCGTGCGTCGGAAAGCCTGACGGTTTGGCTGCGGCCACCCACTCTGAACCAGTAGGTTCAGGGCCAGAATGACAGCGGCACTCTGGGGAACTCTTATTTATGGAAAGCCTGCATCATCCTGAGGCCAAGCGCACCCTGCGCCTTGCGTTACGCCGACGACGCCTCGCCCTTTCAAAACATGAGCAGCGCCAAGCCGCTCTACGCCTTTGCCAACAGCTCAAACGGTTGCCTGAAATTCAGCGCGCCAAGCGCATCAGCCTCTATTTACCGGTTAACGGCGAAATCGACCCTACGCTTTTACTACCTTGGCTCCGCCAGCGTAATGTCGACGTTTATCTCCCGGTTCTGCGCCCGCTAAGCGATAACTCACTCTGGTTCGTTAACTACCACGTGACAACACCCATGGTAAAAAACCGCTTTGGGATTCTTGAACCGGATACGCGGTTTGGCGCTCACCGCCACAATCGGTTACCCGCTTGGGCGCTGGATACGCTCATTGTGCCGCTGGTAGGGTTTGATGCCGAGGCGAACCGCATGGGAATGGGGGGCGGCTTCTACGACCGCAGCCTTGCGTTTATGCGCAGGCAAGGCCCGGCGCCTGCCTTAATTGGCGTTGCCCACGCCTGTCAGCGTGTCGAATCGCTGCCCGTTGAACCCTGGGATGTGCCGCTAACCGCCGTAGTTAGCGACGAGAGTATCGTGCGTGCTGGCAAAAAAAAGAGCTGACTCTCTTAAAGTCAGCTCATACTACCTTTTGGCAAATGGCTGCGATGCCTTAAGCGTTATGTTTAACTTCCCGATAACGCCTGTGCATAGCCAGTGGCGAGTACGCCTAACAAGAACACTACTGTTAATGCCATTACCATATCAGGCTTTTTCCGCCGCATGCCGATTCTCCAACGCCTTTCGCCAATGCATTAATGCATCACCCACCTGCGTTTTAGAAAGGGCGACACACCACATAAATATCGTTGACGACTATAGGGCCATAAGGGCATCAATGACAACGACAAAACAGGCTGTTTTTTTGCTTATTTAGACGTTTTGATAACTCATGAGCCCTTATTGGCCCTGAATTTTGCAGTTAGCGAGCACTTACCCACCTATCAAAACACCCTAGGCCATGAACAGCTGGTAAGCCGGGTTGTCGCTTTCACGCCAGTAACGATAGCCAATCGCATCCAGATAATCTGCCACATGAGTTTGGTCACTGCCGGGGACCTGCATACCCACCAGGACGCGACCATAAGCCGCACCGTGATTACGATAATGGAACAGTGAAATATTCCAGTCATGGGGCAGTTGGGTCAGGAAATTCATCAGCGCCCCCGGGCGTTCAGGGAACTCGAAGCGGTACACTTCTTCTTCAAAGCGCTCGCTGGGTCGGCCACCGCTTAGATGGCGAATATGCAGCTTGGCCAGTTCGTTATCGGTTAAATCTTCTACCTGATAACCACCATCACGCAGCTTGGCGATCACGGCCTGACGATCTTCGCCGCCCGGCTTTACTTGAATCCCTACAAAAATATGCGCGTCGCTTTCGTCCGCATAGCGGTAGCTGAATTCGGTCACCATGCGCTTACCCAGCGCCCGGCAAAACTTTTTAAAGCTGCCGGGCTTTTCATCAATGGTCACCGCTAAAATAGCTTCGCGCTGTTCGCCAAGCTCGGTACGCTCGGCAATATGCTGTAATCGGTCGAAGTTGGTATTAGCGCCGGAGTTAATACATAACAGCGTTTCTCCCTCAGCGCCGGTTTGCTGTACATATTTTTTCAAGCCGGCAAGCGACAGCGCTCCAGAGGTTTCAGCAACGGCACGGGTATCGTCAAAGATATCCTTGACGGCGGCACACATCTCATCGGTATTCACCGTAATGACATCATCAACCAGGTCCTTCACCAGCGAGAACGGTGCCTCGCCAATTTGAGCAACCGCAACACCTTCGGCAAATACACCGACCTGGTCGAGCACGACGCGCTCACCCGCCGCCAAAGCGGCTTTTAGACAGGCGCTGTCTTCCGCCTCTACACCGATAATCTTGATATCAGGGCGCAAGTACTTTACGTACGCCGCCACGCCTGCAATCAATCCGCCGCCCCCAACAGGCACAAAAATAGCGTCCAGACGCCCGCTGTGCTGGCGCAGAATCTCGACACCTATCGTGCCCTGGCCTGCAATCACATCAATGTCATCAAACGGCGGAATATAGGTGTAGCCGTGCTCTTTGATCAACTCGTGAGCATGCTCGGCAGCAGCGGCAAACGCATCGCCTTTCAGCACGACTTTTGCCCCTCGAGCACGTACCGCCTGGACCTTGATTTCCGGCGTAATACGCGGCATCACAATCACCGCTTTCACGCCCATCAGTTTTGCCGCCATGGCAAGACCTTGTGCATGATTACCCGCAGACGCCGCAATGACGCCTTTTTCCTTTTGCGCCTCGGTGAGCTGAGCCATTTTGTTATAGGCGCCACGAATCTTGAACGAGAACACCGGCTGTAGGTCCTCACGCTTAATCAAAATCTGGTTGTTAAAGCGACGCGACAAAAAGGGAGCGGGGGAGATCGGGGTCTCACAAGCGGCTTCGTAAACGTTGGCCTGGAGAATCTTTTTGACGGTAGCTTCAAGCATGCAGGTATCCAATGGAAAATCGTGAGTGAGAGTACGCGTTACGGCGAGGGGTTAAAACACTAACAAAGCCTGTATTGGTAGCAGATTACGCCTACTGACGTCTACTGTGTTTCCATCGGCAGCCAGCGCTTTGGTCGGTATACTAACGCAATAACCCTCCTCCTCTGACCTGGAAAAACACATGACTCAAGATGAACTCAAAGCCGCCGTCGCAGATGCGGCAATTAAAGAGATTGAATCAGGATTGGAAAAGGACACCGTACTGGGCATTGGCACTGGCTCAACGGCTAATTTGTTCATTGATCGATTAGGGCCGTTTCGTGACCGTTTTAAAGGCGCGGTGGCAAGCTCAGAAGCCAGTGCCAAGCGTTTGGAAGGTTTAGGCATTGAAGTGTTTGAACTCAACAGCGTAGGCACCGTCCCCTTCTACATCGACGGCGCCGACGAAGTAAATGCTCACTTACACATGATTAAAGGAGGCGGCGCCGCACTTACTCGCGAGAAAATCGTGGCGGCCTGTGCCGAGCGTTTTATCTGCATCGCCGATGGTTCAAAGTACGTGGCAACGCTGGGCGATTTCCCTTTGCCGGTGGAAGTTATCCCCATGGCACGCTCTTACGTGGCCCGTGAGCTGGTGAAGCTGGGTGTCGACCCAGTCTACCGTCAGGGCGTCGTCACGGATAACGGCAATCATATTATCGACTGTTTTGATTTTATGATTGAAGACCCGGTTGCCATGGAAGCGCGCATTAACGCCATTGTCGGCGTTGTGACCAATGGCTTGTTTGCCGCGCGCGGGGCCGATGTATTGCTGCTGGGTAAAGCAGATGGTGTTGAGCGTATCGTGCGTTAAGGGCTTATCGTTCAGCGCGTGAGAGCGCCTCAAGGCCCTCCAGGGTGCGTGCAAGCGCACCCTGCTGCGCTTTGATAGCGGATTGGCCAGCCAGGCCTTCTTGAAGGCAGCGCTTAGGGTCGACGAAGCGGCACTGCAAGGCATCGACCAGCGCACCGACATCCGCCACCAGAGTAAGCGCGCCAGCCGCTTCCAGCGGCTCGACCACATCGGCAAAGTTTTCGATAAAAGGACCGCTGAGCACGGGTTTGCCCAGCGCGGCGGGCTCGAGCACGTTGTGCCCGCCTAACGGCACCAAGCTGCCGCCAACAAATGCCACCTGGCCTGCACCATAGAGAACAGCCAGCTCACCCAGCGTATCGCCTAGATACACTTGGGTAGCCGGGGTAACAGGCTCGCCCTGGCTGCGCCGGCTTGTCTCCCATTTCTTTGCCTCACACAGTGCTGCGACCTCATCAAAGCGTTGAGGGTGGCGCGGTACAAGCACCAGCAGGGCGTCAGGAAATTGATGTAGCAATTGCCGGTGTGCTTCCAGCAGTAGCGCCTCTTCGCCATCACGGGTAGAACCGGCGACCCAGACAGGTCGCCCTTCCCACTCTAAAAGTAAGCGCTCACTTTCAACCGATCCCCCTGATGGAAGACCCACTTCAAACTTTAACGACCCCACCACCGCCGTTTTATCGGGCGCAGCGCCTAGCGCTTCAAACCGCCTGGCATCGTCAGCAGACTTGGCTGCCAGCCAATCGACATTGGCCAGTGTGCGGGCCATTAGCGGGGCAATTTTCTGATAGCGCTTGAACGCTCGAGGCGAGAGCCGCCCATTGACCACCGCAACCGGCGTGCCATGTTGCTGACACGCATCAAGCAGATTAGGCCAAAGCTCGGTTTCAAACATGATGGCAAGCTCAGGCGCTACGCGGTGCACAAACCGTTTGGCCGCACTGGGAAAGTCCAGGGGTAGAAAGCAGTGCGCGAGTCGGGGGTGGTGATCAAGCTGCTGTTCAATCAATGCCTGCGCCTGCTGTGCGCCCGTAGCGGTCATGGTGGTTAACAGCAGGCTATGGCGAGGGTAGCGAACGAGCAGGCCCTCTATCAGCGGGCGGGCGGCACGGACCTCACCTACCGAGGCACAGTGCAACCAAATACGCGGCGGCGTAGGCAGCTTGCCAAGGCGCCTGCCCAGCCGCTGCCAACGTGAGTAAGTAGGTACTTGCTCACGCCAGATGCGCCAGCCAATCAGTGGTGAAAGCGCATAGAGCGCCGCAGAATAGCCAAGGCGCGGCCAGTTAATTCGCCCCATTATCCCTCGCGGTCCAAAATGGAGCTAATCATCGCCGAGGTGGATATGCCGTCCTCAAACCCGAGCACTTTAACGTCTCCTCCATTGGCTCGAACGGCGTCTCCACCGGCAATATCGTCTGGGTGGTAGTCACCGCCTTTTACCAGGATATCAGGCAGAACGGTTTCAATCAGCGCTTGCGGCGTATCGTTACTAAACGGCACAACCCAATCGACCGCGCCCAGGCCAGCCAGCACCTGCATACGTCGATTGAGCGGATTGATCGGCCGCTTGGGCCCTTTAAGACGGCCAATGGAGGCATCGTCATTTACCGCCACAATCAGGCGATCACCGAGACGTTTTGCCTGCTCCAGATAGGCCACATGCCCTGCATGCAGAATATCAAAGCAGCCATTGGTCATGACGACCCGTTCACCGCGTAGCTGTGCCGCACGCACAGCCTCAACGAGAGGCGCCGGCTCGATAACCCCAAACTCGGCGAGCCTATCGCCGTGTAGCGCGGTATAAAGCTCGGCTATTGAGAGTGTCGCGGTGCCTGGCTTGGCAACCACCAGACCCGCGCCCAGATTCGCCAGCATCATGGCTTCGGGCAAGGCATGGCCTGCGGCTAACGCGAGGCCCATTAAGCCAATGACCGTGTCACCGGCCCCGGTGACATCAAACACTTCCTGAGCGCGCGTAGGTAAATGAATAGGCGGCTGGCCTTCACAGATCAGGGTCATGCCTTTTTCGCTGCGGGTGACCAGCAGGGCTTCCAGCTCAAGTTCGGCGCGCAGCGCTTCGCCGCGCTTGGCAAGCTCAGCATCGCTTGCGCAGTGGCCTACCACGGCTTCAAACTCTGCAAGGTTAGGCGTGATCAAGCTCGCGCCGCGATACTTACTGAAGTCTTGCCCTTTGGGGTCAATCAAAACGCGCTTGCCATGCGCACGCGCTTGGGCAATCAGCCGCTCCACCTGGTTGAGCGTGCCTTTACCGTAGTCAGAAAGGATCACAACATCGCAGTCCGGCAACGCCTGTTCCACCTGGGCCAATAAATCGCCGGTGTCGATGTTATCCAGGCGTTGTTCAAAATCCAGCCGCAACAGCTGCTGGTTACGACTCATCACACGCAGCTTGGTAATCGTGGGCACGTCGGGGCTGCGCTGAAAGTGAGTATTTACATTGGCTGTATGCAGCCGGGTTTCCAATAACACCGCGTTATCGTCATCCCCGACAACGCCTGCCAGGGCTGCATGGCCGCCTAAAGAGGCCACATTCAGCGCCACGTTGGCCGCGCCACCGGGGCGGTCGTCGGCCTCTTCAACACGCACGACCGGTACCGGGGCTTCGGGAGAAATACGCGACGTGCCACCGTGCCAGTAACGGTCAAGCATGACATCGCCGACGACCAGTATGTGGGCATGTTCTAACGCGGTTAAATCAACTTTCATGAGTAGATCCTGCAACTGTGTCTGACGCTGTATGCGCGAGGAGCGTATCCAGCTGGGCAATAACGGTCTCGGTTTTAATGAGCTGCATCGCATCCTGATGGCGCACCCGCTGCCCCCAGGCGACCTCGCCCACCGCCTTATGTAGGTAGGCATGCACGGCATCCGGATACGCATTGACGGCGAAATCACGCCAGCAATAAGGCGCCGCCCGCTGCGGATTCGTGGTGGCGTACAGTCCCAGGGTGGGCGTTCCCATCGCATTGGCCATGTGGGCGGGGCCGGTATCCGGCGCGATCACCGCACGTGCCTGACCAATCAGGGCCAACACGCCTTTCAATGACGTGCCGCCTATCGCATTAATCACGCTACCCGGCTGGCACAAGGCTTCAATCTGCTCGCCTATTTCGCGCTCAAGCGTACTGCTTCCCCCAGTCAGCACGCTTTTTAGACCATGGTGTCGCCAGGCGTGTTCGATAACGCTGGCGTAACCTTCCACCGACCAATTGCGAAAATTGCGCAAGCGGGCATTACTGCATGGGTTGATGACAAGATAAGGCGATTCGCCACTGATGACCCGCGCCTCTTCATAGGCCATCGCGGGTACCGGCATGTTCCACTCCAGGTGGTCGTCCTTCACACCCAGAAGGCGAGCAAAATCCATAAAGGATTCCAGCACATGCGCCTTGGGATGCGGCGCCAGCTGATGCTGGGTAAACCAGTGCTGGGCATCCTTGGCGCGAGCCTTGTCATACCCTACGCGTACATTGGCTTTTAGGCCCAGAGAGAGCACGCTGGCGCGAATCGCCTGCTGCATATGCAGCAGTACATCAAAGCGTGTATCGGCAAGCTCGCGCCACAAGCGGCGCATTCCAGCAAGGCCGGTCGACTTGTCGTACACGACAAACTCGACCCCGGAAAGCCCCGCCAGTAGACTATGCTCCCCCTTACCGATAATCCAGGTAATACGCGCTCGTGGCCACTGGCGCTGCAATGCACGTACCGTCGGCACGAGATTGCACACATCTCCCAAGGCGGAGAGGCGCAAAATGGCAATGTGGTTGGGTTCAGCAGGCAACGAGGGCTTCATGCGCTTAACGGCACTCCGGCAAAAAAATAGTCTGATGTTACATGATGCAGACAGTTTAAGTGACGCACCGGGATCACACCAACTATCACACCCGATTGGGCCTGAGCTGTTCAGCGCGAATTACTGGCGCGCCAAGGACCTTGTGGTAGGTGAAGCGCCCGGCCGGGGCAGCAGCCTTTTCCTACAGGCAACGCCGACCCAGCAGTGGGTGCTACGCCCCTATCGACGCGGCGGCATGGTCGCCAGGTTGAGTGAAAAGCGCTATCTATGGACAGGTGCCGAGCATACCCGCGCCTTTCGAGAACTGCGCTTAACCGCCACGCTGTTTGAACAGGGCCTGCCCGTTCCAGCCCCGGTTGCCTGCTGCGTCACCCGCTATGGTGTCACTTATGAAGCGGCGCTATTAACGGTAAGGGTCCCCGGCGCTCAGGCGTTAGCCTCGCTGCTTACTGAAAACAGCGCCGATAATGCGCTGCTTGCAAGAGTAGGCACGATGATCAAACGCTTTCATGATGCAGGGCTTGATCATGTCGACCTTAACGCACGCAATATACTGGTCGACCCGACAGGAGAACCGTGGTTGATTGATCTGGATCGCTGCCGCCTACGCCCACCAGGCAAATGGCAAGCTGCTAATCTGGCGCGCCTTTCCCGCTCAGTGGCGAAGTTTAACGCACCTCACGCCATAACCCCTATCCGACAAGGCTATGCTGAAAGGGCACTCACTGGCAGGGAAAGCTAAATATATCCGCCAAGCCTAATGACCTAAAGTATCTTCCTTACTAACGCCTTATTCTTATAAAATACTGATTATCGAATTATAATGAGCGCGCGTAAGGAAAATAATCGAATGCCAAGATGGAACAAGGCGCTTGGGCGCAGGCTGCTTGAACGCTGGTACGACTACACTCCCGACAGCTGGCAACCCGACACAGTCCGCAAGGCAGTCATTCTCTGCCCAAAATCGGTTGGCGACGGAATGGCTATTTACCCCATCATCAGGGCCTTACAGGCGCGCCATGTTGATTGGCTTTGTGTCGTAGCATCGCACAGAAACGCCCCGGTCTTCGAAACACTGAAAAGTGAGGGAGTTGAAGTTCAAACTGTCCCCAGAGACAGGGACTATAAAGCGGTCAAAACGCTCGCGAGGAACCTTCGAAAGCGCCATGGAAGTATTGATCTTTGCGTAGATGCAACAGGACACGCCACCTCTCCCGGCATCTATTTTGTGGGCAAACTGAAAGCCCGTATGAACCTCACTTATAGCGCTTACAACATGCAGGCATTCGCTGACTTTGGCCAGCCAATCACGTATGACACACCGCTACCCACTCGCTGGTCCAAGCTGATTGAGAAAGTCGGATTAGGTAGTGTCGAAGGGCGCTTTGAGCTGCCGATCCCTGCCAATATCGATCAGGAAGTCCATCAGTGGGCGAGCGAGCTTGGCCCCTATGTACTGTTTAATCTTGATGGCGGCGCTGACTATCGCTGTATTTCCATGGCTAAAGCCAAGGCGCTTATGGATACTGTTCACAAAACCACAGGGTTACCGCAGGTTATTCCCTATGCCCCCAGTGGTGAACAAAAAGCCGTGCAGTTAGCCAAACAGTTTCCATTTGTTCACACGTTTCCTGGCCCGTGCTCACTGTTGGTGTCAGCCGCTCTCGTCAAATATGCCGCCGCCGTTTTCTCACCCGACACCTCTATTGTGCATATCGCCAGCGCCTATAATCGCCCCACGGTGGGCGTGTATACGGTTATCGACAGCGCATGGCAACCCCAAGCAACGCTCCATGAAATCATCCATTCAACGGATCATGTTGAGCAAGGGCTGACACCCGAGCGGCTGGCTAACGCATTCAAGCGGGTCTACCCTTCATCTGCCGAGATTTTGTAATACTCAATCAAGCGCTTTACATGCCGCTGGTTACTAAAATGCTGCTCAACGCGCGTGCGGGCTGCCTTACCCATAGCATGACGCGTTGTTTCATCACGCACCATGGCCTCCATCGCTTTGGCCCACGCGTTAATATCGTGCGGGCCCACGAGCACGCCAGAAGCTTCATCGACCAGTTCGGGTAGCGACCCCGTGTTGGAGCCAATAATCGGCAATGCGCACGCCATCGACTCAATAATGGTCAAGCCAAACGCTTCATTTTCCGAGGGGATACATACCAAATCCAGCGCGGGCAATATCTCGGGTAGGTCACTGCGGTGGCCGAGAAAGCTGATTCTTTTCTCAAGCGGCGTGCCCGCAATCATCGCTTGCAGCTCGCTATACAAACTTTCTTCCCCCCCGGACGCATAGTCAGTACCGCCTATCGACACGGCGTAAAAGGGCAACGCGGGATCAAGTTCCAGTAGTGCTTTAACCCAGACATCCTGGCCTTTACCTGGCGTCACGCGCCCAGGCAATCCGATAATAACGGCCTCTTCAGGCACTCCTAATTCTGCACGTTTGGTGTGAATAAAACGCTCATCATTGCAAGGGCGATACTTATTGATATCGACACCGTGAGGTAAGCAGACAACCCTTTCGCTGGGCAGCGGAAGATTGCGAATGTTACGAAGGTGGGTCGCCTGGCTAATCGACAGGACGCGTTCTACATTGGCATAAGCGAAGCGGTGGTAAAGACTTTTTTTGGGGCGCTGCCCGCCCATGTGGTCGGTGTAGAACACTCGAACACTCGGCATAACCAGTTTTAAAAGTGCAGTTAAACGCAGGTCACTCGATTTATGGCAGTGGATAACGCGAACGTTCTCTTCGATCAACCATCGGCGGATGCGTAACACGTGCTTTAGCGCTTGGGTACTGCTTTTGAATGCCAGGTAAGGTATCTGATGACGCTGCATATAAGTATTAATCCGCGTGCCCTCAAGGCAGATACCGATGACGTCAATCTGGGCCGCTTTTAAATCCTCGGTTATACGGTCAACATAAAACTCCATCCCGCCGTTACCCTTCGACAGACAAAGTTGCACCACCTTATTTACCATCGCATCCCTCACTTCGCCACGCACTGTTAAACAAGCCCTTCATTCTCTTGTAGTATACAGACTGCAATTAACGGGGCACCCAAAATGGCGCAGAAAGTGCTGGTCGTACGTAATGATAAAATTGGTGATTTCATGCTGGCCTGGCCAGCGCTGGCCTGCCTAAAAAGCGCATCACCTACGCCGCATATTACGGTGCTGGTACCGGCTTACACTGCACCGCTGGCTAGCGAATGCCCTTGGGTGGATGAGGTGATTATCGACCCTGGTAGCCATGCTGACAAACACGCCCAGAAAGCACTACTTAAGCGCGTCAAATCCGCCCAGTTTGATGCGCTGCTGACCCTGTTTTCAACGCCACGCATTGGCTGGCTAGGCTGGCGGGCAGGTATACCGCTTCGTGTTGCTCCTGCGACCAAGTGGGCTCAACTGTTTTACAACGTGCGCATTCGCCAGCGCCGCTCTCAATCGGCAAAGCCTGAATATCAGTACAACGTGGACCTGGCGTGTGAGCTGTTAGCCAGGCTTTCGCTTAAGCTGCCTGCACTGCCCGAACCGCCCTTTTGGCCACGGCCCAGAACACAAATGCAGGGCCAAACGCCGACAGAGGAGATGACAGCCGAAGTATCTATCGTTGTGCATCCAGGCAGCGGTGGCTCGGCGGTTAATCTTTCAATTGATCAGTACGCGGGGCTTATTGCTCAAATAGACCAGCAGGTGAAAGATGTGCCGCCTATTAATTGGTTGATCAGCGCCGGCCCCGGAGAAGAGGCACCTGCCCAGACGTTAATCGACCGGCTTGCCAGCGCTGGCATCACGGCCAAGCATCTACCCGAGAGCAGCAACGTCGCTGAGTTTGCCCACCGGCTGGCCGAGGCCGATATGCTGATTGCGGGCTCAACTGGTCCGCTGCATATTGCTGGATGCCTGGACATCGCCACCGCAGGATTCTACCCGGCTAAACGCTCGGCCACCCCACTGCGCTGGCAAACGTGCAACAGCGCTGAAAAGCGGCTGGCCTTTAGCCCTCCGGCCACTGCTGACCAGCAGGACATGTCGGCGATTGATATTGACGCTGCCGCTCAGCAAATTTCAGCGTTTATGCGGGGGTGATGTTCGGGTGCGGATCCATAAGTCAGCGTATTTGTTAAACGTAGAGTGCGCTGACAAAAGCGCTAGCAAGAACCCCTGCTTACCATCCTTAAAGCCCGCTTTTAGCAGATACATCTTCACAAAGCAGGCAAGCCCATGTGTGAAACCGCTCGCCAGCGTGGCCGTTTTACCCTGAGCGGCCCGTTGCTCCGACCACGCCTGCGCATAGTGGGCAGATTTTTCCAGATAATGGCGCAGATCACGGTAGGTGTAGTGCAGCAAATCACCTGATAGGCGTTTGACCGCTAGACCATCGGGCACCACCAGTTTTTCATGTACCAGCGCTGCATTATAGGATGCTTGCCCTTTGGGATAGAGACGCGCGACCCAGTCCGGGTACCAGCCAGAATGACGAATAAACCGCCCGAAACACCAGGAAAGCCGCCCGAGACTAAAAACGGCTGGCCCCCCCTGCACAGCCTCCTGAATGCTTTTTTGCAGCGCTGGCGTAATGCGCTCATCGGCATCCACCATCAATATCCACTCGTGGCTGGCCAGCGCCTCGGCGCGCTGGCGCTGTACGCCAAAGCCCTGCCAATCCGTATTAACGCTTACGTTATCCGTATACTCGCGCGCAATCGCGCAGGTTTCATCCTGGCTTCCCGCATCCAGCACGACGATTTCGTCGGCCCAGGTGAGCGTATCAAGACATTCGCGCAGATGGTGCGCTTCATTTTTAACAATCAACACAGCAGAAATTGACAAGAGGATTTCTCAGCTTAAGAGTTTTTCAAGGTAACAGCATCATAGCTTTCACAAATCGCATGTGAAAAT
>NZ_VIFN01000002.1:0-374300 GCF_013183775.1 Halomonas hibernica
AAAAGTAGACGTAACCCTCATGTGTCGAGAAAAGTCATTTTCAGCCCCTGACACGTGGCGGTTTTTCGGGCCACTCTGAAAGGGTAATTTCACCCTCGATAGCATCTACCACCACCTCGAACTCCTGCGGGCAGTGTTTCACGCCACACTCCCAGACAACGATGACGCGCCATCCTTGAGCCTCTAGTTCGGCCTGTTTGCGTGCGTCTCTACGTACGGTCTCGGCGAGCTTGTTCTGCCAGAACTCCTTTTGGCTGGCGGGCGTTGTCGCATAGAAGCAGCCTTCATGACGGTGCCAGAAACAGCCATTTACAAAAAGAGCGACCTGATAAACAGGAATCACAAGATCTGGCTTGCCTGGCAGGTGTTTCGCATGGGCGTCAAAAGAAATATGTCGTTTCTCTAGCTCCGCCTGAGCGAACCGCTCCGGGACAGTATTCTTGCCCTTGATTGAAGCCATCATTTTTGAACGGGTGGAACGATCAACAATGTCCGCCATGGTGGTGCCCGCGAATAAATTCGATGAAGCTGGATAGCGTCTCGACGCTGCCTCGAGCGTAAAACGGCAGCAGCGGCGATGGAATTACCAGCTGAACGCCAGCATCCCGCATTTCCGTAAGCTGATGTTCTGATATGCCGGGTTGAAGGGTCAGCAAGTGCTTTAAAGGAATACGCTGCGCTTCATTCAGAACCTGCCGCCAGCGGTCCTTACAGGTGGTTTTGACGCCCAGCATATGAAGTTTTGAAGAAGGAAAGTTATCGTGTTGATACGCTTCACTACCGGGAAACAGGAAGTCCGGCTTTGAGCGTTTCTCGGTTCTGGCGCCGCGCTCAAATGGTAACCCGTGCTTGCCAAATATCCACTCCAGATGGTTTTCCAGGGCGTGCCCGGCTCTGGATTTTCTTCGGTTCTGAACACTGAGAGAGAAGCTGATAAAAGCATCTACATCGTTAGACCAGCCGTTGGCATGCTCTACCAGATGTTTACTGACAATGTGACGCTCCAACTGCTTAAAGAGTATTTCTTCGCGCTCGATCAATGCCATCAACGTATCGTCAGGCGCGGAGACAGGATCAATATCATGTAGCAGCGTTTCAAGCGCCAGAGCTGACAGTTTCCGGGTGGTGGGAAATTTTAGGCCGAATCTTTCAAGCAGTAGATCTAGCCAACTATCCTCATCAGTACCTTCTCTTGGAACGGCTATCCCAACTTCATCAGCAATATAGTTGAACAGCGAAATCGGAACCTCGATGCGGGTTGGATCGACGATTTCAAGCGTCGCACCAGGCTCCTCATGCACACCGAACAGCCACAGAAGCGCTGTTCGAAGCTCACTTTCCTGGGGAATGATAACCAGCAGCAGAGAACTATCAGGCCGGTGAGCATAAATCAGGGTGTCGCCCGCCGCCGCGGACTTCAGGGGCTCATTGCTACTTTTATAGTACAAACGAAACTCTGCACTACGCGCCGGGTCATTCTCGCGTGCATCGTACCAAGTTAACGTTCCATTCTGAGAAAGCCTGTCGGCGTCATCATCACCCATATAGAGACATGTGCTCTCAATACAGCGCCGCTCACTTCCGAGAATTTGCCGGAGCTTCTGAACCCCTTGAAGTTCATGCTGGTTGGACTTTTTGGGGTTAACCTCAACCTCACTCAGCAGCTTTACGCCAACGCCTGTAAAGTGAGTGGACAGCTTTTCCATACGTTTATGGTCCCTGATATCCTGGCGTTCAAACCGTTGGCAAACCCTTTACAGCGCGAGTGGAATCTCAAGCTGTTTTTGATCTTCTTTCGCCTTGATAGACTCAATTTTTCGGGCAGCAAGAATGCGCGATTTCATTAGCTTTGCCACTGATTCAAACACTGGAACAACCACCGAGTTACCAAACTGCCGGTAGGCTTGGGTGTCGGATACCGGGATGACGAAGTTGCTCTCACCCAGCTTATCAAAGCCCATTAATCGGGCGCACTCTTGGGGCGTCAGCCTTCTTGGCCGGTGCGTGAGGTTGTGTTCACTGTAGAAATCCAGGGCGTCATCGAATCCACGGTCTACCAAAATCTCCGAGCCATCCTTGTGATAACGGGCTGACAAGGTGCGGGCCACGTCGTGGGAGCGGGTCAAGCCAAAGCCGAATCCGTTACCCTTTTCGCGGTGCTTCTGCGCGTACTTGTAAAGGTACTCCCACAGTTTAGGCGTCAGGATGTACTTGTCATCGACGTCCTTATCCAAGAGTTCGCCAAAAGAGGGGCGCTGCTTCGGATACATGTTGACGATGTCTTTCAGGGTAAAGCCGTCATGCACATCAAGGTCACGACGAAAGCCCACAAGTACAATCCGTTCGCGATGCTGAGGAAGGAAGTGTTTGGCATCGATAACCTTGGGGTCCTGGCCTTTGGGAGCGTTAACATCCGCCACTTCATAACCCAGCTCATCCAGCGTCTCACAGATCACTCGGAAGGTTTTACCCTTGTCGTGGCTTTTGAGGTTTTTGACGTTTTCAAGCAGGAAAGCCGCCGGCCGCTTGGCGGCCAGAATCCGCGCAACGTCAAAAAACAGAGTTCCCTGGGCATCGCACTCAAACCCGTGTTTGAGGCCAAGAGAGTTCTTCTTTGAAACGCCTGCCAGAGAAAACGGCTGGCATGGAAAGCCTGCCAGTAATACGTCATGATCAGGAATCTGCTGATCAATGTGTTTATAGGCGGTATCTTCGTTAATCTCGAGGTTCGAGCTCAGCGTCACTTCGCGGATATCTTCGTTGAAGCGATGCGTCAGCGGATCGCAGAAATGATTCGCTTTATAAGTGCGTACGGCGTACTTGTTCCACTCAGACGTAAACACACATTCACCGCCAATGGTTTCAAATCCCTTTCTTATTCCCCCAATACCGGCGAACAGGTCAATGAACCGAAAAGACGGCTTGATATCATTGGGTTTAGGCGTTGGCAGCATGGACACCATGCACTGGTAGGCAGCACGGGTAACCTTGGGTTCAGCCTTTCCTTTGGCCCAGCGATTGATGGTTTCTCGGCACCAGCTCCCCTTATCAACCTCGGCAAGTGCTTCTGCTATTGCTTTTTGATCGTAAATTTCCAGCAGCTTGTTCAACAGAGCTCTGTCATCAAGCCTCTCATAGGGCGATAGAGAAGTACCTGCTGGTTGAGGAGCCGTATCTGAATCAGCACCGTTATCAATATCGAAAAGGAGAGTCATGAAGTTCTCTGGGTCAAATGTGTGACGATCTGCCACGATTGTAGACCCATCGTTCGGTATTGGCGAGATCTTACTGCTGAATACGGCTGTTCTTTAACATCTGATCACTGGCCGGGCGATCCAAATGGCCAGTGGTAGCAAGATGGATGTTTTTGGCAATTTCTTCGACAGGATCGTCAAGCGTTCCCAGAAACTGGAACTCGGAAGGGGTAACGTAGCGCGCTTTTTGCTCATCTTTTCCGGTGAAGGATTGTTCCGCCCCCGTTGCCGACGAGCGTCTTTTCATTATTTCGCGCAAGGTCGTTTCATCCAATAACTTTGCCAATAGTACGACGTTCTTGCGATCCCCGATTCGGTTGAGCAGGTAGCCCGTGCCCAGGTTTTTGTTCCAGATCGGCTTCACCATAATCATGTGCAGCGTCTTGATGCCTCTCTGGGCCAACGCCAGCATAACCCTTAGCTGGCCGTTATTAATCCCAAAAGAGAGCTTCTCGTCAGGGCCATCAACGCGTGGGAACTTGTGCTTAACTTCCAGCTGCATGAAGGTGTTATCCGGCAGCCGTGCAAGGCTGTCTATATCCCATACGCCATCGAAAAAAGGCTGTATTGCACAGTTTTTGAACAAGCGATGGAGCACGACTCGCTTGAAAAGATCATCGCTATATTGGCTGGAAATGCCCGCCCAAAACGCTTGTTGGGAGCGATGTTCATCAATGACCGACGCCGCAGGAATCCTGAATTGAGGCACTGCTTGTCGGCGACTCTTCAGCATAAAGGACTGAATGGGAATATGTGTTTTGCCGTTCCACTCCTTGATAAAGAAGTCTCTGGCCGACTCGTTGTAATAGCAGTCAAACAGAAAACCGTCATGACTTCCTTTGGGCGCAAGAAGCCTGCGCAGCGTCGCCGCTGACGTACACGCTTCTGAGTGGTCCCACACCCACCAGGCATTCACAAACGTGTTCCGCGTCGAATGGCGCTGGGCTTTCACCGTCAGTGTGCGAACCAGCGAGATCGGCAATACGTCGATCCCTTGCCCGGTAAGCTTGCTGAGATACTCGTTAAACACTGACTCAATGACCAGGCCTTCCAGCATCCGGCTCTTGTCGGAACGAACGAGAATTTCCTTTAGCTGCTCGATGTTATCAAGCGGAATATCCTGAAGGGGCCCAAACGGGGTCAGCAAGCTCATTACCTATCATCCTGCACTACGCGTGGAGGTTTGATACTGGCTGGGCAAGGGATAATTAGCAAGTGTTGAGAAGTTACCTGATTAAGTCGCCTCGCCTTTCTCGACGTATGGCTAAAGATATACTCGAAAGTTGCAGCGCTTATCTTTTCATAGCTAACCATTACACCCCTGCTTGCTCTTCTAACTGCTCAACCAGTGCCTTATTCTGGCTGGCCAGCAGGCGCTCGTAGTAAAGGGGGCTAATCTGGCGCTCTAAAACTCTCGCGCTCCAGCTTTGATTGATCGCTTCTTGTAAATACCAGTCGCGAGCTTGAGCATTTTCTACTCGTAGCAGCGTGCTGTAGTGGGTCCAGCTCAATACGGTACGCACTGCGTTCCGTATTAGATAGTTTTGATAAAACTGGCGCATATTGCGTAGGTTGTGCATCAAAGCCCTTGCCCCGCTGTTCAATCCGCTGTTTCGTGAGCTTCTACCAATTTACTTCAACAAAGCAGGGCAAATTATTCGCTCAACATTGCTTACTTTGAATTTTAAACTTGAGATAACTTTTAAAGGAGCTCGTTATGTCATTAGCTACCCTTTCCGTTCGCCGTGTTATCGCCCAACACTCAGCCCACCGCGATGATATTGGTGATCTGGTCACTCGGCGGCCGCTGCCTGGGCCGGGTCTTGATCAGTTGGATCCTTTTCTGTTTTTGAATCATCACGGCCCGCAGGTTTATCCGGCCAATAATCAAGGCTTGCCGTTTGGCCCGCACCCGCATCGTGGCTTTGAAACGGTGACGTTTATTCTGGAAGGCTCGCTTGCTCATGCCGATAGCGCCAAGCACCAGAGCGTGATTCACGCAGGTGGCGTGCAGTGGATGACGGCGGGCAGCGGTATTGTGCATGCGGAAATCTCGCCCGCTGAGTTTTTGCGTGAGGGTGGTCCGCTGGAAATTTTGCAGCTGTGGATCAACTTGCCTGCGCGCCTGAAAATGAGCGAACCGCGCTATGTGGGCCTTCAACAGGATTCAATCCCGGCAATTGCGCTACCAGGTGGCGGCGAAATGAACTTGATCGCCGGGGAGTGGGGCGATACGAGCGGCCCTATCGAGACGTTAACCAATGTGTTTATGTCGACGCTTAAGCTGTCTGCCGGTTCGCGCGAGCAGTTGCCCGCTGCCGCTGGGCGGCAGGTGTTTCTGTATGTGGTGAGTGGCGACGTGACGGTGAGTGGTGAATCCACCAAACCCCACCAACTGGTTGAACTGGACCGGGAGGGCGATAGCATTGTGATTGAAGCCGCAAGCGACGCTCAGCTGCTGTTTGGTCATGGCGATGTCATTGATGAGCCGGTTTACTCGCACGGGCCGTTTGTGATGAATACTCGGGAAGAGATTGTGCAGGCGGTCGAGGATTATCAGGCCGGTAAGTTTGGCGGACTGAACGCCTAAAGGCTTGATTTTTAAACCGGCTCGCCGCGATAGTAGTGCCATAAGAACAGCGACCCCACGCTGCGCCAGGGCGCCCAGTGCTGCGTAAGCATTCGCGCCTGCTTGGGCGTGGGTTTGTCGTCTAAACCTTTTAAGCGGCCTAACGCCACGCGCAGGGCGAGGTCGTCGGCGGGGAAGATGTCGGGGCGTTTAAGCGAAAACATCAGGTAGATTTCCGCACTCCAGCGGCCAAAGCCTCGCAGTTGAGTAATCGTGGCAATGACGTCTTCATCGCTTAGATGTTCAAGCCCGTCGGCACTGAAGGTGCCGGCAAGCTCCGCTTCCGCGAGCCCCTTGGCATACTCGATTTTGCGCCACGAGAGCCCCGCATCGCGTAGTGCCTGGCCTTCGGTGTCGATCACCGCCTTGGCGTGCAGCTCGGGCAGCAGGGTATTCACGCGGCTCATAATCGCACGGGCCGCTTCCGTGGAAAGCTGCTGGCTGACAATGGTGGAGAAGAACGTCGCAAAGCCTTTATCACGCACACGTGGCGAAGGCGCACCTACCAATGGAAGGGCACGGGCGATATCTGTGTCGGCCCTGGCGAGCGTTTTTAGGGCCTGTTCAATGGTGTCAGGGGTCATATACGCCTTACGGATGCAGAGTGTTAAAGATGCTTTGTGGATTAAGCCTTTAACCGCAGGCCTGCTTCAAAGCGTAGTCTGTTAAAGTGAAACACTCGCCTGCTAATATTTCATTGAACATATTTATACTTTCGTCTAATCCTGCGATCATCGCCCCACTATAACGGCCGTTTGTTAAGCAGGCGTTTGGCGCGCCTGAGGAGAAAAAATGCAAGAGTCGCCCCAAGGGCTGGCGCGTAACCCGCGTTTGGCCGAATTCGCCTTGGCGCTAGGTGGGTTTGGTATTGGCACCAGTGAATTCGTCATAATGGGCCTGATGAACCGTGTCGCGAGCGACCTGGCGGTTAGCGTGCCGCAAGTTGGTTACGCGATCAGCAGCTACGCGTTAGGCGTTGTGGTCGGGGCTCCGTTGATTTCCGCATTGGCCGCGCGCGTGCCCAAGCGGGGGTTATTAATTGCGTTGATGCTGGTGTTTGCCATCGGCAATATTGCCAGTGCCATGGCGCCTGGGTTCTGGTCGTTCGTGGGGCTGCGCTTTGTGGCAGGTTTGCCGCATGGCGCCTACTTCGGCGTTGCGGCATTAGTCGCCGCGGGGGCGGTGCCGGTTGATCAACGTGCCCGGGCCATTTCCCGTGTCATGCTGGGCTTAACCACGGCCATTTTAATCGGCGCGCCGCTGGGTACCTGGGCGGGTAACCAGTTTGGCTGGCAAATCGCGTTTTCCGGGGTAGGCGTTATAGCGTTACTGACCGCGCTATTAATTCGCGGGTGGGTGCCGGTGCAGCCGTTTGATGCACTCGCAAGCCCGCTGCGTGAGCTGTCGGCACTGGCCAAGTCTCGCGTTCTGGTGACCATTGCCATTGCCTGTATCGGCTGTGGCGGTATGTTCTCGATTTTTAGTTATGTGATGCCCACCCTGACGCAACAGGCGGGTATGAGCGAGGCCTTGGGGCCGCTGGTACTAGTGATTTTCGGTGTGGGGTCGATTATTGGCAATCTGGTCGGCGGTCGCATGGCGGATAAGAACCTGATGAGGGCCATTCCAAAAATTCTGGTTTGGTGTGCCTTGATTCAAGGGCTTTATTACTTTGCTGCCAATAACGTATGGACAGGACTTCTGTGCGTTGGGCTTGTGGGTACCTGTATGGCCCTTGCCCCTTCGTTACAAACTCGCTTAATGGATGTGGCCGGGGATGCTCAAACCATGGCGGCCTCGCTTAATCATGCTGCATTTAATGGCGCTAATGCATTAGGTGCTTGGCTTGCCGGGTTGGCAATTAGTGCGGGTTTGAACTGGTCGAGTACGGGGCTGGTGGGCACGGGCCTGGCGCTATGCGGGCTAGCGATTTTTGCGTGGGGGCGCTGGCTTGAGAAACGCACCGACAGCGTGGCTGTGGGATTATAAAAGTGGCATAAATAGCCATTCATTCCTAGGGTATAAGGGTGCAACCCATAAGGAGATGACTATGCATACTCAATTGATCAAGACATCGCGTGTTTTAACGTTGAGCGCTATTGCCGCACTAACAATTGGTTTAGCTGGCTGCGGTACGACAACGGGTGAACGCTCTGCGAGTGGCGCTGGGTTAGGTGCCGCTGCGGGTGCGGGCGCTGCCGCTGCCACGGGTGGCAGTGTCATGGGCGGTGCCGCGCTAGGCGCAGGCGTTGGTGCCGCAACGGGCGCCCTGACCGATGAAGACGATATCAATCTAGACCGCGATTAAGCGTGAAAGCCCACTGCTCGTTCGTCATTGCCTGTTTT
Organism: Halomonas hibernica; assembly: GCF_013183775.1. Classification (NCBI taxonomy): domain Bacteria; kingdom Pseudomonadati; phylum Pseudomonadota; class Gammaproteobacteria; order Oceanospirillales; family Halomonadaceae; genus Halomonas; species Halomonas hibernica. The sequence continues at coordinate 8,230 of NZ_VIFN01000002.1, forward strand.
TCTTAAGGGCCTGTTTCTCTTAAAGGATGATGTTCTTAAAGCACGGGGGGTTAACGGCATAATCGGAAACCGCGCATGCCCATGTGAAAGTGATCGGCATGCGCGGCATTGTAATCAGGCCCCAATACGTTGCCAAATGTACGGCAAGCGCCATCCTGCGCTGCTCGCAAGAACTCTCCTGTTTCCCCTTCATCATCCCAGTGGTTGATCAGCGTTATACGTTGGCCGTTCTCAAACTGAAACCCGATAACATCCAGTGCTTCCGCCGTGGCATGCTCACTGCGCCGGTCGCTCTCACGATGGTAAATATTGCGGCAGGCAAAGCTGCCCACGTGGTTTACCTGAGCCACGCGGCTTCCCATGATTGCTTGCGCCGCAGGCTGCAGTTCGTGACGCTCGTACATCACCCAGGCAAGCGCTAGCGGGCAGGAAGCCACAAAGCTTTGGTTAAAGCGCACGCTGCTGGCCTGCATACGTACAATATTGGTCAGTGGACAGTTTGCGGTGGGGGAGTAATCGGCAAGGGGGGTATAGCTCAGCTCGCTGTCTGGCACGGTATTCAGCGCGGCTAAACAGGCGTCTCTATTGTTGCTTAAGCGTTTGATTTTTAGCTGAGTAACGGGCGTTATCGGATCATCGATATGAAGAGGAGCCCACGGTGCCCAGTGGCGAGGAACGTCAATAATGCCTTTTTGCACGGCCACGCCAAGTGCAATAAGAACCAATATAACCAGCGTGCTGCGCATCCAACCTCCTTGGGTACTTACGCAAACTCTACAGTCCGCGCAGAGGGTGTGCGATACTGCGCACCTTAAATAAGCGTGTTGCTTTGCTTGCTCCGCTAACGATCTTTTTGCTAGCTGTTTCCACTAACTATTTTTACTAACCGTTTTTCGCTAACAAGGGAAGCGCTGTATGTCCCAAGGTACGCTTTTTATTGTTTCCGCCCCGTCGGGTGCAGGCAAAACCAGTCTGGTTCGCGAGTTGATTGAAAGCCTTGATGGCATTCAGGTCTCGGTATCGCATACTACCCGCGTTAAGCGTGACGGTGAGGTGGATAGCGTTAATTACCATTTCACCACGGTGGCTGACTTTGAAGCGATGATTAAGCGTGGCGACTTTTTTGAGTATGCCAAAGTCTTCGATAATTACTATGGTACGTCGCGCGAGGCGGTCCAAACGCTGTTGAAAGCGGGCCAGGATGTTATTCTGGAAATTGACTGGCAGGGCGCGCAGCAGGTACGCAAACAAATGCCTGAGGCGGTATCCATCTTTATTCTGCCGCCATCGCTTGGCGAACTGGAACATCGCTTGGCGAATCGCGGTACGGATGAACATGCAGTGATTGCACGGCGCATGCGTGATGCGGTTAGCGAGATGTCACACTTTAATGAGTACGACTACCTGGTCATTAACGATGACTTCACCACGGCGTTTCGGGAACTGCAGTCGCTGGTGATCAGTCGCCGCTTAACGCTTACCAAGGTTAGCGAGCGCCATGCGCCACTACTGGATGCGCTCTTGTCACAGGCGCCCAGCGTCGAGTAATCTATCAGGTTCTATCACTATTCTTTTTCGCTGGGCCGGTGGCGTTATCCAACAACATCGGCCCAGCGTCGTCATTACAGGAAGGCCCCATGGCTCGCGTAACCGTTGAAGATTGTCTGGAAAATGTCGAAAACCGCTTCAAGCTGGTGATGATTTCCACCCAGCGCGCCCGCCAATTGGCACGTGGCTCGCGTGATGCCCAGCTGGCTTGGGAAAACGATAAGCCTACCGTGATGGCATTGCGTGAAATTGCGGCAGGCCTCGTGGACCACACCGTACTCGATGAACCTGTTGAAGCGCCTGTTCGCGTGCGTCCGGCCATGGCGCCCAGCGCCCAAATCGACGACTAAGGCTGAGACGAGCAGGGGCGCGGTAAATGTTCACCATTGATGACCTGGCCGATCGACTCGGCGGCTATTTACCCTCAGATGAGATCCAGCAGGTCAAGCGCGCCTTTTATTACGCCGAGCAGGCCCATGATGGCCAGCGTCGGCGCTCGGGTGAGCCCTACGTTACCCATCCGCTTGCTGTGGCCAATATTCTGGCCAATATGCACATGGACCATCAAAGCCTGATGGCCGCCATGCTGCATGATGTCATTGAAGATACCGGTGTTTCCAAAAAGGCGTTGGCTGCCCAGTTCGGCGATCCGGTGGCGGAGCTTGTCGATGGCGTTTCCAAGCTGACCCAGATCACCTTTGAAGATAAAGCCGTTGCTCAGGCGGAAAACTTCCAGAAGATGGTATTGGCGATGTCGCGGGATATTCGCGTCATTATCGTCAAGCTAGCTGACCGCCTGCATAACATGCGTACGCTTGGTGCGCTCAGGCCGGATAAAAAACGCCGTATTGCCCGAGAAACGCTGGAAATTTATGCCCGTATTGCCGGGCGGCTAGGCATCAATACGATCCGTATTGAGCTTGAAGATCTTTCGTTTCAAGCCATTCACCCCATGCGTTCAGAGCGTATCAAGCGAGCGGTCGCCAGCGCCCGGGGGAATCGGCGTAGCGCCATGCGTGAAATCCAGTCGTCACTGCAGCAAAGCCTGGATGAAGAGGTGTTGCAGGGCACGGTCATGGGGCGGCAAAAGCACCTGCTCTCGATCTATAAAAAGATGCGCGACCAGCGTAAACCGTTTGCTGAAATCATGGACGTATTCGGGTTTCGGATCATTACCGAGGATGTCGCCAACTGCTATCGTATTCTGGGCGTGGTGCATAATCTGTATAAGCCGGTGCCTGGGCGCTTTAAAGACTATATCGCCATCCCCAAGGCCAACGGCTATCAAAGTCTCCACACTACGCTGTTTGGGCCGCGCGGCATGCCGATTGAAGTGCAGATCCGCACCCGCGAAATGGAGGCCATGGCCAATAACGGTATTGCGGCTCACTGGCTCTATAAAGCGGGGCAGACCACGCATCCGATTGCTGAAGGCAGCCATGCGCGCGCCCGGGCATGGGTGAAAGGCCTATTGGAGATGCAGCGCCACGCCGGGAACTCATTGGAGTTTATCGAACACGTCAAAAATGATCTGTTCCCCGACGATATTTACGTGTTTACCCCAAAAGGCGACATCATGGAGCTGCCCCAAGGCGCCACGGTGATCGACTTTGCGTATAGCGTGCATACCGATATCGGCAATAACTGTATTGCTTGCCGAATTGATCGCCATTTGGCGCCGCTTTCAACACGCCTGGAAAGTGGCCAGACGCTGGAAATTATCACCGCGCCCGGCGCACGCCCCAACCTTGCCTGGCTTAGCTTTGTCTCGACGGCCAAGGCGCGCTCGGCTATTCGCCACGCGCTGAAGCATCAGCAGCAAACCGAAGCGATTACGCTTGGTCGGCGGCTCCTTAACAAGGCGCTGGCGCCGTTTGAAACCAGCCTGGAAGAGCTTGACGACAGCGTGCTTCAGCAAGCGTTAAAAGAGCTGGAAATAGCCTCACAGGATAGCCTTCTGGAGTCGCTGGGTCTGGGCAACCGTATGGCGCATGTGGTCGCCAGGCGCTTGATGGACGTCGCTCATGGTGATCATCCCGATTCCCGTTCAGGTACCTTTGATGGTGGCAAAGCCGTGCTGATAAGCGGTAGCGAGGGCATGGTGATTAACTTTGCTCGCTGTTGCCATCCGCTTCCTGGCGACCCGGTGCTGGGCCATCTTTCTATGGGTAAAGGACTGGTGGTGCATCGCGCCGAGTGCAGAAACCTGATAGAGCATAAAAACGATCCTGATAAGCTGTTTACGCTTGAGTGGTCTGACGCGATTGATGAAGACTTCCCGGTAGCATTGCGGATTGAAATTGAAAGCCGTCGAGGCCTCGTCGCGGAGCTTGCAGGGCTGGTGACCGATGCTGATGCCAATATCGAGCGAATTGGCATTGAAGAGCGTGATGCGCGCCTCTCTACGGTGAATCTCACGCTGTCGGTCAAAGGCCGCGTTCACCTTGCACGTATTATCAAACGCATTCGTAATTTGCCGAACGTCGGAAAAATTACCCGTATGACCAACTAAACCTATTAAAGCGGCCTGGCCGAATTGCCATCCGGCACCGGCCACGTACCGCTATTGCAGTCATTACCTATTTTTGAAAAAAACAGACCCCCTTTTAAACTTTATACAAACACGCTGGTTGGATAATTAACGCTTAATAATGACTGGTACTGAAGAACGACGAGTACTGAATAACTGAGGAGCGAAACACCGCATGAGCAATAAAGCCGTTATTAATACTGACAAAGCCCCCGCCGCGATTGGCCCTTACTCGCAGGCGATCAAAGCGGGTAATACGGTCTATCTCTCTGGTCAGATTCCGCTAGACCCAGCGACCATGGAGCTGGTGTCCGAGGACTTCGAAGCACAGGCGCGCCAAGTATTTACCAACCTGAAAGCCGTTTGCGAAGAAGCCGCAGGCTCGCTTGGCGATGTGGTGAAACTGAATTTGTACCTGGTCGACCTGGATAACTTCGCCATCGTTAACAAAGTAATGGAAGAGTTTTTCTCTACACCGTTTCCTGCCCGTGCCGCGGTGGGTGTTAAAGCGCTGCCTAAAGGCAGCCAGGTAGAAGCCGAAGCCGTAATGGTCATCGGCGACTAAACCGTTAATGACGTTTTCGCTATAAAAAACACCGGCTGAGCGTTTAGCGCCCAGTCGGTGTTTGCGTATTGATTATCTCGTCTGCTATCGACTGCTTCGCTATCTGAAGTAACGCTTTTTTACCCGGAAGTTTTCAATCAGGCTTTCTGAGTCTCTAAAAAACCGCCCTCTTTGAGTATCTGAGCGTAGCCTTCACGGTAGCTTGGGTAGCGAAACTGATAGCCGGTTCCAAGGATACGTTGGTTATTACAGCGCTTACTGGCCCGACGGCGAAGCGGTGATTGCATGGTATCGGTTGATTCCACCTTCAGTTGCTTGCCTATCCAGGCCATCACGTTATGCATGGTGACCGGCTCGCAGTCGCTACCCAGGTAAAGTTCCGCCAGCGGTTGACCGCTTTCCTGGCTGCGAATTAAATGCGCCAGAATACCGGTGCAATCATCCCGGTGAATGCGGTTGGAGTAGATAACCGGCGTAACCGCAGCGATGCGGCCTTCTGCTACCTGGTGAATCAAGCGGTCACGGCCAGGCCCATAAATGCCTGAAAAACGTACCACAGTGCCGGGTAGCGAATGGTTAAGCAGTAGTTGCTCCGCTTCATACATCAGCATGCCAGAGAAGCTGGTAGGGCCGGTTGGGCTATCTTCGGTCACCTCCTCGCCTTCCTGCTGACCATATACGCTGGTAGAGGAGACAAAAAAGACCCGACGTGGCGATTTTTTGTGCTGTTCCATCACGCTCAGTACGCGCTTTAGACCGTCCGGATAGGCGCTTTGGTAAGCGCTCTCTTCAAAGCGGTCAGCGCTTACGCTATAAATGACGTAGTCCGCTTGGGGGAGTGCAGATGCATTGGCCTCATCAAGATCATCAAGGTCAAGCGCCAGGGGTTCAATGCCGGTGTCTTCTAAAGCCGCTGTTTTACGACGTGCGCCAATGACGTGGTGCCCCTCATCAATCAACTGGCGTCCTAAGGTAATGCCGAGATCACCACAACCGATAATCAGTATCGTTAGCTTCACCTTGTCCACTCCTTTTGATAAATATTCCCTATTGGATACAAACTCGCTGCGAGATGTGACATCGTCATCAGGATTTCCTGTCCCTTTTCGTCCCGCTGACTGCCATGATATTCGTCATGAGCTGCTACGAGAGGATGCCCACTGGCGCCGTTATGACTTTAACAGAACTTCGCTACATCGTAACCCTTGCCCAAGAGCGCCACTTTGGTCGCGCGGCTGAACGCTGTCATGTGTCGCAGCCCACGCTTTCTGTGGCGGTGAAAAAACTGGAGGAGGAGCTTGATATACCGCTGTTTGAGCGCTCCAAATCCACGATTCAAGTAACCCCCCTTGGCGAGAAGATCATTGCTCAGGCCCAGCGCGTGCTGGAGCAAAGCCGGCTGATTTATGAAATGGCCAGCGCGGGTAAGGATCAGCTATCCAATCCACTACGCATTGGGGCTATTTACACGATTGGTCCCTACTTGTTTCCGCACCTGATTCCTGCGCTTGCCGATATTGCGCCGCAAATGCCGCTGTATATTGAAGAAGGTATGACCGGAACGTTACGTGCCAAGTTAAAAAATGGTGAGCTGGATGTCATTATTGTGGCACTACCGTTCACGGACACCGATATTGTGACCAAGCCTATTTACGAAGAGCAGTTTGAAGTCTTGATACCGGCAAATCACCGCTGGGTAGAGCGCGAGGCTATTCGTAAAGAGGAGCTGCTGGAAGAGCGCTTGCTGCTGTTGGGTGAAGGCCACTGCTTTAGAGACCAGATTCTTGAGGCGTGCCCGGCGATTAGCCAGAAGCTTAACAACCCGAATAACACCTTGATTGCCGAGGGAGGCTCGCTGGAAACCATTCGGCATATGGTGGCGTCACGGCTAGGCATTACCGTATTGCCGCAGTCAGCGTTGGGCACCGATCAGTATGAAAATGCCATGCTTGAGAGTCGGCCCTTTGTCGACCCCGCCCCTTCACGAACGGTAGCGATCGCCTGGCGAGCCAGCTTTCCGCGCCCTAAAGCGATCGACGCCCTGGTGGATGCCATCAGCCAGTGCCAACAGCCTGCCCAAAAGGGTAAAGCGCGCTCATGAGCGATCTTAATGGCCCCGTCACTGCGCTTAAAGGCGTCGGTGAAGCGTTGGCGCTCAAGCTTTCGCGGTTGGGCATTGAACACGTGAGCGACCTACTTTTTCACCTGCCGCTACGCTATCAGGATCGCACCCGATTAACGCCAATCGGTCTGCTACGCGCCGGGCAGGAAGCGGTGATAGAGGGGGAAGTGACTGCCTCTGATGTCGTAAAAGGGCGGCGGAGAAGCCTATTGGTACGTCTGCGCGATGGCAGCGGTATTCTAAGCCTGCGTTTTTTTCACTTTTCGCCTGCTCAACAGCAGCAGTTGCACCCGGGCGTTTCGGTACGTGCGTTTGGTGAAGCGCGGGCTGGGGCCACCGGGCTTGAAATTTATCATCCCGAATATCGCTTGAATACAGCGGGTGAAACGTCGGTCGATGAGTATTTCACCCCCATCTACCCCACCACTGAAGGCTTGAATCAAGCCCGCTTGCGCGCATTGACGCAGCAGGCGCTTGGCGTACTGGATAGCGCGCCCGAAGCGCTGCCGGATGTCATTCCTGACGTGCTGCGTCAGCGTTTTCACCTGCCGGGGCTGCACGCCTGCCTACATTTGCTGCATCAACCCCCGCCTGATGTTGATATTGATAAGCTTTCCAGCGGCCAGCATGCCGCCACGCGCCGCTTGGCGTTGGAAGAGCTTTTAGCGCATCAACTGAGCCTGCGTGAAGTGCGCCTGCGTATTCAGGCCGACGGCGCCCCTCAGCTGCCTTCCGGGCGCAGCCTTCAGGCACGCTTTTTAGCCCAGCTGCCGTTTGCCTTAACGGGGGCCCAAAGGCGAGTGCTTGAGGAAATTGCGCTGGATTTAAGCCGCCCCGCCCCCATGCTGCGCCTGGTGCAAGGCGATGTAGGGTCGGGGAAAACCGTGGTGGCCGCCATGGCAGCGCTAGCGGCCCTGGCAGGCAATTGCCAAGCGGCGATAATGGCACCTACGGAAATCCTTGCTGAGCAGCACTACCGGGCGTTTAAGGCGTGGTTTGAGCCACTGGGTATTGAAGTTGCCTGGCTTGCGGGCAAATTAAAGGGCAAAACCCGCCTGGATGCCAAGGCAGCCATCGCCGATGGCCGCGCACGTATGGTAGTTGGCACCCACGCGCTGTTCCAAGACGACGTTCATTTTCAGTGTCTGGGACTAGCCATTATCGACGAACAGCACCGTTTTGGGGTTCACCAACGCTTGGCCCTGCGTGAAAAAGGCGAAGCGGGTGGGTTAACGCCACATCAGTTGATCATGACCGCGACACCTATTCCCCGCACGCTGGCCATGAGCGCCTATGCGGACCTGGATGTCTCGGTGATTGATGAGCTACCGCCGGGGCGTACGCCGGTTAAAACGGTGGTGGTGTCTGATGAGCGCCGCCCGGAGGTTGTTGAGCGGATTCGCCGTGCCTGCAGCGATGGTCGCCAGGCCTATTGGGTGTGCACGCTGATTGATGAGTCCGAAGTGCTGCAGTGCCAGGCGGCGGAGGTCACCTGTCAGGAACTCACCGACGCGTTACCGGAGCTTGCCATTGGCTTGATCCACGGGCGAATGAAGGCCAGCGAGAAGGCCGACGTGATGGCTGCTTTTAAAGAGGGTGAACTGGATCTGTTGGTCGCCACCACGGTGATTGAAGTGGGGGTAGATGTACCGAACGCCAGCTTGATGATTATTGAAAATCCGGAACGCCTGGGGCTTTCCCAGCTTCACCAACTGCGTGGTCGCGTGGGCCGAGGGAGCACGGAAAGCTTCTGTGTACTGCTTTATCACCCGCCGCTCTCCAAAAGCTCCCGCCAGCGCCTAAGCGTGATGCGTGAGACCACCGATGGTTTCCGTATCGCTGAAAAAGATCTGGAAATTCGCGGCCCGGGCGAGGTGTTAGGCACCCGACAAACGGGACTGGCACAGATGAAAATTGCCGACCTGGAACGCGATGCTGACCTGTTAGAGCGCGTCACCGCGTTAGCGTGCGAGCTGCAAAACGAACCGCAAATAACCGCCGTGCTGGTACGGCGGTGGTTGGGCGAAGCCGCAGGCCGCTACGGACAGGTGTAGCGGTCAGTAACGGTGCGTTTAAACGCTAGCGTTAGGGCGGGTAGCTTCCTCGATGGAGGCTGATGTGCGGGTCAAGCGATTCGCCGCCTCACCCAAAGGCGCTAGCTGTTCGGTGATGAGGCGTAGCTGGCTTTGAATAGGGCGATACATCACCACAGCCTGTTCGTCAGAGCTTGCCCTGCCGGACTCATCCAGCTGTGTGAGTAGCTCGCTGACGGGCTCATTGAGCGGTGCAACCAGCTGACGCTTGTCCAACTGCTCGGCAAGCTGGTCCAGAAGTTCGCTGATCCGTTTAGCGGATGGCATCAAGGCGGCGTCATCCTCGCCTTCCAGCAAGCGGTGCCGGTGGGCGCCAAGAGCCGAAAGATGGCTAAGCAGGGTGTTGGAGAGCACCAAAAAGCGTAGGCCATTATCGGCATCCTGTTTGCGGTAGTGGCCTGGCTCGTGAAGCATATTGGTGAGCAGGGTAGAAAGCGCGGCATCGGCATTGTGGGCATTGCGCCGTGCCAAGCGGTACGCAAGGTCGTCCTGCTTGCCCTCTTCGTATTGATGAATAATTTCATCCAGATAGCGGCGGTGGTTGGTAAGCGTCTTCGCTGCTTCCCGATACAGCCGGCGGCCCTGCCAATCGGGCAGAATGAAAAACACCGCGAGTCCTGCAATCAGCGAGCCAATTAAGGTGTCAAACAGGCGCGGCCAGATAAGGTCGAAGCCGTCGCCTACCTGGTTAAAGCTGCACAGCACCAGCAACGTGATGGCTGCTGTCGCCACGACATAGCGTTTTTCCCGGTTGGCAAAAAAGGTGACGCCAGCGGCCACCGCAATCACGCTCTGCACGCTTGGCTGTGGAAACAGGCTGATCGACACCCAGCCTGCCGTAAGGCCAAGTACCGTGCCCAAAATGCGTTGGGAAAGAAAGCGTCGCGTCGTGGCGAAGTTAGGCCGACATACAAACAGGGTCGTCAGTAAAATCCAGAAGCCTTGTTCGGGGTCCAGCCACTGAAGCAGGCCGTAGCCCGCCATGAGCGCGGTTGTCAGGCGTACCGCGTGGCGAAAGGTGGGCGAGCCAAGGGTAAAGTTGAGCTGTACTCGCTTCCACGCTTCCAGCAGGCTGGAGGGCGAGCGATCATAGAGCGCGCTATCTTCGCGGTCGTTGGTGGTATCCGGGTTATGAGCACTGGCGATCTGTGCTTCGAGCGTTGCGAGGTTGTCCGCCAGCGCATTAAGCGGGTGCATCAGTTTGCGCCATTCGGGTTTGCCGCGTTCGCTCAAATTATCGATAGAGGCCCTAAGGTCGGCCAAGGCTTGTTCACTCTGCTTATGGTCAAAAGCGCGCTTCAGCAGTAACGATTTGGCTAGCTGACGGCAGGCGCGGCCCTGCTGATCCAAAAGTCGCTGGCAGCGAAACAGTACGTCATGGTGAAAAAACGCTTCGGTGAGGGCGCTGTAAGGGTAATGGGTCGAGCTTGCCCGTTCATGAATATCCTGAGCAATAAAGTATATCTGTAGGTAACGGTTAAGCTTTTGACTTCCACGCTGGCCTTCCAGACGACGAAAAATCATCTCTTTTGCCTGGTTGAGGGCATCCACCACTTTGCCGTTCTGGCGTGCCAGCGCCACGCGACGGGCTTCTACATCGACCCCGCGTACGGGTTCAAACAGCGCTGATTTAAGAATCAGAAACTCGCCCAGCGTCTTGTACACGCGCGCCATGCTCTGCTTGACGGGTTGACGAGAAAAAAGAACACACCAGACAACGGAAATAACCCCGTACCAAGCCGCACCCGCCAACAGCAGCAACTGGCGTGAGGCCACATCGGCATCCACACCGCCGTGCTGCTCAATATTGATCATTGAGTAGATCGATAAAATCAGCGTGCCTGAGGCAATCGTGGCGTATCGCTGGCCGATAGCGCCCAACATGATGAGGGTGAACGTGGATATTCCCAGCCCCAGCGCAAACAGCCATGGCCAAGGAAACAGCCACTGCACGATAAATGAGGCTGAGGTAAAACATACTAGGGTTACCAGCAGAGCCTGTAAGCGGCCTTGCCAGCTGTCATCGGTTTCGGAGAGCGCGCAGGCGATAATGCCCAGAAACAGCGGTATTACCAGGGCGATGTCGCCAAGAAAAAGGCTAAATAGCAGGGCTGCGCTGAATGCGATAAAAACGCGCAGGCTATAGGCAAACTTATCAAGTGTCCAAAGACGCCGAAGCGGCAGTGAAATAGGCATAGACGCTCTTATTGTCAGTCGTTGTTAGACTTTAGTATAAGCCCTAGGGCTGGTTCGTTGCTATGGTTTTGGGGTTATCACGTTATGCGTTTTTGGAGCAGATAAGCCCCTACCATTCGACCACACGCTTGCCTATATTATCGCCATTGAGCAACCCAATGAGCGCTGGAGCCACGCTGTCGAGTCCACCGCTTACTTTATCGAGCCGCCATGCGATACTTTTTTGATCAACCAAAGGCGCCATAAAGCGCTGAAAGTCGTTCCAATGCGTTAGATAATCGGGCACGACAAAGTGATGGATTGCGACCCTTTTTTTCCTCAGCTGGGCAAAATTATCCGGACTTTTACGCGGGCTGCGGGTTTGGTATTGGCTTACTAATCCACAAAGCACGAGGCGTCCATTCGATCTCATTGCGTCAATCGCAGCAGTAAAAGCGCTGCCCCCGATATTTTCAAAATTAAGCGTAATACCGGAAGGCGCCGCGTTATTAAGTTGCCTGGCGTAATCAGGATGGCGGTGATTAAGTACGGTCTTGAACCCCAAACGGTGCAGCCAGTCACGCTTGTCGGTACGTCCGGCCGTTACGATCACGTTTGCCCCTTGGCGTTGTGCAAGCTGTGCGGCAATAGAGCCAACCGCACCGGCAGCGGCACTTACCAGTACGGTATCTTCAGCAGTGGGCTGCCCCAGTAACTGCATGCCTACCCAGGCAGTAAACCCCGTCATTCCTAATGGATGCAAGTAGGCGTCGGGGTCACTGCCCGCCGGTACGCGCATCAGGTGCTGTCCGTCAGTGGCAATGAGCTCCTGCATGGGGAGGTGGCCCACGACGAGATCGCCCCGCTTAAACCCCGGCTCACTGCTGGTAACTACCTCGGCCATGGTCCAGCCTGATAGGGTGCTGCCAGCCTTCCAGCGCTCAATATAGTCATACCCGCTGGGCTGCATCCGCGTGCGCATGTAGGGGTCAACACTGATCGCGAGAGGCTTTAGCAGTAATCGTGTTATGTCTGGCAGGCTAATTTCTATCTTTTCGATGTGCTCGCAACGCAACTCCCCCTCAGGCAAGTGAGCAATCGTTAAGCCTATCGTTTTTTTCCTGGATACGGTCATAGCGGTCCGTTCATTACATTAATAACGCTAACGTTACCGGGAATAAACGCAAAAGGCCTGTTTAAAATGTGTTTAAAAGCACTGTGCAAACATTATGGCGGGAGAAAGGCAGGTGAAACGAGTAGGAACCCGCCACCTACGGGTGGCGGGTAGAACCGCTGGAAGAAGCGTTATAAATACTTCAGCAGTTTTTGCAGCTTGTTCATATCGGTGGAGTCACCGACAAGGCGTACCTCGCCGTTGAGCATTCCATCGAGGAAAGCTTGCTGCGTTGGCTTTCTAAGGATACGTAATGCGGCTTCCTGATCGCGAAAGCGCAATTCAAGATCCAAATCGACTGGCAGGCCTTTACCTGAAGAGACCCCTTTGGGGGTCATCCGGTAGTAGCGAGCAATGCTCAAGTCTTCCGTCGCAATGCCCCAGTCCAAGTGACGCATCCTTTCAAGCTGTTCACGAAAGCGTGGCTTGCGGCGCAGGGCACATTTGAGCATTAGGCTCAATAGCCACAGCGTCAGCTTGAGTTTCATTAGGAAACGGCGTCCTTAAGCGCTTTACCCGGCTTAAAGGCAACATTTTTGCTGGCCGGAATTTGTAAGGGTGCGCCCGTTTGCGGGTTTTTGCCGGTACGTGCTGCACGCTCACGCACGGTAAAGGTACCAAAACCAATCAATGCCACATCTTCGCCTTTTGCAACGCTGTTGGTGATTTCATCCAGAATAACATTCAGGACTTGGCCTGCTTTGTCTTTGGATAGGTCGGCACTCTCAGCGATGGCAGCGGCGAGTTCAGGTTTGCGCATAGGAAGTTCCCCTCATTAACGTTAAGCGTAAAGCATAGCGGTGTTGTTAAAAGTACTCACTAGACTGGGCTAGCTTATCCAGCCTAGACGTGAGCGCGATAAAAATCAGCCCAGCAGTGTGGGAGCTGCCCGGGAAAGCTCCACTTTCCGTCTCACGCAGCCGCCTGTCAACGCAAAACCGACTAAATTCCCGTCTTTATCTTCGGCAAGCGCCGTCATATCACCCCCTTCGCCCTCAATTCGCCAGTGTTCGGGTATCGCCGAAGGCGGATAGGCCACTACGGGCAATAGCGGCGTTTTCACAATGATGGGCCAGGCGCCGAAGCTGACCTGCGTTGGTGAGCCGGCAAGCGTTGCCGAGAGTGCTTTGGCACTGGCTTGTAATGGCTGGACGTACATGGCATTGAGGCCTTCTATGCAAGCAACATCGCCCAAGGCATAAATATGCGGGTGCGAAGTGCGCAGATACCGGTCTACCTGAATACCTTGTGGTGAAACGGCAAGCCCGGCGGCCTTTGCCAGCGCGGTTCTTGGCGTAAGGCCGGTTGCCAGTAAAACAATATCGGCGTTGACGGTGTCATCGTTACTAAGCGTTAGCCGAACCGTGCTGTCATTATTTGGGGCTAACTCTTTAATCGTGCGGTGAAGCGCAAGCTTTATACCGGCTTCCTGAAAGGCATCACTCAGCGCAAACCCCAGCGGTTCTGGTAATAGCTTGGGTAACGGCGTGGCCTCTGGAGCAATCAGAGTGACTTGATGGCCACCTGCCTGCAGGTCGTTGGCAAATTCACAGCCGACTAATCCTGCGCCGATAACGGCAATGCGCGCGGGGCGATCGTTCAGCGCGTGATGGAACAGGCGATAGTCGTCGAGATCGTTAATGGTAAAGCAGTAGCGAGCAACGTTTTCTGGAATGGCAAAAGGCACCCGGGGTTCAGCGCCGGTCGCCAGCACCAGCGTATCGTAGGCAAGTGTTTGCCCGTCACTAAGCTGTATAGTGTGCGTGTCTGGTGTCATGTGCTCTACTGACGTATGGGTAAGCACATGGGCATCCAGCTCATCGGCCAGTACCGCGGCTGAATGCCTGGCCAGTTGGTTGGGCGAGAGGCGTTTTGCAAAGCCGGTAGATAACAGCGGCTTGCTGTAGTCCTCGCCGCTGTCTGCGCTCACCAAAATAATCGAGCGCTTATCGCCTTGGCGACGTAGCGCACGGGCAAGCCCAATGCCTGCCATGCCGGTGCCAATGATGATCAACTCAGCGTGGCCAGTCGGGTTGCTAACCGGATGTGATGCAGGCATGCCATCCCCAAATAATCGGTGTCGTAAAAGCTTTTAAGACCACCATGTTACACTAGCTTCTCTGTTTTTTGCCCAGGAGTATCTGGTGGTGACGTCCTCTTTTCGGCAAACGCATGCCTTTCCTGTTTGGCAGCCCGTGGCTGCGTTACGCCCCGCCATGAGCGCTGCCTGGTGGGAGTGGGTTGCGTCTACGGATTCGCTAACGGCTCGCTTGCAAGCGGCAGGCGCAGGGCAACCATTCCGTGTTCGCCTGCTGCGCCAGGGCGTCGGCGTGCCTCTGCATGATGAAGCGCAGGCGTTGGGGATTGAGCTTCGTCGCTATGCCTGGTTAAGGGAGGTCGCCCTGTGCGTGGGTGATAACCCTTGGGTGGTCGCACGTTCGGTTGCCCCCTTAACACAGCTAAAAGGCCAGCGATTGGAGCAACTTGGTGAGCGCTCGCTGGGCAGTTGGCTGTTTCGCCAGCCAGATTTAGTACGCGGCCCTCTTGAAGCTACGAGCGGTGCGCCACGCTTTGCCTTCCCTCAGGTTGCTGGCGTGAAAAGTCGTTGGGGGCGGCGCTCAGTGTTTCAACATGGTGGGTTATCGCTACTTGTACAAGAGTACTTTTTATCCACCATGGCAGATGACCTTCGTTTGTCTTCGCGGTAGGCTTGCTCGGCATCTCTTCTTTACGTGAGGTAGGCATGGATCGTTCTTTGTTGCGGCCAGTCGGATGGGCGCGAGTCGCTGATTTTTTACACTTAATGCGCCTGGACCGCCCCATTGGTACCTGGCTATTGATGTGGCCTACCTTATGGGCGCTTTGGGTGGCTACAAACGGGGTGCCTGGTCGCAACGTGCTGCTTATTTTTGTGGCAGGTGTTTATGTTATGCGCGCTGCTGGCTGCGTTGTGAATGATTACGCTGACCGCCATGTTGATGGCCACGTTAAGCGCACGAAACATCGTCCACTGGCGACGGGGCGAATCAGTGAAACCGAAGCCAAACTGCTGTTTATTGGGCTGGTCACTGTTGCGTTTGTGTTAGTGCTGCTGACCAACTGGTTTACGGTGCTGCTGTCGATTGGTGGCGTGGTCCTGGCGTTTATCTACCCCTTTATGAAGCGTTACACCCATCTTCCTCAGGTGGTGCTGGGGGCGGCTTTTTCGTGGGCAATCCCCATGGCGTTTGGGGCGGTGCTGGGATATGTACCTGTGGAAGCCTGGTTGCTGTTTTTTGCGAACGTACTGTGGACGGTTGCTTACGATACCCAATACGCCATGGTCGACCGCGACGATGACCTGAAAATTGGTATTAAATCAACGGCGGTGCTGTTTGGCAGTGCAGACCGCTTGATGATTGGATTACTGCAACTGGCGACATTGGTGCTGTTAGCCTTTGTGGGTGTTCGTGTGGGGCTGGGTGGTTTTTTCTGGCTGGGCCTTGCCGGTATGGCGACCACCTTTATTCATCAACAGCGCCTGATTCGGCATCGTGAACGCGACCCGTGTTTTCAGGCTTTTTTGAATAACTACTGGTCAGGGCTGCTGGTTTTTGCCGGCATTGCGCTAAGTTGGTGGCCAGTGGCCGGGCCGCTCTAGCAAAGCGTGATTAGGCCTGTCATTCGTTCTTGTTATTGGCTATTGTCATATAAGTGTCATCAAGTCATGGTGTTATTGTCACTGAGATGTCATTGAATTACCTTTCATTGAGCACCGTGAGGCCCTGGAATGACCGCCAAGACCGTTTTGATTGTCGATGATGAAGCACCTATTCGCGAAATGATCGCAGTGGCGCTGGAAATGGCTGACTATCGCGTGCTTGAAGCGGATAACGCCCAGGATGCCCACGCGTTAGTCGTTGACCATCAGCCTGACTTACTGCTTCTGGATTGGATGATGCCAGGTACCAGTGGTATTGAGTTGGCGCGACGCCTTAAGCGTGAAGAAGCCACCGCCGAAATGCCGATTATTATGCTCACCGCCAAGGGTGAGGAAGACAATAAGATTCAAGGCCTTGAGGCGGGCGCGGACGACTATATCACCAAACCCTTCTCGCCCCGTGAGTTGGTCGCGCGCTTGAAAGCCGTATTGCGACGCACCACCCCGCGTGGCGTAGAAGACCCCATCGAAATTAACGGCCTTCTACTTGACCCCGTCAGCCACCGTGTTAGTGCGCATGGCAAGGCGCTGGAAATGGGGCCCACTGAATATCGCCTGCTGCAGTTCTTTATGACCCACCAGGAGCGAGCCTATACACGCAGCCAACTGCTGGACCAGGTATGGGGCGGCAATGTGTATGTTGAAGAACGCACAGTGGATGTACATATTCGGCGCTTGCGTAAGGCGTTAGGCGATGTGCACCAAAACCTGATTCAGACGGTACGGGGTACCGGTTATCGTTTCTCAGCCCGGGTGTAACAGTGCGCCTATGGAGCCGTGAGCTTTGGCGTATTGCCTGGTTAGCGACCATAGGTGTTTGCCTAGGGTGGCTGTTAGGTTCAGCGGGCCTTGGTTTGGCAGCCGGGTTGGCCGTTTGTCTTTTTTACCATTTACGCCAGTTGCGCGTACTCTTTCAATGGTTAACCCTTAATCCTCATAACGAGCCCCCGGCTGCGGGTGGTATGTGGGGGGATTTGCTTGATCGTCTTTACCGCTACCAAAAAAGCCAGCGCATTACACAAGGTCGATTGCGGTCTACGCTTGCGCGTATCCAGGAATCCTCAGAGGCCATGCGCGACAGCGTGGTAATGCTCGACCGCCACGGTGATTTGGAGTGGTGGAACAGTGCAGCGACGGATATGCTGGGCCTACAAACCGCGCACGATCGTGGCCAGCACATTACCAATTTGTTGCGTGACCCACGCTTTATCAGCTACTTCAATGCCCGCGATTACAGCGAACCGCTTACGCTGACCTCACCCATTGATGAGCGCAGCATTCTGCAATACCAAATTACCTTGTATGGCGACGATGAGCGCCTGGTGATGGCGCGGGATATCACTCGTTTGCACCGTCTTGAGGAGATGCGCAGAGACTTTGTGGCCAACGTCTCCCATGAGCTGCGTACGCCGCTTACTGTTCTTTCTGGCTACCTCGAAACCTATGGTGACTTGGCTGAGCAGCTTCCGCCTCGCTTGGGCCGAGGGATCGAGCAAATGCAGGACCAGACGCAGCGCATGCAAAATCTGGTTAACGACCTGCTGCTTTTGTCACGCTTGGAAATAGATCAAGGCGGGCAGGACCATCAGGCGCTGTCGGTTGAGCAATTGCTTAATAGCGTCTGCCAGGATGCATTGGCGCTATCGCACCGTAAGCATGTTGTCCGTGTTGCTATTGAAAGTGACGCCCAGCTCATAGGGAGCGAGCAGGAAATACGTAGCGCCATTTCTAACCTGGCTTTCAATGCGGTGCGATATACCCCAGAGGGTAGCCAAATTATACTGCGCTGGGCGCCCATGGAAGATGGAAGCGCATGCATAGAAGTAGAAGATGATGGAGAGGGCATCGATCCTGTCCACCTCCCCAGGCTAACGGAGCGCTTTTATCGGGTTGATAAAGGCCGGAGTACCGCGACAGGCGGTACTGGGCTTGGTCTTGCCATCGTTAAGCATATCCTGCTGCGCCATGATGCCCTGCTTCAGGTTGAATCGCATCCTGGCGAAGGTTCGCTATTTCGCTGTACTTTCCCCGCCACTCGGCTGGCTGCTACCTCCTAGCCGCCTTTTTCCCTGGTCTTCTGTATAACCTTTATCCAAGCGTGCCATATGGACAGCCATCTATGGTTCAAGTCTGCTCATGTGTCATTTTTAGTCAGTTATGGTGGTCCCTTATACTCGATCAGCGAGCATGATTGGCACGCGGGATTTATTTTAAGTTGTTTATTAATAAGAAATATTTTTTTATTTTTGTTTTTTGGCATTACATCTGCATTAAGTTGGGCAAGGAAGATTACCGCAGGAAATGGTACGCCAGGAAGGCACTTCCTTAAGATTAGCGGTATCAACAGCGATCGAGGAGAAGGAACATGATGTCCAAGGAACTACTCAAGAAAGCTGGGATTTTAGGTGTAACATTCGGTTTACTGGCAAGCCCCTTCGCTTTTGCCCAAGAGCCAGTAGATCCGAGCCACGATATTACAGCTGATGAAGAACCCATGCAGCCGCAATCATCTGGTACAGGTACAGGTGCAGGTGGTGATGCATCTACCTATGATGCAGACGACCTTTCAGATATGAACGGTGAAAGTGCAGGCGATACTACTCGTCCCGGTGCAGGTTCTTCTCAACATGAAACTCATAATGAGTCGATGGATGGTGGTCCAACGGGTGTAACAGGTGGCGGCGATACGTCATTTGAGCCGAGCGACCTGCCTGAGCAAAATAGCTCTGTGACCACTGGTCAAGACCAGTGACCAGCGGTTTAAACACTCAGTGCTAAAAATTTGTACTACAGTTTAGGAACGAGCACGGGATAAGGATGTCCCATCGCATGGATGCTCACCGATTCATGGATTGAATCAAGCGACAATCAGAGCGTTAATCAGAGCGTTAGTCAGGGTAAATTCCAAGGTTGGAGTCCCGCAAAAGGAGTGGAAGCTAGCGCTAGATATTGTCCATAGATGCGAGGTTAGGGCCCTGCCATGGCAGGGCCTAATCTTGTTATGTAGCCCTTGATGAGCAGTCGTGTTTGGCTGGTTTTAAAACTGAACCTTTCCTATCTACGTTTTTTTAACATTACCCTCGCTCAAATAGTTTTTTCACGATTCTCTTGTCCCACGGCGTGATGACCCCTTTCATGCTTTTTAAACGCAAAGGTTGATAACGAGCTTTTTAGCTTGTTCACCATGGTGCTGTGCCAACACTAAAAAAATGTTAGCTTGTTATTTACTTGGATAGCTTTATTTGTGTGGTCGTGTTTAAAAATATTTTTAATCCTTCAGCATTTCACGAATTTGGGATGTTTGGGCACTTGGACCATAATCTTGCAGTCAAAGGCACTGATCGCTTCTCACCCTTCAGTGCAATGGTATTTACGTTAGTGTGATAATAGCCAAGACAGGTGAGCGGCACCCCACATCAGGAGAGCGTTATGTCATTTAAAGCAGTTTTAAAAACGGTAGGTATTTTAGGTATTTCTATCGGTTTGATTGCAAGCCCGCTAGCTTTTGCCCAAAGCTCTATTGAGCGTACTAAAGATCGTGCAGTCGGCAGCGATGTCATCGACATGCCGCAATCCACTAGCACGTCTAGTCCTCACTACTCACCCAGTGAGCTTAACCATAGTCAGCGTGATCATATGAACGGCAACTATGCACCGTCAAGCCAGCTGCAGCGGGATCAGGATGGCACCCAGCGTCGTAACACCCATTCGTTCGAATCGACCGAGTTAAATCACAAAGAAGGCGATAGCCTGGACTGGTAAACCACTACTGAAAGCATTAAAAACCCCGTTAAAGCGGGGTTTCGCGTTTAAAAGCGTAGAAAAAAAGCATGACTTTTCAGGTGTTACGAGGGCCGCTGGATCGTAAGCTCATTCGCCGTACGATAATATTGGTCCCACATGAGTACGGCTCCTGCTACGGCCCCCGGAATCAGAAAAAGATTGGCAAGCGGTATCCAGGTAACCAGAGTAACGAGCCCGCCGTAGCTGAGGCTTTGCCACCAGCGCCTGGAAAGCCGTTGACGCATATCCTTGAACGAGACCTTATTATTATCCATAGGATAGTCCAGATAGGTAATGGCCATTACCCATGCGGAGAACAGCCCCCATAGAATCGGCGCAAAGAGGTTGAGCCCTGGAATCCAGCTGATGATAAAGAGGGCAATGGCGCGTGGGGCGATATACGCGAGTTTGACCAGCTCTCGGCCTAGCGCATCAAGCGCCGTTTTGGTCAGCCCGCGATCATCCAGCGGTATACGGCCTGTTTCTTGAATTTCCACTTTAGCCGCTAAAAAGCCGTAAAAAGGCGCCGCAATAAAGCTTGTGATCAGGGTAAAGGTGAAGAATACAATGACAATAAGGCTAACCACAAACAGCGGCCAGATCAGCCAGGAAAGCCAATCCAGCCAAGCAGGTACTAATGTCATCCAGTGGTCAATCCAGCCTGAAAAGCGCGTAATCACAAAGCTGAACATGGCGGCATAAACAATAATATTGACGAGGATAGGAAGAAAAATATAACGCCGCAGGCCTTTTTGATAGACCAGCCGCGTACCTCGGCTAAGCGCTGTTATTGCATCCAACATTCAAGCAGTCCTCATCAATACAAACGTCCAGGCGGGTGTCCGCCCAGACGTATTGCAAGAGGAAATGCCTCATGGGTCAAGGCTTTTTCGTTACCTTCTGGTCGACGGTGTCCAGGTCGCTATGTCGAATATCGAGCCCCTTCACGAGATACACAACGTACTCTGCCAGGTTGTCGGCATGGTCGCCGACGCGTTCCAGCGCGCGCAGCACCCACATAATGCTGAGTATTGAACTAATTGAGCGCGAATCCTCCATCATGAAGGTCATCAATGAGCGCATGGCACTGCCGTACTCATCATCGACCGACTCATCTTCACGCACTACCTTCATCGCCAAGTCGGTATCGAAACGGGCAAAGGCTGTCAGCGCATCGCGCAGCATTTTACGTACATGCTCACTGATATGACGAACTTCAATTAAGCCACGAACCGTGCTGGTGTTTTCGCTGAGCAGGATTGCATTACGCGCAATCTTGCTGGCTTCATCGCCGATACGCTCAAGATCTGAAGTGGCACGAATAACGGCAAGCACCAGGCGTAAGTCTGATGCTGCAGGCTGGCGGCGTGCCAATACACGGGTGCACTCTTCATCAATTTGCAGCTGAAGATCGTTCACTTGCCGGTCGTTATCGCGCACTTTTTCAGCCAAGCGGGTATCGTTTTCCAGCAGGGCGAATACGGCATCCTGAACCTGTTTTTCCACCAGGCCGCCCATGGCCATCAGGTGGGTTTTTAGCTCTTCCAGCTCCTGGTTGAACTGGCGCGAGATATGCTGGCTGTGGGTATCGCTCGTAATATCCATTGAGCACTCCTGATGTTGGGTTAGTTAGGCCTGATGATTGACGACTACGTCATGCGGCCGGTGATGTAGTTCTCGGTGCGCTGTAAACGCGGATTAGTGAAGACCTGGTCGGTAGGGCCGTACTCAACCAGCTCTCCGTTGTGTAGAAAGGCCGTATAATCGGAGACCCGTGCGGCTTGCTGCATATTGTGGGTGACAAGGATAAGGGTTAGCTGTGATTTAAGGTTACGAATCAGCTCCTCAATCTTCAGCGTTGAAATTGGATCAAGCGCTGATGCCGGCTCATCCAGTAGTAGCACATCCGGTTGAACGGCTAGCGTTCGAGCGATGACCAAGCGCTGCTGCTGACCACCTGATAGCTGCCACGCTGAACGATGCAGGCGGTCTTTTACCTCATCCCATAGGGCTGCTGAGGTCAGCGCCCACTCGATAATGTCATCGCGTTGCCGCTTGGGTAGGCGATGCTGTAAA
Source organism: Halomonas hibernica (assembly GCF_013183775.1). Classification (NCBI taxonomy): domain Bacteria; kingdom Pseudomonadati; phylum Pseudomonadota; class Gammaproteobacteria; order Oceanospirillales; family Halomonadaceae; genus Halomonas; species Halomonas hibernica. The sequence continues at coordinate 29,996 of NZ_VIFN01000002.1, forward strand.
CGCAAGCCAAAAGCGACATTTTCATAGATCGACATGGGAAACGGATTGGGCGTTTGAAACACCATGCCTACCCGGCGGCGTAGCTCGGTCACGTTCATCTGCGCAGCGTAAATATCCTGCCCTTCAAGCTGAATATGCCCACTGTGTTCCACGCTCTCGTTAAGGTCATGCAACCGGTTAATGGCACGTAGCAGTGTTGACTTGCCACAGCCTGAAGGCCCAATAAAGGCCGTTACCCGGTGGCGTGGCACACTCAACGTTAAATTACGCAACGCCGATTTCCCCGCATAGGCGAGGTTAAATTGGTTGATACTCAAGGCGCAGTGCTCGGATGAAAAGTGCGTCACCGGCGCCTGTGGGGCATTGGCTATATCTAATGACGCTAGCATTCGCTTCCTCGTTGGCGCCTAAAATAATGACGCAGAAATATGGCAGTTAGGTTAAGCACCAAAATAATAACCACTAAAAGAAGCGCCGTGGCGTAAACCAGAGGCATAGCGGCCTGTACATCCTCGCCATGAAAAGCAGTATCAAATAGATGATAGCCAAGATGCATGAATTTGCGCTCCAGATGCACATAAGGAAACTCACCGTCGACCGGCATTTGCGGAGCTAACTTGGCAACCCCCACCAGCATAAGCGGCGCGACTTCGCCTGCGGCGCGGGCGATAGCGAGAATAACGCCGGTTAGCATGGCAGGAGTAGCCATGGGCAGGACAATACGCGTTAGCATTTCCAGACGGGTGGCCCCCAGCGCTACTGCCCCCTCACGCTGGGCATCGGGGATGCGAGCAAGCCCTTCCTCGGTGGCCACAATCACGACAGGAAGCGTCAATAGCGCGAGCGTTAAAGAGGCCCATAAAAGACCGCCGGTGCCAAACGTTGGCGAAGGCAGTGTATCGCTAAAGAACCAGCTATCCAGCGTGCCGCCAATGCCGTAAACGAATACGCCAAGGCCGAACACGCCGTACACAATAGAAGGCACGCCCGCCAAGTTGCGTACGCCAATGCGTACTAACCGGGTAAGTCGGTTTTGATGGGCAATTTCATTAAGATAAATAGCGGCCAGTACGCCAAAGGGGGTGACGATTACGGACATTAAGATGACCATCAGCACAGTACCGAAAATAGCCGGCCATACGCCACCGCTGGTATTGGCCGCGCGTGGTCCCTCGCTTAAAAACTGCCAAACGTTAGTGCCCCAGGTGTGCGTTTTTTGCCACCAGGACATGGCGTTAGGTGCCAGTGCCTGGCTAACGCTGTCCAAAGATTGGTGTAACGTCTCGCCCTGTGCCGTGACCAGCAGCAGTTGCCCCGGCGGGCGCTGATTAGCCGGTAGGGTAAGCGCGTTGTTTAAATAGTCCCACGCTTCGCGGCCATGCAACGATTGTTGAGCGGTTTCTACTGCGGCCAGACGACCAATAAAACTGCCCCACGGAGCACGTTCGAGGCGGATCAGGTCGTGCGGTGTTGTACGTGAGGTAATATCGTCGATATCTACCCAGTGCCAGCTGACGCCGTCTACATCACGGTTACCTTTAAAATAGAGGCGCTCAACCCCTGCTTCCTGAGGCAGTGGCGTTTCGCGAATAGCTTGCCCTGCAACAACGCTACCCGAGCGTAGTGTTATTTCTTCAAGCGTGGCGGGCCAAAAATGGCCTAACCCACGAACAAGCAAGAGTGTAAGTAACGCGCTTAACATTAAAAGTGACAAGGCAACGCTAGCGGCGCATAGCCACGGCCATAATTTATCGAGCCGATGCTTGGAAGCGGAGGCGAATAGGCGGCTCATTAGTAATGCCCCACTTTATGGTAGCGGCGGCGCATACGTAAGCGCACCGCTTCGGCCAGGGTGTTTACTAAAAACGTAAATAGAAACAGTACCAGCGCCGCTAGAATCAGGTGATGATAGGTAAACCCGCCGGGGGAGGCTTCTGGGAGCTCAATCGCGATGGCGGCGGCCATTGAGCGCATGCCTTCAAAGGGGCTGGCGCTCAGCAGAGCGGTGTTGCCACTGGCCATTAACACAATCATGGTTTCACCTACCGCACGACCCATGCCAATCATCACCGCAGAAAAGATACCCGGCCCCGCCGCTGGTAGCGCGACTTTCCATAGCGCCTGCCAGCGGCTGGCCCCGAGCGCTTGGGCGCCTTCCATCAGGGAGGGCGGGACGTCGGCAAGGGCATCTTCGGCAAGAGAGTAAATGCTGGGTATTACCGCAAACCCCATGGCGATACCTACAATCAGCGCATTGCGAGTGACGTAGTCCATGCCCCAGCGCTGTTCTAACCAGCGGCGCAGATCGCCGCCCAGAAAGAGTTGCTCCAGCAAGGGCGTCAACCACACCGCCAGTGCCACCATGCCGATAAGCCAGGGTACAAGCCATAGCCCGGCCCAGGAAAATGGCAGTCGCCGATGCCAGCGAGACGAGGCCATGTACCAGAGTACGCCCGCAAGCCCCGCGCTGATTGGTAGCCATACCAGCAGCACCAGCGTACTGGCCAGGTTTCGCTCCACCCATGGAGCAAGTACTAAACCGGCAATAAATCCCACTACCACGCCGGGCATTGCCTCCATCATCTCAAGAGTCGGCTTAATCCGGCTGCGCAAGCGTGCTGACATGAACAGCGCCGAGTACATGGCGGCGCCCAAGGCGAGAGGTAGCGCGAAGAGCATCGCCGCCAAGGCCGCTTTAAGCGTTCCCCATACCAGTGGCGAGAGCTTATCGAAGGAAAAGGTCTTATCCAATGCCAACAGCGGCAGCGTTTCCCAAAATAAAAACACGCCAATCGCCAGAATCGCGAGCAGCACCGCGATGCCCCCCGCCGTAATAAGGCCGGTGGCGACACGATTTTTAAACTGGCGTAGCGGCTGATAAGAAGCAGGAACGCGAGGTGGGATCATATCAACATCATAGGGAAGGCATGGCCGTCGCGAAGATGGGTTGCATGGTGAGTTCTCCTTACTCTAAGACACTTTTATGACAATTGGATGATAGTGAGCTACCAGTGTTGCTGATTTGCGAGTTCATCATCGGGCAGCGGTACAAAACCCGCCGCACGGGCAATTTGCTGGCCTTCTTCCGATAAAATAAACGCTAAAAATGCCTGCTCGGCGGCGGGTAGTGACTCATCTGGCGGCAAATTAACGTAGAGGTAAAGATCGCGTGATAGCGGGTACTCGTTACGCTGAACAGCCTGCTCGCTGGGCGCGATTTCTTCCCCCTCCTCGGTAACAAAGCGCAGCGCATGTACCATCGGTGTCAGGTGATTATATCCGGCATATCCCATGGCGTTGGGCGACTCACCCACGGCCGCGACAACAGCAGAAGAGCCCGGGTGCTCGCTGATGTCGCGGCGGAATTGGCCATCACACAGCACCTCGTCCTGAAACAACCCATAGGTGCCCGATGCCAGGTTGCGCCCATGTAGGGCGATATTTCCATAGGGCCACTCGCGTGTGGCGGCCAATTCGCTCCAGCGTCTTATCGGCTTATCGGCGCCGCACGCTTGGCCGGTGGAGAAAATGGCATCGGCCTGTTGGCGCGTAATGGCCCGCAAGGGGTTATGACGATGAACGACCAGAATAAGCGCATCTCTGGCCACCTTAAGTTCTAGCGGTGGGTAACCGTAGCGATCGATAAACGCTTGTCGCTCTTGGTCATTCATGGGGCGTGACATGGGGCCAAGCCGTGCAGTGCCCGCCGTAAGCGCTGGCGGTACGCTGGCCGAGCCAGTAGCCTGAAACTGCACGTTAATCTCTGGATAGCGCACGGCTAGCGCCTCGCCCCAGCGCAATATGAGTCCGGCCATGGTGTCGGAGCCAATCGCACTCAGAGTGCCGCTAATCGGTTGTGGTTGCCCCCAGGCAGCTGATGCGAATAGCATTAGTACCGTGGTAAGCGTAAAACACAGGCGATTTTTCTTCCCTGACGACCAACCAATGCGCTTCAAACGTATGCCCTCGTATGATTAACTAATGCCTTATATTGCTATGCAGCAACCACACAACAATAACCCTATTAAGCGACCGACTTATGACACTTTTAGAAACCGACCTGGATGATGCTCCGGCCCCCCAAGGTCTGCTCACACTCAAATTACTGGCTTCTCGACAGGATACCAACCTTTACGGCGATATTTCGGGCGGGTGGCTGGTTAATCACATGGATCAGGCGGCAGAACTGGCAGCCGGTCGTGAGGCCGGCGGGCGTACTGCGACAGTGGCCATCGAATCGATGGATTTCTTAAGCCCTGTGCGCGTGGGTTCCATGGTGAGTGTTTACACTCATGTACAGGAAATTGGCCGCAGCTCTCTTAAGATCGATGTCGAAGTATGGGTGCGTATTCCTCATGGGCGGCGCCTTGAAGAGCGCCAAAAAGTCACTGAGGCGCGTTTCGTCATGGTCGCTCTGGACGATAATGGTCGTATCCGTGCCGTGCATGGTTAAGGCCTGCTGACCCTTCATCAGGTTGCACAATGGCTTGCAAAAAAAGGGCGCCTGGGCGCCCTTTTTATCAACCGTGGGTAGCGATTAACCGCCAACGGCATCACGACCTTTCAGGTAGGCATACTCGCCGATATCACTAAACGGGCGGATAAGGTTCTGGAAGTTAGCGTACGACTCATAAATGCGCCGTGAGTCTTCATCGCCCTCAACCTGGTTTTGGATCACGGTTTGCGAGGATTCGTAGAGTGCCTGAACAACATCGTCGGGGAATTCGCGTAGCTGAACGTTATGCTCATCAACCAGTGTCTCTAGCGCCTGCGCGTTGCGGTAAGCGAACTCCGTGTACATGGCCAGGTTGGACGCGCGTGCTGCTTCGCGAATAACGTCCTGCAGATCTTCTGGCAAGGCGTTCCAGGCATCCAGATTGATCATCGTCTCGACGGTTGCGGTCGGCTCGTTCCACACCGTGGTGTAGTAGTAGTCGGCCACTTGATGCAGACCAAACGCCATATCGTTGTAAGGGCCTACCCAGTCGGCGGCATCCAGAACACCCGTTTGCATCGAGGTAAAAATCTCAGAGCCTGGCATATTCACGGTGCTGACACCGATGCCGTTCATGGCTTCACCGGCAAGTCCTGGCAAACGTAGTTTAAGGCCCTGCATGTCGTCCAGCGAGTTGATCTCTTTCTTGAACCAGCCTGCCATTTGAGGGCCAGTGTTGCCCACTGCGAACGGCTTAAGATTATGCTTGGCGTAAACCTCGTCCCACAGCTCCTGACCACCGCCGTGATACAGCCACGCATTCATCTCTGTCGTTGACATACCAAAGGGCACGGCGGTAAAGAACTGGGCAGCTGGAAGCTTGCCACGCCAGTAATAAGGCGTGGAGTGGCCCATCTCTGCCGTTCCAGCCGATACCGCATCAAACACTTCCAATGCAGGTACCAGCTCGCCTGCGCCGTGTACGCGGATTTTCATACGGCCGTTGGAAAGCTGCTCAACGCGGCGAGCGAAGTCGTTGGCGCCCGTGCCTAGCGCCGGGAAGTTCTTCGGCCAAGAGGTCACCATGTCCCAGGTATACGTTTCATCTGCGTGCGCGGTCGCTACAAAGGGGGCGGCAGCGACACCGGCAGCACCTAAGCCAGCGGTTTTTAAGAATTGGCGGCGTTGCATGGCGGCTATAACTCCGAATAAATACGATTATTATTGCGTTACGCGTGAGCGTACGTGTCCGCTCGCCAGTATGCGCTAACCCGGTTTTATTGGGCAACCTGTTAAGACACTTCCCCTTAACATAGGCGTTACAGCGGGATTAGCTTGGCAAACCCCAGCACTAGCCACTTAACGCCCTCGCCTTCAAAGCTCACTTGTACTCTGGCGCGTGCGCCTTCGCCTTCGGCATTAAGAATAATGCCTTCACCGAAGACGGCGTGGCCAACACGTTGGCCCACATGCAGGGCAGGTAAATCGCCATCGCTTTCAACACGCTGCTGCGCAAAACTGGTGCGGGCGGCGGTCACCGGGCGTGAGATATGGCCGCGCAGGCGAACTTCTTCAAGCAGGTGCGGCGGTAATTCACGCAAGAAGCGCGAGGGACGCGGAAACACCTCTTTGCCGTGTAAGCGGCGAGTTTCTGCGTGGGTCAGGTAGAGTTTCTGCATAGCACGGGTAACGCCCACGTAGCAGAGCCTGCGCTCCTCTTCCAAACGCCCCGGCTCTTCGAGCGACATTTTATGCGGGAACAGGCCCTCTTCCACACCGGCAATAAATACCACCGGAAACTCGAGGCCTTTGGCAGAGTGAAGCGTCATTAACTGTACGCTATCTTCAAACTCTTCAGCTTCATGGTCGCCCGCGTTAAGCGCCGCCTCGGAAAGAAATGCTTCCAGAGCGGCCATGCCTTCGCCCGCCTCGGGCGTTTCAAACGCATCACCCTGGGTAAAGGCTCGGGCAGCGGTGACCAGTTCTTCGAGGTTTTCGACCCGCGCCTGGCCTTTCTCTCCGCGCTCACTTTTATGGTGCTCAATCAGTCCCGTGTGCTCGGTGACGTGATCGATAATTTCGTAAAGGGTTAAGCCTGCTGCGTCGTTATCCAACTGCTCTATCAGGTTGGCAAACGTTTGTACCGCATTGGCCGCACGGCCCTTTAACGTACCATCCTGAAGGGCATCATGCAGCGCCTGCCAAAGTGAAATACTCTGTTCGCGCGCGCGCAGGCGCAGAATTTCCACGGTACGCGTGCCAATGCCGCGGGTCGGCACGTTGATCACGCGTTCAAGCGAGGCGTCGTCATCGCGGTTAAGCAGTAAACGTAAATAGGCGAGGGCGTTCTTGATTTCCAGGCGCTCGTAGAAGCGGTGGCCGCCGTAAATGCGATAAGGCATGCCTTGACGAATCAGCGTCTCTTCCAGCAGTCGGGACTGAGCATTGGAACGGTAGAGAATCGCAATATCACGGCGGTTAACGCCTTCATCGACCTTCTCTTTGATAGTGTCGACGATATAACGTGCCTCCTCCAGGTCGTTAAACCCGGCGTAGACAGAAATAGGCTCGCCCTCGATACCATCGGTCCACAGGTTCTTGCCCAGCCGGTCACTGTTATGACTGATCAGCGCATTGGCAGCATCCAGAATGGCACTGGTTGAACGGTAGTTCTGCTCAAGACGCACCGTCTGCGTTTGTGGGAACTCCTCCTCAAACCGGCGAATATTCTCGACCTTGGCGCCGCGCCAGCCATAAATGGATTGGTCGTCATCGCCCACTGCGGTCATGGGGGTTTGCATGCCGCTCAGCAGCTTTAGCCAGGCATACTGCAAGGTGTTGGTGTCCTGAAACTCATCCACCAATATGTGCCCAAAGCGCTCACGATAATGATTTAAAAGCGCCGGGTTATCCCGCAGAAGCTCAAGACTTCTAAGCAGTAGTTCACCGAAATCCACCAGCCCGCCGCGTTCACAGGTTAATTGATAGCGCTCGTAAAGCTCTACCATTTGCGCCATGTAGGCATCGCCGTCAACGTTCACCTGATACGGGCGTAAGCCCTCTTCCTTGCAGCTTGAGATGAACCCCTGGACCTGACGCGGCGGAAAGCGCTCATCGTCAATGGCGTAATCCTTGAGCAGCCGCTTCACCAGCCGGAGCTGATCATCGGAGTCAATGATCTGGAAGTTTTGCGGTAGCCGGGCGTCCTGCCAGTGGGTTCGAAGCAGGCGGTGAGCAATAGAGTGGAACGTGCCTACCCAAACATGGCGCAAGGAGATTCCCTGCAGGGCTTCAAGACGCGTGCGCATCTCGCGGGCAGCCTTGTTGGTAAAGGTAACTGCCAGTAGCGCATAGGGCGACAGGCCCTCTGCCTGCATCAGCCAGGCAATTCGGTGAACCAGTACCCGGGTTTTACCGGAGCCTGCACCGGCCAGCACGAGAAGATTGCCCTGAGGAGCGCTGACTGCCTCACGCTGGGCTGTGTTGAGCTGATCGAGTATCGCCGTGACGTCGTCCATAAAAGCCGCTGCCGGATCGAAAAGGGGCGGCTAGTTTAGCACAGCAGGCGAACTGGCTGTGCATACAGGCGTTAGCGTACGACGATTTAGTTGTCTTCAGGGTAGCGCAGGGTATTCAGGCTTTTCTTCACCGATTTAAGCTGCTCAGCCAGTTTGGGGCCGCGGGTTTTGGCAACGCCCACGGCGAGCACATCAATCAACACCAGGTGGGCGATGCGAGAGCTGAGTGGCGTGTAGATCTCGGTATCTTCGTGAACATCAATATACAGCGGCAGGCTGACCTCTTCTGCCAAGGGGGAACCGCTGGGGCACAGGCCAATCACTGTAGCGCCCGCTTCACGGGCCAGGCGTACGCTGGCGACCAGTGCTTTGGTCCGGCCCGTTTGAGAAATAGCCACCACCACATCGCCCTCTTTAAGGGTCACCGCTGACATGTTCTGCATGTGCGGGTCCGCATAGGCCGATGTAGATATCTGTAAACGGAAAAATTTGTGCTGCGCATCAAACGCGACAGCGCCTGAGGCGCCAAAGCCGTAAAACTCAACCCGATTGGCCATCGTCAGCGCATTAACCGCTTGGCCCAGCGCGTCGTTATCGAGCCGGTCACGTACCGAAAGCAGGGTGCCGACCGTGGAGTCAAAAATACTGTGTGAGAACTCAGCAACGGAGTCACTGTCGTTCATTGAGAACTGCGCGAATTGGCTGCCAGACGCCAGCATTTGCGCTAACTGCAGTTTAAAATCCTGAAAGCCATTGCAGCCCAGGGCGCGACAGAAGCGCACCACGGTAGGCTCGCTAACGTTGGCTTCGGTGGCGAGGTCAACGATCCGCATGTGGATAACCTCGTCAGGATTACGCAGTACAAAGCGTGCCACTTTTTGTTCGGAGCGGCGAAAGTGCTCCATGCGGCGTCTCATCTCATCGAACAGGGCGCGACTCACGTTCAGCTCCTCGATTATCCAGTGCGCGCGTTTTGTACTGCGCGCTTTGCTGTATTTGTCAGCATTTGCCACAGTATGCCTGAGTGATGGCATAAAAGGGCAGTGAAACGATGTTTAGGCGTGCGTTTAAAAGGCGTTAACGCATTTCGCCAAGTTTCGTCATCATACTGTCAAGTAAGGTATAGTAAGAAGTGAAGTGTCGCACTGCATCATTCAACAGTCGCCACAGATGCAGGTGGACGAAGACATATTCACCTGGAGGCACGTCGATCATGAAAAACGTCGAACGAATTACCTCGGTCAAAAGCGAGTTGCTGGATATTTTTATGGGCATGGAAGTGGATGAGCATGCTCAGCGCCAGCGTAGCGCCGCACAACGCAATTTACGGGCTCGCCGAGGAATTGAACTGCATCGGGAGTTTCAGAAGTTATACCGGGATATCGCCCCCCTGCCAGACGATGACGAACGGCAAGAGAGCGAGTTGCACTAACGGCATGTAGCTCGGTGTTTAAGCAGTACCCATATAGTGCTGCCCTGCCAAGCGGCAGGGCGTAGGTATCGCTAGATCAAGCCGGTCAGGAATACGATAATCACACCGAGTGGTGCCACGTACTTGGCGAGTAGATTCCACAAGGTGAAATCGTAGATATCTAACCGCAGCTCCTTGCGCGCTTCTTCTTTGTCCAAACAGAGCGAGAAGAAGATAATCGCGCCCAGACCCGTCAGCGGCAGCAAAATCTTGCTGGTGAAGGTGTCGAGGAAGTCAAAAATGTTGAGGCCGAATAACAGTACCTCGGACCACACATTAAATGACAGCAGCGCCGCCACACCGAGTACCCACACCGCAATACCGCTCGCCAGTGTCGATCCTACCCGGCTCAAGGGCGTGCGCTCTTCGATTGTCTCAACGACCGGTTCCAGCAGCGAGATAGCCGACGTAATGGCGGCAAACGTCAGCAGCAGGAAGAACATCAAACCGAGAATAGTGCCGCCCGCCATGTTGCCAAAGGCCAGAGGTAGCGTTACGAAGATGAGTCCCGGGCCTTCGCCTGCGCTTAGCCCGTTGGCGAACACAATGGGGAAGATCGCAAGACCTGCAAGCAGGGCAATGACCGTATCCAGGATGATAACGGTACGCGCTGTGCTAATCAGGTTGACGTCTTCGCCCAGATAAGAGCCATACGCCATCATGATGCCCATACCCAATGATAGGGTGAAGAAGGCTTGGCCCATCGCCGCTAGTACGACACCACCGTCGAGCGCACCCCAGTCAGGGCTGAACATGAACGCAAGTGCTTCACCGAAGGAGCCGCTTGTTACGCCATAGCCGACCAGAATCAAAAGAAGCACGACCAGCGCAGGCATCAGAAGTCGTGAAGCGGCTTCAAGCCCCTTGGTCACACCACGCGCCACGATACCAATGACCAGCACCATGAACGCGGTGTGCCAAAGTAGAAGCGTTGTAGGGCTGCCCAGCAGGTCGCCAAAAATAGCCCCGACGGCATCAGCATCCTGGCCGTTAAACGACCCGATCACCGACCCCAGCGTGTAATTGAGTGACCAGCCGCCGATAACACTATAAAAAGATAGAATTAAAAAGGCCGCCAGAACGCCACTAATACCGATAGTTGCCCAAGCCCTGGAGCGTCCGTGACGCGTGGCAAGGTCGGACATGGTGTTAATCGGGTTTTTCTGGCCCCGGCGACCAATCATCCATTCCGCTACCAGAATGGGCAGGCCAACCAGCGTTACGCATGCAAGATAGACCAGAACAAAAGCAGCGCCGCCGCTTTCACCGGTCATATATGAGAAGCGCCAGATATTCCCTAAGCCTACCGCTGAACCGGCAGCGGCAAGCACAAAGCCCATACGCGATGACCATTGTGCATGTGCAAGTTTTGCCATACATCACCTACTGTTAGTTGAATTGTAATAAGCCGCTATGCGCCCCATTTACGCATGTTCGAAAAGCACAGATGGCTCTGCGCTTTTCAAAGAGTATGCGCAATTTATCCGATCAAGAGGCCCCGTGCCAGTTAGGTTAAATTAATATTAGCTTAAAACAACAGGTTTTGTGCCTCACCTGGAAAGTCGCTAAGCGGGGGTAGGTCGGCAAGTTCGCCAAGCGCATTGTATAGCTGACGTGCCATCTCGGGAGACTCGCGATTATCAGCAGTATGCACAAATAAGAAAGGGGTTTTCCCCTGACTTATCCACAGGTGGAGGCGGGCTTTCCAAGGGGCGAAGTAGTGCGTATTAATCGTTTTGTCAATATGGCCAATAAAGCGAACGACCGGAAAATTACCTGTGGAAAGCACGTGTAACGGGAGTTTCGGCTTTTCCTGCTGAGCGTGCGCAAGTCCCGCGTGGCCCTCGGCAGGGGTTGAAAAGACAGGGCGTACATCCAGCATTACACGGTTGGCACAATAAGTTATCAACAATTGGTTAAGGGCTTTTTCAGCTGCGCCTTTGTGGAAAAAAACAGGATGACGAACTTCAACCGCGCATGGTAAGTGAGCGGGCCAGGCAGCCAGTAAGGCCTCTAGCTTTGGTAGCTCATCGGGACCAAAGTCGCGCGGTAGTTGGACCATGGTAGGGCCGAGACGATCATGCAATGGTTCAAGTACGGCTAAAAAGGACCAGACATCATCCAAATGGGTAAGCCGCTGGTCATGGGTGATACTGGCAGGTAATTTAAAACAGAAGCGAAAATGAGCAGGTGCTTGGCGAGCCCAAGCGGCAACGGTCTCGGCCTTTGGCGCACCGCTATAAAAGGTCGTATTGCCTTCCACGCTTGAAAATACGCTGGCATAGTCGCTGAGCAGATCTGTCTTGGCGTGGCGGGCATACAGGCTGCCTTGCCAATCCTGGTTGGCCCACATGGGGAGGCCTAGGTAGAGGGGGAGGGTCATACGCCAACGAGCCTGCTGCATTTATAAAGCGTACTAATGTAGCATGAATAGATGTTTTAACGCCGCCGTATAACGGGTCGATAGCCCTCAATAACAGACAAGGAAATCCAATGCCGACTACGCCACGTGTCCTGGTGCTCCATGGCCCTAATCTTAATTTGCTGGGTGCTCGGCAACCGGAAATCTACGGTGCTGCAACGCTTGATGACGTCAACAGTCTGTTACTTGAAAAGGCGACGACTGCGGGGTGGAAAATTGACTGCCTGCAGAGCAATCATGAAGGCGTGCTGATTGATGCCATTCATGCGGCAAGGCTGGATGGAACCCTAGCGATCATTATCAATCCAGCCGCCTATACGCATACCTCAGTAGCCATTCTGGATGCGCTCAACGCTTTCGATGGGCGGGTCATTGAAGTGCATATTTCCAATGTGCATAAGCGCGAGAGTTTCCGGCATCACTCCTATATTTCGCTGCGCGCGGACGGTGTGATTGCGGGGCTAGGCATACAGGGATACTTGGCGGCAATGGATGCTGTCGTGAATGGCGTTTGTTAAGCGAGCTTGTTGGCTGGTGCTATCGCAGCCAGTCTTGGGTGGGCAAGATTATAAAAAGGTAGGCGTTTTAACTGGGAATGTGTGCATGCTTTGGAGGGTCGTGGTCAGTGTAAAAACAGATAACGTTCCCTGTCATACCGCTAGGTATGACAGGGAACGTTATTGATCCTACCAAAATGATCTGCAGACACACGTCTTCTCTTGTTGGCCAGCTTTTACCTAACACTCAATCGCATTAACCGCCAAACCACCCTTGGACGTTTCCTTATATTTGTCCAGCATGTCTTTGCCGGTATCACGCATGGTGCGGATAACTTTATCTAAAGAGATAAAGTGAGTGCCGTCGCCGCGCAAGGCCATTTGGGCGGCGTTGATCGCCTTGACGGTGGCAATCGCGTTGCGCTCGATGCAGGGTACCTGAACCAGCCCGCCTACTGGGTCGCAGGTCAAACCGAGGTTGTGTTCCAGGCCGATTTCAGCGGCGTTTTCGACCTGCTCGGGCGTGGCGCCCATCACTTCCGCCAAGCCTGCGGCGGCCATAGCGCACGCTGAGCCCACCTCGCCCTGGCAGCCCACTTCGGCGCCGGATATGGACGCATTTTTCTTGCACAGAATACCGATGGCACCGGCGGCAAGCAGGAAGTCCACCACATTGCGGTCATTGGCACCCGCCTGGAACTTCATGTAGTAGTGCAGCACGGCGGGAATAATACCCGCCGCCCCGTTGGTTGGGGCGGTGACCATGCGCCCGCCAGCAGCGTTCTCTTCGTTCACCGCCAGGGCAAAGATGTTGACCCACTCCATGGCGGAAAAGGTTGTGGCGATCAGGCAGTCGTTCTGCTCGGCCGCCTGCAAGCGCTGATGCAGCTGCCTTGCCCGGCGTTTGACGTTAAGCCCGCCGGGCAGCACGCCTTCGTGGGTCAGGCCGTTATCGATGCACTCGCACATGGCCTGCCAGATGCGCCACAGCTCGTCTCTCACTTCCTGCTCGCCGCGCCAGGTTTTCTCGTTCTCCATCATCAGGCGGCTGATGCTCATGCCTTCGCGCTTACAGATGGCGAGTAGTTCTTCGGCGGAGTTGAAGTCGAAGGGGATCTCGGCGGTGTCCATGTCTTCAAGCTTGGCATCTACCTGGTTTTGGTCAACCACAAAACCGCCGCCTACCGAGTAGTACGTGTTGGCGGTCAGCAGGCTGCCATCTTCGGCAAAGGCGCAAAGTTTCATGGCGTTCGGGTGATGGGGCAGGCTCTCTTCATGAAAGATAATGTCCTGGTCCCATTCAAACGTGACATCTTTCTGGCGCCCCAGCGATAGGCAGCGCGTCTCTTTCAACGCCGCAATCGTGGTATTGATAATCGAAGGATCGATGGTGTCCGGGCGTTCGCCCAACAAGCCCATGATAATGGCATGGTCGGTTCCATGGCCGATACCCGTGGCGGAAAGCGAGCCATACAGATGCACTTCCAGGCGGCTCACCTGGTCGAGCAACTGGCTATCGCGCAGAACGGTCGAAAACTTGAAGGCCGCCATCATGGGGCCGACCGTGTGTGAGCTGGAGGGGCCGACGCCAATTTTGAAAAGGTCGAAGACACTAATAGGCATGGAAGACCTCTGAATGGGAAATAAAAAGTCGACTCACCCAACGTTGGACAGGGGAATCGCGAATTAATGCCGCGTAACCTGGTCCTGGCGTCGATTAATGAGCAGACTTGATGATTGTTCTGTGGATGAAAGGAGTAGCGTCAAGCAAGCGCGGCTAGTTGCCAAATACCACCGTGCGCCCATTGTGCAGAAAGACTCGCCGCTCAAGATGGTAGCCAATAGCGCGGGCGAGCGTCAGACACTCTATATCGCGCCCTTTGGCGACCAGGTCCTCAGGGTAGTGTGCATGATCAACTGGCTCCACCCCTTGAGCAATAATCGGCCCCTCGTCCAAGTCGTTATTGATGTAGTGCGCCGTAGCGCCTACCAGCTTAACGCCTTTTTCGTAGGCCTGGTGGTAGGGCTTGGCACCTTTGAAGCCCGGTAGTAGTGAGTGGTGAATGTTGATGGCTCGCCCGCTCAAAAGCTCGCACATGCTCGGTGACAATACCTGCATGTAGCGCGCCAGAATTACTAGCTCCGCCCCGGTATTCTCAATAATCTCGAGTACCTGGGACTCCTGCTCGGTCTTGGTCTCGGGCGTGATAGGCAGATGATAGTAAGGCAGATCATGCCAGCTTGCTAAGGGCTCAAGATCCGGGTGATTGGAGATAATCGCCTTGATATCCAGTGGCAACTGCCCGGTACGGTAGCGATAGAGTAGGTCGTTTAAGCAGTGATCGGCCTTGGATACCAGAATGACCGCACCCGTGCGCTTGGCGGGAGGGGTCAGCTCAAACGTCATACCGAAATCGGTGGCGCGCGGCAGAAAATTCTCCTGAAACGCCTGCTCATCAAACGCTTCTCGCTCGGGACGAAACTCCGCTCGAATAAAAAAGCGTTCACCCAACCGATCATCAAATGAGCTCAGTTCGGTGATATAGCAGTGCTGCTCTTTTAAAAAGCGGGTCACCACATCGACCGTGCCCAGAATGCTGGGGCATTGGGCGGCAAGTATCCAGGTATCCGTCATTCGGCTCATGGCGCTTCTCTTTCATCAGCTTGATCAGCAGTCAGGGCAGGCCGGTGGTGCCGGCCTGCCGGCTTATTATTGTGTATCGATACCATATTCCGCCGAGGCGTCGAGCAACCAGCGGTAGCAGTAGTCGGCAAAGCTGCGGCGCACCACCAATTCCCAGTGTGTCTCGGAAGGGCGGCGCAAAACCACGGTGGCCTTGGCAAACATGGTGGTTACCCCCTTGCCCACGGTAAATGTGCTGGGATGTACGTCATAGGAGATCGACTTCATCAGCACCTCGCGGGCGTTGTCGCCGCTTAGCGTTAGCACTGTCTGGCCGCCGCTTGCATTGACGATGCTCACGTGGGCATCGCCCAAGACCTGGCGCAGCGCACTTTCTAGCGCGCCCTCTTCGCCACCCGGCACAATCACTAGCCATTCGTCGGGCGAGAGCCACTGGATAGTACGCTCGCCGCTATCGTCGTGTTCCAGAGCATTGGGCTTGGCCGGTAGGCTCATGCCCAGCGTGGCGCGAACCGCTTCATCGAGCACGATGGCCCCGCCGCGCAGCACTAGGTGGCCCAGCAGTGCTTTTTCACGCAGGACAACGCCTGCCTGACCGTTAGTGCGGGGCACCGGGTGCTGCTGGTAGCTCCACGCCAGAGGAGATTCGACCTGCGGATTGCCGTCGGGCACGGTGTTGAACTCGCAAACGTTAGGTACACTCGCGTTAGACATGCTGGCGCTCTCCTTTCGGGTCGATGAAGACAGGGCTTACGATTTCAGCTTCATGCACTGTGCCATCGGTCATGGGAATATAGACGGTCTGCCCCATCCGCTCGTGACCACCCATTACCACGGCAAGGGCAAAGCCGTGTTTGAGCGAGGCGCTGTAGTAACTCGACGTTACGTGCCCCTTCATGTCCATAGGGATCGACTGCTTGCCGTCAAAGACGACCTGGGCGCCTTCCTCCAATACCACGCTTGGGTCTTTGGGTTTCAGGCCGACAAACTGCTTGCGGTCCGTACGGCGGGTATCGGGGCGTGACAGGGCGCGCTTGCCGATCCACGGGAAGGGCTTGTCGTAGCCGATAGCCCACTGCATCCCAAGATCTTCCGGCGTCACCGAGCCGTCGGTGTCCTGGCCGACAATAATCAGGCCTTTTTCCGCACGTAGGACGTGCATGGTTTCGGTGCCGTAAGGCGTCAGGTTGTACTTTTTACCGTGCTCGAAAAGCTTCTTCCAGACGTGCATGGCGTAGTTGGCTTGCACGTTGATCTCGAACGCCAGCTCGCCGGTGAACGAAATGCGGAAGATGCGCGCGGGCACCTCGGCGACCGTGGCATCGCGCCAATCCATGAACTTGAAGTTCTCTTTATCAAGATTCATGTCGGTCAGCTCGGACAAAAGCTTGCGGGCGTCCGGGCCGGTCACGGTCATGGTTGCCCAGTGGTCGGTCACCGAGTTGAAGTAGACCTGAAGCTCCGGCCACTCGGTCTGGTGCCACAATTCTAGCCACTCGAGCACGCCTGCCGCGCCGCCGGTGGTGGTGGTCATCAGGAAGTGGTTATCACCCAGGCAACTGGTGGTACCATCATCCATCAGCATGCCGTCGTCTTTACACATCAGGCCGTAACGCACGCGGCCAGGGGCGAGCTGGGCCCACTTGTTGGTATAGACGCGACCCAGGAACTCGCGGGCATCCGGGCCTTGAATATCGATCTTGCCAAGCGTCGAGGCATCCAGAATGCCCACGCCTTCGCGCACCGCCAGGCACTCGCGGTTGACTGCATCGTGCATGGTTTCTTTCTTGCCATTCACGGTGCGGGGGAAGTACCACGGGCGTTTCCACTGGCCGACATCCTCGAACTCGGCGCCGTTTTCCACGTGCCACTGGTGCAGCGCGGTGTAGCGCTCAGGGTCAAACAGCTCGCCGCAGTGACGGCCAACGATGGCGCCAAAGGTCACCGGCGTATAGTTGGGCCGGAACACGGTGGTGCCTACTTCGGGAATCGAGCGTTTCAGGCAGCGTGCAGCAATCGCCATGCCGTTGATGTTGCCAAGCTTCCCTTGGTCGGTACCAAAGCCCAGCGCGGTGTAGCGCTTGACGTGCTCAATGGATTCAAAGCCTTCGCGGGTGGCAAGCTCAATACCCGCCGCGGTGACATCGTTTTGCAGGTCAACAAACTGCTTGGGCGCGCGTAGGGCGCTCTTTTCATGCGGCACTTGATAAAGCGCGCAGGAAGGCGCATCACGCCGCGCTCGCGTGGCGGGCAGGGCAGCTTCCTCGGCGCTGTTAAAGCCGCACTCCAGCGCTGCCTGACACCCAATGCGAGCGCCATCGGCAAGCGTTTCGCCGAGGGCATAATAGCCCGCCACGCCGCCAGCCGACTGCATGCCCTTGACCGTGCCGGGCACAAAACCTAATAGCTCTTCGTCCCATGCCGGGCGTGTGCCGGTGTGTGAGGAGAGGTGGATCACCGGGCTATAGCCGCCGGAGGTGGCGATGGTATCGCACTCAAGCTCTTCGGCTTTGCCGGTCACCACGAAACGCTCAAGATCAACGGCCGAGACGCGTGCGCCGGTAACACGCTGATTACCGCGTGCTTCGATGACGGCACTGCCAGTGATCACGCGAATACCGCTGTCGCGTGCCTGGCGAACCAGGTCGCCATCAGGGTTGGCGCGGGCATCGACAATGGCGACGACCTTACGTCCGGCTTCTTTCCAGTCGAGAGCTGCGCGGTAAGCGTGGTCGTTGCTGGTGGAAAGCACCAGGCTGTTGCCGGGCACCACCGCGTAGCGGCGAATATAGTTGGAAACGGCGCCTGCGAGCATGGTGCCCGGCAAGTCGTTGTTGGCGTACACCAAGGGGCGTTCGTGGGCGCCGCTGGCCAGCACCACTTGGCGGGCGCGCACGCGGTGAAGACGCGCACGTGATTCACCGGGGAAGCCCGCTTCACGGGCGGTATCGGCCATATGCTCGGTACGCCGCTCGTGCAGCGTGACAAAGTTGTGGTCGTGATAGCCGTTGGCGGTGGTGCGTGGCAGCAGCGTCACGTTATCCATCGCGCCAAGCTCTTTTACTGTTTGCTCAACCCAGCGCGTCGCTGAAACGCCATCCAGGGTTTCGCGGCTATCCAGTAGCGAGCCGCCCATCTCTTCCTGTTCATCACACAGGATCACACGCGCACCGGAACGCGCACCGGAACGCGCGGCAGAAAGCGCCGCGGCAAGCCCCGCTGGGCCCGCGCCGATCACCATCACATCGCAGTGGTGATGCATGTGATCATAAATGTCCGGATCGGACTCGGTCGGTGCACGACCTAGCCCCGCGCCCATGCGGATATACTTCTCATAGGTCATCCACATTGAGGCAGGGGCCATAAAGGTCTTGTAGTAGAACCCTGGCGGCATAAAACCACCGCCCAGCTTGCCTACCCAGCTCATTACGTCACGCTGAACGTTGGGCCAACCATTGGTACTGCGCGCCACCAGGCCGTTGTACAGGCCCTGCTGGGTAGCGCGGACGTTGGGCACTTGGGTGTCATCCTTGGCGCCCAACTGAACGACGGCATTGGGCTCTTCGGCACCGGCGGCGACAATGCCGCGAGCGCGTGAATACTTGAAGCTACGGTTGACGATATTCACGCCGTTGGCGAGCAGTGCCGAAGCGAGCGTGTCGCCTTTCAGACCCTGGTAACGCTGACCGTTAAAGGTGAATTCAAGCACTTGGGAACGATCGACACGCCCACCGGCATCAATACGATTTTTCTGGGTCATGACGAGGCCTCCTCATTCAGTGCTTTGTTTTCAGGCCGTGCGCCCACGGTCTGCCAGCCGCCATCGGCCACCTGACCACCTTGTTCGTGACGAGCATCGGGCGTTGCCGCCGTAATGCTTGGCTGCTCACCCATGGGGTAGGTTTCGAGAATTTCGTAGGTCACCGTATTGCGGGTGATATTGAAGAACTTGCGACAGCCCACCGAGTGCACCCACATTTCGTGGTGAATGCCGCGCGGGTTGTTGCGGAAGAACAGGTAGTCACCCCACTCCTCGTCGCTGGTGTTGTCCGGGTCGGAAGGGCGCATCAAGTGGGCCTGGCCGCGAGGGTGGAACTCCTCTTCCTCGCGGTGCTCCTTGCAGTAGGGGCAGAAGATATAAAACATGATGGGCTCTCCTCAGTGCGCCACGCCAGCGGCGCCGTGTTCATCAATCAGCGCACCGGTATTGAAACGGTCGATGGAAAAAGGCGCAGCGATGGGGTGCATTTCACCCTTGGCCAGGCTTGCGGCGAAAACATGCCCGGAGCCGGGGGTTGCCTTGAAGCCACCAGTGCCCCAGCCACAGTTAAAATACAGACCTTTAACCTTCGTTTTGGACAGGATCGGGCAAGCATCCGGGCAGGTATCGACGATGCCGCCCCACTGGCGGTTCATACGCACCCGAGAGAACATCGGGAACATCTCGACGATGGCCTGAAGGGTGTGCTCGATGGTCGAGTAGCTGCCGCGCTGGCCGTAACCGACGTAGCCGTTGATGCCCGCCCCGATGACCAGGTCGCCCTTGTCGGACTGGCTGATGTAGCCGTGAACATGGTTGGACATGGTGACGGTATTGAGGACCGGCTTGAGCGGCTCGGACACTAATGCTTGCAGCGGATGGGATTCCAACGGCAGCTTGATGCCCGCCATGTTAGCCAATATGCCGGAGTTGCCCGCCGCCACGCAGCCCACGGTGTTGGCTTCGATATCACCGCGGTTGGTGTGGACGCCCAGCACCTTGCCATCGCGAATCTTGAAGCCGGTGACTTCGGTATTTTGTAGAAGATCCACGCCGAGAGCATCGGCACCACGCGCATAGCCCCAGGCCACCGCATCGTGGCGCGCCACGCCGGCACTCTTCTGCCAGGAAGCGCCCATGATCGGGTAGCGGGCGCGGCTGGAAATATCCAGTTGAGGCTCGATCTCCTTGATCTGTTGCGGAGTGACTACCTCGCTGTCGATACCGTTCAAACGGTTAGCGTGAACGCGGCGCTGAATATCACGCATGTCCTGCAGGGTGTGGCCCAGATTGAGCACACCGCGCTGGGAAAACATCACGTTGTAGTTTAAATCCTGGGAGAGGCCCTTCCACAGATCCAGTGAGTGGTTGTAAAGCCGCCCTGATTCATCCCATAGATAGTTAGAGCGTACGATGGTGGTATTACGTGCGGTGTTGCCGCCGCCCAGCCAGCCCTTTTCAACCACGGCGACATTCTTGATGCCGAACTCTTTCGCCAGGTAGTAAGCAGTGGCTAGCCCGTGACCGCCACCACCGACAATGATGACGTCGTAGCGTTTCTTGGGCTCAGGGTTGCGCCACTGGCGCTCCCAGTTCTCGTGATGTCCAAGCGCATGTTTGACCAGTCCGAAGCCGGAATAACGTTGCATAAAGTTTCTCCTTGATCGGCTCCGCGGAGCCGGCTGGCGGCTATCGTCAGGCGATTGAGGCGCTATCGGCTACGTGCTCACTGGTGGTTCGGGCTTGGCCATATACCGGGTAGTGGGCACACAGGTCGGCGACGTTTTCGCGTACCTGGTTTTCTACGTCAGTGGTGTCCTGCTGGTCGGCCAGTACGTCAAGAATGTCGCAAATCCAGCCTGCCAGGTGCTCACAGTCTGCCTCAACCATTCCGCGGGTGGTTACCGCCGGAGTGCCAATGCGCAGGCCCGAGGTAACGAAGGGGCTTTGCGGGTCGTTGGGCACGGTGTTCTTGTTGACCGTGATATGCGCGCGCCCAAGAGCTGCGTCGGCATCTTTACCGGTAATGCCCTGTTTGATCAGCGAGACCAGGAACAGGTGATCGTCGGTACCACCGGAAACCACATCAAAACCACGCTCAACGAAGACGCGCGCCATTGCACGGGCGTTGGCGATAACCTGACGCTGGTAGTTAACGAAGTCCTGGTTCATGGCCTCTTTGAACGCCACCGCTTTGGCCGCGATCACATGCATCAGCGGGCCGCCCTGCTGGCCGGGGAATACCGCGCCATTGAGCTTCTTGTAAAGCGTCTCGTCGCCATCGGCAGAGAGAATCAGGCCGCCGCGCGGGCCGCGCAGTGTCTTGTGGGTCGTGGTCGTCACGACATGGGCATAGGGCAGCGGACTCGGGTAGAGACCAGCAGCTACCAGACCCGCTACGTGGGCCATATCGACCATCAGATAGGCGCCGACTTCATCGGCGATGTTACGGAAACGGCGCCAGTCGACCACGCGTGAATAGGCCGAGAAACCCGCAATGATCATTTTCGGCTTATGCTCTCGCGCCAGCCGCTCTACTTCGTCGTAGTCGATTTCGCCGGTGCCTTCGACCAGGCCGTACTGGATAGCGTTGTAGTGCTTGCCCGAGAAGTTGGGGGCTGCACCGTGGGTCAGGTGGCCGCCGTGGGCCAGGCTCATACCCAGAATAGTGTCGCCAGGACTTACCAGCGCCATGAATACCGCCGCATTGGCCTGAGCGCCGGAATGGGGCTGCACGTTGGCATAGTTGGCACCAAACAGGCTGCAAGCCCGCTCGATAGCTAGTGCTTCCACCTTGTCGACGAATTCACAGCCGCCGTAATAGCGCTTACCGGGATAGCCTTCGGCGTACTTGTTAGTCAACTGGGTGCCTTGCGCTTCCATCACCAGCTTGCTGGTGTAGTTCTCAGAGGCGATCAGTTCGATGTGGGCTTCTTGACGCGCTGTCTCTTCAGCGATTGCCGAGGCAAGGGCCGTGTCGTAGTTGGCCAAGCGGGCTTCGGGAGAAAAGTTATTGTGAGTCATCTGGGTCTCCAGGCTAGTCGCTTATATTCGGTCTGGGAGTTTGTTAGCGTCAGGAATGGCATCACCATTAACGCTATCGTGCCGCGATAGTATCGCTGGGCTTGCCCCCCAAGATGCTTACCGACGTCACCGCTCGGCGTATTTGCGACATCGACGTGAATTTTTTATGGGCCTTTATAAGGCGTCGCTCATTTATTGCTCGACGTCGTTTATAAGTAATTGCGGGTAGGCCGGGTGCGTCATGCTGCGGCAACAGGCTAATCTTTAATTGGCCTGCTGATCAGGAAGCGTTTCTCGAAAGCGCTTCACATACGCCAGCTCGATTTAAAATAATGATGCCAGCGCAGTTGTTGGAGTGGCCCTTGATAGCGTCCTTGAGACCGCTCTCTGAGAAAACCTCTTGAGACTGCGCCAGCACCCGGAAGAGAGGATTTCGCATGTCCAACAATCGTGGTGTTGTTTATATCGGTGACGGTAAAGTCGAAGTTCAGGATATCGCCTACCCGAAAATGGAAACGCCCCATGGCAAGCCCATTGATCACGGTGTCATTCTGAAAGTAGTGTCCACGAATATTTGCGGCTCCGACCAGCACATGGTGCGCGGACGCACCACGGCGCCTACCGGTATGGTGCTGGGGCACGAGATCACCGGTGAGGTGATCGAAAAAGGCAAGGGCGTCGAGTTTCTAAACATTGGCGATATCGTATCCGTTCCCTTCAACGTCGCTTGCGGCCGCTGCCGCACCTGTAAAGAGGGCCACACCGGTCTTTGCCTGCATGTTAACGATGACCGAGCGGGCGGTGCCTACGGCTATGTTGATATGGGTGGCTGGGTGGGCGGTCAGGCGCACTACGTAATGGTGCCCTACGCTGACTTCAACCTGCTCAAGTTCCCGGACCGTGATCAGGCCATGAGCCAGATTCGCGATCTAACCATGTTGAGCGATATTCTTCCGACCGGTTTCCACGGTGCCTTGAAAGCGGGCGTTGGTGCGGGTTCCACCGTGTACGTAGCGGGCGCAGGCCCTGTAGGGCTGGCCGCTGCCGCCTCGGCACGCCTGTTAGGCGCAGCGGTAGTGATGATTGGCGATTTCAACAAGGATCGCCTGGAGCACGCCCGCAAGATGGGCTTTGTACCGATTGATCTAAGCAAGCATGACCGTTTGGGCGAGATGATTGCCGCAGTGGTCGGCGAGCCTAGTGTGGACAGCGCCATTGATGCGGTGGGCTTTGAAGCGATCGGGCATGGCGGTAAAGAACAGCCGGCAGTGGTGCTTAACCAGATGATGGAAGTCACTCGCGAAGGCGGTTCTATCGGCATTCCTGGTCTATACGTAACGGAAGATCCGGGTGCGACCGAGAAAGCTGCACAAACTGGTAGCCTGAGCCTGCGCTTTGGCCAGGGCTGGGCCAAGGGGCTCTCGTTCCATACCGGCCAGACGCCGGTAGTGCAGTACAACCGCCAGCTGATGCAGGCCATTCTGCACGGGCGTTTGAACATTGCCGAGATCGTCAACGCTCAGGTTATCTCGTTGGAAGATGCGCCAACAGGTTACGAGCAGTTCGATGCAGGCGTGGCCAGCAAGTTCGTGCTTGATCCGCATGGATTGCTTGGCGCTGCCTGATTAAGCGCTAAAAGAAGCGGGTAACCAACGCTAATAACGCTCATGGCTACGTGCCATGGGCGTTTTTTTGTGTCCGCTTAGGGCGAGTTAGGGCGAGTGTATGGCACAAAAAACGGATACCGAGGGGCTCAGTATCCGTTTTGGGGTTGGGCTAGTGGTGAATGAGGGGCTACCGCATTAGAAATCGACCACCAGGTCACCTTTCGGTTTGCTGCAGCAGGACAGGATGTAACCCTCTTCAATATCTTCGTCGGTGATACCGCCGTTATGCTCCATTTCCACCTCGCCAGATTTCAGCTCCACTCGGCAGGTGCCGCAGATGCCCATACCGCAAGCCTTGGGAATATGCAGCCCCAGCTTGGCGGCTGCGGCGTGAACCGTTTCGCCTGCTTGTATACGTACACTTTTGTTCGACTGGGCAAATTCGATGTTGATCAGTTCTTCAGGCTCTGCTAACTCGGCTTCCACTTCGGCCTGCTCGGCAAGCTCCAGGACGTCTTCCTGAACGTCAACCGGCGTCGCGCCAAACAGCTCTTCATGGTAGTGGTCCATGTTGTAGTTGTTGGCGCGCAAAATCGCTTTGATGGCATTCATATACGGTACGGGGCCGCAACAGAAGATCTCCCGCTCAAGGAAATCCGGTGCCATCAGCTCAAGCATGGGCTGGGTTAGAAAGCCGCGGTAGCCAGCCCACGCCTCGCCGATATCGTCTTTCTTCTCACACACGATATGGAGCTTGAATTCGGGTATACGCGAGAACATGTGCACCAGCTCGCGATGGAAAATGACATCGCGCGGGGCGCGAGCGCTGTGGATGAACTCCACATCGACGTTGGCGTTGGTATCGAAGAACCAGCGCGTCATCGACATTAGCGGTGTGATGCCTACACCACCTGAGAGAAACAGCACCTTTTCGGCAGGAAAGTCGATGGAGTTGAAGTTGCCCACCGGGCCATGGACCACCAGCTCGTCGCCGACCTTTAAATTGGCATGCAGCCAGTTGGAGACCTGGCCTCCCGGCACCTGTTTGACCGTGATTGAAAAGCTGTAAGGCACGGAGGGAGAGCTTGAAATCGTATAGGAGCGCATAACGGGCTGATTATCGATTTCGAGCTCTAGTGTCACAAATTGGCCCGGCTTGAAGAAGAACATTACCGGCTGTTCAGCCATAAAGCAGAACGTGCGAACGTCCCAGGTTTCCTGAATGATCTTGACGCACCGCACATGGTGGCGGCCGTTGGTCCAGGTTTGGGTCGTGACGGGATTAAAGAAGTTCGTTGTCATCGTCGTCTCAATATGGCCGTGCTATCGCGTTGCCTTCACCGGCCCGTCCTGTCTGCACGGTCCAGCACCATTAACCTGCATTCTGGGTACGCGCTTTATGACCAGCTTGCCTGTTAGCGACACGCACTTACCTTGCGGCACCTTCTGCCTATCAAAAATCTCCGCCCACGTCGTCGCCACGCCACATAGTGTCGTGGGCAGACAATTGAAAGCAAATGGCGTGGACCACAATCCATCAACAAGTAGCAAGCGCTGCGCGCTTCACACAATCGCCAGGTTCAGCAACTTAACAACAACACAATTACGTTTGGTTAATGACTCTGTCGCCACCCTGGGTAAGGGAGGCGGTATTTAAAAGGATATCTGGTATGAACAAGACAATGGATGACACACTCAACGGCCCTCTGGCTGCCATGCGTGAAGCGACGGTTGATATGCTGCAGTCCCGCGCGCACGCGTTTTCGCTACCCCAGCCGTTCTATAACGACGCCCGCTTGTTTGCGCTCGACATGCAGGAAGTCTTTGAAAAAGAGTGGTTATTCGCAGGGATGACCTGCGAGATCCCAGCCAAGGGCAACTTTATGACCTTGGAAATCGGTAATAATCCCGTTGTGATTGTGCGTGGCGGTGAAGGCCAGATTCATGCTTTTCATAACGTATGTCGCCATCGTGGCTCACGGCTGTGCACCAAGGACAAAGGAAAAGTCGCTAAACTGGTATGCCCCTACCATCAGTGGACTTACGAGCTTGACGGCCGCTTGCTGTTTGCCGGAAGCGACATGGGTACGGACTTCGACCTTAACCAGTTCGGGCTGAAGCCGGTTAGTGTGCGCACGGCGGGGGGCTTTGTATTTATTAATTTGAGCGATAACCCGCCCGCCATCGACGATTTCCTGGTGACGCTTGAGCACTACCTTGAGCCGTACCAGATGGATAACGTCAAGGTCGCTGTAGAGTCGAGTATTATTGAGCAGGCCAACTGGAAGCTGGTCATCGAGAATAACCGTGAGTGTTATCACTGTAATGGTGCGCACCCAGAGCTTTTGAACTCGCTAATCGAGTTTGACGATACCGAAGACCCGCGCGCGACGGACAAATATAAAGACCTGGTGACCCGCAAGCAGGCCGATTGGAACGGCGAGCAGGTACCCTGGCAGCTCAAACGCTTTGGCAAGCGCAACCGCGTGACTCGCACACCGCTACTTGATGGCGTGGTGTCCATGACCATGGATGGCAAGCCGGCCTGCAACAAGTTGATGGGCCGGTTGACCAGCCCGGACATGGGTTCGCTACGCATTCTGCACCTGCCCAACTCCTGGAACCACTTCATGGGCGACCATGCCGTCGTGTTCCGTGTATTGCCGCTTGGCCCGCAGAAAACCATGGTCACGACCAAGTGGCTGGTGCACAAGGACGCGGTAGAGGGCGTGGATTACGACCCGGAAAACATGCGTCGCGTGTGGGATGCCACCAACGATCAGGATCGCCAGCTGGCGGAAGAGAATCAGCGCGGTATCAACTCCAAGGCCTACCAGCCCGGCCCCTATTCACCAACCTACGAGTTTGGCGTCATCGACTTTATTGATTGGTACTCCGAGCGCATGCTCAGCAATCTGGGAAGCGATAGCGTATCGCTGCAGTTGGCGCAGGGCTAACAGCACGCTGATGATGGGCTGGCCCGCTTTGGCGGGCCAGCCTGCGTTTAGCAATTGCCAATCCGTTCATCAACGCATTAATCAATCAGCTCATGCCCTTACTCAAAGGGCAGAAAACGCTCAATAGCGTGGCGCACCGAGGGCAGCAGAATGTCCTGTTGATCCATAAGCTTGTGCACCAACGTTGGCAGCTCGGTAACCTCCTGCTTGCGATGGGCCTCAGCGGCGATTTGAGCACATGTATCGGGGTCGGCGTTCTCTGGAATATCGATACCCAGCGCGGTCAGCTGTGCCCGAAAATCATCACCATCAATCAGTTCGACAATCATCATGACGGCATCCTCTCTTGTGTTGGTTGTTGGTCTGTCAGTGTACCTATAAATCGGCTGGCAATAGCGCTGGCAACGCGGCAATAGCTATGCCGGGGTCGGTTTTGAATAACTGGGCAAGTGAGTATCGCCTAAAAATTTAAACGCCCTATCCGCCACCTCGGCGGTTAGCGTACAGAAAAAAATAACAATGAGGATAACCTATGGACCATGATGATCCTGTTTTGACCCCCGGTCAGGATAACAAGCAGGTGATGGGGCTGGATTTCCATAACCCCGTCTTTCCGCTCTCCGCACTCGCCATTCTGCTGTTTATTCTTTATGCGCTGATCTATCCCGATGCTGCGAATACCCAGCTTGGCCTTGCCAAGAACTGGTCGATTGAGCATTTCGACTGGCTGTTCATGATTGCGGGTAATATTTTTGTAGTGTTCTGTCTGGCGCTTATCTGTCTTCCGGTTGGGCGGATACGCTTGGGCGGAAGTGATGCCAAGCCGGAATACTCGCGCACCTCCTGGTTCGCCATGCTGTTTGCGGCGGGTATGGGTATCGGGCTGATGTTCTGGAGTGTTGCTGAACCAGTGGCCTACTACACCGATTGGTACGGTACACCCTTGAATATTCCCCCAGGTACACCGGAGGGCGCTAGCGCCGCCATGGGCGCCACCATGTTTCATTGGGGGCTTCATCCATGGGCGATCTATGGCGTTGTCGCGCTATCCTTGGCTTTTTTTACCTACAATAAAGGCTTGCCGCTAACCCTGCGCTCTGCTTTTTACCCGATTTTGGGTGAGCGAACGCGCGGCTGGGCAGGCCATGCCATTGATATTCTTGCCGTATTAGCAACCATCTTTGGCTTGGCAACGTCGCTTGGCTTTGGCGCTACCCAAGCGGCTGGCGGGCTTGCCTATCTTTTCGATATACCCAATACCCTTGGAACGCAGATGGCAATCATCCTGGTGGTTACGGTGATTGCACTGTTTTCGGTATGGAGGGGAATCGACGGCGGCGTCAAGCTGTTCTCGAACATCAATATGGTGGTCGCGGCAGTGCTGCTGCTGTTTGTGGTAATCGCCGGACCGACGCTGATGATTATAACGGGAATTGGCACCACGGCAGTGGACTATGTCAGCCACATCCTGCCGCTTTCGAACTGGATTGGCCGCGATGATGACGTCTGGTATCACGGCTGGACCATCTTCTACTGGGCGTGGTGGATCTCCTGGTCGCCGTTTGTGGGGATGTTTATTGCCCGCGTATCCCGGGGGCGGACGGTACGCGAGTTCCTGATTGCGGTGCTGTTGGTGCCGACGCTGGTCACGCTGGTATGGATGAGCACCTTTGGCGGCGCGGCACTGTTTCAGGCCGAAAATAGCATGGGCGAATTAGCCAACGGCATCAGCGACGTTTCGCTTGCCATGTTCCACATGCTGGAGCTACTGCCGTTCACTGGCATCACCTCGACGCTGGCGATTGTGCTGGTGCTGGTCTTTTTCATTACCTCGGCGGATTCTGGCTCCCTCGTCATCGACAATATCACCGCGGGCGGGAAAACCGATGCGCCCAAGGGGCAGCGGGTGTTCTGGGCCGCGCTTGAAGGCGTCATCGCTGGTGTGCTGCTTTACGGTGGCGGTAGCGCGGCGCTTAGCGCGCTGCAAGCAGGCGCGGTGGCGACAGGGTTACCCTTTACGCTGGTGCTTCTGCTGATGTGTTTCAGCCTTTATAAAGGGCTTCACAAGGAGTGGCGCGAGCTCAATGCGGTGCCCAAAATAGCGCGATAGTCAGATTTTTTTGCTGTACTTTGTTGTTGCCAAAAGGGGCGCCATTTCAATGGCGCCCCTTTTGGTTAGCGGATATCGTGTCGTGATTCCTGCATGCGTTGCCGCTAATAGCAAAGAGTAGACAGCCAAAGCATTGCACCATGGCTAAACAATATTAATAACCTGACGGCTATTCTCATGATTTACACCATCGCAATACTGCTCAGTCTGGTGGGCTACTTTGTTATCGGGCATCTCGCCGGACGGCGCGTCAAAGGTCTGGATGATTATCTGGTTGCTGGCCGCAATGCTCCCACGTTTTTTATCCTGGGTACGCTGGTAGCAAGCTATCTCAGCACCAGCGCGTTTCTCGGTGAAACGGGTTTTGCCTATCAGGGCTATCCGTTTGTGATGCTGATCTTCGCGGCCGTCAGCACCTCGGGATGCCTGCTGGGTGCGCTGGTGTTTGGGCGTTACCTTCGGCGCAGCGGGGCACGTACCGTGCCGGAATTTTTTGGCAAGCGCTTTGCCTCACGCCGTGTTAAGGTGATTGCCGGGCTGACCACAATTATCGGCCTGGGCGCGTATCTGTTAGGCGTTATGCAGGGCGCGGGCATCATGTTCTCTGAGCTGACCGGCATGCCGTACTGGGTCGGGTTGGTATTGGTGTGGGCAACGTATACGGGTTTTATTCTCTATTCGGGATCGCCCGGCGTCATGCTCACCGACACCATCATGTTTGTGATCTTCTCGCTGGCAGCCTTGGGCGGTTCGATCTATGTGATTCAAGATTTGGGCGGGTGGAACGGTGTGGTGGAAGGCCTGCTTACCCAAACCGACAAGCCCGGCATTGCGCTATGGCACGGCGTGCTGGAAGGGCCTGAGGCCAACTTCTCCTCGCCTGGCGAGGCGCTTACCTGGGGGCTAACACTCGGCCTTGTGTGGGCGGCGGTGCTGGCGGCGAGCCCTTGGCAATCCAGCCGTTACTTGATGGCACGCAATGAGCACGTGGTGATGCGTTCGGCCATGTTGACGGCAGTGGCACTGGCCATCTTCTACGCATTGATGATGATGACCGGGGCGGCCATCAATCTTTACGATGCTGGGCTGGACCCGGAGCGCTCCATGATTTGGGTGGCGCTCAACGTGCTGCCAACCTGGCTTGGCGTGGTCATTCTAACGGGCGTCTTTGCGGCGGGGCTATCGTCTTGCTCGACGTTTCTGTCGATCATCGGCTTTAGCCTCTCCAACGATATCCTCTCAGCCTCGCAAGATGAGACGTCGGCCATGCGAAAAAGCCGTATTGCGGTGCTCGCTGCGGGCTTGATAGCACTGCTGCTGGCGCTGTTTCAACCGCCTGCGGTTATGTCAGTGGTGTGGTTTGCCGCCACGCTATTTGCCTCTTCCTGGGGGCCGGTTGCCTTGATGAGCATCTGGAGCAAGCGGATTACCGCCGCAGGCGCGGGCTGGGGCTTAGCGGTGGGCTTTGTGGGCAACGTCGCGCTGTCGATGATGATTCAGGCCGAGTGGCTTAGCCTGCCGGTATATTTGCACCCGGTACTGCTAAGCACCTTGATGGCGCTGGTGGTGATTACGCTGGCTTCCAGGTTTACCCATGTCAGCCAGGCCGAGAAAGAGTACCAGACGTTTCTGCATACATTTGATGCTCAGGCCGTCAGTGGCTGGGTGACAGGCACCCGTGTGATTGCGCTGTGCACCATGCTTTCTGGTGGTGCCATCGGGGTATTTCTCTGGCAACAGTACGCGGTCACGCTGGCCGGGTTCGCCGAGCAGTTTAGTGTGCCTGGCAGTGCCGTGCAGGGCGGCTATATGCTGGCGGTCGGCTGCGGGAGCATGTTGCTGATGGCGGGAGCCGTAGGGTTCTGGGTAGTTCGCCCTCGCCAGCAGAGGGCTTCAACTGCGCCGGTGGCCGTGTCACCTGGCCGTTAACACGGCCTGGGCCGTGAGCCTGCGCTCAACTGTTACGCTTAACCGCTCACCCATGGGTGAGCGGTTATCTTTTTCTGCCAACCGGGAGTCAATATCATGCAGTTAAGTGGTTATCAGCGCGGTCTGTTGATGGTGGTACTGGGGGTGGTGTTTCTCAGTTTCGACGGCCTGCTGATCCGCCTTGCCGATACCGAGGGTTGGACCATCGTCTTCTGGCGCGGCTTTTTGATGTTCTGTGTGCTGGGGCTTGCGTGTTGTCGAGGCAACCGGCTGGCCACGCTACGCGTGAACCCTTTTTCATCGCTGGTTTCGGCAATACTGTTGGGGCTGATTTCGGCGCTTTTCGTACTCGCGGTGATGAACGCCAACGTAGCCAACGTGGTGGTGATCCTTAGCACTGCGCCGTTGTTCGCTGCCCTGTTTTCACGGGTGTTTCTCAAAGAGCGTGTTGCTTTGCGCACGCTGGTTGCGATCGCCGTCTGCATGCTGGGCATGAGTTTGGTCTTTATGGGCGAGGGCGCTCACGGCATGCTGGTAGGCAATCTTTATGCGCTGGCGGCGGCAGCGGCGATTGGCGGTAATTTGACGGTGCTGCGCCGCTTTCCGAGCATTGATCGCATCGTGGTGATTGCTGGCGGGGGCTTGCTTTCTGCGGCAATCGCGCTGCCTTTGGCTTCGCCGTTTGCGCTGGATGCCCCACGCTATGGCGTCCTCGCGGTGATGGGGCTTATTCAGATGCCGCTGGCCACCGTGCTGATCAACAGCGCTACCCGCTATCTGCCGTCGACGGAAGTGGCGTTGTTCTATCTGGTTGAAACCGCGCTGGGTACGCTTTGGGTATGGTGGTTGTTGGGCGAGCAGCCCACGGCCTCAACGCTTGCGGGCGGGGCAGTGGTGATCAGCGTGCTGATGGTACATGCGGGGATTGGCCTGCATTTGGAAAGGCAGCGCCTGCGGCTATACCCGGGCTTTATGGGGAAGTAGTACGTTTGACGTTTGCCGCTTGTGAACCTGGACTAAAAAGCCCGCCGAGAAGGCGGGCTGACAGTATCGTTATCATGAAGCAGTGCGTCTAACGCAGTACTCCTTCCTCCTTGAGCAGTTTGAAGATC
Source organism: Halomonas hibernica (assembly GCF_013183775.1). NCBI lineage: Bacteria > Pseudomonadati > Pseudomonadota > Gammaproteobacteria > Oceanospirillales > Halomonadaceae > Halomonas > Halomonas hibernica. The sequence continues at coordinate 61,482 of NZ_VIFN01000002.1, forward strand.
GCTTCGGCACCCTGTTCTGGGGTGACGTCGTTAAGCGTCTGCCCACCACCACCGCCGGACTTGGCAGCGGCGGCTTTGAAACGGTCACGCGCCGATGATGACTTAACGATCTTAAGCCGCTTGGGACGCTTGCGCGCTGGCTGGAACTGCCAAGTGCTTAGTGCTTCATCAAGCTCGCTGGCCGCTTTTTGATGGGCTAACTCGCCGCGCCTGGCGGGGCCAAAGGCACTTTGGCGGGCGGCGGGCGCGCTGCTATCCACCGTGGCAAGCGCCGGTAGACGAATGCGCAGGCGCCGCCGCTTGCCGCGCGGCAATGCTTGCAGCACCGTGATCACTCCCTGCTCGACCTTTTCTACCGCCGCTAGACCGGTAATGATCGGCCAGCCAAGCGCCTCGGCCAGTAGGTAGGGCGTTACACCCGAGGCCTCGCCGGTTTCGGCGCGAGTACCGGTCAGCACCAACTGCGGGGCGCTGGCGCGTAACGCGTTGGCCAGCGCGGGGATTACATCGGCGTGGGGTTGCTGCTCGATCAAGCTGACAGAGTTGATACCCATGCCGAGATAGCCGCGGATGGCCTCTTCATGATCGCTATTTTGCTGGCCGGCATGTAGCAGGCTGACCGAGGCGTTTTCCAGCGTCAGGGCCATTTCTACCGCTCGGGCATCCTGGTCGGCGCGGCGTGCGCGCGCGGTCAGTGGGTGTTGGCCTACCGAAACCAGTACAGCGACGTTCAGCGCGTTGGCGGTTGATTGCTTGGCACTTTTGTTACTGACATCATGCGGCATCGCGATTCTCCTGCTGTTCAGCGCGGTACTGCTCAACCCGTGTAACAAGGGCAGCGAGTATCTGGCTGGCATCGCCGATCACTGCCAGGTCGGCACGTTTGACCATATCGCAGCCTTCATCGAGGTTGATCGCCACCACCTTCTCGCAGCTCTGAATGCCCTGAAGATGCTGGATAGCGCCGGAAATTCCTACCGCTACATAAACGCGGGCAGAGACCCAGGTGCCGGTGGCGCCCACTTGGCGGTCGCGCGGCATAAAGCCGTCATCCACCACCACCCGTGAGGCGCCTTTAGTGGCGCCGAGCACCTCGGCAGCGTGATGATAGCTATCCCAGCTTTTCACGCCATTGCCAGCGGAAAGGATAAATTCTGCTTCCGCGAGCGATACGCTGGCCGGGTCCACCGCGACTTCGCCCATGTCCTCAATGCGGCCGAGTATTTCGGGAAGCCCGTTAGAAAGTGTGATCGGCTCAGCCGCGTGGCGGGTTTCGCTGACCGGGTCGGCGCACTCGGCCAAGGCCAGTACGATACGGGGCAGGGCGCGGGTAATGTCGTTTCTACCTGCCGCACCACGTGCGGTACAGCGCCAGCCGGTTGAGCTTTCAGTGTCTGCCTCGACCTGCCATAACTGAGCGGCCGGGCGCTCGCCAAGCCTTGTGGCGAGGCGCCTGCCGAGCTCACCGCCAACGCTTGAGTCGGGTAGCAGCCAGTAGCGGGGCGTCATTTCACGATCTACGCTCTGTAGGGTGGCGACGCTAAGCTCCGGCAGGTAGCCCGAGAAACGCTCGCCTTCCAAGTGCAGTAGCCGGTCAATACCCGCCTCGTCAAAGGTGGTTTCTTTATGCTCGCCAAACACCACGGCCAGTACGGCACCAGGCTGGGTCGGGTCGGCATCGGCTAGCTGGCGGGCAAGCCCTAACAGATCACGGTCGTGGGAGGAAAGGCGCCCACCAGCCATATCCGGTACGACCGCCACCATAAAGGCGGGAGTATCGATAGTGACCGGTGTCCTCGTATCCTTGGCCTCAACGCTGCGCCCTGGCGCCTGTGCCGCCTGCTGGACGCCGCTACGATCAATGCGCCGAATGCCGTTGGGACCGATGAAGCCGACCGCATGGGGGTTGCGGCGCATCACGCCGTTAGGCCCCATCCATTCGCTGGCTACTGCGCCGCCACCCAGTTCGGCAAGCATCTCCAGATGTTGCGGGTGCAGGCGGTTGCGGGCGACCCACTCTTTACGAGGGTCACGACGAACAAGCTCGCTCATGGCATTACCTCCAGGGTGGCGCGCGGTGATGCTGGCGCGGGCTTACTTTGGGTCGCCTTTTCGTCAGGCGTTGTGATGATCAACGCGTCGGCGACCAGTTCGGCGATATCCTTGATGTCAGCGCGGGGTTCTACCACGCCTTCAAGCATCGCAGTGCACTGTGGGCAGCCTACCGCGACCAGGTCAGCACCGGTTTCGCGAACATCTTCCATACGCATATCGGGAATCCGCTGCTTGCCAGGAATATCGGTGATCGGTGCGCCGCCACCGCCACCGCAGCAGCGCGAGCGATAGCCAGAGCGAGCCATCTCCTTAACCTCAATCCCTAGCGCCTTGAGCACCGCGCGTGGGGCTTCGTATTCACCGTTATAACGGCCCAGGTAGCAGGGGTCGTGATAAGTCACGTTGCCGCCTTTCCAGGCTTTGAACGTGAGCTTGCCATCGGTGACGAGCTGGTTGATATAGGTGCTGTGATGGAAAACCTCATACCGGGAAGGCATGTCGGCGGTGCTTAGATCGGCGTACTCGTTTTTCAGCACGTGGAAACTGTGCGGGTCACAGGTAACGATGCGTGCGAAGCGGTACTGGCTCAACATCTTAATGTTGCGCCGCGCCAAACTCTGGAAAGTAGCCTCATCGCCCAGACGGCGGGCGACATCGCCGCTATCACGCTCTTCATTACCCAGTACGGCGAAATCGATCTCGGCAGCACGCAGCACACTGATAAACGCGCGCAGCGTGCGCTGGTTGCGCATGTCAAACACGCCGTCGCCCAGCCACAGCAGCACCTCGGCTTCGCGCTTGTCGGCCATCAGCGGCAGATTGAGGTCTGCCGCCCAGTGCAGGCGTGAGTCAGGCTCGAAGCCGCCGGGGTTGTCGGTCGCAATCAGGTTGTCTAGCACTTCGGCGCCCTTATTGGGCGTATTACCGTGCTCCAGGGTCAGAAAGCGGCGCATATCGACGATGGCATCAACGTGCTCAATCATCATGGGGCACTCTTCAACGCAGGCGCGGCAGGTCGTGCAGGACCACAACGTTTCGGCATCCACCAATGCGCTACCCGTGCGGGCAACAATCGGGTCGTGGGGGCTGCCGCCATGCTCGCCGACCGGCTTGCCGGGGTAGGGCGAGCCTGCATAGTGGGCGTCGGTGCCGCCTGCCATGCCGACTACCATGTCCTGAATCAGCTTCTTGGGGTTGAGCGGCTGGCCGGCGGCAAAGGCCGGGCAGACGGCTTCACAGCGCCCACACTGAACGCAGGCATCAAAGCCTAACAGCTGGTTCCAGGTGAAGTCAGCCGGTACCTCAACGCCGAGCTTGGCACTTTCGTCATCCAGCGCCAACGGTTTGAGCCCGGTTGAGCGGTGCTCTCCGCCAGCGCGCTTGGAAAAACGCTCGGGGCGGCGATGAAAGGCCAGGTGCAGGGCGCCGGCAAAAGCGTGTTTCATCGGCCCGCCCCAGGTCATGCCGAAGAACATCTCGCCAAGGCCCCAAGTGATGACACCGGCCAGCACCAGTGCAGCCAGCCAGCCTGCTCCGCTTTGGAAAAAGCCTTCTGGCAGAATACCGGCAGTGGGCAGCGTCACCACGAACATGCCGATGGAGAACGCCATTAGGCTCTTGGGCAGGCGCATCCAAGGGCCTTTGGAAAGCCGTGAGGGGGGCGGGCTGCGCCGCTTGGCAACCACTAAACTACCCAGAAACATGCTCACCGTGGCGGCCAGCAATACCCAGGCCAAGATAGTGCTATCAAGCCCAAAGCCATGTACCACAATCGCCAGTAATGCGGCCAGCACAAAGCCGCCCGCGGTGGCCACGTGGGTATGGGAGATGAGTTTATCCCGCTCGACAACGTGGTGTAGGTCCACCAGGTAGCGCCTGGGCACCTGCATCAGGCCGCGAATAATCGGTGCAGGAGAGGGCCGCCCCTGGCGCCACAGACGCACACGGCGCACAGCACCAATGGCGGCCAGTAACAGCGCAGAAAACAGCAGTATCGGTAGGAGGGTATCAAGCATGGCGTCTCTCCTCTCAGAGACACCGTAAGTACGAAATGTCATGAGCCTGATGGCCCATGACATTCAGCTTACAGCGTTAGTGGGTCAGAAGTCCTTGCATAACCGCAGCGCGTCATAAATGGCGGCATGCGTGTTGCGTGGCGCGGTGCAGTCACCCAGACGGAACAGCACGAAGCCATCGCCGCTTTCAGACAGGCAGGGCTGAGGCTTGATCGCGTAGAGCGCTTCGATATCGGTCTGGCCCTTGTTACGCGACTGCTCCTTGAGGCTGTAGTAGAGGGCTTCATCCGGGCGCACGCCGTTTTCCACCACCACCTGATCCACCACCCGCTCTTCTAACGCGCCGGAGTACTCGTTTTCAAGCACCGCCACCAGTGAGTCGCCTTCGCGATACACCTTATGCAGGGCGAGATCCGAGGTCATGATCACCTCTTTCTCGTACAGGCTGCGGTAGTAGGTCGGGAAGGTGGTGCCCCCCACCGCGGCACCCGGCTTGATATCGTCGGTAACGATCTCGACCTTTGATCCCTTGTCTGCCAGGTAGTCGGCCGCTGAAACGCCGGAGAACTCGCAGATAGTGTCGTAGACCAGTACATTCTTGCCCGGCGCTACGCTGCCGCTAAGAATGTCCCAGGTGCTGACCACCAGGCTCTTGCCCAGGTCGCTGTCGTAACCCCACTCCGGTACCTGGGAGAGGAACGGCTGCCCGCCGGTGGCCAGAATTACTATGTCCGGGCGCAGATCAGCAATGGTCGCTTCGTCGGCACGGGTATTCAGGCGCAGGTCGATCTCAAGGCGTGCCAGCTCCAGCTGGTACCAGCGAGTGATGCCAGCAATCTGATCGCGCTGGGGGGCTTTCGAGGCCAGAGTGATCTGACCACCGAGCTGATCCTGGGCTTCAAGCAGGGTGACATCATGACCGCGCTTGGCGCATACGTGTGCCGCTTCCATGCCCCCCGGGCCACCGCCCACGATGACTATCTTGCGTTTGGGGCCTTCGCTTTTCTCGACAATATGCGGCAGCCCCATGTATTCACGTGCGGTCGCGGCGTTCTGAATACACAGCACGTCGAGTCCTTGGTACTGCCGGTCGATGCAGTAGTTGGCACCTACGCACTGTTTAATCTGGTCGATCTGGCCCATCTTGATTTTGGCGATGATGTGCGGGTCGGCAATATGAGCACGGGTCATGCCCACCAGGTCCACGTAGCCACCTTCAAGAATACGCTGGGCCTGATTGGGGTCCTTGATGTTCTGGGCATGGATGACCGGCACATTGACCACTTCCTTGATGCCCGAGGCCAGGTGCAGGAAGGGCTCCGGCGGAAACGACATGTTCGGAATGACGTTGGCCAGGGTGTTGTGGGTATCACAGCCAGAGCCTATCACGCCGAAGTAGTCGATCATGCCGGTGGCGTCATGATAGGCCGCGATGCGCTTCATTTCCTCGTGGTCGAGGCCATCGGGATGGAACTCGTCCCCGGTAATGCGCAGGCCCACCACGAAGTCATTGCCCACCTCGGCGCGCACCGCCTTGATCACTTCCATGCCAAAACGCATGCGATTTTCGAAGCTGCCGCCCCACTCATCGGTGCGCTTGTTGACGCGCGGGCTCCAGAACTGATCAATCAGGTGCTGGTGTACGGCAGAGAGCTCAACGCCGTCGAGACCGCCTTCCTTCGCCCGGCGCGCGGCCTGGGCGAAGTCACCGATAATGCGCCAGATCTCTTCTACTTCGATCGTCTTGCAGGTCGAGCGATGCACTGGCTCGCGAATGCCCGACGGCGATACCAGCGTCGACCAGTCGAAGCCATCCCAGCGTGAGCGACGGCCCATGTGGGTGATCTGGATCATGATCTTGCCGCCATGCTTGTGCACGGCATCGGCCAGGTTCTGAAAGTACGGGATGATGCGGTCGGTCGAGAGATTGACCGAACTCCACCAGCCCTGGGGGCTGTCGATGGAAACAATCGACGAGCCGCCGCAGATGCACAGGCCGCAGCCGCCCTTGGCCTTCTCTTCGTAGTATTTGACGTAGCGGTCCGTGGTCATGCCGCCGTCGGTGGCGTGCACCTCGGCGTGGGCCGTACTGACCACACGGTTACGAATGGTTTGGTTGCCGATCTGGATCGGCTTGAACAGTGCCTCAAATGCCATGGCAGCGATCCTCAGTTCTTGGGCGTGACAACAAACAGGCCGTACTCACAGCCCTTTTCGGCGCCGCTTTGGGTCTGTTCGGCAATCGTGCGCAGCGAGCTTCCACGCGCACTCAGAATCTGGTCCATGGCACCGGCAAACCAGCCAGTGAACATGTACTCGATTTTGCGGTCCACTTTGCCCATCTGATACACGAAGGCGCTGTGTTCAAGGCGTACGCGGGCCGTGCCTGCATTCAGGTCAATCTCTTCGGTCACGAAGATGCCCCAACCGCGCTGCGAAAGACGCTTCATGTAGTGTTCGAACACGTCCACGCCTTCCATACCGTGGAGTTCGGCCTCTTTTTCACACCAGTGCCAAGCGCTTTTATAGCCCGCTTGGTAGAGGATGTCGGCGTATTTTTCAGCACCCAGGGCCTCTTCAATGGCGACGTGGTTGTTGACGAAGAAGTGGCGCGGGACATACAGCATCGGCAGCGCGTCGGTTGTCCAGATACCGGTTTCGCTGTCGACGTCAATCGGGAGTTCGGGGGCGGTTTTGGTCACGGTTGTATTCCTTACACTTATATTTATTCAAAAGACATTGAGTTATTCAGTGGCTTCCAGGGTCTCGTCGAACGGCAGTACAGGCTGTGCATGTACTTATTCGCCCCACACATCCTTCAAGGTTCTAACCCAGTTCTCGCCCATGATTTTTCTGACCTGAGATTCGCTCAGGCCGCGCTTGAGAAGCGCCTCTGTCAAGTTGGGGAATTCGCCGATAGTACGGATACCTTCGGGATTAATGATCTTGCCGAAGCTGGTCAGGCGGCGGGCATAGCCCTTGTCGTGGGTCAGCCACTCAAAGAAGTTCTGGTCATGGCCTTGGGTGAAATCGGTGCCGATACCGATGGCGTCTTCACCCACGATGTTCATGATGTACTCAATCGCTTCGCAGTAGTCGTCGATGGTCGAATCAACGCCCTTCTTGAGGAACGGGGTGAACATGGTGACGCCGACAAAGCCGCCGTGGTCGGCGATGAACTTGAGCTCTGCATCCGACTTGTTGCGCGGGTGTTCCTTGAGTCCGGAGGGCAGACAGTGGGAGTAGCACACCGGCTTTTTGGACTCAAGAATGACTTCTTCAGAGGTCTTGGCGCCTACGTGGGAAAGATCGCACAGCATACCCACACGGTTCATTTCGGCAACGATCTCGCGGCCAAAGCCGGACAGCCCGCCGTCACGCTCGTAGCAGCCAGTACCGACCAGGTTTTGGGTGTTGTAGCACATCTGCACAATGCCTACGCCGAGCTGTTTGAAGATCTCGACATAGCCGATCTGATCTTCAAAGGCGTGCGCATTCTGGAAACCAAAGATGATTCCGGTCTTGCCCTCTTCCTTGGCGCGCATGATGTCGGCGGTGGTACGCACCGGGCGAACCAGGTCGCTGCACTCTTCCATCAGTTTGTTGGAGGCGACAATATTGTCCACCGTTGCCTTGAACCCCTCCCAAACCGAGACAGTGCAGTTGGCTGCCGTCAGGCCGCCACGGCGCATGTCTTCCAGCAGTTCGCGATTCCATTTGGCAATGATTAGGCCGTCAATGACGATGGCGTCCTGGTGTAATTCGGCAGGGTTCATAACGTGGCTCCTGAATTGTTTATGTAGGGAGCATAGCGCTGAGGTGGTGCCTATCTGCTCTTGGAAACGACGATGGAAATTCCAAAAGCGTCATCATGAGAAATGCAGGCACAGGAAGCCTGGTGAATAAGCAGAAAACACGGTACAAAAAAAAGAGCCGCCTTGCGGCAGCTCTAGTTCAGCGGTGGTACACCCGTTTAGCCAAGCGGAACGCTGGCAAAGGTGGGTTCGCCCTGGGCATAGGCCAGAGCCAGCAGCGCGCTTGATGCCGGCTCGTTGCTGACAGGTTCTGCTCCCCAGCGCTTCAGCAGAGGAGGAATTTTTTCCGGCGCTTTTTGGCGTGTATGGATGCCCAGGCGCTCATCGCGTGGCGGAATACCAAAACATTCCCGATAGCACTTGGAAAAATGCGGGGTAGAAACAAAGCCGCATACCGAGGCAATCTCAATGATCGAGAGAGGCGTTTGTTTGAGCAGTTGGCGCGCCCTGACCAGGCGCAGCTTTAGGTAATACCTGGAAGGCGAACAGTGTAAGTAACGCTGGAACAGTCGCTCCAGCTGGCGGCGGGAAACATCGACATAGCTTGCCAGCTCATCAAGCTCAAGTGGCTCTTCAAGGTTGGATTCCATCAACGCGACGATTTCCAGCAACTTGGGCTGCGTCGTACCCAGCACGTGTTTTAACGGCACGCGCTGCTGATCCTGCTCGTTGCGCATACGCTCATAGACGAACATTTCGGAAATACCGGCGGGAAGCTCCTTGCCGTGATCGTGAGCGATCAGGTTGAGCATCATATCCAGCGGCGCCGTGCCGCCCGAGGCAGTGAAACGGTCACGGTCAATGGAAAACAGCCGCGTCGTCAGGACGATTTTCGGAAATGCTTCCTGAAGAGAGGCCAGGCACTCCCAATGAATGCTGATTTCATAATGATCCAGTAAACCCGCCTGACCCAACGCCCAGCTACCGGTACAGATAGCACCCAAGCGTCGCAGCTGGCGCGACTGAGCCTGTAGCCATTGAATATGCTCGCGGCTAACGCTGTGCTGAGGAGCGACCCCGCCACACACAACTACCCAATCAAGTGAGAGCGGCGCATGGATAGAGGCGTCCGGCGTCACATTAAGGCCGTCGCTGGCGCGCACCGGTGCACCGTCCTGAGTCAAGGTATACCAGCGGTAAAGCTCTCGCCCCGCCAACTGGTTTGCCATACGCAGTGGTTCAATCGCTGACGCCAGCGAAATGAGGGTGAAGTTGTCCAGCAGCAGAAAACCGAGCGTTTGCGGTATGTGCGAGTGACCTACTGGCATGGTTTTTTGGGATTGATCGGTGGTCATGGTCTTTACCTCTATCACCTAACATCATTGATGTTCTTTTTATTATCGTTCTATGTCGCTGGTGTCTTGTTGTGAGCCCCTGCGCTAGATACGTGCTGCTTGCCTGCATATTGGCACGAATGACGCTTATACTGACAAAGCAATCTGAAAGGCAACTCAACGGGTGTCGCAAATAGAATGCTTGAGGTCGTTTTAAAGGCGGTAAATACCGATACTAAGCGGGTGTCAGTGATTAGCGAAACGTTTTTTCAACATTCAGCGTCGTTTTAATAAGTCATTGAACCCAAAGGCTTTGCACACAAAAACGCTATAAGCTCATAATCTGAATGCGTAAGGAGGCATCAATGGCCAGGTTTTTCAAGGAGTTCCGCGAGTTTGCCGTTAAAGGCAATGTGGTAGACATGGCGGTGGGCATCATTATCGGCGGCGCGTTTACACTGATTGTGCAAAGCCTGGTAAAAGATGTCATGAATCCGGTGATCGGTCTGTTGGTCGGCGGTATCGATTTCTCTAACCTGTTTGTCGTGCTCCGAGAGGGAGCAACGTCAGCATCGTACCCCACACTTGCGGCGGCTCAGGCAGATGGTGCGGTGACCCTCAACCTTGGCCTGTTTATCAATGCGGTCGTCAGTTTTACGATTGTTGCCTTTGTGGTCTTCATGCTGGTGAGAACCATCAACCGCTTAAAGCGTGAAGAGGTAGAGGCGCCCAAAAGTCCGGTCGAAAAACCCTGCCCCTACTGCTTTATGACGGTGCCTATCAAAGCGACCCGCTGCGGACACTGTACGTCAGAGCTGCCGGTGCCTACGGAGGCTGAACAGCAATCTCTCAAGGACGCATCGCCTTAAATTTTTTTAATTCATTGCTTTTTTTGCGCCCGGCGTGTGGTTTAAGCACCGGGCGTTTTTATTTGCAGCTATTTCAAAATCACTACTTAACTCTTTATACCCTCTGGATTTGTAGAGCAAAGGGCGAGCTTATCGTTAACCTGCTAAACAAGATGTCATGTACTAGACTGACTGAATTAGCCCGATATCTAACAATAAAAATACCGTGATTTAACAAAGCAAAGAGGAGCAGGTCCGTGAGTCTTAAAAATGAATCGCGCCGACGATTTATGCAGGGAGCGTTAACCAGCATTCCTGCCATCACCTTGGGGAGCGGCGTTTCACTCACCGCTTCCGCCAGCGAACCGCCAGAACAGTTAAGTGACTATCAGCCGGTCTTTTTTGATGCAGACGAATGGGTTTTTATGCTCGCGGCCTGCGACCGGTTGATTCCCAGCGATGGGCCTGGCCCCGGTGCCCTGGAAACCAATGTGCCCATCTTTATCGACAGGCAGATGGAAGGCAGCTTTGGGTATGCCACTGACTGGTATATGAAAGGCCCTTTTCCTGACAATGTATCACCATTGATGGGCTATCAGTCGCCACTGCTCCCTCGGGAGGTTTACCGGGCGGGGATTGCCGCCACGCATGACTACTGTGTACGCCAATACGGGCAGGCGTTCGCCGCGTTGGATAACGCCACGCAGGAAGAGGTGTTGCAGCAGCTTGAGCGGGAAAACATTACTTTTGAGCATGTCAGTGCCCGCCAGTTTTTTGCCTTTTTGCTGCAAAACACCAAGGAAGGCTATTTTGCCGACCCCATCCATGGCGGCAACAAGCACATGGCCGCTTGGAAGTTCATCGGCTTCCCTGGTGCCCGGGGGGCGTACCTGGAGTGGGTCGACCAACACAATGTCAAATATCCATTAGGGCCGGTCAGCCTTACCGGCGAAAGGGGATAAGCATGGCGAAAACAAATCCACCGGTTGATGTTGTACTGGTTGGTCTGGGTTGGACCAGTTCGATCATGGGCATGGAGCTGACAGACGAAGGGCTGAACGTGCTGGCGCTTGAGCGCGGTGAAGACCGCGATACCGTGCCGGACTTTGCCTACCCGAAAATCGCCGATGAGCTGACTTATGGCGTACGCTATAAATTGATGCAGCGTCCGGCTAAAAGCACGCTGACGGTTCGTCATGGCCTGGGTGATATGGCGGTGCCTTATCGCAGCCTGGGTTCATTTCTACCCGGTGATGGGGTGGGTGGGGCCGGCGTGCACTGGAACGGACATACCTGGCGGCCACAGCCTCAGGAACTGCGTCTTAAAAGCTATGTCGAGGAGAATTTCGGCGCCGATATCATTCCTGACGAAATGACCATTCAGGATTTTGGCGTTAGCTACGACGAGCTGGAGCCCTTTTTCGACTATTTTGAGAAAGTGGCGGGTATTTCCGGTAAAGCGGGTAATCTGAATGGTGATATTCAGGAAGGCGGCAACCCGTTTGAGGGATGGCGCTCAAACGAGTACCCCATGCCGCCGCTCGCGCGTACCTTTAACGACACGCTGTTTGCTGATATGGCGCGTGATCAGGGGCTACACCCTTTTCCCTTGCCCGCTGCTAACGCTTCAGAAGCGTATATCAACCCTTACGGCATGCAGCTTGGGCCGTGTAACTTCTGCGGTTTTTGCGAACGCTATGGCTGTCTGAACTACTCCAAGTCCTCGCCCCAGACCTGTATTCTGGGCGTACTCAAGCGGCGTGAAAATTTCGCTTACCAGACCAATAGTGAAGTGCTCCGAGTGGAGCTTGATAGCGATGGCAAGAAAGCCACCGGTGTGACCTACATCGATGGCGAGGGCTCTGAAGTCTTCCAACCGGCTGACTTGGTGGTGTTGGGCGCTTACTCGCTCCACAACGTACATTTGATGCTGGTATCGGGTATCGGTACCCCTTATGACCCGGTAAGCGGTGAGGGCGTGGTCGGCAAGAACTACGCCTATCAGATGAACGGTGGCTCAACGCTCTACTTCAAGGATCAAGAGTTCAACCCTTTTATTGGCGCAGGCGGCAATGGTGAGATCGTTAACGACTACGGCGTTGAACAGATCGATTTTGCCCAGGAGGGCTTCATTGGCGGCTCGTATATCAATGCCGCGATGACCAATGGGCAGCCGATTCGCAACATGCCGCTGCGCTCAGATGCGCCGAGCTGGGGCGCTGGCTGGAAGCAGGCCGTGCAGGAAACCTATGGTCACACCATGACGATTGGTTCCCATGGCAGCAACATGGCCTACCGCGACTGCTATCTGGACCTTGACCCCAACTATACCGACGACCATGGGCGCCCGCTTATGCGTATGACGTTTGATTGGAAAGCAAACGATGTGCGCATGACCCAGTTCATGAAGCAGAAAATCGACACGCTCTCCAAGGCGCTGGGCCCGGATGACTACAAGCTCTCGTTCAAGGATTTCGATTCACGCTATGACGTCCGCCCTTACCAGACAACTCATAACGTCGGTGGCGCGATCATGGGCACCGACCCTTCCAGCAGCGCACTGAATCGCTATTTGCAGAGTTGGGATGTCCACAACGTATTTGTGATGGGTGCCAGTGCCTTTCCGCAGAATATTCAGTATAACCCCACGGGGCTGGTCGGCGCTTTGGCTTATTGGTCGGCCACAGCAATTCGCGAGCAGTATCTACTCAACCCCGGACCTCTGGTCCAAGCCTAAGGAGAGCGATCATGATGATTCATCGACAATGGCGCCAAGGGCTGGCGGGCGTGGGTCTGTTAAGCGTGGCGGCACAAGGCGTGGCGTTTGACCAGACCGAAATAGAGCGCGGGGAGTACCTTTCCCGAGCGGGCGATTGCGTTGCCTGCCATACCGCGCCGGGTGGCGAACCTTTTGCAGGCGGCCTGGCGGTTGAAAGCCCCTTTGGGGAGATTTTCTCGACCAATATTACCTCCGACCCGGAGACCGGGATCGGCAACTATACGCGCGATGAGTTTGCCGCGGCGCTGCGCGATGGTGTACGTAATGATGGCAAAAAGCTGTATCCAGCCATGCCGTATCCGTCCTACTCGTTAATTACCGATGACGATATTGACGCCCTCTATGCCTACTTTATGGAAGGCGTGGCGCCGGTATCGAATCAGCCGGAGCGCACAGATCTGAGCTTTCCGTTTAATCAGCGCTGGGGTATCGGGCTTTGGAACTGGCTTTTCGTGTCCTCTGAACCTTTCACGCCCTCTAGTGATCGAAGTGATGAGCTGAATCGGGGGGCTTATCTGGTACAGGGGTTAGGCCACTGCGGCAGTTGCCATACGCCGCGCGGGCTGTTTTTCCAGGAAAAGGCCATGAACGATGAGGGCAGTGACTTCCTGAGTGGAGAAACGCTGGAAGGCTGGTACGCGCCGAATTTACGGGGTAGCGGCAATCAGCGCCATCCGCTTCAGCGCTGGAACGAAGAGGATATCGTTGTCTATCTGGAAACCGGACGCAATGATCATAGCGCTGTAGTCGGGGAGATGACTTCGGTAGTTGCGCACAGTACATCGCATCTGGAAGAGGCCGACCTGTATGCCATCGCAGGCTATCTCAAATCGCTGCCCGCAGGGGAAGGTGACGAGGCGCCGCGCGATGAACAGGCCGCCGAGCAGACCCAGGCGATGCTGACCCACGCCGATGTAGACGGTAATACCGGCGCCCGGCTCTATCTGGATAACTGCAATGCCTGCCACTTTGCCAATGGTAAAGGCGCCTCGCAGGTCTTTCCGTCCTTGGTGGGCAGTTCGCTGGTCAATGCCGAGGATCCCACCGGGATCATTCGCGTGATTCTGTCCGGTGCCCGTATGCCTTCGACCGAGAAGCGGCCGGAAGCGTTGGCCATGCCCGATTTTGCCTGGCGGCTTTCTGATGATGAAGTGGCTGAAGTCGCTAACTTCGTGCGCTCGGCCTGGGGTAATGAAGGCGGTGAGTTAAATGCTGACAAGGTGGCCGATGTGCGAGATACGCTGCCGGAAGATCGTCCTACCAGCGCGCCTGACTATATCGACTAGCGACATTGATGGGTTAGTTAGACCAGCTAGAGCTATACGGTAGGTAGAAACAAAAACGGGTGCCCAAAAGGGCTCCCGTTTTACGTGAGTCACGTTAAGCGCGTTTTTTAGCCGCTTTTGTATCCGGTTTTTGGCTGTCGCTGGCATCGCTGGGTTGAGGAAGCGAAGGCAGTGACTGGGCCAGCATTTCTACGCTGTGACGGTAGTAAAGCTGGCTTTTATTGTGTTCACCAAGGCTTGCGTAAAGACGCGCAAGTTCGGCGCACACTTCGCCGTTGGGGCGTTGGCGCTGGCTGGCTTCAAAGTACTCCAGGGCTTTTTCCCACTTGCCGGTACGCAGCGAGAGGCGGCCGCAGGTCAGCAGTAGCTCGGGATCGTTGGGGCGCTCTTGCAGCCACTTTTCAGCTTTTGCCAACTGACGTGCTGCGTGTACGTTAAGCAGGCCGTAGCGCTTCACCAGCCGGGCATCCCAGTGATGATCCAGCGAGTGGTTCAGCAGGCGCTCGGCGATGCTCTCTTCGTTCGACTGAACCAGCGCATCGGTATACAGCACGACCAGTTCGGTATTGCTACGCAGGTACTCGGGCATGTCTGCCCAGAGGCCGCGAACACGCTCAATATTGCCGGGGTTTTTAGCTTCAAAAACAATCAGCTCACGGTACGCCTTGAACTCAAGCTGTTCGCGCTCCTGCTGGGCAATCAGCTTTTGGGCAGCCAGGCGTGGCAGCAGCCAGCGTAGGCCTTCCCAATCGTTGACGCTTAGGTGCACCTGCTTGAGCAGTTTTAGCACCTGCGGGTGGTCGCTTAGCTTTCTGTCCAGGCGATTCAAAATGGCTAGCGCCTCTTCAGGCTGCTGTCGATCAATCATCAGCTGCGCCTGCATCAAACCAATGGCCGTGTCGGCGCCTTCGGTGGTGAGTTGTGCCTGGTTCAAGTGCTCTTGAGACTTCGTGTGATTGCCCTGGTAGTGCGCTGCAAGGGCGGCCGACAGATAGTTAACCAGCGGCGTGCTGGAGTCATTAGCGGCGTGGACCAGGGTTTTTTCGGCTTTCTTCCAGCGGCCTTCCGTCAAGGCGACCAGACCACGCACGGTACGCTTCATGGCACGGCGATTACGCGCACGGCTATTCCAGGTACGGAAACGGCCCACAGGACGAATAATGCCGGTCAGCAGACGCAGCGCAAAATGCACCACAATAAAGGCGGCCAGCAGCAGAATCAGACCAAACCAGAACGATGTCTGGACGGACGTATCACCCACCCGAATTAACCAGTAGCCAGGTACCGACATCATCAGGTGCCCAAACAGGGCGCCGACGGCTAAACCCGCGACCAGCAGGAAAATAAGTTTTCTCATGCGTCACCTCCCTCTTCGCCGTTTTGCTGGCGCGACCGGAAGCGGTTTTCAATAAACTGGGTCATGGCCTGCTGGGAGGCACTGATATCCGGCAGTTCCGGCTCAATGTCGGCCTGTTTAAGCTCCTGAAGGCGCGAGATCACGCTTTGCGTGGCGTCGCTGTCCAGGTCGTAGTAGCCGTTAAGTAATTCCAGCGCTTTATCGATGCTGGCTTCATACAGCGGCTGCTCCTCTTTCAACAGGGCAAGCTGGGCCTGCTCAAGAATCAAGCGCAGGCTTTGGCGCAGGTACGACTCTTGCTCGGGAGTGACCAGCATTTCCATCGGTTCGTCGTGATGACGAATCACGATCAGGTCTTTAAGCTCTTCACCAAAACGTGCCAGCTGACGCTGGAAGTTGCCGGTAGGCGGCTGCTCAATGCCGGAGGTGACGGCGCGCTCTTCCACTTCCTGCGAAAGACGCAGGCTGGAAACGCGTTCTTGTAGCGCATTAAGCGCTAGATAGAGTCCCGTACGATCCACACGCGGCACGCCATCCAGTTCGGCAAGCTCGTTAGCGATGTCACGACGCACGGCGGTTAGCGCCGGGTTGTCAGCATCCGCCAGGCGGGCGTCGGCGGTACGCAGCAGCGCAGCAGCACCGTCAACATCGCCTTCAAGCTGGAGGCGCTGATTTGCCAGGCGCAGCAGGTAGGCCGCTTCTGCATGTAGCCAGTCGCGGTCGTCGGTATCTTGCGTCTGGGAAAGCTGGTTCAGCACGTTATCCAGCGTGCTGTTGACGTCGCTGCGGTAGCTATCAAGCTCGCTGCGTAACTCTTCCAGCGTGCCATCAAGGGCCTGGGTACGTTCGCGTTCGCTGCTTTCAATGCGTGATTCAAGCTCGCTCACGGATTGCTGCGTCGCGCTGCTGTCGGTCTGTTGGCTTAACGCATTGATGCGCTGTTGCTGGCTATCAAGGCGTTGCCAGCCCTGCCAGGCCACTACAATAAGCGCCACGCCCAGCACCAGTACCAACACCAAGGCTAACAGGCCGCCTTTGCGGCCTTTATGCTGCTCACCTCCACTTGGGGGAGGCGGCGTTGTGCCTTTTCCACCGTTACCGGAGGGGCGATTGGGCGTTGCCGTATTGCCATCGGGATCTTTCTTAGCCGTGGCAGGTTCTGTAACGCTGGCTGTCGATTTTTCGCTGTTAGGCGTCGTACTGGGAGGGGGGGCGGTGGCAGAGGCCGCGTCAGGTTTGCCGCTGTTTTTGCCACGCCGACGAGAGCTAGCATTTTTAGGCGCGTTGCTTGATGGTTCGGCAGCCGAGCTTGCGGGTGGGCTGCTTTCAACCGCGCTTGATGGCGAGGGAGTTGAGGTAGACGCGGCAGTTTCGCCCGGCGTGGCGCTTTTTTGAGGCGCGTCGGCGGACGCTTTTTGTACGTCTTCCTGGTCGTTTGGTTGTTTGCTCATCTGTCGCTAGCCCTTAATTAAGTTCCTTGATCGACATCGGCACCCATAGGATTACAGGACCTGCCCAACGCAGCTGCAAGGGCAGCTGGCGTTGCTCCCGACGCCACCTTGAGGTCACAAAAACCCAGTGTACCGGCCAGTGTAGCTAAACGCTGACTGGAAACGATTAGCGGTTGGTTCAACGCTGTTTGATCACACCATTTTGCCAGATGTTCGAGCAGTTCGCTGCTGGTGACGATGAGTGCTCGAAAATCTCCCGTAGCAAGGCGGGCCTGGAGTGAGGCCGAAGGCGGCTGAAAAATGCGCCGATACACAGCGACCCGGGTCATCTGAGCACCGCGTTCTGTCAGCGTCTCGGCCAGTAGCGTTCGGCCACCTTCTCCCGCCACCAGTAATATCCGCTGATGTGCGACATTCTTCAGTGAGGCGAGCGCTAAAAGTGCCTCGCTGGTGTTATCGCCGCGCTCATTTCCAGCCTTTTGTTGGTCAGCACCGGGTCTGTCAGCCGCTGCTGATGGGATGCGTACCCGTACGCCCAACTGGTCAAACAGTGCCTCTGCCGTAGCGCTCCCCACGCCATAATAAGCAATGCCAGTGGGCAGCTGTGGCCAGTAGCGGTCCAACGCGTTACCTAAACACAGGGCTGCGAAGGGGCTAACCACTATTATTTTGTCGTACTGGTCAATATCCAGCCAGACACGGCGCATCAGCGGGTCTTCTGGTAGCGCTTGAAGGCTCATCACCGCCATTGGCTCTACCCAAGCGCCCGTTGCGCGCAGCGTATTGGCAAGCACTTCACCGCGCTTGCCTGGTCGGCAGATCAGCACTGGCTGTGTCATACGTGATTGCCGTAGACCTCGGCCAAAATATCGCCTGCACCCTGGTCAAGCAGCTCTTCGGCAATACGGATGCCCAGTGCTTCAGGCTCGTACATTGAGCCGCGGCCTTCAGCACGCAATACTTCGGTGCCCTCAGGGTTGCCCACCAGCCCGCGCAGCCACATCGTCTCATTGGCCTTGTCGAGCACCGCGAAACCGGCAATCGGTACTTGGCAGCCGCCTTCCAAGCGCGTGTTCATGGCACGTTCTGCACGTACGCGGGTGGCGGTGTCCGGGTCATCCAGCGGGGCCAGCAGGCCGATCAGTTCCGGGTCATGCAGGCGGCACTCAATGCCCAGCGCGCCTTGGCCGCAGGCGGGCAGGCACACTTCCGGCGGCAGTGCCTGGGCAATACGCTCTTCAAGGCCCAAGCGTTTTAAGCCAGAGGTCGCCAGGATAATGGCATCGAATTCACCATCATCCAGTTTGGCCAGTCGGGTTTGCACGTTGCCGCGCAGGCTGAGAATTTGCAGGTCAGGGCGAGCTTCACGAAGTTGGAGTCCGCGACGCAGGCTGGCGGTGCCTATTTTGGCCCCTTCAGGCAATTCATCGATGCTTTTATAATGGTTGGATACAAACGCATCGGTAGGGTCTGAGCCCTCTAAAATAACCGAAAGCCCTAAGCCTTCGGGGAAAAGCATGGGGACATCCTTCATCGAGTGGACGGCGATATCCGCGCGGCCATCCAGCATGGCGTCTTCCAGCTCTTTAACAAATAGCCCCTTGCCGCCAATTTTAGACAGAGGGGTGTCGAGAATTTTGTCGCCTTTAGTAGAGAGCGCGACCAGCTCAACCTCAAGGCCCTCATGGGCAGCCATCAAGCGGTCACGGACGTGCTCGGCTTGCCACATGGCCAACTGACTTTTCCGCGTAGCAATACGCAGTTTGGTGATGGATGACACGTTATTCTCCCTTTGCCGCTGACGCGGCGCGTCAAGCTATGATGTGTCTCATCATAAAGCACCCGGGCGCACAGTAAAAATAACTGGCTGTTTTTAAGAAGCTGTTTTAAGCCACTGTCTTCAAAAGCTGTCTCCAAGAGCTGTCTTAAAGAATTGCCTTAAAGATAAGTGCTCGGCGGGCCAAACGCCATTATTCTGCAAATGTGGGCGGCCCGAACTCAAGCCATAAGCGCAATGACTCTGTTACACTTTCCGCCATCGACTCTTTTGTTTTGTCAGCAGGATATACCTCCGATGAGCCAAGCTACGAATCAGTCCTGGGGCGGTCGCTTCAGCGAGCCTACCGATGCCTTTGTGGCGCGTTTTACCGCGTCTGTCACCTTTGACCAGCGCCTTGCGCGCCAGGATATTCAGGGCTCTATTGCCCACGCCACCATGCTTAGCCGCGTAGGCGTGCTGACCGGCGAAGAACGCGACGCGATTATTAACGGTTTGACCGAAATTCAAGGTGAAATCGAGCGCGGCGAATTTAACTGGTCGGTGCCGCTTGAAGACGTCCACATGAATATCGAAGCACGCCTGACCGACAAGATCGGTATCACTGGCAAGAAGCTTCACACCGGTCGTTCGCGTAATGATCAGGTAGCGACCGACATCCGCCTGTTTATGCGCGACGAGATTGACGTCATTGAGGTGGAATTAAAGCGCCTGCGCGAAGGTATGATCGAGCTTGCCGACCGCGAAGCCGATACCATCATGCCCGGCTTTACCCACCTGCAAACCGCCCAGCCGGTCACCTTTGGTCATCATCTGCTGGCTTGGCAGGAAATGCTCGCCCGTGACCATGAGCGCCTGCTGGATTGCCGTAAACGCGTTAACGTACTGCCGCTGGGCGCCGCTGCGCTGGCGGGTACTACGTACCCGATTGACCGCCACGTCACCGCAGAGCTGCTGGGCTTTGATCGCCCGGCGGAAAACTCGCTGGATGCCGTATCGGATCGCGACTTCGCGATTGAATTCACCAGCTTTGCCAGCATCTTGATGATGCACCTGTCGCGCATGAGCGAAGAGTTGGTGCTGTGGACCAGCGCCCAGTTTGACTTTATCGACCTGCCTGACCGCTTCTGCACCGGCTCTTCCATTATGCCGCAGAAGAAAAACCCTGACGTGCCGGAGCTGGTACGCGGTAAAACAGGCCGCGTATATGGTCATTTGATGGGCCTGCTGACGCTGATGAAGTCGCAGCCGCTGGCCTACAACAAGGATAATCAGGAAGATAAGGAGCCGCTGTTTGACGCGGTGGATACGGTGCGCGACTGCTTGAAAGCGTTCGCGGATATGGTGCCTGCCATTGAGCCGAAAAAAGACAGCATGTATGAAGCGGCGCGGCGTGGGTTCTCTACCGCCACCGACCTTGCCGACTACCTGGTCCGTAAAGGTGTTGCCTTCCGCGATGCCCATGAAATCGTCGGTCAGTCGGTTGCTTACGGCCTGAAAACCCAAAAAGATCTCTCGGAAATGAGTCTGGAAGAGCTTCAACAGTTCTCCTCTATCATCGAGCAGGATGTTTTTGACGTACTGACGCTGGAAGGCTCGGTGGCCGCGCGTAATCACATTGGCGGTACGGCGCCCAATCAGGTGCGTGCCGCAGCACAGCGTGCCCGCGAGGCGCTCTCGTTACTGCAGGGTCAGGCATGAAAACATTAGCGCTTATCGCGATCATCGCTTTATTCGTCGCGGGTTGCGGTCAGAAGGGACCGCTTTACCTGCCCGACGATAACTCACCCGATAACGGTGTGGCCGAACAGGCTGGGTAAGCGGCTGCAGGAGAGACGACATTATGGATCATTTTAACTACCGCGACGGCGTGCTTTACGCCGAAGATGTGCCGCTTTCGCAGATTGCCGCAGAGCACGGCACGCCCTGTTACGTTTATTCCAAGGCAACGTTTGAGCGCCACTTTCGCGCTTACACCGAAGCGCTTGGCGGCCATCCGCATTTGATCTGCTACGCCGTTAAAGCCAACTCTAACCTGGCGGTGCTGGGCCTGCTTGCAAGGCTAGGCGCTGGGTTTGATATTGTCTCGGTCGGTGAACTTGAGCGTGTATTAACCGCCGGTGGCGACCCCGCAAAAGTGGTGTTCTCCGGCGTTGCCAAGCAGCCCCATGAAATGGCCCGCGCGCTTGAGGTGGGCATCAAGTGCTTTAACGTCGAATCCCGCCCTGAGCTGGAGCGCTTAAACGCTGTAGCGGGGGAACTGGGTAACGTTGCCCCGGTTTCGCTGCGCGTTAACCCGGACGTGGACGCGGGCACTCATCCGTATATCTCCACTGGGCTTAAAGACAACAAATTTGGCATCGCGGTCGATGACGCGCTTGAGGTTTACGAGCTGGCCGCCAGCCTGCCGAATCTTCAGGTGAAGGGGTTGGATTGTCATATTGGTTCGCAGTTGACTGAAACCGCTCCGTTCCTGGACGCACTGGATCGGCTATTGATGCTGATGGAGCGCCTGCGCGAACGGGGTATCGAGATTGATCATTTGGATCTGGGCGGCGGTTTGGGCGTGCCTTACCGGGATGAAACGCCCCCGCAGCCGTTTGATTACGCAAGCCAGCTGTTAGCTCGCCTGTCGCGCTGGAAAGGCGGCGAAAATCTGACGCTGCTGTTTGAACCAGGCCGCTCTATTGCCGCCAATGCAGGTGTCATGTTGACGCGGGTTGAATTCCTGAAGCCCGGCGAAACCAAGAACTTCGCCATTGTTGATGCGGCCATGAATGACCTGATTCGCCCGGCGCTGTATCAGGCGTGGCAGGCTATCGTGCCGGTGGACACCCGTGAAATTCGCCCAAGTGCGGTGTATGACGTGGTCGGCCCGGTGTGCGAAACCGGCGATTTCCTGGGTAAAGAGCGTGAGCTTGCGATTGCTGAAGGCGATCTTCTGGCGGTACGTTCAGCAGGTGCTTACGGCTTTGTCATGGCGTCCAACTACAACAGCCGCCCGCGTCCGGCCGAGCTAATGGTCGATGGCGATACGTGTCACGTGGTGCGGCGTCGGGAAACGGTCGAAAGCCTTTGGGCGGGCGAAGCGCTGCTGCCGGAAGGAGCGCGCTAATGCTTCTGCATTTCACCAAAATGCACGGCCTGGGCAACGACTTTATGGTCGTTGATCTGGTAACCCAGCGTGCCCGGCTGCGTGAAGAACATATCCAGCAGCTGGCCGATCGTCGCTTTGGGATTGGTTTTGATCAACTGCTGGTGGTTGAGCCGCCCCGCAACCCCGAGATGGACTTCCGCTACCGTATTTTTAATGCCGACGGAAGTGAAGTGGAGAACTGTGGCAACGGCGCTCGCTGCTTTGCGCGCTTTGTGCGCGACCAGCGCTTGACCCACAAGCATGAGATTCACGTAGAAACAGCCGGTGGCCCGCTGGTTTTGCACGTACAGCACGATGGCCTTGTGCGTGTCGATATGGGGCGGCCGCGCTTTAGCCCGGCAGCACTGCCCTTTGAAGCCCCAGGCGACCAACCATTACACGAACTTGAGGTCGACGGTGAAACGCTTCACATCGGTGTGGTATCCATGGGTAATCCCCACGCGGTATTGCAGGTGGAAAGCGTTGAGCGCGCCCAGGTTGAGCGTTTTGGGCCGTTGATGGAAGCGCACCCTCGCTTCCCCAAGCGTGTTAACGTGGGCTTTATGCAGGTTCTTTCGGCTAACCAGATTCGTCTGCGGGTATTTGAGCGGGGCAGTGGCGAAACGCTTGCTTGTGGTACCGGTGCGTGCGCCGCCGTTGCTAGCGGAATCCGCCAAGGCATCCTGAAAAGCCCGGTGAACGTTCACCTGCCCGGCGGCGAGCTGACGATAGAGTGGCCCGACCCGGAAGCGTCCCTGATTATGGTCGGCCCGGCTACACGCGTTTTTGATGGTCGCGTAGCACTTAATTGATAGTGACGCGTAACTGACTACAAGGAGAACGGCGATGTCTCAAGCCCCTGAACCGCGCAAGACGCTCGATCCAGACCAGGTAGCATTTTGGCTTGCCCGGCATCCCGATTTTTTTGTAGGCCGTGAAGGGTTGTTGCAGCAGCTTAAAGTACCGCACCCGCATATTGATGGTGCGGTATCGCTTCTTGAGAGGCTGGTGCTGGACTTGCGTCAGCGGGCGGAAAAGGCCGAAGATCGCCTGGAGCATTTACTGGAAACCGCTCGGCACAACGAAGCTCAGTATCGGCGCCTACGGGAAACCCTGATGGCGCTGGTCGAAGCGGATAGCCGTGACGCCTTGGCGCAAGCCCTGGCGACTCAGCTAAACGAGCGCTTTGATACGCCCGCGATGGCGCTTTGGTGCCCGGCGTCGTTAAGCGATAGCGAACCCACCATGCCCCAGCCTCCGCGCCATGTGCTGGACCAGCACGCCAGTACACGTTTGGCCGCATTGCTGGACGGTAAAACCAGCCGCTGTGCCAAGTTAAGCGTTAGCGACTGGAAGTGCCTATTGCCGCATACTAAAGCGCCACGTAAAGCGGGCTCCTGCGCTATCTCGCGCCTCTCGGCGGGCGAGTCGCTGGGGTATCTGCTACTGGCAAGCCCCAACCCTGACTGCTATCGCGCCAGCATGGATACGCTGTTTACCGAGTATCTTGGGGATATCGTGGCACGGCTTTTAATTCGCTTGGAAACGTATGGCTGAGTCGCTTCTTGCCGCAGCGGTGGCACGCTATATCGGCGCGCTAGGCCAACATGCAAGCCCGGCAACCGTCGCCGCCTATCAGCAGGATTTAAACGCCCTGTGCCGGTTTGCCGAGCAGCGCGAAATACAGGACCCAGCGCTGCTGGATACGGCGCTGCTGCGCACTTTTCTAGGCACAGAGCGCAGCCGTGGGCTTGGCGCACGCAGCCTTGCACGACGCCGAGCGGCGCTTTCGCGCTTTGCCGATGACTTGGTCAAGCAGGGAATTCTTGCCGATAACCCGGTCGCGCTACTGCGCACGCCTAAACAACCCAGCCACTTGCCGCGCCCGGTCGATGTGGATGCATTGGCCCATTTTCTGGATAGCCCGCATGATGGCTCACCCTTGGCCGTACGCGACCAGGCCATGCTGGAGCTTTTTTACTCCAGTGGTTTGCGCCTGGCAGAACTTGCCGCGCTGGACCTTCACGATCTGCAGACCAGCCGCGTACGTGTGATAGGCAAAGGCAGTAAGCCACGCCAGGTGCCTGTCGGGCAGCGCGCCCAGCACACCCTGGCGGAGTGGATTGCCTGCCGGGCAACCATGGCACCAGAGGGTGAAACGGCGCTTTTTGTGGGTCAGCGTGGGGCGCGGCTGGGGCATCGAGCCATTCAAAAACGTCTTGCCCAACTCTCTGTTAGCCGGGGCTTGCCCGAGCACTTGCATCCTCACCGGTTGCGCCACTCGTTTGCCAGCCATTTGCTTGAATCAAGCCAGGATCTGCGTGCGGTTCAGGAGCTGTTAGGCCACGCAAACCTCTCCACCACCCAGGTATATACTCGGCTCGACTGGCAGCATTTGGCGACCAGCTATGACGCCGCCCACCCACGCGCCAAGCGCCGCCCTTCTGGAAACACACCATGACCGCACTAGCAGCTATCACGTTTGATTTAGACGATACGCTTTGGGATAACCAGGGCGTGATGCTACGCACGGAGGAGGGGCATTACGGCTGGTTACTTGAGGCGCTGAGTATCTGGCGCGCTACGCGTCAAGAGGCGCCGCTGTCGCTGGATTATGAGGCGGGCGTGGAGGACTATTTACAGCGCCGCCAGCAGTTCGCTAAAGATGTGCCCGAGCGGCGCGGCGACTTTACCTGGCTACGTCTGCGCGCTCTGGAGGCGCAGCTGGAAGCCGAGGGCCTGCCCCGGAGTGCGGCCATTTTGTGGGCGGCAGCGGCCATGAACGAGTTTCATCGCCTGCGTATCCAGGTTTCTCCGCATCCGGAAGCGGCGGGCCTGCTTTCCGCGTTAGGCGAGCGCTACCAGCTGGCGGCCATTACCAACGGCAATATTCATTTAAAGCGTCAGCCGTTGGCGGCGTATTTTCCGGTGGCGATTGCTGCAGGCGAGCTTCTGGCGCCCAAGCCGGAACACACGCCCTTTCTAACGGCGCTTTCAAGGCTTAATGTCACGCCCGAGTGCGCGATGCACGTCGGCGACTCGTGGGAAGAGGATATCTTACCGGCTCAGCAGCTGGGCATGTATGCGGTGTGGGTCTCAAGCGACCAGAGCCAGGCGCTGCCGCCCAGGGTACACCGCATCGCACATATTAAAGAGCTGCCGGGTATATTGGATAAGCTGGACGGTTCAGTGGCCTGAGGTGTCTTCCGGTGGCGTATGCAGCCACTGGTCAAGCTTTTGCGAAAGTGTATCGACGCCCTGGCGCTTGAGTGATGAGAAAAGCTGAACTGACACCAGGTCTTCCCACTCTTTTAAGCGAGAACGGACTTTTTGCAGCGAGGCACTTGCCGGGCCTTTTTTCAGCTTGTCGGCCTTGGTTAGCAGAATATGTACCGGCATATTGCGCTGGTCGGCATAGCTCAGCATCATCTGGTCAAACTCGGTCAGCGGATGGCGAACGTCCATCAACAGCACCAGCCCGCGTAGGCTAAAACGACCCCGCAGGTAGTCAGACAAATGCTGTTGCCACTCGATTTTGACGGCTTCTGGCACTTTCGCATAACCGTAGCCTGGAAGGTCGACCAGACGCCGCGCCTCGTCGTTCATGACGCTGAAAAAGTTGATCAACTGCGTACGCCCTGGCGTGCGCGAAGTGCGGGCGAGGCCGTTCTGTTGCGTGAGCGCGTTGATGGCGCTCGATTTGCCCGCGTTAGAGCGTCCTGCAAACGCCACTTCAGCACCCGTATCGTCAGGGCAGGTAGCCAGTGTCGGGGCGCTGATAACAAATTTGGCGGTAGGGTAGTTCAACCGAGCGACGGGGCTATCTTGAGGGGTGGACATGGAATGAATCCTGAAAATCGAACCTATAAAACAGTCTGCGTTAACCACGCGTATAATGACATGGCACGCCGCACTGCGACGAATTGCCCCGTCAGTCAGGTCAAGCATTGTGCTAAAAAGCGGTGATACCTGTGACCTGGGGCGTTAGTGTACCACTGGGCTTAAGCCAACAGCGACTAATCGGTAGGTTGAGCACCCTATTTGACATGCCAGATAGCGCCCACCGTTTTGAATAGCGTAGCCCTTGAATCGCATAGTGAGTCGTTATTAGAACCGTCCTTAGAGTCATCATGAGCGTCGTTATGAACGTCTTTACGAAAATCTGTGTGAAAGCAACGCTGGCAAGCCTGGCGGCTGCTTTAAGTGCCCCCGTTATTGTTTCTGCGCAGCCTGCTGACCCGCAAGCAACGGATATCACCGCCGGTCAACAGCGCGCGCAAACGTGTGCGGCTTGTCATGGGCAAACGGGCATCAGTCCGGCCAGTGCGTTTCCGCATTTAGCGGGGCAGCAAGCCTCTTACCTGGCCAAACAGATTAGAGATATTCGTGATGGCGAGCGGGTGGTTGTGCAAATGACAGGCATGGTTGACGACTTTTCTGACCAGGATGCCTGGAACGTTGCCGCCTATTATGCCGCCCAGGAGGCTAATCTGGGCCATGCCAATGCGGAAGACGAGGCGCTATTGGCACGCGGAGAAGAGATTTATCGCGCAGGGGTGCGCTCGCGTGGTGTGCCTGCCTGCAGCGCATGCCATACGCCCACGGGTGGCGGTATTGGCAGCGCCGTTTACCCGGCGATTGCTGGTCAGTACCCCGCCTATACGATGACAGCGTTACACGCGTTTGCTAGCGGTGAACGAACGAACGACCCAAGCGGTAGCATGCACGATATTGCGACTCGGCTAAGCGAGGAGGATATGCAGGCCGTGGCTAACTACCTCTTTGGTTTACACTAAGTTGTATCCTGAAAATGAATGCTCTTTCCTATCGGTGAGGGAACCTGATAGCGTTAGAGATAGTCCTATCTTCGCTTATCCCTTGGAGAATTGTCGCATGTTCAAAACGTTATTGGTTGCCCTGACCGGTTTAGGCCTTTCAGCATCTGTCAGTGCTCAGGAATTGGTAGAAGGTAAAGACTATACGCTGCTTGATTCACCGGTCGCGACTCAGGTCGATGAGGATCACATCGAAGTGACCGAAGTGTTCTGGTTCGGCTGCCCTCACTGCAACCGCCTTCAAGCACCCATCACTGAATGGTACGAAACACTGGATGATGACGTAAGTATTGTGCATATGCCCGCTGTCATGGGCGGAAACTCCAATGTTCACGCGACGGCTTTTTATGCTGCCGAGTCGCTAGGCATTGAAGACGATTTGCATGCTGATTTCTTTACGGCGATTCACCAGGATGACCGCGCGTTAACGGATGCTGACGATATTGCCGACTTTTTTGCCGATTATGGTGTCAGTGAAGACGATGCCAAAAAATCCTTAACTTCGTTTGGCGTACGCAGCGAAGTTAACAACGCCCACGGTCGTATTCGTGAAATGCGCTTGATGGGTGTGCCCGCGCTGGTGGTTGATGGCCGTTACGTTATTACCCCCAGCACCGCAGGCAGCCTTGAGAATATGCCGCAAGTGGCAGAAGCACTCATCGAGCGCGTGCGTACTGAGCGCGCGCAGTAAGGTGTAAGGGCATGGGGTGATAAGCAGATGGTCAATCTGACAACAGTGAATCAGCCGGGCAAGTTATCGTCCCTGCTAGAAACGGGGCACCTTCGCTTGCTGACGTTTAATTTGCAGGTGGGCATCCAAACGTCTGCTTATCATCACTACTTTACCCGCAGTTGGCAGCACTTCTTGCCGAACCCTCAGCGCGTTAAACGTCTGGATATTATGGGCGATGTGTTGAGTCAGTTTGATGTGGTGGGGCTTCAGGAGGCCGATGGCGGCAGTTTTCGCTCCAGTCGTATCAATCAGGTGGAGTACCTGGCCGCCCAGGCCGGGTTTCCGCATCACTTTAAACAGTTAAACCGTAATCTGGGGCGTATCGCCCAGCACAGTAACGGCCTGCTTTCGCGTCTGACACCTACGAAAATTGAAGAGCACCGTTTGCCCGGTACGTTACCTGGTCGCGGGGCCATTCACGTACGTTTTGGCAACGGACCGGATGCGTTACATATTTTTATTGCTCACTTGGCGCTTAGCCAGCGTGGGCGTGGGCGTCAGCTTGACTACTTGAGTGAAATTATTGAGCCGCTACATCACGTGGTGGTGATGGGCGATCTCAACTGCACGCCGGATCAGTTGCACGCCCATCAGCGGTTTAGCGCCTCGCTGCCGCTTCATCCGGTTAAACCGCTATTGAGCTATCCCTCGTGGCAGCCACGACGTGCGCTGGACCATATTCTGCTCTCGCAAACGCTGGAGGCCGCTGAGGTGCGGGTAATGGATCATCTGTTCTCTGATCACCTGCCTATTGCCGTTGATCTACCGTTACCTAACGCCTGTCTATTGGCGATTGAAAACGCCAACTAACGCTTAAGGCCGCCAAACGGGTGAATATGTGCGTTTTAAGCCGCTTTAACCGGTAGATAATTGCCTGTTTAGGGATGACGTTCGGCCTGGAATCAGCGATGATTCCAGGCCGTTTCTTTGTGTAGGACATTTAACATGCACGCCAATGCTCA
Source organism: Halomonas hibernica (assembly GCF_013183775.1). Lineage (NCBI taxonomy): Bacteria > Pseudomonadati > Pseudomonadota > Gammaproteobacteria > Oceanospirillales > Halomonadaceae > Halomonas > Halomonas hibernica. Next base: position 89,805 of record NZ_VIFN01000002.1, read on the forward strand.
TGAGCCGCGGTTGCTCCGCTGGCTCGACTGCGTGACGGAGAGAGTTGGCCGGGCCATTGCCTGGCTGGTTGTGATCATGATGCTGGTTCAGTTCGCCATCGTTGTCATGCGTTACGCCTTCGGTATGAACAGTATTGTGATGGAAGAGTCGGTAATGTATATGCATGCCGCCGTATTTATGCTGTGCGCTGGCTGGACGCTGCGTCACGAGGGCCATGTGCGGGTGGATATCTTTTATCGGCGCATGTCCGACCGCGGCCGTGCCTGGATCGATCTTCTCGGTACGCTGTTTTTACTGATCCCGGTGATGCTATTTATTGCGATCACGAGCTTTCACTACGTTTACAGCAGCTGGTCGATCATGGAACGCTCCGCCAATGGCGGTATTCCTGCCGTCTTTCTACTCAAGTCAATGATCCTGGCGATGGTGGCGCTGATGCTTCTCCAGGCGGTAGCCCAGTTAATCCGCAAAATATTGATCATTCGCGGCAAACTGCCTGCGCCTATTTCTGAGCATGAGGAGATCATCTAGTGCTGGCGACTCTATTGGAAGGTATGCCGCTGATACTATTCGCCACGGTTTGCGTTGTTTTAATGCTGGGGTATCCGGTGGCGCTGTCGCTGGCGGGCACTGCGCTGGCATTTGCCGGGTTGGGGTGGTTGCTTCAGTCGATGGGCGTTGCGGTGCCGTTTGAAGCGCGCTGGATGAACTCCATGCCCAACCGAATTTACGGCATCATGACCAATAGCACCCTGCTGGCGGTGCCTTTATTTGTGCTGATGGGCGTTCTGCTTGAGAAGTCCAAGGTCGCTGAAACACTGTTAGACGCGATGACCATGGCGTTTGGCGCTCTACGTGGGGGGTTGGGCATTGCCGTGGTGTTGGTCGGTATGTTGCTGGCCGCGTCTACCGGTATTGTGGGGGCCACGGTGGTCACCATGGGCCTGCTCTCGCTACCTACGATGCTAAAGCGTGGCTACTCGCCTGCGCTTGCGACCGGTACTATTTGTGCGACCGGAACGCTTGGTCAGATTATTCCACCGTCCATTGCGCTGGTGTTACTGGGCGACGTGCTCAACAACGCCTACCAACAGGCCCAGCTTGCCATGGGCGCCTGGAGCCCGAAAACGCTTTCCGTAGGGGATCTGTTTGTTGGCGCACTGGTGCCCGGACTGATACTGGTGGTTGCATATATCATCTACTTACTAATGGTGGCGTGGCTTAAGCCGGGCGCCGCTCCTGCCGCTGATCGTCAGGCGTTGATGCAAGAGCTTGGGCATACCGGCAGTATCTGGCCGTTACTCATAAAAGGGCTTTTACCCCCGGTACTGCTGATCGTTGCCGTGCTGGGGTCTATTTTGGGTGGCATTGCGACGCCCACCGAGGCATCCGCCGTGGGCGCGTTTGGTGCCTTGCTGCTGGCCGCCTTTAATCGCCAGCTGAGTGTTCCCATGCTGCGCGAGGTGGTGTACTCCACCGCTAAAGTCACCAGCATGGTGTTTTTAATCCTGATTGGGGCGGCACTGTTTTCGCTGGTTTTCCGTGCCTTCGGCGGTGAAGAGCTGGTGACCCACCTGTTTGAAGCGATGCCGGGGGGCGTTGTAGGCGCCACGATCGTGGTCATGCTGGTGATCTTCCTGCTTGGGTTTATCCTCGACTTTATCGAAATTACCTTTGTTGTGGTGCCGATTGTCGGCCCGGTTCTGCTGGCCATGGGCGTTGACCCCATTTGGCTAGGTATTATGATCGCCGTTAACCTGCAAACCTCGTTTTTAACGCCGCCGTTTGGGTTTGCGCTCTTTTACCTGCGGGGCGTAACGCCACAAAGTGTGCCGACCTCCGCCATCTACCGAGGCGTCATTCCGTTTATTCTCCTGCAACTGGGAATGCTATTGGCGCTGGCGCTGTTCCCCGAGCTTGCCACGTGGCTACCGTCGGTTATTTAGGAAACCCCATGACACGAAATGTAAATGTACTGACGATTGCAGGCTCTGATCCCTCCGGTGGCGCAGGGCTGCAGGGTGATTTAAAGACGTTCTCGGCGCTGGGCGTCTATGGCACCAATGTGATTACGGCGGTGATTGCGCAAAATACTTGCGGCGTTTCCTCGGTCTATCCGATATCCCCCCAGGCGATCCGTGAGCAGTTGGAAACCCTGTTGGACGATGTGGAGCTGGATGCCGTCAAGATTGGCATGGTCGCAAGCCAGGATGTCGCTGACGTGATTGCTGATGTACTGCGCAAGCGCCGCCCACGCTGGATAGTGCTTGATCCGGTGATGGTCGCCAAAAGTGGCGATATTTTGGTAGACGATGTGGGGATTCGGGCGGTACGCGACATTCTGGTACCGCTGGCCGATGTGATCACACCTAACCTGCCGGAAGCCGCTGTGCTGCTGGATACCGCCTCACCTACGAGCCTGGACGCCATGGAAGCCATGTTGCCTGGCTTGGCCCAACTGGGCGCGCCTTATGTCGTGTTAAAGGGGGGGCACCTGCGTGGCGAGACATGCCCTGACTTGCTGGCAACGCCGGATGGTCACGAGTGGCTACCTGCGTCACGTATCCAAACAGAGAATTTACACGGCACTGGCTGCGCCTTGTCATCCGCTATTGCGGCCTGCTTGGCAAAGCTGCCCATGAATGCGCCTGCCCATGCCCCCGCTGCGGCTATTAGCGATGCTAAACGGTGGTTGCATGCTGCTCTTGAAGCCAGCGTTCAACTAAGCGTTGGCAAGGGGCGCGGGCCGGTGCACCATTTTCATGCCTGGTGGTAATGCGCTACACGCTAAAATGAATCGTTAGCTTGCGGGATATGGCTTCGCCCACCATGCTGAAGGGTGTCTGTGAAACGACTGCCTGGATGCTTGTCTGAGGAGCGTTATGCCATGACCCGCACGTTTGTGTTTGCCACTGACCTCTCTGCTGAAAATCGCGCTGGCTTTGCGCGCGCCTTGCGCCTTGCTTATACGCACAACGCCCATCTGGATGTTCTGCATGTGCTGGACCCCCATCTGCCGCATCGGCTACTGCAAACAGTAGAGCAAGCGATCAATGAAGATATTGGCGCCACGTTGACCGATATTCGTGAAGACTACGCGCTGGAAGCCCCCAAGACCGTGGTGCAAACCGTTACCGGCGAACCCCATGTTGAAATTGCACGCAAGGCCCATGAAGAGCAGGCCAGGCTGATTGTACTGGGGATGCACCGCAAGCGTGGCCAGAAAGCGCTGTTGGCGGGCACCACGCTAATGCGCGTCGTACGCAATGCGCCGTGTCCTGTGGTGATTACCCAGTACACGCCCACCCAGCCCTGGCAGCATATTGTGATACCCGTTGATGCCTGTTTGAGCGCTCGCCACATGCTAAAACAGACGCTAAGCCACTTTCCCGATGCAAAGCTAACACTGCTGCATGCCTGGACAGTGCCCGGTGAAGAGGCTCTGGGTTCTGAGGTCACTTTCGCTCAGTGGCGTGAGCAGGAAGTGGCGCGCCTGCGGGAGGCATTAAAACACCAGATTGATGAGCTGGTGCGCGAGCTCGACGATGCCCCCGATATTGAGCTGGTGCTTGAACCCGGCACGCCGTGCGAGGTGACCCAGGGCTATATCAGGTACCACTCGCCTGACCTGGCGGTGATGAGTAGCCGTAGCCAGCCTTTTCACGCCAGCCAGCTAACGCAAGCGCTGCTCAGCGAGCCCCACTGCGACCTGATGTTATGCCGCGCCTGGTGACGTGAATAGGTACACTAGGCGCTGATATCGTCAGGAGAAGCGCAAGTGAAAGTACTGATACAGCGTGTGAGCCAGGCAAGCGTCAGTGTCGAGGGGCAAACGGTGGGTGCTATTGAGCAAGGGTTATTGGCACTGGTGGGCGTTGAGAAGGGCGACACTGACGCCGCCGTTGAGAAAATACTTCACCGACTTTTGCACTACCGTGTCTTTAGCGACGCCGAGGGCAAAATGAACCTCAATCTCCAGCAGGTAGACGGTGGCTTGCTGCTGGTATCGCAGTTTACCCTGGCCGCTGAAACCCATAAGGGCCTGCGCCCGGGCTTTTCCAGCGCCGCGCCCCCGGCCGAAGGTGAACGGCTGTTTAATGCGTTGGTCAGCCAGGCCCAGTCGGCCTGGCCGAAGGTGGCCACCGGCCAGTTTGGTGCCGATATGCAGGTGGCGCTGGTTAACGATGGCCCGGTGACGTTCCTGCTGGAAAGCTAACTATTTGGTTTCGCAGAGTACAAACATCCTGGTACTAAGCGTTTTCGCTGGCCAACAGTTCGGCTTCCATGGCTTCCAGCGACTCTTCCGCTGCTAGCCACTGCTGCTCGGAACTGTCCAGGCGGGCCTTGATGGTGGCTTGCTGGGCCAGCGCATCGGTAAGCTCGGCCTTGCGGCTGCTGTCGGTATAAAGCTCGGGGTCGGCCAGTACAGACTCTACGTCTTCCAGTTCGGCCTGGGCTTTTTCCATGGCTTTTTCAGCCTGGTCGCGCTCCTTTTTCAGCGGGCGCAGTTTTTCGCGCAGTTCGGCGGCCGCCTTGCGCGAGGCTTTGCGCGCCTCGCGGCTATCGCCACTGGGCTGCTGGTTCTGGCGCTCGGCTTTTTCGCTACGCGAATCGCGGCGACTCTCTTCAAGGCGCGCTTTTAACCACGAGCGATAATCCTCAAGGTCGCCATCAAACGGCTCAACCCGATTGTCCGCCACGCACCAGAACTCATCGACCGTAGCACGCAGCAGGTGGCGGTCGTGGGATACCAGAATTACCGTGCCTTCAAAACCGGCCAGTGCCTCGGTAAGCGCTTCGCGCATTTCCAGATCCAGGTGGTTGGTGGGCTCATCCAGCAGCAGCAAGTTGGGCTTTTGCCAGGCGACCAGCGCCAGTGCCAAACGGGCTTTTTCACCGCCTGAGAAAGTAGCCACTTTGCCAAAGGCGTCATCGCCTTTAAAACCAAAGCCGCCCAGAAAGTTGCGAATCTCCTGGTCGCTGGCTTTAGGTGAAAGGCGCTGGACATGCACAAACGGGGTAGAGGTAACATCCAACCCTTCCAACTGGTGCTGAGCAAAGTAGCCAATTGCTAGATGCTCACCGGGAACGCGCTTGCCGTTTAGTAGCTCAAGCTCGCCGGTCAAGGACTTGATCAGCGTTGATTTACCCGCACCGTTAGGCCCCAGCAGGCCAATACGGCTGCCCGGCAGCAGGGTAATATTGACCTTGTCGAGCTGAACGGTGTCGCGCTCTTTACCCCGATAGCCCAGCTGGGCCTGATCAAGTACCAGCAGCGGGTGCGAGGTTTTATCGGCGGCCGGTAGCGTGAAGTGAAAGGGCGAATCGACGTGGGCGATGGCAATATCTTCCATACGCTCCAGCATTTTTACCCGGCTTTGCGCCTGCTTCGCTTTGGTTGCCTGAGCTTTGAAGCGGGCAATAAAGCGCTCAATCTCTTCCCGGCGGGCCTGCTGCTTGGCGGCTTCGGCTTGTTGCAGGGCTAGCTTCTCGGCTCGCGTTCGCTCAAAGAGGGAGTAGTTGCCCCGATAAAGCTCAAGCGTCTGGTGATGCATGTGCACTATGTGGTCACATACTGCATCCAGAAAATCGCGGTCGTGGGAAATCAGCAGCAGGGTGCCCGGGTAGCGGCTTAGCCACTGCTCCAGCCACAGCAGCGCGTCAAGGTCCAGGTGGTTGGTGGGCTCATCCAGCAGCAATAAGTCAGAGGGCATAAACAGCGTACGCGCCAGGTTAACGCGCATTCGCCAGCCGCCTGAAAAGTCGGAAAGCGGACGGGAAAGATCTGGCTGGAAAAAGCCAAGCCCAACCAGTAACTGGGCGGCGCGAGACTCTGCACGGTAGCCATCCAGGGTTTCGATTAGCCCGTGAAGCTCGGCTTCGCGGTGCGCTTCGCCCGCCTCCTGGGCGGCGAGCAGTTCGGCTTCAGCTTGGCGCAGGGCCTTATCGCCATCCAGCACATATTCGATAATTGGCCGATCAAGCGCTTCAACTTCCTGGGCCATATGAGCGATGCGTTGCCCACCGCTCATTTCAACATCGCCCTGGTCGGGGCCTAATTCACCCAGCAGGAGCTTGAAAAGGCTCGATTTACCAGCGCCGTTTGCCCCGATAATACCCGCCTTGATACCGTCGTGCAGGGTCAAGTCGGCGTTCTCGAGTAGCGTTTGCGTGCCGCGTTGCAGGGCGACTTGGCGCAGTGCGATCATGCTCTCTCCCAATGAAAAGTGGGTAAACCAATGCTCGATTCTAACCGATTGCGCCGCCTGGAGCAGATGCCATTATGGGATTTTGCTCTCTCGTTTTATAAAGCCCCCGGCGTTGAAGACGCCTGTCTGACGCTACAGGACACATTAGGCGTCGATGTGTGCGAACTATTATTTCACGGCTGGCTGTTTGTGAATGGGCTTGAAGCACGCCCAGAAGCGCTGGCGTCACAGCGTGAGCAGCGTCAGCTATGGCAGCGTGAGACCACAGAAGTGCTGCGTCATTTACGCCGCACGTTAAAGCCCCAGGCACTACACAGCGCCTCTGTTTCCGCTCTGCGTAAAACGATTCAGCAGGCTGAGCTGCAGGCCGAACGTGAAAACCTTCAACGTTGGCAAAGGTGGGCGATCGAAAATTCTGGCAGCGACCAGCGATTAACAAACTGCGCGTTGTTTTCGAACGATAGCGAAAAATGGCTGCAAGATAAGCTGTTTTTTGCCGAACTTGACAAGGGTTGCCAGGGTGAGCCAAGCGCGCGCGAAAGCGTAGTTAACGCTTGGCAAACCCTGGCAGCCCGGCTTGACCACTTCGAGTCACCGCGCTAGCCTGAGAATAAGCTGCTTTTGAATAATCTTTCGTTATGCGTCCGCTGACCCACAGCAATGGATAACGTTTTTGCGTGTCAGCGAATGTTAAAAAGCGAATGTAAAAAAACAAAGGCAGAATTTTTGCGCACTCGTACGGCGCGCTAACCACTGCAAGGGGAACATCGCATGAAGGCAAGCAAGTTAGTAACGACGGCTAGCGTTGGCGCACTGTTGCTGGGCATGACCGCGGCTGCCCAGGCAGACAACTGGCGCTACGCTCACGAAGAGTACGAAGGTGATGTACAGGATGTGTTCGCCTACGCATTCAAAGAGTATATCGAAGATAATTCCGACCACACCGTTCAGGTTTATCGCTTTGGCGAACTGGGCGAGTCTGACGACATCATGGAGCAGACTCAAAACGGCATTCTCCAGTTTGTTAACCAGTCACCGGGCTTTACCGGCGCGCTGATTCCAGAAGCTCAGATTTTCTTTATTCCTTACCTTCTGCCTACCGATCAAGATACGGTGCTAACGTTCTTCGACGAAAGCGAAGCGATTAACGAGATGTTCCCCGAGCTTTACGCTGAGCAGGGTCTTGAACTTCTTAAGATGTACCCAGAAGGCGAAATGGTGATTACCACCGATGAGCCGGTCAGCTCGCCCGAGGATCTGCAGAACAAGAAAATCCGTACCATGACCAACCCGCTGTTGTCAGAAACCTACAGCGCGTTTGGTGCAACACCCACGCCACTGCCGTGGGGTGAAGTGTACGGTGGTCTGCAAACCGGGATTTTGGACGGCCAGGAAAACCCGATCTTCTGGATCGAGTCGGGCGGTCTCTATGAAGTCTCTCCGCACCTGACGTTTACCGGCCATGGCTGGTTCACCACCGCCATGATGGCGAACCAGGACTTCTATTCAGATCTTTCTGAAGAAGACCAGCAGCTGGTTCAAGATGCCTCTGAAGCTGCTTATGACCAAACCATGGAGCACATCCAGGGCCTGGCCGACGAAGCACTGGAGAAAATCCAGGCGGCTTCTAGCGATGTGACCGTTACGCGTCTGAACGAAGAGCAGATCCAGGCGTTCCGTGAACGGGCGCCACAAGTGGAAGAAACCTTCCTCGAAATGACGGGTGAGGGTGGCGCCGAGCTGCTGGAGCAGTTCAAAGCCGACCTGGAAGCCACAAACCCGTAATGTTGAGTTGCCGTTTAAGGCAGAAAGGGTGACTCATATCAGGGGCAGCCACGGCTGCCCCTTTTCTATTGTTTATCGATACCTTTAAGGGGAGCAACGTTGGTGGATAGTAGCCCCATACAAAAGGCGAAAAGCTTGAGTACCCCCTACGCTAAACGTATGTCGGTACTGCTCTCTCACCCTTCAACTTTGAACGTGGAATAACCTTGATGACTAGCATGTTATTGGCCGTTGCTAGCCATCGTCATGCCGCTAAACATGCCGTTAAAAAGGAGTCCGGCCATGACCGATGAAGAATCCGAAAAGAGCTATCATTCTGGTTTACCCGGCGTGTTGGGAGTGATCGACACTGCAATTAGCAAAATCGAGTCAGTGATATTGGCGCTAGGGGTTTTGCTAATGGCGCTGAATACGGTCACCAATGTGATTGCCCGCTTTGTATTTGGCAATAGCATCATGTTCTCCGGTGAATTAAACCGCATTTTGATCATCATGATTACGTTTGCTGGTATTGGCTATGCGGCGCGCCATGGGCGTCATATACGCATGTCGGCAATTTACGACGCTTTACCGGTGGGTGGGCGTAAAGCGTTGATGATCTGCATTTCGCTCGTCACCTCTTTCATTATGTTCTTCCTGTTTTACTACTCGATCGTTTATATCCTCGACTTGTATGGCAAAGGACGCGTGCTGCCTTCGTTAAGTTTGCCGGTCTGGATAATTTACCTATGGGTGCCGATGGGCTTTTTCATCACTGGTATTCAGTACCTGCTAACCGCCATTAAAAACCTCACGAGTCGGGATGTGTATCTCTCAACGGGTGTGGTCGATGGTTATAAAGATACCGAAACTGAAGTTTGATGCAGGGCATCGTATCCTGAGGAAAGAGCTATGACGACAATAATGATAGTCACCATGATTGCCCTGCTACTGCTGGGCTTTCCCATGATGGTGCCGCTCATTGCAGCGGCGATCATCGGTTTTTACATGATGTTTAACGGCTTCGGCCAGATGGATACGCTGATTCAGCAAATGATGGCAGGCATACGACCAGCCTCGCTGATCGCGGTACCCATGTTCATTTTAGCGGCCGATATTATGACCCGCGGCCAATCGGCTAACCGTTTGATCGCGATGGTAATGTCGTTTATCGGCCATATTAAGGGCGGGCTTGCGGTCAGTACGGCGGCCTCTTGTACGTTGTTTGGCGCTGTTTCAGGTTCAACCCAGGCAACCGTGGTTGCGGTGGGTTCGCCGTTGCGGCCCAAAATGCTTAAAGCCGGCTACTCCGACTCCTTTACGCTGGCGCTGATTATTAATGCCAGCGATATCGCTTTTTTGATTCCGCCGAGTATTGGCATGATCATCTACGGGGTCGTGTCGGGCACATCGATTGGTGAGCTGTTTATCGCCGGTATTGGCCCCGGCCTTCTGATTCTGTTGATGTTTTCAGCCTACTGTATTACCTACGCCATCGTTAAGGATGTACCGACCGAGGCGAAAGCCAACTGGAGAGAGCGTGGCGTTGCGGTTCAAAAAGCGCTCTGGCCGCTGGGTTTCCCGGTTATTATTGTCGGCGGTATTTATGGCGGTATTTTTAGCCCTACGGAGGCTGCCGCAGCGTGTGTGCTGTATGCGGTGCTGCTGGAATTTGTGGTGTTTCGGTCCCTCAAGATGGCCGATATCTACACGATTGCCAAATCTACCGGCTTGATTACCGCTGTGGTGTTTATCCTGGTAGCCGTCGGTAATAGCTTCTCCTGGATTATTTCCTTCGCTCAAATTCCCCAAACGATCCTGGAAGCCGTAGGCGTGAATGATGCCGGGCCGACCGGCGTCTTGATCGCGATTTGTATCTCCTTCTTTATCGCCTGCATGTTCGTTGACCCTATCGTGGTTATCCTCGTGCTTACGCCTATCTTTGCCCCTGCCATTGCCGCAACAGGACTCGACCCGGTACTGGTCGGCATCTTGATTACCCTGCAGGTGGCGATTGGCTCGGCCACACCACCGTTTGGCTGCGACATCTTTACCGCGATTGCGATCTTTAAGCGGCCTTACTGGGAAGTTATTAAAGGCACGCCGCCGTTTATCTTTATGCTCATTCTGGCGGCCGCGCTTCTCATCGTGTTCCCGCAGATTGCGCTGTTTCTACGCGACCTGGCGTTCCGCTAGCCTTCCATTAAGGAGAACTGCATGTTTAACCGCATTTTAGTCCCAGTGGATGGCTCGAAAGGCGCCATTAAGGCGCTCGATAAAGCAGTAGGGTTACATCTGCTAACGGGCGCTGAGCTCTATTTCTTGTGCGTATTCAAGCACCACAGCCTGCTTGAGGCGTCACTTTCCATGGTACGCCCCAATCAGTTGGATATTCCCGACGATGCGTTAAAAGAGTACGCCACCGAGATCGCTATACACGCGAAAAACCATGCCATTGAGCAAGGCGCGGACAGCACGAGCGTGCGTGCTTTTGTTAAAGGAGGTCGGCCTTCACGTACCATTGCACGCTTCGCCTGGAAGCGAGAGTGCGATTTGATCGTGATTGGTGCTCAAGGCACTAACGGCGAAAAGAGCATGCTGCTGGGCAGTGTATCTCAGCGGGTGGCCGGTGCGGCGCATTGTCCCACCTTGGTGGTGTAGCTTCGTTGTAGACACTGCGGCTGGCGTAAGCGTGCTTCACAAGGTTAAACCTCTTGGTAAAAGCGAGGTCGTACCAAGCGTAGCTACATCTTAACTATGGTTTTAACTACGGTCGTAACAACAGCGCCCGTTTCAGGTAGATACACCCTGAAGCGGGTGTTAGGCTTTGAAGCACTTAATATCTGGCGTATTGCGCCGTCGAATAAGGTTACTTTTTTATGAAAACACTGCTCTCCTCAACGGCTCTGACAGGTCTGCTTTTAGTGGCACCGTTTGTTGCTGCGGCCCCTGAAACTGACGATCAGCGCCTTGCCTACAGCCTTGGGGTTACGCTGGGTGAAAGCATGAAAGCGGATATCGGCGACCTTGACCTGGATGCGTTTAACGACGGCATGCGTGATGTGTTCGAGGACAATGAGTTGGCGCTCGACGAAGAGCAAATGGTTGAGGCCATTATGGCCTTCCAGGAGCGCTCTTTGGAGGCGCGTGAACAGGAAGCCGCTGAGATCGGCCAGGCAAACCTCGAGGAAGGCGAAGAGTTCCTGGCAGAAAACGCCGAGCGTGAGGGCGTAGAGGTGACGAATTCTGGCCTGCAGTACGAAGTGCTTGAGTCGGGCGATGGTGCAACGCCCGGGCCTGAGGACACTGTTGAGGTGAATTACGAAGGCATGCTGCTAGATGGCACGATATTCGACAGCTCGTTTGAGCGCGGCGAGTCGGTTAGCTTCCAGGTCAATCAAGTTATTGAAGGCTGGCAGGAAGGCCTGCAGATGATGAGCGTTGGCGATAGCTGGATGCTGTATATCCCTGCTGACCTGGCCTACGGCGAAAACGGCCAAGGCCCGATTGGCCCCAATGAAATGCTCACTTTCCGGGTTGAACTGTTAGGCGTTGAATAATCCATGCCTATGGCCCTGCGGGTTGCTCACACGCTAAGTGCGTTGTTGTTGCTAAGCGGCCCGCTGGCAGCCAGTGCAATGGCTGAAACGCCTGAGCGTTTGCCCGCGCTGAATGCCATGTCAGAGCAGGCAAGCGTCGTCGGCGTTTCATCAGGCGGTTATATGGCAACCCAGCTAGCGGTTGCCTGGCCTGAGCGCTTTAGCGGTGTAGGCGTGCTGGCGGCAGGGCCTTGGGGCTGTTCGCAGGGCTCCTTAAATCTTGCGCTTAATCAATGCATGCAAACCCGTGCAGGCCAGCCAGCCTTGGACAGGCTAGACGCACGTTGGGCGGGTTATAAAAGGCATGACCGGGTCGGTGCTCGTGAAGACCTGGCTCAGCTCCGTGCCTTTATCTGGTATGGCGGTGCCGATGATGTCGTACAGCCCGAGCTGGCTGAGCTATTGGCCAAGCAGTGGTTGGGCTGGCTGGCATCGCCTGAGCAGCTGCAACGGGTGCGTAATCAGGCCGCGGGGCATGGCTGGCCAGTCCAGCTACGCGAAGAGGAAGCCGTTGGCCCGCAGGAATTAGGCAACTGCCGCCAGGGCGGTGGTAGCCATGTGCTGGCCTGTGATGAAGATGTTGCGCAAGAAATGCTTGCCTGGTTATACCCCGAACGTGACGCTTCTATTTCCGCAGCTACTTCCACAACTACTTCCGCAACGGGAGAGCTGGTCGCTTTCGATCAGTCGGAGTTTGCGGTTAAAGGGCTAGCGGACACGGGGTATGTATTTATTCCCGCGGCATGTGAAGAGGGAGCATGCCCGGTCACTATTGCGCTGCACGGCTGCCAAATGAGCGCTAGCGCTATTGGTGATACCTTTGTTAGCCATAGCGGTTTGAATCATTGGGCCGCCAGCCACCAGCAGATAGTGCTTTACCCACAAGCTGACAGCAGCTTGTCGAACCCGCAAGGGTGCTGGGATTGGTGGGGGTATGCAGAAAGCCTCTGGCAGAAAAATCCGCTGCACGATACCCGTGAAGGCGTCCAGGCGAGCGCGCTCATGCGTATGCTTGACCGTTTGGAAGCCGCGCCGGTTATGTCTGACTAGTTCTGCCTGGCTAGCTCTTCTTTACCACTTCAAAGTCAAACCAGCTCCCCACATCTCCCTCCGGTGTTTCAAGAATCACGCGTGCCCGCCAAGGCGTAGCAGTTTGCACCTCTTTATCCACTTGGCCTTGACCACGAAAACGGCTTGGCGTGATGGCATCCAGCACAAAGCGCTCAATCCTCGAATCTTGATAGCGGTCAACCAAATCCACGTTGACCTGATGGGCTGGAATGCCTTGAATATCGACTTCCAACGGTAAAGCAGCGTGCGCTTCTATAGGGCCGTTGACATCAATATGAAAGGTCAACTGGCGCCCACTGCCCAGTGCGACTGAACAAGGGTGAGCATGGACATCGCAACTGGCGGCGGAAGGGAACCAGGTAACGTGGCTGTTATCGTGATATTGATGAAAAAATACGTACCATGTAGACATCGCTAGTGCTAAACCGGTGACTAAAATCAGCACCTTGAGTCCCTGTAAACCTGAAAAACCAGCAGTTTTAGGTAGTATCTTCATGGCAGAATACCGCTACGCAGGCCGTGAGGCGGGGTGTCGTTTCATGGTAACAGTAAACGTGTCGATGTCGTTGTGCTGTGATGTCGCAGTCACTAAGGAAAACCCATGGAGAGTATTACCACTGCGTTAGGGCCCCTGTTCCTACTCATTCTATTAGGAGCGGGCATGGGCTACTGGCGCTGGCCCGGTGCAGATTTTTGGCCGCAAATGGAGCGGCTAATTTACTTTGTGCTTTTCCCGGCCATGCTGGTGGGAACGCTGGCCACCGCCGATGTCAGCCAGGTACCGGTAGGGCGCTTGGCCCTGGTGCTATTAGGCGCCATTGCGTTTTTTGGGCTGCTGATCTGGTGGTTTCGCCATTGGCTACAGCTAACGCCTGCAGCGTTTACCTCGGTGTTTCAAGGCGCGGTGCGCTTTAACACCTATGTAGGCGTAGCGGGGGCCGCGGCATTGCATGGCGAGTTAGGTGCAACCACGGCAGCGGTTGCCGTAGCGCTGATGGTGCCCGTGGTGAACATCATGTGTGTGGCAAGTTTTGTGGCTGCTGGCACATTAGGCAGTGCGAGCATGGGTAAAAGCGTCATGGCGCTGGTGAAAAACCCGCTGATCCTCGCCTGCCTGGCAGGCATAGGATTAAACCTGAGCGGCATTGGCCTGCCAGGGTGGAGCCAGGATACCGTCGGCCTGCTAGGGCGTGCCGCGCTACCACTAGGGCTGGTTGCCGTTGGAGTGGCACTACGCCCGGCCGCGCTATTACGCATTGACCGTGGCCTGCTAGCGACCAACAGCGTCAAATTGTTGCTAATGCCAGCGCTGGTATTGGTGCTGGCGTGGGCGCTAGGCCTGGATACCATTAGCCGGGACGTGGCGCTGCTGTTTGCAGCACTTCCCACGGCAACCTCGGCCTATATTCTGGCCCGCCAGTTAGGCGGCGACGCTGAGCTAATGGCGGCCATTATCACCGGTCAAACGCTACTCGCCATGCTCACGCTTCCGCTCTGGTTACAGCTTGCAGGGTAAGATGTAAAAATAAATAAAAAGTATTCGCATTTGTATTGACGGGATAAATGATAATGATTATATTGTGCTTGTAGCGTTTAATGAGTCGCTACAGACCACGGCAGCGAGCCGCCAGTTCGTTGTCATGGTTTCTCCCTCTCATTGCTAGTCACGGTCTTTTGCCACTCCTTTGGAGTGGCTTTCTTTTTTGCACATTACGTAAATTATTTTTTGTAATAAGTGCAGGATGGTGAATTAAAGTAATGCCGCCAGTTGGGGCCAAGTCAAATCAATCCTGTTACAGCAGTCTTTGCCCATCAATTCAACGAATTCTGGGCTGTTTTGGATGTATAACCACTACTGCTTGTTCAGTCCTCAGTATCTCATCCAAGCGTTTAATTTATCGAAGAAAGCGAGACATTGGTTGAGTTGCTCTATTTCTATAAATTCGTCGGGCTTATGGGCTTGCCGGATGGAGCCAGGCCCAAGTATTACGGAAGGTATACCGCCATCAACTTCGAAAACGCCACCTTCAGAGCCATAAGACACTTTTCCTCCATGCTCGGGAAGAATGGGCTCAAGTTGTTTAAACATCTCGCTGTCAGTGGCATCGCCCATGGCAGGGTAGGCAAACAACTCTTGCCACTCAATGGCGGAATCTGATGATTGGCGCTGCATTTCGGGCAGCAGGGCCGACTCGATATCGTTGATCAGCGTTTGAATATCCGTGGCGGCCGCATCTTGATCAATGCTACGCAGCTCAAAGATAAAGCTGCAAGTATCAGGGGTAACGTTGGTTGCTACACCGCCTTCAATAATGGTGGTAAGGGTGGTGGCATGAGAAACGGTAAAATCGTGATCGAAGGGGCCGTCTTGCTCATATCGTCGTGCTCGTTCAGCGATCATGGTGATGATACGCGAGGCATACTCGACGGCGTTGACGTGCTGGGGAGAAAACGATGAGTGACCGCCTTCTCCGCGCACCGTCACTCGCATGGCGATCTTGCCTTTCTGGCCGTTGATCAGCTTCATTTCGCTGGGCTCGCCAATAATCGCCAGCGCCGGTGGTACTTTCAGTTCTGATAGATAGCGTGCGATGGCGGGCGCCCCCAGGCAGCCCACTTCTTCATCGTGAGAGAAACAGAAATAGAAGGGGCGCTGTAGTTCAGCGTTGGCAAACGCCGGTGCTGCCGCCATGACGCACGCTGCAAAACCTTTCATGTCGCAGGTGCCGCGACCAAACAGGCGACTGCCACGCTGCTCCATTTTGAAAGGATCACTTTGCCAACTCGCCGGGTTGGCAGGAACCACGTCCGTATGGCCAGAGAGAACGATGCCAGGTAGGTCGGCCGGGCCCAAGCGAGCGACCAGGTTGGCTTTCTCACCGCTCTTATCCGGTAACACCGTCACATCCGCGCCTAGATTGATGAAGAATTTCTCCATGTAGTCAATAAGCTTGAGGTTGGAGTACGCACTCGTTGTGTCGTAAGCGATCAGGTCGGCAAGGTGTGATATTGAAGCTGCCAACTGCGGGTGAGCGTTCGGCGTGGTACTAGCTTGCATGGTGTTAAATCCTCGGCAATAGGGGAGTCGTTGGCTCAAACCTGGGCTTTTTTAAGTTGCTGACGAATCGTTACTACCACCACAAATATCGCCAAAGACGCGAACAACCAGGTTATCGGCGATGACACCAGAATGCTGGGATCACCACGAGATAGGGCAAGGGCGCGACGCAGGTTTTCTTCCAGCATTGGGCCAAGAATGAACGCGATTAAAAAGGGTGCGGCAGGAATAGCGAACAGGAACATGAAAAAGCCAAATACGCCCATCGCCAGCAGCACGATGACGTCATACATGCTGTTGGAGATCGAAAAAATACCGAACACGCACAGGGAGAGGACAATCGGCGCCATCAAGCCAGGCGGAATACGTGAGATATGTGAGAAAAAGCGCATCGTTGTCTTGCCTGCCCCAAACAGCAAAACGGATGAGAACAGCATGCCAATAAACAGCATGTAGACCTCATGAAGGTTGTTCTCAAACAGCATGGGGCCTGGGGTCATGCCGTGAATCATAAAGGCACCCAGCATCACGCCCGTAATCACATCGCCTGGTACGCCCAGGGCTAGCAATGGAATCATGGTGGAGCCACAGCAGCCATTATTGGCAGACTCTGATGCCGCGATGCCTTCCAGCTCGCCTTTACCAAAGTTTTCGCGGTTCTTTGAACTACGCTGTGCTTCGCCGTAGGAGGAGAAAGCCGCCGCCGAAGGGCCAATGCCGGGAATCGCCCCCATCACGACCCCAATCATGCTGCCTTTGAGCATTGCCTTTAAGGAACGGCGCAGCTCATCGCGTGTTACCCGGTTATCGCCCAGCTGCATGGGCTTATGGCTTTGGTTGTGACGAAACACAATAATCTTAAGAAGCTCAGGAATCGCAAACAGGCCAATCAGCACGGGGGCCACGGCCAGGCCGCTCTGCATATCCACCGTCAGGTCAAAGCGGAACGAGCCGTACATATCTTCACCCACGGTGGCCAACAAAAGCCCCAAGCATGCAGAAACCAGCCCAAGCAGTAGCGAGCGCCCGGATACGCCCGCTACGGTAGTGAGCGCAAAAATCATCAGCATGAAATATTCGGGAGGACCGATACGCAGTGCGAGAAGTGCCAGTGGCGCGGCGATAAAAATCAGTGAGAGATTGGAAATAAAATCCCCGGTACATGAGGAGTAGAGCGCCATGTTAAGGGCTTTGCCCGCCTTTCCCTGTTGGGCCAGAGGGTAGCCATCAAGGGTGGTGCAGGCGGCTGAAGCAGTACCTGGGGTTTTGATCAATATCGCCGATACCGAGCCGCCATAGGTCGAGCCTTTATAAAGCGCGACAAGCAGCAAAATACTCGGAATAGGCTGCATGTAAAAGGTGAAGGGCAGCGCCAACGTAACAGCCATGGTGCCGGTCATGCCGGGAATCGCGCCAATAATCACTCCACCCCAAATACCGGCGGCCATGATCAGGAAATTCTCAAAGGTGGCCACCGCCTGAAAGGCAACCAGCAGATCGTTGAGCATAGTGGTCAGTCCTGTACGCGACAGTTAAATTCCGAGAACCCTGAAAAGGCTACCAACCGGGAAACGCGTATTGAGAGCGCTGGAGAAAAACAGGTAGAGAAGCATTGGAAGTATGATGGCTACGATGGTTGCCATTATTTTGTGGCGCCAATAACCCGTCAGTACCAGCATCACCATTAACAGCAGGATGCTCGATAACAAGAACCCTAATAGCGTCACTGCGCCGATAAAGAGCGCAAAGGCCAGTACTGTCCAACCGAAGCGAGTGAGTAGCGTGGCAAGGGGTGTACCGCCGCGAAGGGCGCTGGCATCTTCAGGGGCAGCGAGTGCTTCGGTTTTACGGGAAAACGATAGCCCGACAAGCAGCATTCCCAGCGCCATGCCCAGCATGGAAACCGTTCGTGGCCACATATCAGGCGGTGGTGCAAACCCCGGAATAAAGCGTGGGCGGGGGACATAGGCGGGGATGAGTAAAAAAAGCACGATCCCGAACAGCGCTGTAATAACCAAGCCGCGTGTTATACCCATGACCCCTCCAGCGATGAAATGATGTATGCAGTTGTTACGCGGTGTTTAGCGCGGACTCACTCCAGGTAGCCAAACTGTTCAGCCAGGGAGCGATAGAGCTCGTATTGCTCTTCTGCATACGTCTCCATATCGACACTGCCGATGGTAGAGATCGAGCCACGGCCTTCGGCACGGCTGAGCCACGTTTCATCTTCGGCAACCTGCTCCATGACCTGGCTCCAGGTATTCATCACTTCTTCGGGCAGATCAGGCGGGCCGTACAAAGCGCTCCAGCCAATGACCTGACCTGCCAGCTCATAGCCCAGCTCTTCAGCGGTGGGCACTTCCGGCAACGCTTCCATACGCTCGGGTGAGAACACCATTAACGGGCGCATATCGCCACTCTCGATATGCGGCATCAGTGACGCTGCCGCGATGGCGAGAAAATCAACGTGCCCACCTAGCAGGGCCGTTGCCAGCTCGCCGCCGCCCCGGTAAGGGATCAACGTTGCCGCCGTCAATGGGTCCATTCCCGCATCAGCAAGCAGTGATTGCACCGTAAAACCATCAATGGCGGTGGCGCCAGAAGCGGCGTAGCTCATTGCTCCAGGGTCGTTTTCGATGCCTTCCAGCAGATCCTCAACGTTTTCGTAGGGGGAGTCATCGGCCACGGCCAGAATCATGGGGGTGGCTTCAAGCGGGCTGATAAACGTGTACTCATCCCAGTCAACGCTACTGTTTTCATTGACTGCCGGTGACAGCGCCATGCCGACGCGGGCCAGCAAGAGGGTGTAACCATCGGCCTCGGCCTGCGTCACATCGCGAGCGCCGGTCATTCCACCGGCGCCGGCCTGGTTGACGACAGTAACAGGCTGGCCTAGATATTCGCGCGCAGACTCCGCCAAGGCCCGGCCCGCAAGGTCAGAAGCGCCGCCCGGGCCATAAGGAACGACGAGCGTGACGGGCTCGGAAGGATAGCTTTGCGCATAGGCGGTGGACGCAGCGAGAAGCGTTGCCGCCGTTAAGCTTAGGGTGAGTTTCATACTTATCTCCGCAGCAGTTGTTAGAAGTTTTATTAAACGGCGTTGCCAGCAGCAGTTTTAAACCCAGCTTATTCAACATAGACAAGTATGAAATTTGTTTCAATGATTCTATTTAGTATGCATTAATGTTCTAGTGGTGGGCCAAAATTGCAAGCTTATGGTTTATAAAGTTCGTTTTAATCTGCTAATGATTTAGCGAAGGTTTTTAGAGTGAGTTCAAGATAATGAAAATAAAAGAGATTGAAGCATTTGATGCATTTATGAAGCACGGCACCACCAAGGCGGCTGCAGAGATGTTGGGCATTAGCCAGTCAATGGTGAGTCGATTACTTACTGGGCTTGAGGAAGCGTTGGGTTTTGCATTATTCAAACGTACGCGTAATCAGCTTTCACCCACATCCGAAGCATTTTTATACCACGCCTCTGTCTTAAGGCTTATGGCGAGTATTCGAGATACCCAGAAAGATGCGGATGCAATTTCCAACAATCAGCTGGGCAGTATCGTCGTCGCTGCTCAACCCATTTTTTGCGATACCTTTTTACTCGACGTTATTAAGCGCTTTAAACAAAAACACCCCAATGTAGGCGTGCGATTGATTGATGCAGGTTTACAAGAGTTGCTTAAAATGATCGACAACAATACCTGTGACGTAGCATTGGGAATTACGCTTGAAGCGGATACCTACGGCGCAAAGGTCACAAGTCTGGCGCGCTGTTCTGCGCGCTGCATCATGCACCGCACCCATCCACTCGCGAAGCAGGACGTTATATCGCTGTCTAGTTTGCAGAATCAGGCATTTGTCGAGCTGATGGCGGATAGCCCTCTGCGTGCCCGTGTGGATTACATGATGCAAACAGTGAATATTAAAAGACATATGGCGGCTGAAATGCGCCATATGCGAGGGGTTTGTGCACTGGTTGACCGAGGGCTTGGCATTGCCGTCATTGATCCTGTTGCAGAACTACTGCTGCCGGGAACTGCCGTCGTGTCAAAGGCGATGGACCCGACCATCGAGTGGGAAATTGCCTTGCTTAAATCTAAACACAAGCCGTTAAGCAACGTAGCCGAATCCTTCTGCGAAGAAATATACGCCGAAATCGATAGCTTGCATAAAATGGAAATATTAACGTCCCTTAATGTAAAAAGGGAAACATAAAGCAGTAAAGGGAAATATAGGGCAAAGAGAAGCCACTGGCGGGGCACCTGCCGACGTTTTATGGGAAGCATCACTTGCCCAATGTTACGCCTGGCAGGCGAAGGTGGCCGAAAGCAGTAACTTACGCCTCGCGCCGATAAATCAGATCCCACACGCCGTGGCCCAACTTCTCGCCACGGGCTTCAAACTTGGTCAGTGGGCGGAAGGCGGGGCGGGGTACATAGGGCGCCGTGTCGGCATCGGCTGTGTTGGCGTAGCCGGGAGCGGCTTCCATTACCTCGGCCATCCATTCGGCATACGCTTCCCAGTCGGTCGCCATGTGGAAGGTGCCGCCGGGTTTTAAGCGTGTACGAATCAGTTCGACAAACGCGGGCTGCACAATGCGCCGCTTGTGGTGCTTTTTCTTCGGCCAAGGGTCGGGGAAAAACAGCTGCACGGTGTCGATTGAGCCTTCCGGCAGGCACTTCTCCAGTACGGCCAGCGCGTCTTCCTTGTAGATGCGCAGGTTGGTCAGGCCGCGCTTGTCCACTTCATCCAGCAGCTTGCCGACGCCCGGCGAATGTACTTCGATACCGATAAAGTCGGTGTCCGGGTGGGTTTCGGCCTGCTCGATCAGCGAGTTACCCATGCCAAAACCGATTTCAACCACGCGGGGGGCTTCCCGGCCAAATAGTGCGGTCAGGTCCTGCAGGCCGTCGTCAATCGTTAGGCCAAAGCGTGGCCATACGTCTTCAAGGCCCCGGTTCTGGGCTTGAGTCATGCGCCCAGCACGGATTACATAGCTTTTAATACCGCGACGATGCAGCGGCGCTTCAGCGCTTTCTGGCCCGGTTGAGGACTCGTCGGTACTTTTAATATCAGTCATAAGATCTCTTAACCGTTAATGCGGCCAGCAAAAGGTGATGAAGGGTCTGCCGTTTGGCGGCGCGGCATGCGCCCGGCCAGGAAAGCATCGCGTCCGGCTTCTACGGCGCTCTTCATGGCGCGCGCCATGCGTAGCGGTTCACGAGCGTGGGCAATGGCGGTATTCAACAGCACGCCATCGCAACCCAGCTCCATGGCCATGGCCGCGTCGGACGCCGTACCGATACCGGCATCCACCAGCACCGGTACGCTGCTTTGTTCCACAATCAGGCGTACGTTGTGCGGGTTCTGAATGCCGTGGCCTGAACCAATCAGCGAGCCCAGCGGCATGATGGCGCAGCAACCCATGGCTTCAAGTTCGCGTGCCACAATGGGGTCGTCGCTGGTGTACACCATGACGTCAAAGCCATCGGCCAACAGCGTCTCGGCGGCTTTCAGGGTTTCGACCACATTGGGGTAAAGCGTGGTCTCATCGCCCAGTACTTCCAGTTTGACCAACTTGTGGCCATCCAGCAGTTCGCGGGCCAAGCGACAAGTGCGTACGGCGTCTTTGGCGGTGTAGCAGCCTGCCGTGTTAGGCAGCAGGGTATAGCGCGACGGTGAAATCACGTCGAGCAGGTTGGGTCCGGCTTCCTGGCCCAGGTTGGTACGGCGTACGGCAAAGGTCACAATCTCGGCGCCACTTTCGGCAATCGCCGCACCGGTCTCGTCGAAGTCTTTATATTTGCCGGTGCCGACCAGCAGGCGAGAACTAAAATTACGTCCGGCGATAGTAAACGGCGCATCGTTTTGAAGTGTCATAGCGAATCCTGGTTAAAGCGCAAGAAATAGGGCGTAGCCAGTGGAAGGATCATGAGAGCTGCGGGCTAGCCACCGCCAATGGCGTGCACCACTTCGACCTGGTCATCCTCGGCCAAGGGAGTGATGGCTAGCTGGCTGCGTGGCACAATCTCTTCGTTGATCTCTACCGCGACCCGCCGACCCGTAAGCGCCAATTGATCGATTAGATCCGCAGCCGTCAGGCCCGCTTCCAGCGTGTAAGGCTCGCCATTGAGTTGAATTTGCATAAGGGCGTCTCGTCTATCGAGGCATAGGGTCTATAAGAGTTAGGGCTAACCCTAGCGAAATACCAAAAAGTGCCTCTATTGTAGCGGTTTCCTGCGGCGCAAGGTATGCCGAGTCGTACGCGCGCTTATACAGGCGCGCTAACACCTTGAAAGGAGCAGTAATGCAACGTAGCGAACGAATCATTTGGTGCCTGGTAGCGCTCTCTGGAGCTATCACGGTCATGGTGGGCGCGTATGCTGCTCATGGCCTGGCCGCGCGAGTATCGGCGGAGTTGGTGCACGCTGCTGAAACCGGAGTGCGCTACCAGGCTTGGCACACACTGGCGATAATGGCGGTACTGGTCGGTCAGCGTGTGTTTGGCTTCAAGGGCTGGCAGTGGCCAGTTGCGCTGTGGGGCTTGGGCATGGTGGGTTTCTCCGGCTCGCTTTATGCCATGGCGATGGCCGGTTTGAATGCAGGCATCGGGACGCCTATTGGTGGCGTTTTACTGATTGCCGGGTGGCTGATGCTGGCGGTAGCGGTGATAAGAAGCCCTTAACAAGCCTCTAACTAAACAGCCCCTGGTAGATCCGCTGGCGCATCGATATCACGCAAGATGCCCGCATCCGCGACCGGGCATTCCCGCAGGCGTGAGGCGTGCTGCTGGATCACACCCTTGGCACCGTCACTGCCGCTTAGCCTCTCAAGCGCGGGCCACATTGTCCGTCCGAAAATCACCGGGTGCCCCTGCTGGCCTTCAAAGCAGGGTCGCACGATGGTGTCTCGGCAGGCCAAGCGCTGCAGGGTCAGCAGCGTTTTTGGATCAACATAGGGCATATCGCCGAGCAGAATTGCCACGGCGCCCATGTTATCCAGGCCGGGGTCACGACCCAGGGCGCCCACCGCTTCAGTCAGGCTTGCCCCCAGGCCAAGGTGCGCTTGGCGAACGCGCACCAGCGGCATGTCTTGGGGAAGTCCTAATAACGTTGGGTCATCCTCTTCACGCACGGCCACACGCAGGTGGGTAAACGCTCTTTGGGCGTTGGCAAGCGAGGTTGCCAGCAGCGTTTGGCCATTTGGCAGAGGTGCGCAGCGTTTATCGCTAGGCCCAAAGCGGCGCGAGTAGCCTGCGGCCATCATCAGGGCCACAACGTGGTTAGAGCTCATCAAGCGGTTTTCCATGCTGAACGCGCACAATGTCCGCCATGACGGCCAAGGCAATTTCGGCGGGGGTCTTGCTGCCCAGTGCCAGGCCAATCGGCATGTGGATGCGCTCAACCTGGGCCTCTGTCAGCCTGCCGGAGCGAGTAAGCCGCTCGGCCCGTGCGGCTGAAGAGCGCCGTGAGCCCATCACGCCAATATAGAAGGCGGGCGTATGCACGGCTTCCATCATGGCGAGATCATCAATGCGTGGGTCGTGAGTAAGCGCCACAATGGCCGTAGCGCCATGGCAGTTGCCAGAGGCAATGTACTGCGAAGGCAGCAGCGCCTTCACATCCACGCCGGGTACGCCAAAATTTCGGCAAGCCGTCTCGTCCGGATCGCAGACGATCACTTCAAACCCCAGTGTGACGGCAAAGCTGGCGCAGGGCGTTGAAATCGCTGAGATCCCCGCGATGATCAGCCGCCGGGCAGGAGCAAGGCGCATCTGAACGATGTCTTGCTCAACGTCCTTTACCACACGGGGACCTAATCCCGTCTCGGCAGAAAAGTAGCGCTCCCCGCTGGATAAATGCACGTTGCGCAGCACGCGTTCTTGGCCCTGAAGTGCTGCGAGCAGCGTGGTCAGGTGTCCAAACGTGTCTGGTGTGGCGGGCAGGCGCTCAATAAGCACTTCGAGCATGCCGCCGCAGGGCAGGGAGATGTTCGTTCCTTGATCCGCTTCGGGGTCGCCATAGCGCACCAGCGTAATGGGGCGATCAAACGCGCGCTCACTCAGGCGCTGGATAAAGTTCTCCTCCACACAGCCCCCGGATAGCGAGCCGATATGTTGGCCATCTTGCCTGACCGCCATCCACGAGCCGGGCGCGCGGGGCGATGAGCCAAACGTGGCCAGCACGGTACATAGCCACACCGTTTCGCCTTCCTCGCACCATGCGTGTGCTTGCTCAATAACCTGCAAATCCAAGTGTTGCATTCAAACGCTTCCAATAGTGGGCAAACGGCATCCATGCCAGCCGTGCGAGTGCAATCCAATCACTGTGCATATTAGCCTAGCGCAACGACGCAATCAGGGCAGAGGATTGGGCCTCCTACCACGATTATGACTATGCTGAAGTCTTTGTGGCATTCAATACGCCATGGCAATGCACAAGGAGGGCATGTTCATGAACTCTTCTAATAATGTCGAAAGACGATCCAAGGCCGTAGCTACCGATAGCACCATCGTATCCCTTACCGTTAATGGCAAACACCATACGCTGACGCTGGATAACCGCACTACGCTGCTGGATGCCCTGCGTGAGGATTTGAAGCTCACCGGCAGCAAAAAAGGCTGTGATCTGGGGCAGTGTGGTGCCTGTACGGTGTCCGTTAACGGCGAGCGCATCAACGCTTGCCTGTCGCTTGCGGTAATGCACGAAGGCGATGAGATAGTCACTATTGAAGGAAAAGCCGACGCCGAACAGCTTGATCCCATGCAGCAGGCGTTTGTTGAGCATGACGCTTTCCAGTGCGGCTATTGCACCCCGGGGCAGATTTGTTCGGCAAGCGCCGTGCTGGAAGAAATTCGTGCAGGCATTCCCAGTCACGTGACGCAAGACCTCACCGCTCCCATCGAGATAACGGATAGCGAAATTCGCGAGCGGATGTCGGGCAATCTTTGTCGCTGCGGTGCTTACGCCAATATTTTAGACGCTATTCATCAGGCAGCGGAGGAGGGCGCATGAAATCCTTCTCTTATGAACGCGTAAGTGACCCCGCCCAAGCCGCCGCTCGTGCTGCACACGTGCCGGGCGCCAGGTTTATTGCTGGCGGCACTAACCTGCTTGACCTGATGAAGCATGAGATTGAAACCCCGGCGCATTTGATTGATGTCACCCACACCGACTTAAACGACATTACGCCCACCCGCGACGGCGGTTTGCGCATCGGGGCGATAGTGCGCAATAACGCGCTGGCGGCTGATGCAAGAATACGCCGCGACTACAGCGTGCTAACCCGGGCGCTGGTCTCGGGTGCCTCAGGCCAGTTGCGCAACAAAGCGACGACCGGCGGCAATCTTCTACAGCGTACCCGCTGCCCGTATTTTTACGATACCGGCATGCCCTGCAATAAACGTAAGCCCGGGGCAGGCTGCGCCGCCCTTGGCGATGGCGCCGTTACGCGCCAGCTGGGTGTCATCGGCACCTCAGACGCGTGCATTGCCACGCACCCTTCCGATATGGCCGTTGCGCTGCGTG
The DNA here is from genome assembly GCF_013183775.1 of Halomonas hibernica. Lineage (NCBI taxonomy): Bacteria > Pseudomonadati > Pseudomonadota > Gammaproteobacteria > Oceanospirillales > Halomonadaceae > Halomonas > Halomonas hibernica. The sequence goes on from NZ_VIFN01000002.1 coordinate 115,034, forward strand.
CGCTGGACGCTGATGTCGAAACGGTAACCCCTAATGGCGAAACCCGGCGCCTGACGTTGGATGAGTTTTATCGCCTGCCCGGTGACACTCCTCATGTGGAAAATGCGCTGGAACCGGGCGAGATGATTACCGCCGTGCTACTCCCCCCGCCGGTGGAAAGCCGCCAAGCGTATTACAAGGTACGCGACCGCGCCTCCTATGCGTTTGCACTGGTGTCCGTTGCGCTTATGCAGAAGCCTGACGGCACCGGACGTATCACGCTGGGCGGGGTAGCCCCTAGGCCCTGGCAGCGCGATGAGGCCGATGCAGTCTTACCGGAAGGGGCGCAAGCGGTCATGGCGCGGCTACTGGATGGCGCACGCCCGACGCAAGACAACGCCTTCAAGGTAACGCTGGCTGAACGAACGCTTGCCGCGCTGCTGGCGCAGGAGTAACCCATGGATTTCAATCAAGCGACAGACGACAACCTGTTTGATCACGCGCGTATCATCGGCAAACCCCATACGCGAATCGATGGGATCCTTAAGGTAACCGGCCAGGCGCCCTACGCCTATGAGCGCCATGACGTGGTGGCCAATCAGCTGGTGGGTTACCCCTTGTGTGCCACCATCGCCAACGGCCGCGTGACATATATGGATGCCTCTGCGGCGCGTGCTGCCCCCGGCGTAGTAGACGTGGTCACCACCTTGGACATTGAGCCGCTGGAGCGCGCGGATAGCAATGTCGCCCGGCTGTTTGGCGGTGACACCATCCAGCATTATCACCAAGCGATTGCCGTGGTGGTGGCAGAAACGCTGGAGCAGGCACGTGGCGCGGCTTCCCTGATTGAGGTGCGCTATGAAGAAACGCCCGGCGTGTTTGATCTTGAAAGCGCCTGGGAGCGGCTTCAGAACACCGGCGAGCCGGAGGCCGAGGTAGGCGATGTGGAGGCCACCTTTCAAGGCGCGGTGGTGACCCTTGACGAAGTCTACCGTACTGCTTCCCAGAGCCACGCCATGATGGAGCCGCACGCGTCTATCGTCGACTGGTCCGATGGCGGCCAGATGACGGTGTGGACCTCGAACCAGATGATCGAGTGGACGCGTAAGGCGCTGGCGACCACCCTCAGTATCGACCCCGACACCAGCCGGCTGGAGAGCCCCTTCGTGGGAGGTGGCTTTGGCGGTAAGTTGTGGCTGCGGGCGGATACGGTGCTTGCCGCGCTGGGTTCACGGGCGGTGGGCCGCCCGGTCAAGCTCGCCTTGCCACGCCAACTGATGTTCAACAACACCACCCATCGCTCGGCGACTATCCAGCGACTTCGTATTGCCGCTGACGCCGAGGGCCATATCACCGCTTTTGACCACTCGGCAGTCTCGCATACGCTACCCGGCGGCAGCGGTGAAGACCCGGTCAATCAGACTCGCCATTTCTATGCCGGTGAACATCGCCGCGTGGCTCATCAGCCTATCGATATGGGGCTTCCCGAATCGGCGGATATGCGTGCGCCTGGCGAGGCCTCAGGCTTGGCCGCGCTGGAAATCGCCATGGATGAAATGGCTGAAAAGCTGGGTATGGACCCGGTCGAATTCCGTATTCTTAACGATACCCAGGTCGACCCCGAAGATTCCTCTAAGCCCTTTAGCGAACGTCACTTTGTCGAGTGCTTACGCCAGGGCGCCGAGAAGTTTGGTTGGGCTGAGCGTAGCCAAACGCCGGGTAAAAAGCGCCAAGGCCAGTGGCTGATTGGCTATGGCGTGGCGGGTGCCTACCGCGGGGCGCCGACTCTGAAATCCGGCGCACGCGTGCGCCTGCGGAGCGGGCGGTTGGTGGTAGAAACCGATATGACCGATATCGGCACGGGTTCCTATACCATCATTGCCCAGACCGCTGCAGAAACCATGGGGCTAGAAATCGATGCAGTAGAGGTTCGCTTGGGTAACAGCGCCTACCCGACATCCTCAGGTTCGGGCGGGCAGTTTGGCGCGGCAAGCTCGACGGCTGGGGTGTATGCCGCCTGTGTTGCGCTTCAATCTGAAATAGCCAAGCGGCTGGAGATAGACGCACCGCGTTTTGAAAATGGCCGCGTGCTGGCAGATAACACCGTCCTGGCGCTAGCGGATGTCGCGGCAGGTGAAGAGCTGGTGGCCGAAGATTCGATCAATTTTGGCGACTTTAAAGACAAGATGCAGATTGCCACCTTCGCTGCGCACTTTGTGGAGGTGGCCGTGCACGCCCATACCGGCGAAACGCGCATTCGGCGCATGCTCTCGGTATGCGATGCGGGGCGTATCCTCAACCCGACCACGGCGCGCAGCCAGGTACTGGGAGGCATGACCATGGGGGCAGGCGCAGCCTTGATGGAAGGCATGAGTCCTGACCTGGAGCGCGGCTTCTTTGTGAACCACGACCTTGCAGGATATGAAGTGGCGGTCCACGCCGATATTCCCGAGCAGGAGGTGATTTTCCTGGATACCACCGATGCTGCATCCTCTCCCTTGAAAGCCAAAGGCGTGGGCGAGCTAGGCATCTGCGGCGTGGCGGCGGCCGTCGCTAACGCGATGTATAACGCGACGGGAGTGCGGGTGCGCGAGTATCCGATGACGCTGGACCGTATGCTTGATCAGCTACCCGCCACGTAACACGCGCAAGTCACGCTTGCCGCTAAAAAGGCCCGGGTCAGGCGATTGATACCGGGCCTTTTTTACGGTTTATCTTTCACTGTTTACCTTTAAGCCGCCCGGTGCTTTTACGCACGATCAGATGGCTACTTAGCGTCTGATGCCGAATGGGCTGCTCGCCGCGCAAAAGGTGGAGCAGCAACTGCATGGCCTGCTGGCCGATTTCATTGCGCGGCTGGCTAATGGTCGTCAGTTCCGGGTCGCAGTATTCGCTCAGGCCGATATTATCAAAGCCGACAACTGACAACTGGTCGGGCACGCTTATGCCCAACTGGCGGGCGGCTTTCAGCACGCCAACCGCCATTTCGTCACTATGACAAAAAATCGCGGTAGGCCGGGGCGTTTTCCCCTCCAGCAGGGCTAGCCCCTGCTGATACCCGGAGCGAAAGCCAAAGTTACCCTCTGCAATACGCGCTTCATTGCTCAATTGATGGGCCGCGAGCGTATCGCGGTAGCCGCGGTTTCTCTCCTGGCAAATAGGGTTGTTCGCCGGGCCGGAAAGCGTGGCAATACGTCGGTGGCCGAGCGACACCAGGTAATCAATCACCTGGCAACTGGCTTGATGGTTGTCGATAGCAATCAGTGGAAGATCGATGTCGCTAAAAAATTCACACGCCATGACCAACGGAAAGTCCGCTTGATTATCCGCTTGCTTGACCAGCGCCTTGGGGATCTCGGAGGTCAACAGCACAATGCCATCGGCTTGGTTGGTGGAAAGCAGCCGAAAGTAGGCCTCTGCGCGCGCAGGGTCGTGTTCGCAGTCGCCAATCAGTATCTGATAACCCGCCTGATGGGCAACATCCTCCATGCCGCTAATAATCTCGGAGAAGAACGGATTCGAAATATCCGGCAAGAGCGCCACGATGGTTTTGGACTCCGCGCGGCGCAAGTTGCGCGCGGCAATGTTGGGCGAATAACCCACCTGAGCAATTGCCTGATTCACCCGCTTGCGAGTGGCATCGCTGACTTTTTCAGGCGTTGCCAGGGCGCGTGATACGGTCGCTGTCGAACAGCCCGCCGCTTTCGCCACGTCTTTAATCGTCGGCACGCTATGCGGCTGTTTGCTCGTTACCTGGGTGTTAAGCATTGAACGATGGTCCTGAAAAAACGCGCCTGAAAGCGGGCGGTTAAAGACAGTGTTGGCGCACTACTAACTAGAATGTAAATGTTTACATCCAAATTCTAGCAGTGTTAACCACAATATATAAACGCATCCTTACTATTAGCGCGTTAATTATGCGGCTATTTATTCCCTCTTTTTATTTATTCTTTAGTCTAAAATATAAGCGCTTACCGAGAGGTTTAAGATTTAAAGCCCTTTTACAGCAGTGTGTTATCCATTTTATATCCCCCTTTTTGACGCGCTTGACCGATGTGCGTTGCTCTGCTGAAATGTAATCCATTACATTGAGTCTTTCAGCACTGATTGCTGACGCTAAAACAACAAAACAAATGAGGTCGATGATGAAGACCCTTAAAGGGCCCGCGCTCTTTCTAGCCCAGTACATTGGCGATCAACCGCCTTTCGATAGCCTGGAGAATATTGCTCGCTGGGCATCGGAGCTGGGCTTTAAAGCGCTGCAAATGCCCACGCTGGATAAGCGGTTTTTTGATCTTGAGCGAGCAGCAGAAAGCCAAGCGTATTGCCAGGAAGTCCAAGCGCTTCTAGCGCAATATGACTTGGAAATTTGCGAGCTTTCGACGCATTTGCAGGGCCAATTGGTGGCCGTGCATCCGGTTTATGACAGCCTGTTTGATGGCTTCGCCCCGCCTGAACTGCACGGCGACCCGGTCGCGCGCCAAGCCTGGGCTGTCGAACAGCTAAAGCTTGCTGCTCAGGCCAGCGCCAATCTGGGTTTGAAGGCCCATGCCACGTTCTCCGGCTCGCTGCTTTGGCCGTTTCTTTACCCTTGGCCGCAGCGCCCCGCAGGGCTGGTTGAAGATGGTTTTGCCGAGCTTGCCAAACGCTGGCGCCCTATTCTGGATGCCTTCGATGCGGCGGGTGTGGACCTATGTTTTGAGATACATCCCGGTGAAGACCTGCACGATGGCGCGACCTTTGAGCGTTTTCTAGCCGCAGTGGACCATCACCCGCGCTGCTGCATGCTGTATGACCCTTCGCATTTGGTGCTCCAGCAGCTTGATCACCTTGCCTTTCTTGACCGCTATCACCCCTATATCCGCATGTTTCATGTCAAAGATGCCGAGTTTCATCCTACCGCCCAGCAGGGCGTTTACGGCGGCTACACTTCTTGGGTCGAGCGGGCAGGCCGCTTTCGCTCATTGGGCGACGGGCAGGTGGATTTCAAAGCGGTGTTCTCGAAACTGGCCCAGTACGATTTTGATGGCTGGGCAGTCATCGAGTGGGAGTGCGCGATCAAACATCCTGAGCAGGGCGCGGCGGAAGGCGTCACGTTCGTGAACGAGCACATCATTCAGGTGACCGACCGCGTGTTTGATGATTTTGCCGATGCCGGAACGGATCGCCAGGCCAACCGCACGCTGCTGGGCCTCGGTTAAATTAACGCTCAGGGATTACTCCATGACAATAACCAATAACACACCACGCAGACTTCGCCTCGCCATGATAGGCGGCGGCCAGGGGGCTTTTATCGGCGGTGTGCACCGTATGGCGGCGCGCCTGGACGACCGTTTTGAGCTGGTAGCCGGGGCTTTTTCATCCCAAGCCGCGCGCAACCTGGCGACCGCTAACGAGTTAGGCGTGGATGACCAGCGTTGCTATACCGACTACGCAGCGCTATTGGCAGGCGAAGCCGCTCGTGAAGATGGCGCGCAGGTTGTGGCGATTGTGACGCCCAACCATCTGCATTACCCGGCGGCGCTGGCAAGCCTGGAGGCGGGCTTTCACGTGGTGTGTGAAAAACCCATGACGCTCAGTGTTGAGGAAGCCGAACAGCTGGCTCAGGCGGCTGAAAAAAGCGCATGTCACTTTGTATTAATGCACAACTATGCGGGTTATCCACTGGTTCAGCGTGCCCGTGAACTGATTACCGAAGGCGCGCTGGGGCAGCTTCGCCATGTACAGGTCGAATATATTCAAGAGTGGTTAAGCGAACCCCCGGAAGCCGATAACCGCCAGGCCGCTTGGCGTTTGGACCCCACCCAGGCGGGGGCTGCTGGCTGCCTGGGAGATATCGGCGTGCATGCGTTTCAGCTGGCCCAGTTTATCAGCGGCCAGCGCGTTAGCGAGGTAAGCGCTGAGCTGGTGACAGCGGTGCCGGGGCGGGCGCTGGACGATAACGTTCAGGCGCTGCTGCGCTTTAACGGCGGTGCGCGAGGCATGCTGTGGGCAAGCCAGACGGCCGCTGGTTATGAGAACGCGCTAACCATTCGCGTCATCGGCGAGAAGGCCAGCCTGCAATGGGCTCAGGAGCAGCCCAACGAGCTGTGGCTGAAACCGCTTAATGGGCCAAGCCAGCGCTTAACGCGGCGCGATGACTGGCTAAGTGCGAATATCGCTCAAGGCGTTCGCGTGCCGGGCGGGCACCCGGAAGGCTACATTGAAGCCTTTGCCAACCTGTATCAGGCGTTGGCCGATGGTCACGCGGCTGGTGAGTATCCCGCTTGGCTGCCCGGCATAGAAGACGGTGTGGATGGCATGCGCTTTATTGCCGCGGCGATTACCTCACACCAGGCGGCAGGCAGTTGGACGCCGCTGCATCTGAGTAAAGCGCCAGACGCTTCCGGGGGCGCCCCATGAGCGAGCCTATTTTAAAGCTTGAAGGGATCGGTAAAGCCTTCGGCCCCGTTCAAGTACTGAATGATATTTCCCTTTCTGTTATGCCGGGCGAAGTGCTGGGTATTCTGGGGGAAAATGGCGCCGGAAAATCCACGCTGTTAAAGATCATCAGCGGTATTTACACGCCAACGGTGGGTTCGATTCACCTGAATGGCCAGGTATTCAGCGCATTGGGCCCGATTACGGCGCGTTCTCACGGCGTGGCGATGATCCCCCAGGAATTCAATTTAATCCCCACGCTGCGTGTTTACGAAAATGTCTTTTTGGGCCAGGAAGTGCGCCGTCATGGTTTTCTTGACCACGCAGGCATGCGTAAACGCACCCAGCAACTGCTCAGCTCGCTAGAAGTGGACCTGGACCCTGAACTTCCCATCGAGCGGCTAAGCGTTGCCCAAAAGCAGATGGTAGAAGTGGCCTGGGTGCTGGTTAACGACGCGCGACTGCTGATTCTGGATGAGCCCACTACGGTACTGACCGACCGCGAAGTCGCAGTGCTGTTTAACGTGGTGCGCGCGCTGGTCGCCAAGGGCGTCACGATTCTGTTTATTTCTCACAAGCTAAAAGAGGTCAAAGATCTCTGTGACCGGCTGCTGATTTTACGGGACGGCCAACAAGTAGAACTGTGCGAGACCGCGGCGCTTAATGAAGAGGACATGGCGCGCAAAATGGTTGGGCGTGAGCTGTCACAAATTTACCCTGAGAAGCTTGCGCAACGTGCTGACAATACGCCGCCCGCGCTGCGTGTGCAGGGTTTAAGCCTTAAAGGCAAGCTCAAGGACATCAACCTTGAAGTACGCCGTGGCGAAGTGTTGGGACTTGCCGGGTTAGTAGGTGCGGGGCGCACCGAAATTGCTGAAACCATCATGGGGCTGCACCGTAAAGAGCAGGGCGAGATATTTATCGATGGCGAGCTTGTTGATCTTCGGTCACCCAGCGAAGCCCACGCCCACGGCTTGGCGTATCTGTCGGAAGACCGCCAGGGTAAGGGGCTGATTCTCTCGTTTAACGTCATGCAGAACATTACCGCCCTTAGCCTGAAACGCTATGTGCGCGGGTTTATCAAACATCGCGCTGAACGGCGTCAAGCTGAACATTACCAGCAGCGCTTGGCCATCAAGGCATCCAACCTCGCGGCGCCGGTGAGCCTGTTGAGCGGTGGTAACCAGCAGAAGGTTTACTTCTCGAAGCTGCTTGATATTGAGCCCGATATCCTGATGCTCGATGAGCCCACCCGCGGCATCGACATCAGCGCCAAACAGCAGATTTACCGGTTAATTCGCGACCTTACCGAACAAAATAAAGCCGTTGTCGTGATCTCCTCCGAGCTTGAAGAGGTCATTGGTATTGCGGATCGGGTGTTAGTGATTCGCGAAGGGCAAATAGCCGTTGAGCTTAACGGTGACGATATCAACGAAGAACAAATAATGCTGTATGCCGCTGGCGCACGGCAGCACGCCAACCGTGAACAAGTGGGGAATTAAGATGGCCCAACCGCCTAATACCAAAACAATGGGGAGCGTTGCACGCCAAGGCCTGCGCAGGTTGCCCCTTAACGCGACGATTCTGGCCCCGCTGGTGGCGCTGATTTTGCTGTTCGTGGTGTCGTCCATCGCCAGCGAATATTTTCTTAACACGCGCAATATTTCCAACGTGATGCGTCAGGTCTCCTATACCGGCATTATCGCCATCGGCATGACTTTTGTGATTATCGCCGGCGGGATCGATCTATCGGTGGGGTCGATGGTGGCGCTGGTGGGTGTGGTTATCCTGTATATCGTCAATAGCATTAGTGACCCCATTCAGGCGGTGCTTCTCGGCCTGTTGGCCGCTATCGCTGCGGGCGGGCTGTTAGGGCTATTCAACGGCTTGTTAGTCACCCGAGGGCGCATAGCGGCCTTTGTGGTAACGCTTGCCAGTATGTCGATCTTTCGTTCGCTGGCGCTCTACTTCACCGATGCGGCGGTGGTTTCTACCCCCAACCCGCACTTCTCAAGCGTGGGCGGCGGCTTTTTGCTGGGCATTCCGGTTCCGGTGATCGTGTTCTTTGGCCTGGCGATCATCGCGCATGTGCTGCTGTTTCATACCCCTTACGGGCGGCATGTGTGCGCGGTGGGCGCTAATCCTCAGGTAGCACGCTATTCGGGCATTCGGGTTGAGCGCATTGTGCTCTCCACCTTTGTGATTGCGGGCATCTGTGTGGGTCTTTCGGCCATCATGCTGACTTCACGGCTCAACTCGGTAAGCCCGAGTGATGCAGGCTACTTTTATGAACTGGATGCTATCGCCGCCGTCGTCATCGGAGGCACGGCGCTTTCCGGTGGGCGCGGCTCGATATGGGGTACGGTCATCGGTGCGCTGATTCTAGGTATTATCAACAACATGCTTAACCTGACCGGCGTTTCCCCTTATTTACAGGGGCTGGTCAAGGGCGGCGTCATTTTGCTGGCGGTACTGCTGCAGTACAAGCGTACCTGACTTGTAAAAACGGTCTTTCCGGTCGCTATGCCCAAACAGGGCCGACGATCACACTGGGCGGGGTTGGCTCGCCCATCTACGATGTACGTTAGAAAGGGAGCAATAACAATGACACTATCACGCCTTTTCAAGACTGCCGCGCTGGCAACGGCCATAGCGAGTACGTCCAGCCTGGCGCTGGCCGACGACTACCATATTGGCGTCACCGTGCCGTCCGCTGACCATGGCTGGACCGCAGGCCTTTTATGGTGGGCACAGCAAGCCGCCGACGACCTAAGTGAGGAGTATCCGGATGTCAGTTTTACGGTACTCTCCGCTAACTCCGGCACGGCCCAGGTCTCTAACGTGGAAGATTTGATGATCCGCAACCTGGATGCGCTGGTCATTCTTCCCCACGACCCGGCAACGCTTCAGGCAGTTATTTCCGAAGCCTACGATGAAGGCATCTATACCGTTGTGGTGGACCGCGAGCTTGAAACGCCTGCGCAAAACGTCTTTATTGCGGGCGATAACCCAGGCTTAGGCGAGCACGCCGCGCGTTATATCGCTGAAGAGTTGGGCGGCGAGGGCAATATTCTGGTGCTGGAAGGCCCGCCCATCCCCATCAACAGCCAGCGTGTCGATGCCTTTAACCGGGTGATGGAAAACTATCCCGATATCAATATCCTGGCCTCTCAAACGACCAACTGGAACCCACAGCAGGCGCTTAGCGTAACGGAAGACCTGCTGGGCAGTAACCCGGAAGTGGACGCCATTTGGGCGGGTGATGATGACGTATTGATCTCGGCGCTTCAGGCGGTGGATGAAAACAACCGCGACGATATCCAACTGATTGTGGGCGGTGGCGGTTCTCAGCGCGTGATTGAAATGATCCGTAACGAGCACCCGATGGTTAAAGGCACTGTTACCTATCCGCCGAACATGATTGCCTCTGCCATGGCGCTAGCGGTACACGGCGTTAAAGGCGAGCATCTGGGCGATATGTACCACGGCGTGCCTTCACGGCTCATCCTTAACGCTGATCTAATCACCCTCGACAATGTAGAAGAGTACTACGAGCCAGAAGCCGCTTACTAAGCGTTCTAGCCGTTAAAACGCCCCGGGCCCTGGCTTCTTGATAGCCAGGGCCCGGGGCGTTTTTTTGCAAGCCATTCTCTATGGTCGCTGCTTACCCCGTTTGTCGGCTGCTACGTAGCGGGCAAGGCATAGCTTGCGGTGACGTGCACAACTGGGCGGCGTTCATCGGCTGCGGAGAATATCTGCACTTCACCCACCGCTAAACGGCGGCCCAGCTTGATCAGTTTGGCGTGGGCGATAATGTCGTGTTCGCCTGAAGCGGCGCGCAGGAAATGGCAGTTTAAGTCGCTGGTCACCGCCATGGGTTCAGGGCCGATTTGAGCCAGAATCGCCACATACAGTGCCACATCGGCAAAGCCCATCATCGTAGGGCCGCTTACTCGGGGGCCGGGGCGCAGGTGTTCATAACCTACCGTTAAGCGCATCGTGGCACACATCTCGCCTACGCTTTCAACTCTGCCCATTCGCTGGGGAAACACCTCATCCAGAAAGTGCTCGATCTGTTCGACAGTCATGATGGTCATTGTTGTTGTCCTGTTTGGTTATTTCTACACAATTTTGCTGCTACAAGTCAGCCTTTCAAAGAGAAAGCAATAGCTAAGTGGCTAACATTGGACACAACTGGATCAGGTATACGTATAGCAACTCTAGTATTCAAGAAAACCAATTCTCGCTAGAAATCTTAGACGAATGGCTAGCAAGCCGAAGCTTGCCATATACATCCAAGTTGGCTAGTTTATTTCCAGCGAAATTCATCAGATGAATTAACCTTGAATAATAATATAACAAGGAGTTGCTCGTGCAATCACAGCTTGCTGAACTATCGTCTAAAGAGAATTCAGAATTAAAAAAAGAACCATTCCTCCACAAAGGCATGCGCCTGCCATTCTTGTTAATAGTTGCCTGTTTTGCGGCATGGGGGTTGGCTGGAAACTTGACCGACCCGCTGGTATCGGTTTTCGGTTCAGTTTTCTCAATGAGCGCGTTTCAGTCTTCGTTGGTTCAATTTTCTTATTACGGGGCGTACTTCGCGTTAGCCATTCCAGCCGCCTGGATTAACTCGCAGCTTGGCTATAAGGGGGGTGTGCTGATCGGTCTGCTTTTGGCCGCCACAGGCGGTTTTCTTTTCTTTCCTGCCTCGATTGTAATGACCTACTCAATGTTTCTTGTCGCTTTGTTCACGCTGGCGGCGGGGCTCTCTATTTTGGAGACATCGGCAAATCCTTATGTCATGGCTATGGGGCCACGGCACAATGCGACGCGCCGGCTTAACTTTGCACAGGCCTTCAATCCTATTGGTTCTAACCTTGGCGTGTTGTTGGCTGCGATCTTTATTTTGCCCCATGTTAATCCCGCCACAGCGGTAGATCGTGCGGCACTTTCGCAACAAGAACTTGAAAGCATTCAGTCAGCCGAGCTGCAAGCTGTGATGGGCCCCTATATAACGTTGGCGTTGCTCTACATTGTTATTGCTATCGCCATCGCTATGGTGCGTGTTCCGGCGCATACGGCTTTGATGTCAGACCGCAAAGCAGACGCTGTGAAGCTGCCTGGTAGCCGCCTGGGGCGGTTGTTGAAAAATCGCCGCTACTCATTTGGTGTTGTCGCCCAGTTCTTTAATGTTGCTGCTCAGACATGTGCCTGGACGTTTACGCTCCACTACATTACTGAAAACCTGGGCGTTAGCAATGCCGTTGCAGGGTACTGGCTTCAGGCATCTCTGTTGGTCTTTTTGTTCTCCCGCTTCCTTATGGTGGGTTTAATGGGGCGCTTTGATCCACGTAAGTTAATGACGCTTATGTGTGTGCTGGGCGTAGGGCTGTCCCTGCTTGCTGTAATAAGTGGTGGCATAGTTGGATCAGTCGCCATCGTTATGCTGAGTGCCTGTATTTCACTTCTATTTCCCACTATCTATGGCATCGCGCTCACTGGGCTTGGTCAGGACACCAAGTATGGTGCTGCGGGGCTGGTTATGGCGATTGTTGGAGGCGCACTTATTCCTCCGTTACAGGGATGGGTAATCGATATGACATCGGCTCGAATCAGTTACCTGGTAGTGATGGGGTGTTTCATGGTGATCGTTGGATACGGCATGTATGTGCTGCGTAATCCTGCGCCGGAGTCAGCCAATGCTGAAGATCTAGCCTAGTGCTTATCGCTGGGGATCAGTCTTCCAGATTAACGGCAACCTGAGCCAGATGAGTGTGCATGGCAGCATGCGCCGAAATGGGGTCGCCAGCGGCAATCGCATTCAGTACTGCCAGATGTTCATGGTGTGTAGTGTCCAGGCGGCCCCCGCGGTAAATGGACTGCCATATCCTCATTCTTAGCGTTGGGCGAGACAGTGCTTCTAAAAGAGCGATAAGGATGGGGTTTCGGGAGATCCTTGCCACCGTGAGATGAAACTCCAGGTCTACCGCCATGGCCGCTTCGTGATCTTTAGCTCGAATGGCAGGTTCTGCCGTTTTGAGTAGGCGTTTGAGTTGCTCAATATCTTCCGGTGTTCTTCGCGAAGCCGCGGTAGCAGCAGACTCAACTTCAAGTGCTTGGCGCACAGCGTGCAGGTCAAGTGAGGATTTGTCGCCCTGAATGCTGGCCCAAAAAACCAGCGGTTTAAGAAGTAAATGAGGATCAAGCGTTGTAACGGTAGTGCCGGAGCCTTGCCTTGTTTCCAGGATGCCCATGGCAACCAGTGCGCGTACACCTTCTCGAAGAGAGCTGCGAGATACATTGAAACGCTCGGCAAGCAGGGGCTCTACAGGGAGTCTGTCACCAGGCTTGATCTCTCTCGAAGTGATCATGTCCTGGATGCCTTGAACAACCACTTCGTTTTGTGATGGGCGGCGTACAGCGTTGTCTGCGAGGTTGTCTTCACTCATGCGCTTTCCTGGGTTATTGCGGTGAATTAAGAAAGTTTGAAGCTAGCGTAAGAATTAAGCCAGAGTTAAATACATCATATGAATTCGGGGTTCAAATATGACTGCTATTACTGCCATTGACCTTATCGATCTGCGATTTCCTACGTCAGACAGTAGCGATGGATCTGATGCTGTTAATAAGGATGCAGATTACTCCGCCGCTTATCTCCGGCTTATAACGGATGATGATGCGCTCTATGGATGCGGGTTTACTTTTACCATAGGGCGTGGAAATGATATCTGCCTTCAAGCGGTTAACGCATTAGCCTCTCGCTTCGTCGGACGTGATGTGGCTGAGTTATGCGATAAGCCTGGGCAAGCCTACCGTGAACTTGCAGAGGACTCTCAGCTTCGTTGGCTCGGGCCAGATAAAGGGGTCGTTCACTTGGCTCGTGCCGCTGTGATGAATGCGGTATGGGATCTTGCAGCACGCCGAGCAGGGTTGCCGCTCTGGCAATATATCTGTGAAATGGAACCGGCTGATCTCGTCAATCAACTCGACTTGAGCTACCTCTCTGATGTGCTGACGGCCGATGAAGCCATCGCTATGCTGGAAGAGCAGCGCCAATATCGTGAAGAACGAATTTCCGATCTCAAGGATCATGGGTTTCAGTGCTATACAACATCCGCCGGGTGGCTGGGGTATTCGGATGAAAAGCTTGAAAGGCTCTGCCGCGAAGCGATTGAGGAGGGCTATCAGCATATCAAGCTTAAGGTCGGTGCAAACCCTGAAGACGATGAGCGTCGACTTGGTATCGCTCGTTCGGTAATTGGTTCGGACAGATCGCTAATGATCGATGCCAACCAGATTTGGGATGTGCCAGAAGCGATCCAGAGAGTGCGAGAGCTAGCCCATCACAATCTACTATGGATTGAAGAACCCACTAGCCCTGATGATGTTTTAGGCCACCGCGCTATTGCCGATGGTGTTCGCGACGAGGGCATTGGCATCGCGACCGGTGAGCATGGTATGAACCGTGTACTGTTCAAACAGTTACTGCAAGCCAACGCTGTAGATTTTGTTCAGATCGATTCCTGTCGACTCGCCAGTATCAACGAAATTATTCCTGTCTTACTCATGGCTAAAAAATTTGCGAAACCCGTGTGCCCTCATGCTGGTGGTGTCGGGCTTTGTGAGCTTGTTAGCCACTTGGTGATGATTGATTACGTCGCGGTCTCAGGCCCGGTGGAGGGACGTGTTGCCGAATACGTGGATCACCTTCACGAACATTTCGTTGACCCTTGCAGAGTTAAAGACGGGGCTTACTTGCTGCCAGCAGCTCCTGGCTACTCTGCGGAAATAAAAGCGGAGTCGCTGGCGAGTTGGGCTTGGCCGAATGGTGCTGAGTGGAAGAAGCGCCGAGACGGAGCCGCCGTATGATTAAAGGACGCGTTCTGCATCCGGCGTTGCTTTCTGGTCTAGCCGAGGCAGGCCATGGAGCGCAGATTCTCATTGCTGATGCGCTTTATCCGCATTCAACGGGGGCGCCGTCTACTGCCCCAAGAGTCCACTTGAACCTCTGTGCAGGAATGATTCCGGCTGCCGACGTTTTAAAGGCGGTGGCAGAGACGATTTATGTGGAGTCTGCGATTTATATGCAAACGGCCGAAGGCGGTGCCTCTGAAGCTGTTAAGGAATTTCAGCAGTTGCTGGCTTCGCATGTTCATCGTGGCGGAGAAGACATCATATGGTCGAGTTTGGCGCGGATGGAATTTTATGCGGCTTGTCGTGAGCCCGACGTATGTCTTCTCGTTGCTACCGGTGAAACACGCCCATATTCGAATCTCTTGCTGACGGTCGGCGTGCCATGATTATCGATACACACCTTCACATCTGGGATACGTCAACTGTCCATGTTTCGTGGCTTGCTCAAGCAGGATTGCCATCCAAATCAGCCATTCCCGAGCGGGTTGAAAAACGCCAATACATTCTCGTTGAAGCCGATGCCGATGACCCAGTCAAGGAAGCTGATTGGCTCGCTGATATAGCAGAGAAGGACTCGCGGGTTTACGGCATCGTGGCCGGTGTGGCGCTCGAGGCACATGACGCTGCTGAAAGACTGGAAAGAGTTACAACGCTACCCAAGTTGGTTGGTGTGCGTAGGCTTCTACAGGATCGTAACCTCTTCAACTCGCCTTATCTCTTACAGGGAATGAAAAGACTTGCAGACAACGGCATTCCGTTTGATGCCTGCGTTAGAGCCGGGGAATTACCTGCACTCACCCAACTGCTTTCGCAAGTGCCTGAGCTTACTGTGGTGCTGGACCATATGGGAAAGCCTGAGGTTGGTAATAAACAGGCCATGTTCAATTGGCACCGAGACTTGGCATGTCTTGCGGAGCTACCCAACGTACATTGCAAGCTCTCCGGATTACCTGCGGAATGCCAAGGGTCTATAGCGCTGGAAGATGTTACGGCTGGCGTGGTGGGGGCCGCCGTTGAGCTTTTCGGCCCTCAGCGTTGCCTACTCGGCAGTGACTATCCCGTTAGCCTGGATACCTACGATTGGTGCTTGCGAGTATTAGAACTCTTGCCTGCTGAACACCGTGCGCCAATTGCCCACGAGAACGCCCTTCGTATCTACTCAAGGAGACCAAGTCAATGACCACATCTTCTCGTTTACCTAATAAGCTCAACACCTCTTTTAGTGAGTTGGGGTTCGGTACGGCACAATTTGGAAACATGGGCAAAAAGGTGGCAGAGCAGGCGTGCATTGATGCCGTGGAGGCCGCATGGGAGGGCGGACTAAGGTTCTTCGACACCGCCCCACATTATGGTTTAGGGCTTTCCGAAGAGCGGATTGGTAGAGCGCTTAGTGGGCAGTCGCGCAAGGATTACGTTATTTCCACCAAGGTGGGAAGACTGCTAAGAGAGAACCCAATGCCGCAGGGTTCTGATCATCAAAATGGTTTTCTTGTCCCCGATAATCTAACGCGCCTTCGTGACTACACAGCCGATGGGGTACAGCGCAGCCTTGAAGAGTCGTTGGGGCGGCTGAAACTCGACGCTGTCGACATTCTCTGGATTCATGACCCTGAAGAGCCGACTGACCGCTTCGACGAAGCGATCAGCGGTGCGGTACCCATGCTGAACCGACTTCGCAGCGAAGGGGTTATTTCAGCGTGGGGTATTGGTTCTAAAGACGCCACTATGCTGCGCCGTTTCGTGGATCATTCCGATCCCGATTTAGTCATGCTTGCCGGTAGGTATACCTTGCTTGAGCAGGAGCAAGTGGGGTTGATGTCAGCCTGTCAGGCGAAAGGAGTGGGCGTTATTGCCGTTGGGATTTTCAACTCTGGATTACTTGCGCGCGAAGAGCCGTCCGAGGACGCGTGGTACGAGTACGGCCCCGCACCAAAGTGGGCGCTGGATCGGACGCGGCAGATTGCTGCGGTGGCGCGCGATCATGGAGTGAGCCTTCCGGAGGCCGCGCTGCACTTTCCCAAGCGGCATCCTGCTGTCGTGAATGTTATGGCCGGTATGCGTTCGGTTGCGCAAGTTGAGAAGAATCTTGCGCTAGCATCATCCGAAATACCCGAAGCATTCTGGAATGATCTGCGGGCCCAGGGTCTGCTAAAGGAGGAAGTATGAAGCTGTTACGCCGTGGTGAACTTGGATATGAAACGCCGCTTGTTGAGATTGATGGAGTGTTGTACGACGCTTCGTCGGTAGGTGATTTTGGCCCCGAATTCTGGGCCTCTGGCGGGGTGCGACAACTCAAGGAATTGGTTGAAAAAGGTCGTCTTACCGCTGTTAATATCGACGATAATATTCGCTATGGCTCCCCCGTGGCTACCACTTCAGCGGTGATCTGTATCGGTCAGAATTACGCCGCCCATGCGGCTGAGTCCGGTGCGGAGCCGCCGAAGAGCCCTATCGTTTTTCTCAAAACGCCCAATACCATTGCGGGCCCAAATGACACCGTTACCATTGCTCGTGGCTCCCTGAAGACTGACTGGGAGGTTGAGCTGGGTATCATTATCGGTAGCACGGCCGCCTACTGTGATTCTTTGGAAGATGCGGCGCAGCATATCGGCGGCTATGTATTAGCTAACGACCTCTCCGAGCGAGCGTTCCAGCTAGAAATTTCAGGAGGTCAGTGGAGTAAGGGTAAATGCAGCCCCGGCTATATGCCATTAGGACCTTGGATCGTAACGGCAGATGAATTTAATCCAGCGGATGTGAGATTGCGCTCTTGGGTTAATGGAGAGTCTCGGCAAGATTCCCGTACAGCCGACATGATATTTAGCTGTGCCGAGATCGTGCGCGATCTTTCCCAGTACATGCAACTTGAGCCAGGCGATGTGATCTCGACAGGAACGCCTCAGGGAGTCGCTGTATCTGGACGCTTTGCGTATCTGAAATCAGGCGATGTCGTTGACGTCGAGATTGAAGGATTGGGTCGTCAACGCCAAACCTATCGAGCTTGGGAGGAGTGAGTTATGTCTGCACGCTTTGAAGGTTTGGTGGCCCTTGTGACCGGTGGCGCCTCAGGGATTGGCGCAGCGATCGCCGATCTTTTGGCTAAAGAAGGAGCCAGTGTTGCCGTTCTTGATATTGTCGATTCAGGAAATCGGCACTATTGGCAAGAGTGTAACGTTGCAGATAGTACCTCAGTGAACCGTGCCGTTCAGGCGACTGTTGATAAGTTTGGGCGCTTGGATATTGTAGTCAATAACGCTGGCATTGGGGCCCAAGGGAGTGTCGCTGATAACTCAGACAAAGAGTGGACTCAATCATGGGAAATCAATGTTGCTGGGATGGCGCGTGTGTCCCGAGCGGCACTGCCTCATCTAAGAAAGTCAGCGTCTGCATCGATTACGAATATGGCCTCTATCGCCTCTAATGCGGGTTTGCCGCAAAGAGCGTTATATTCCGCCACCAAAGGGGCTGTACTCGCATTGACCCGAGCGATGGCTGCTGATCATGTGCGTGAGGGCATTCGGGTGAATTGTGTGGCCCCAGGAACTGCTGATACTCCATGGGTTGGGCGGCTCCTGCAACAGGCTGATGATCCAGCGGCGGAACGTACAGCGCTAGAGGCACGCCAGCCTCATGGCCGACTTGTTAGCGCAGAGGAAGTAGCCCAAGCGGTAGCCTATTTGGCAGACCCTGCCAATCGTTCCTCAGTGGGCGTGTGTCTTCCCGTCGATGGTGGGATGGAGTCACTGAGGTTGAGGCCGCAGTAAACGATAACAGGCCCTGCCTTTTCGCAAAGGCAGGGCCTGTTATCGTAGTCGATTTCTACTAAAAGCCCCTCAAGGTGCAGTCATTTCGCACCTTAAGGGGCTGTTTAATAAGCGCTATCAAGATAGGCGTTTACTTCGCTTTATGCACCTGGCGCCATTCGTGAAGCAGCGGCTCGGTGTAGCCCGACGGCTGTACGCGGCCTTTGAAGATCAAGTCCGATGCTGCCTTGAACGCGGTGGAGTCCTCAAAGTGACTGCTCATCGCGGTGTAAGTGGGGTCACCGGCGTTTTGCTCATCGACGACCTTGGCCATGCGCTTGAGGGTTTCTTCAACGCGCGGCGCATCGACAATGCCGTGATGCAGCCAGTTGGCAATATGCTGGCTGGAGATGCGTAGCGTGGCGCGGTCTTCCATCAGGCCTACATCGTGAATATCCGGCACTTTGGAGCAGCCCACGCCGTGCTCTACCCAGCGCACCACGTAACCCAGAATGCCTTGGCAGTTGTTATCCAGCTCCTGCTGAATCTCGTCATCTGACCAGTTGGGGTTTTCCGCCACTGGGACGCTGAGTAAGTCGTCCAGGAAGTCGGGCTCGCCCAGCGCTTCAAGCTCGCGCTGAACGTCGGTGACATTTACCTGATGATAGTGCAACGCATGTAGGGTAGCGGCCGTGGGTGAAGGTACCCAAGCGGTGTTGGCACCGGCTTTTGGATGGCCGATTTTCTGTTCCAGCATGTTGTGCATTAAATCGGGCATAGCCCACATGCCTTTACCGATCTGGGCGCGACCGCGTAGACCGCAAGCAAGGCCTACTTGTACGTTGCTCTTCTCGTAGGCGGTAATCCACGCGGCGGATTTCATGTCGCCCTTGCGGACCATGGGGCCTGCTTCCATGGCGGTGTGCATCTCATCGCCGGTGCGGTCCAGGAAGCCGGTGTTGATGAACGCCACGCGTGAAGAGGCCTCGGCAATACACGCCTTGAGGTTGACCGTGGTGCGGCGCTCTTCGTCCATGATGCCCATCTTTAGGGTGTCGCGGCTCATGCCAAGGATATCTTCTACGCGGCCAAACAGTTCGTTGGCAAATGAAGCCTCGGCAGGACCATGCATCTTCGGCTTGACGATATACACCGATCCGGTGCGCGAGTTACGCGGCTGGTCGGCATCTTTTTTAAGATCGTGCAGGGCCAGCAGCGAGGTAACCACGGCATCGAGAATACCTTCCGGCAACTCGTTGCCCTCCTCATCCAGAATCGCGGGCGTGGTCATCAAATGGCCCACATTACGCACAAACATCAGCGAACGGCCGGGTAGGGTCACCTTGCCGCCTTCGGTGGTGTTCCAGGTGCGGTCAGCGTGCAGCTTACGGGCGAAGGTTTTACCGCCCTTGTCGATGCTCTCTTCCAGATCGCCCTTCATCAGGCCGAGCCAGTTGCTATAAACGCCTACCTTGTCTTCGGCATCCACGGCAGCCACGGAGTCTTCGCAATCCATAATGGTGGTGAGCGCGGCTTCAACGACCACGTCTTTTACGCCCGCCGGGTCGGTTTTGCCAATGGCGTGACTGGCATCGATCTGGATTTCCAGGTGCAGGCCATTATTGGCTAGCAGAATCGTCTCAGGAGCGGACGTTTCGCCAGTAAAGCCAATCAGCTTGCCGGAATCTTTTAGGCCAGTTTCCCGGCCGCCTTCCAGCGTAACGACCAAATGGCCGTCACGAATTGTGTAGTTAACCGCGTCGCGGTGGGAGCCTGTGGCCAGCGGCGCGGCACGGTCCAGAACGCCTCGCGCATAGGCAATGACTTTAGCGCCGCGCTTGGGGTTAAAGCTTGTGCCTTTTTCCGCGCCGTCTTCCTCGGAAATAGCGTCGGTGCCGTAGAGCGCGTCATAAAGACTGCCCCAGCGCGCATTCGCCGCATTCAGGGCGTAGCGGGCATTACTTACCGGCACCACCAACTGTGGACCTGCCTGTATGGCAACTTCGCGGTCGACATTGGCGGTGGTCGCTTTTACGTTGGAAGGCAGGTCGGCCAGGTAGCCGATCTCTTGCAAAAACGCCCGGTAGGCTGGCATGTCGCTAACGGGGCCGGGGTTCTCGCGATGCCATGCATCAATTTTTTCTTGCAGCGCATCACGCTCTGCTAGCAATTGTTTATTTTTTGGGGTCAGATCATGGAACAGGGCATCGACACCGGCCCAGAAGGCGCTTTCATCAACGCCCGTGCCAGGTAGTGCCTGCTCGTTAATAAAGCGGTCCAGCTCGGTGGCCACCTGCAAACGGTGGCGCGTGATACGCTCGCTCATGGGGTTTCTCCTGTGAAGGTGCCCGTGGGTGGTGAATGGCCACGGCCAGAGTAAAATAAGCGCAAAATACATTTATGGAAAATACTTCCACAACTGTGCAGGCATGTAAACAGCGTAGACGTTAAAGCGGCACAATGCTCGACCAAATGATAAGAAAGCAGGGCGCTCATAGAGAGGTTTGGATGCAGGATTTCCAACAGATGGAAAGTTTGTTTCGGCAAACGGCAGGCGAATCAGTCTTTTCCCGATTAGTACCGGGTGAAGCGCTGTGGGACGTCGTGAAGGGCTATTTTCTGCATTATGGTCTGGAAGCACTCTTTGAAAGCACCGATGAGGTGCATGCAGGCTTTATCGATACCGGCCGCTTTGCCTTGTGGTGCCAAGTATGGAGCCCACCCAATCCATCAGGCACAGCCTTTGTGGTGCACGGCTACTTTGACCATTTAGGCCTTTATCGTCACCTGTTAACGCACCTGTTGGCCAAGGGCTGGCGGGTAGTGCTATGGGACCTGCCGGGTCATGGGCTTTCGAGCGGCCCACGCGCAGAAATTGAAGATTTTGACGACTATCAGCACTGCCTCACCTACATGCAAAACACCCTGATCACACTAGGCATAGCTCCCAGGCCGTGGTTGGGTGTTGGGCAGAGTACCGGAGGTGCGATTCTTGCAACCGACGCACTCACCCGGCGAGAAGAGGCCGGTTGGGATGGCCTGGTGCTGCTCGCGCCGCTGGTACGCCCTTGGCGGTGGACTCAGGCGAGTTGGATGCACCTTATCGCTAGCCCGTTCTTGAAGGATCTTCCGCGTAAATTTCGGCCCAACTCAACCGACGAAGCGTTTACCGAATTTCTGCGTGATCACGACCCACTGCAGCCCGAGCGCTTAAGTGTGGCGTGGGTAAGTGCCATGCGGCGCTGGATGCCACGCCTGCTAGCGCTTGAGCCTGTCGACGTGCCAACATTGATTTTGCAGGGTGAGCAGGATTTGACGGTTGATTGGCAGTGGAACCTGAGCGTTCTAGCACAAAAATTTACCGCCGCCGAGATTCACTACCATCCGGAAGCACGCCACCATTTAGTTAACGAAGCAGAGCCGATTCGCGAGGCCTTGTTTAGCGCTATCAACACGTTTATTGACCAGATGCCTGGCGGGCCGCATGAGCCTGTCGAACCCTAAATAGCCTGTTATTAAGGAGCCCAATCGAATGAGCGTAGTACCCAAGGTATTAGTATTTGCTGGAAGCAGCCGCCAGGATTCACACAACAAACAGTTGGCGCGGCTGGTTGCCAAGCGCATTGAGGCGTTGGGCGGCGTGGCCACGTTTGTGGATTTGAAAGACTACCCGTGCCCTCTGTTTGATGAAGATATTGAAACCCAAGGCGTTCCGGAGAACGTGCTTAAACTGCGCGAGCTGCTGGCTGATCACCAGGCGCTGTTTATCGCCTCGCCGGAATACAACGGCTTTATCACCCCGCTTTTGAAGAACACGCTGGACTGGCTGTCTCGCCCTTATGAAGATACGCCGGGCCTGGCACTTTATTCAGGCAAGTGGGCTGCGCTGGTGTCGGCCTCGCCTGGTGGGTTAGGCGGCATTCGTGCGATGCCGCTGGCCCAACAGTTGCTCGCCAATCTAGGCTTGATCGTACTGCCGCAGCCGATGTCGCTCTCCAAAGCGCACACCGCTTTTGATGAAGCGGGCACGTTTATCGAAGAAGCCAATAGCAAAAAACTGGATGCGCTCTGCCAGCGGTTAGTGGATATGCTGGCGTGTACGCGTCGTTAAAACTGCATCGCGAAGCGCCTTAAGGGACACTTTGATGGCGGGCCCTGACGTGAGGCCGTTGCGTCACGCCTGGCCCCATCTGTGCTACATTGCCCGTGTACTCCTATACTCGACTGATATTGTTTGAACGGATATTAATGCGATATGGTGCAGGGCTTCTTTTTATTGAAAGCGGCTGTTAACCATAGTAATAGTGCCAATATTAAGGCGTGAACCATCATAATAGCGATTGTTACCCCCGCCCAGCCCCCGGCGCTATAAAGCGTCGCGGAACATATTGCCCCTAGCGCTCCTCCTCCGTAGTAAAAAAAAAGGTATACACCGCTGGCAAATCTGACCGGTACTTTACGCACTTGGCTTAGCATTGCCGTCGTTAAAGCTTGCAATAGATAGGTAGCTATTGAGAAGAGAAGTACACTAAAAATGACCAGGTAATAATTCTTCGTCATTAGAAGCATAGAACCCCAAAGCAATGCCAGTAAAATTATAAGGAGCAGCGTCTCGTTCTTAGAAATATACATCTTTGGTACGGTGATAACTGCAATTATTGCAGGTAAACAGGCTAGATAGATAAGCCCTATTTCTCCAGCCGTTTTACTGTAGGGGGGGTAAGATAGTGCGATGCCTAAAGCAGTAAATACCGAGCTTTGTGTAAATAAAAGCCCGAAGCCTATGCTGTAGATCATGATAAGCGTTTTATCAGACAGTGCGTGCCTAAGTTGTTTAAAATAAAATGTTTTCTCATCATCATTGTTAGTCGTTGTGGTAATGGTGTTAACGTGTTTTTCATGCGCCATGATGAGCAAGGCTAAAAGTAGTAGCCCTGCACAGGATATAAAGCCCCACTGCCAGCCCATAGTGTCGATAGCGAAGGCAGGATAAAATCGGCTCAATGTGCTGCCCATGATTGTTCCAGTAACATAGCAGCCAATCCACTTAGTGCGCTTTTCCTTACATTGCGCCTGACCTATTATCGTCATTCCAGACGTCAGGATACAGGGCAATATGATACCTTGGAAAAAGCGTATGAGAAATAGAGCTTCCAGCGTTTTACTTATAGCTATACATGCATTAAAGGTTATTGATATATAGATTCCAAAGATGATTGTTTTTCTGGGAGGCAACTTATAGGTTAGTTTGCTGGCAAAGGGGGCGCATAGCATCATGCCAAAGAGGCTAGCCATGCTTAGCCATCCCGCTTGGGATATTTCTACAGCATATCGAGTTGCCAGCCAAGGATAAATAGCTTGAGTTTGGTATAAGTTAAAGAATGCGCTAGATGATGCTAATGTTATAAAAATGCGCATAATTGAAGGCTCTGTTTAGAAGTTTTATTAAGCTATATAGGTTTTTGTTTAGATGGAATGTCTTTTTTTATCTCACGGTGAGTGGTTTTATGTTTGAGCTTAAACAGTTACGTTATTTTGTGGCAGTAGCAGAGGAGCTTAACTTTAGGCGGGCGGCCGAGCGTTTACACATAACTCAGTCGCCACTTAGTCAAACAATAAAAAATTTAGAGGAGGTGCTAGATGTAAAACTATTTTTAAGAAATACGCATGGGGTACAGCTAACGCGTGCAGGTGAGGTTTTCTTGATAGAGGCGATTAATCTTTTATCATCGGCAAGGCAAAGCCTGAGCCTTGTTCGACAAGCTGATGCCGGTGAAGCAGGTTCTCTCCACATAGGTTACTCCGCTAGCGCTATTTTTTCGCCAGTGTTTACCTCAGCGCTGGCCACAGTGCTTGAAAAAAGGCCTCATCTTACACTTCAGCTTCATTACGGAAATGCGCTTGACCACCTTTCCTCGCTGCGTTCGGGCCATCTGGATGCGGCTGTTTTAAGAGCAGATATACCTGAAACTGCTACCAAGGGCTTGAGAAAACATCTCTTGGGAGAAGAGCCACTTTATGTCCTCATCCATCCAGACCACCATCTTGCCCAAGCCCATCGACTCTTTCTTAAAGACCTAAGTAACGAGCGATTACTTTTACAACCTGCCACCCAGCAAACCTTTCTTCGACGTCAGATCGAATGCTTGTCAGAGAGTGCCGGGCTATCATTGGCGAATGCTTTAGAGGTGCCTGATATTTCAAGCATGCTTTGCTTCGCCATGGCCAGGATTGGCATAGCCGTGCTGCCTAAGAGTGTGGCTGAAATTTCGTCCAGTTTAGTCTCAGTCCCCTTGGCAGATATTGCATCCAATTGCCCGCTTATCCTTGTTACCGCTTCTGAAAGCCCTGTTGTAGTAGCACTGGAAACGTTGATTGATAAGAAGTGCCTGGATTTTTCGCTGCCAGGTAAGCAATGACATACCTATAATTTGATGACCTGACAGGCAATGCCTAATTCAGAGAACTATATACGCTGCTCAGCCACTTCATTAAGCACCCTTCAACAGCCTATCCAGCTGCCGATAGCCAATGGCCTCGATCAGGTGCGGTTGGGTGGGCTTGGGCTCGCCCTGTAGGTCAGCCAGCGTCAGTGCTACGCGCAGCACGCGGTGGTAGGCGCGGGCGGAGAGCTTGAGCTTTTCCAGAACGCTGGCAAGCCAGGCGCGCTCTTCATCGTCAAGTGCGCAGGCGGCTTCCAGGGCTTTACCGCTTAACTGGCTGTTGAGTGCGCCGCGCGCCATTTGTCGCTCTCTTGCGGCCATCACGCGCTCGCGCACTGCTTCTGATGATTCGCCCTGGGTCTGGGCGGTGAGTTGTTCAGGCGGTAGCGCGGGAACTTCGACCTGTAGATCAATACGATCCAACAGCGGGCCGGAAAGCCGCGCCTGGTAGCGCTGAATCTGGCTGGCGGTACATTGGCAACGTTGGCGTGGATCGCCCAAATGCCCGCAAGGGCAAGGATTCATAGCGGCTACCAGTTGAAACTGAGCTGGGTATCGGCGTTCATGGCTGGCCCGGGCCAGATGTATTTCGCCTGTTTCCAGTGGCTGGCGCAGAACTTCTAACACGTTGCGGGAGAACTCCGGCAGCTCGTCTAAAAAAAGCACACCGTGATGGGCAAGCGAGATTTCTCCTGGTTTGGGTTTTGAGCCACTGTCATTTTCAGCAATTAATGCGACCCTCAGCGCGTAATATCGGGCTATTATGGTAGTCTGTACAGGATTGAATGCGACAGAATTAATAGAAATTGCTGCGACAGGCTGCGTTTTATTTAATATTTGGTGCGACTGCTCATGCCACTGCCTACATCTGTTCGTAACATCGGCCCTACCCGTCGAAGCGTGTCTGGCTACTATGCCTTTCGCGGGGAGGAGTCTATTGCGTTCGAGTCGACGCTTGAACGTGATTTCCTCATCAAGGCTGACTTTGATGTAAGCGTCCTTGGTGTGATTTCCCAGCCGTGCGAGATTCCGTTTCATCATCCCGTGACCGGTAGGTGTTACACCTACACGCCTGATTATTTGGTTTATTACCGTCTCGGTAACCGTCATTACAGGGATTACCCCAAACCTCTCTTGGTGGAGGTCAAACCACGGGAAAAGTGGCAAGCACATTGGCGTGAATGGTCGCCTAAATGGAAGGCGGCGATGCGGCATGCTAGCAACGAGGGATGGTCGTTTAGCATTCATGATGAGAGCCGCATTCGTGATAAGACCCTGGACAACATCACTTTCTTGGCGCGTTACAAACGAATGGTGTTTCCCTCTGTTGAAAGCCAGGCAGTGCTCAATACGGTGAGGGAGATGGGGGTAGCGACCTTGGATTACCTGCTGTCTCGGCACTTCATGGGTGAAATTTATCGGGCAGAGGGAATTGCACACTTATGGCACCTGCTGGCGACTCGGCAGCTAGATTGCGATATGGCTCAATCCTTTAGCCTTCTATCAGAGGTGTGGGTACCCGATTATGAATAATCATCGTGACAACACAGCTGAACCCAGTAGCGGCGTCGCCCAAACACGCCAGCACTTGCAGATCACGGTGGGCGAGCAGGTTCAGAAAGATGGCACCGTTTACCGAATTTCTCAGGTGCTCGATTTTGAGACGGTCATTGGTATTGCCGTTGAGTCCGGGCGTAGTTGCCCGCTTCGCATCAGTGAATTAACGCCTCTCAATAGCGAGTCTGCTCCGCCTGAGCAGGATATGTCCGAGATTGGGGATGCTGATTGGCGGGAGGCCGAGCATCGTTTTTCCATCATTAAGCCCTTGGTGGATCGCCATACCGTAGGGCGAGATGCAGCGGAGGAACGTGCTAAACAAACGGGAGTGGATACGGCCACGATCTACCGCTGGCTGAAGCGGTACAGGGCAACGGGCTCGGTACTCGCCTTGATTCCTCAAAAGCCAGGGTGGAAGAAGGGGAAGTCGCGTATACCCGCGCATGCTGAGGCGGTGATTCAGGAAGTCATCAAAGACGTGTATTTGACGCTGCAGCGTCCCTCAGCACAAAAGGCGGTACAGGAGGTCATGCGTCGCTGCCACGAGCGGCGCATTGATCCGCCGAGCCCTGGTACCGTTCGTGCTCGTCTGCGTGACATCCCAGAGCGCGACCGATTGCGTGGCCATGGCTTTAGAGAAAAAGCGATTAATAAGTTTCAGCCGGCTGCCGGGAAGTTTCCCAATGCGGATTATCCGTTAGCCGTCATGCAGATTGACCACACGCCTGCCGATATTATTTTGGTTGATGACGTGCATCGCAAACCGATTGGCCGTCCATGGATTACGTTGGCCATGGACGTGTGTACTCGCATAGTCACGGGATATTACTTGTCGTTTGACCCGCCCTCTGAAACATCCGTTGGCATGTGTGTGGCTCACTCCATGCTTCCTAAAGATGAATGGTTGCTGCTGCATAACGTGAAGGCAGAGTGGCCGGTATGGGGCACTCCTGCCACGATTCATGTCGATAACGGCCCAGATTTTCGCTCAGAGACGTTTCGGCGCTCATGCCTAGCCCATGGGATCAACCTTGAATTTCGGCCTGTTAAGCAGCCTCGTTACGGTGGCCACATCGAGCGGTTGCTGGGCTCTCTTCTCAAGGAGATCCATAACCTGCCTGGGACGACCTTCTCCTCCATCAAAGAGAAAGAGGGGTACGATCCAGAGAAGCACGCGGCCATGACGAAAAGCGAGTTTGAAGAGTGGCTGGTGACGTTGATTTGTAAGGTTTACCACCAGCGTCTTCATTCTGGAATTGGTATGTCACCGATGCGGAAATGGGAAATCGGTGTGTTTGGCAATGCTGACGTGCAGGGAGTGGGCTTAGCGCCACGGCCTGCTGATAGACTTTCTGTATTGCTCGATTTTTTGCCCAGCTTTCAGCGCACGATCCAGACCTTTGGTGTGACCATCGATGGCATGAACTATTACGATGAGGCGCTAAGGCCGTGGATCAATGCCAAAGATCCAGATACGCCAAACAAGAAACGCACCTTTGTGTTTCGGCGTGACCCTCGTGACATTAGCGTCATTTGGTTCAAAGACCCGGAGCTCGGGCACTATTTTCGCGTGCCCTTTGCAAATCTCGCCCTCCCCTCGATGAGTGTTTGGGAGCATGCCCAGGCCAAAGCGCGCCTTCGCCAGGAAGGCAGGAGCTCGGTCAATGAGTCTGAAATCCTACGCGCTATTAGTGAACTGCGAACCCATGTGGAAGAGTCGCAAGCACGTACCAAGCGAAGTCGCCGTCAGGCACAACGACGTAAAGAGCATGAGAAAAAGGTGACGCCTGCTGATCCCCTTTTACATGCACACTCAACCGCAGCTCCCAAAGAATCACCCACTCAGGGAGACGGTCTCTTATCGGGTGATATCGATGTGAACTGGGACATAGCATGAGCACACACCTTCATCCTGATCTTCGTCATGTCTTGGGGCTGTCCGCTAAAGAGCGAATGGAGTTTATGGATCAACCGCGATGGTTGGGGTATCCATTGGCTAATCGTGTCATTGAGGTCATGCGTGGGCTGATGGAGAAGCCTAGTCGCCCTCGTATGCCTAACCTTTTGCTCGTGGGTGACTCCAACAACGGAAAGACAACCATCGTTCAACGGTTTCGTAAACAGTACGGTGAGGGCTATGTGAATGAAGACGTAGAACCGGTGAAACCCGTGATCGTCACTCAAGCCCCACCGAGTGCCGATGAGAAAAGTCTGTATATCGCAGTGCTAGAGAGCTTTTGGGCTCCCTACCGTCCTACAGACCCGGTTCCCAAGCTGCGCTACCAGGTGATTCATCAACTGCGTGCTTGCCATACGCGGCTGCTGATCATTGATGAGTTCCACTCACTGTTAACCGGTGGAGCCGTCAAGCAGCGGGAAACGATGAATGCCATTAAGCTCTTATGCAATGAGTTGATGATTCCCATCGTTGGTGTGGGTACGCAGGATGCTGTGCGTGTGCTGCATTCAGATCCGCAGCATGCGAGTCGCTTTGATGTGGTTGCATTACCGAAGTGGGAGCTCAATCAGGAGTTTCAGAAGCTGCTTGCTGGCTTTGAGAAGATCCTACCGCTCAAACACCCTTCCCAACTGCATGAGCCACAATTAGCTACTCAGCTCCACGCGATTTCTGGCGGTAATTTGGGTGACCTGCACCGGCTGCTGATTGAGTGTGCAAATGCCGCTATTTTGTCTGGAGCTGAGCGCATCGATGAGAAAATTATTCAGAGTAAATCGTGGGTGCGGCCAACCCGTGGCATTAGGGAAGTGATGCTGTAATGCCGTGGGCGCTGAGTGTGCCTCTGTTGCCTGAGGAATCCCTTTCTTCATGGTTGGTACGGGCGGCGTTGAGACAGGGATGTGATCCTTTGTCGCTCACTGGGGCTATTTGGCCAACATGGCGTATATGGATAAGGGATATTGATAGGGAAATTCCCCTCGTCAGAATGCGCCCATTAGTCAATGCCTCGGGGATCTCTTACGCTGATTTTCAGAAGGCTGGGATGAGGGACGATTGTGAGAAAGTGGCTGGTTACTCATTACCGGAAACGCGGACTTGGCCCTGGTTGTTAGCACTCGGCAGCCGCAATCGAACCCGCTATGGAGGACAACAGGTATGCACGTTGTGCTTGGCAGAGGACTCAACCCCCTACTTGCGCCGACACTGGCGATTCGCTTGGCACATTGGGTGCCGCTTTCATGGGGTGCAGCTGATAGATGAGTGCCCAGCATGTAAGGCCCCGATAGAGCCCCATCGCCTGTCAGCGGAAGATCAACATTTAGCTCAGTGCAGCCGGTGTCATGACGATTTTAGGAAGGCGGTGTGCACGTCGTATTTACCTGAAGCGTTCAGTTTCCAAGTGATGGCGGATCGTGTTTTAAAATCGGATAACGTGACGTTTAGGCAGGCCTCTATCGCACCTGCCGATTGGTTTTCTATGGTGACCTTCTTTCTTAGCGTTGTACGGCGTGCAAGTCGGAGGCCTGCGTCACCCCTCGGCGATGCGCTTCTATCATTGGGCATTTCGGTTACGGATTGCCGAATGCCTGTGTCTGGGTTGGCGTTTGAGCTGCTGCCTGTCAACGAGCGTTGTGCTTTATTAGCGGCGGTGGAGCGTTTGCTAAGTATAGGCCTTGAAAAAACGTTTAGCGCTCTGGTCGATTGTAATGTCAAAACGAGTGCGCTTCATGATCCCCGAAAGTCACCCCCCGTTATGTTGTTGCCGTTGTTATCACGGTTATCTCATCACCCGCATGGGCCACATCGCCGCCGCGCTCAACCGGATCATCGCCCTACGTCGGAACGCGCAGTGAGAGCCTCATGGGCGCGTTTAAAACGGAGAATGAAAGCGGAGCCAACCTCTTGAAGCAACACAAAACGGTAGACTGCGATGAGTGTGGTCGAGAAGTCTCCAAATTGTGGCGACGCCATAAGGGGCATGGTTACTGCTCAACTTGCTATGCTCGGGTGTTTAAGCGGCGAATGTGCCCACGATGTGGTGAGTTAGCTCGTCTGCCTAAGAATGACCCAGAAGCCGTCTGTCGCCAGTGTGATGTCGACAAACCGTGCGCGCGATGTGGGAAAGCCAGTTCAGACTACAACATCGGCAAGGTCACTCCCTACGGCCCTGTTTGTAACGCCTGTGCTCCCTATTTTAGAGAATCAGAGCCTTGCGAGGCGTGTGGGAAGCCGTCTCAACGTCTTACCCGGGTGACTCGTATGGGAAATGACCATCGCTTATGTCCAAGCTGTGCGACGGCAGACCACGGTACCTGCTCTGCGTGTCGTCGACATCGCTTATTAGTGGTGGCATCTAGCGGTGATGCATTGTGCAAGGCCTGTTATGAACAAGGTGAGATTACCTGTCCATCTTGTGGTCATCCTATGCCAGCGGGGCGAGGCGATGTCTGTGAGCCCTGCTACTGGACGCGGACATGTCGTAAGCGGGTCACTATTGGCCAAGCTGGCATCAGTGCCAAAGCGTTAAGTGAGGCATTTGGGGAGTTTGGTGAATGGTTGATTCGCACCACGGGACCGCATAAAGCGGCACTAAAGATCAACACCTTCTTATTATTCTTCCTTGAGCTCGACCAGGCATGGTCACGCATACCAAGTTATCTGGAGCTGCTCCATCACTTTGGGGCTGAGGGGTTGCGGCGAGTGAGGCTCCCTATGCGCTGGTTGCATGAAGAGAAAGGGGTTGAGCCGGATCATCAGGCCAAGCGCATAAGCTCGGAGAAACGGCGTATTCAGGCGTACCTCAGTTCCATGCCGTCCGCTTCGTTATCAGAAAGTGTGCTGCAAACCTATTGGCAGCAATTAGAAGCACGTATTGAGGCGGGCAGAACGTCCCATACGTCCGCACGCTTTGCACTAAGCGCGGCAGCCGCATTGTTACTCAATACTGACCGAGAGGGACAGCGGCTACCTAATCAGGGCGATGTGGACAGTTACTTGAGTGCGGTGCCCGGACAAGCAGCCTCGGTGACGGGGTTTACCAATTTCTTAAATCGCCAACATGCCACCACACTGACCCCTAGGGTGGATGAGAAACGGGCAGGAAAACGGCGAAAAGAAAAGTTGGCTCGCACCATGATGCAAATGGCTAAGTCAGCTGATCAAGGGGAGGAGTGGAAGGAGCGATGGGTCGTCACTGCCATGGAATACTTTCATGACAAGAAAGTATCTAAAAAAGTACTCCGTCAGCAGGCCGTGGAGCATTCAGGGGACGGGGTTCGGGTTAGCATGGAGGGCGTGAGCTACTGGCTGCCTATTGTATAAGAGTAAAACGTTAGCTTTGCTGTTTGTCGTTAGGTGCGCTATGGGGGCCGCCCCGGCCTTTTTGGCCGGAGCGGTTCAGTTAAGGGGATCAAAGCATACCTTTCAGCTCCCCGTAGTCTCCCCCAACACGCAAGACCACGGTCACGTCGTTGTCATTGCGGTTACGGAAGAACCAGCCGTGGTTGCCGGTGAAAGCAGCTTCCAGCTCTCCCTCATCTTCGGGTACGCCACGCCCCTTCTCGTAGCTGATGGAGTTCCCATTGCCATCGCCGTGAGTGTCAAAATTAAGTGGCCCGCCGTCGGACGCCCAAGCGAATGTCGCGACAGCACCTTCTTCCATCGTTAGCTTATACTCGGTACCTTCACCCGGGGTGAGTGTGAATGTCACCTCATCACCCCATGCCGCAGTTTCTTCAGTTGCCTGGGAAGGTGTCTCCTCAGCGGCAGGAGCGTCAGCAAGCGCTACGTTTGCTTCAGTCTGCACCATCTCTTGACCTTCTGGTAACGAAGCGGCTACCTGCTCCGTCTCTACGTCTGAAGTTGGCACAGCAGTAGCGGTTGCGGTCGAAGGTTGGCTATCACTAGCAGCCTCTTGAGGTGCAGTGGCTTGAGCAGTTTGTTGGGCGCTGGCTTGATCGTTAGCCTGATCGAGTTCGGCTTCTTCGGCTAACTGGGTCTTGATTTCTCCCATCTCAGTCAGCCCCAGCAAGCGCCCAGCGCCGGTGGGGTCAATGGCATACTCAGCAGGTAACACAACCGTGATCAGTAAAGCGACGGCAATAACCGCTGCTATTAGCGTAGAGCGAAGTAACTGACCCGTTGATGGTAGTTCGGCACGGGTTGGAAGATCAGTGTTATACATCAGGGACTCCTTCAATTAGGCGATGAAATAGCCGGTCAGTTGATAACCCACCAGCATAAAACCAGCACACATCATGGCGACGTTGGCGGTATACGCATGGCGTAAGAAGCCAGTAGTGCGTCGCCAGAAGCCCATTACGATGAGAATAGCGCTCAATGCCAGTAGCTGGCCGATCTCTACGCCTATATTGAATGCCAGAAGGTTAGGGACGAGGCCATCGGGAGCGATATCGTACTCAATGATCTTGCTCGACAGGCCAAAGCCATGAAACAGACCGAACACCGATGTGGCTACCTTGGTGTTGGGCTGAAAGCCGAACCAGCGCTGATACGCACCGATGTTATCGAGCGCCTTGTAAACAACGGAGAGCCCGATGATGGCATCGATGAGGTAGCTATTGATGCCGATATTGAAGTACACCCCTAGTAGCATGGTCGTCGAGTGACCGATGGCAAAGAGGCTGACGTAAATAGCGATATGCTGCATTCGGTAGAGGAAAAAGATGACCCCTAGCAAAAACAGAATGTGGTCATACCCCGTTACCATGTGCTTGGCACCGAGATACATAAACGAGATCAGATGAACGCCATAGATCTCTTGGATGTAGCCCTTGTCACCTTCGGCCACCGCGTGAGCAAGCGCCTCGCCACTGGCGCCCAGTAGCATTAACAGCAGGGTTAGAAAGGCTAAGGCGTGGCGTCGGGCCATTATAGGCAAGCCGAGCGCACCCCTTACTTGGGATGGAAACATGCAACCTCCACGGGTCTGTCATTAGTCTTGGCCATCCGATGGATGGCCCCAGTCATCAAGCAACGACTGGCCGTGGAGGCCGCTCCAAGCGGTAGACACGACGCAGGGGAATACCGCGCCGTTCGCCCAGCCGCAGGGCATGACGGACGTTCGGCGCGATGGCAATGCTCGCCCCCAACCGGTCCGCTTGTTCGTGGAAGTGACTGCCGCTCTCATGAGAGAGGTGACGACCGTCATCGTGTTCATGCCCATGGGTATGCCCATGGGCCTTCTGAACACTCTCATGGTGAGATGACTCAACGCCGACCATGCTCATTGCGCCATGCGCATTCGCTTCGCCCACACTGGTAAGCAATAGGCTAGGCAAAAACAGCAGTAGCAGGGTCAGATAGCCAAGGCGGTGGCGCAGCCGATTGAGCATTTAAAGCAACCAGGACAAAAATTGACGATAAAAAAAGTAAATAACAGTTTGCTTACGCCGTAGCGCCGCGTAGCAACAATAGTTTATCATCCCTTCCAGGGGGATAGGAATAGAATAAGGGAAAGAAAATGACAATACATACACACCAGTCACATCCCGATATCATCAAGCGCTTGAACCGGGCTCGGGGACACCTTTCGAGCGTGACGCAGATGATAGAGGACGGTCGCCAGTGTCTGGACATTGCTCAGCAGCTTCATGCGGTTGAGAAAGCTATTCAACAGGCCAAACGTGCCTTGGTTTTAGATCATATCGATCACTGCCTAGAGAATGCCTTGGATTCTCAGGATCAAACGCAGCGGGCGCGGGCTGAAGAGTTCAAGGCCATTGCCCGCTACCTGTAAATACATCTAAGCCCCCTCACTTGAGGAACGCTCTATGCTCGATGTACTCGCCCATCGCGTCTATCGCCATCTCTTTTTCGCTCAGGTCATTGCACTGATTGGCACCGGTTTGACCACCGTTGCCCTAGCGTTACTGGCTCATGATCTTGCTGGGGGGCAGGCGGGTGTCGTACTAGGCACAGCGCTGGCAATTAAGATGGTCGCCTACGTGGGCATTGCGCCACTGGTGGGTGCTTACGCCTCACGCCTACCTCGACGCACGTTGTTGGTTAGCCTCGACTTGCTGCGAGCAGCCGTGGTTTGCGCACTGCCTTTCGTTACAGAAGTGTGGCAAATCTATGTGCTGATCTTTCTACTCAATGCTTGCTCAGCAGGCTTCACGCCCGTTTTCCAGGCGACAATACCAGACATCCTAGAAGACGAAGAGCAATACACGCGAGCATTATCCCTGTCACGCCTTGCCTACGATTTAGAGAATCTTCTTAGCCCGATGGCGGCAGCAGCATTACTGATGGTGATGAGCTTTGATGTCCTGTTTGTACTCAACGCTCTGGCGTTCGTGATCTCTGCCTCCCTGGTTATATCGGTGATGTTACCTGAGTCACAACCGCTAGAAGAAATTCCCGGCGTTTGGCGTCGCGTTTCTCACGGCATACGGATTTATCTAAAAACACCTCGCTTGCGCGGTCTGTTGGCGTTGAACTTGGCGGTCTCTGCCGCCGGAGCGATGCAGATCGTCAATACGGTAGTGCTTGTGCGCTCTATGTTGGGGCTTGGCGAGAAAGAAGTAGCTTTGGCCTTTGCTGCCGCAGGAGGGGGTTCCATGCTGGTGGCCTTACTGCTACCTAAGGTACTGGATCGACTGCCTGAACGACCAGTCATGCTGTTGGGTGGCATTATCATGGCGCTCAGTCTCTACTTGGGCTGGCTAGGCCCATCGTTTGCGGGGCTGGTCGGGCTATGGTGGCTATTGGGTGCAGGCGCGTCGATGGTCATGACCCCTACCGGACGCTTGCTCAAGCGTTCGTGCCAGCCGGAGGATCGTCCAGCGCTATTTGCTGCCCAATTCTCGTTGTCACACTGTTGCTGGTTGATCACCTATCCGTTGGCAGGGTGGTTAGGGCTGAATATGGGAATGACCGGAACGTTCGCAATGCTCGGAACCGTGGCTTTAACGGCGACGGGGCTTGCTGCGTTTGCTTGGCCTCGTAGAGATCCAATAGAGATTGCGCATGAGCACTCGCCTATACGTCATAGCCATCTTCACTATCACGACGAGCACCATCAACACGAGCATGAAGGATGGGAGGGGCCTGAACCTCATAGCCATCCCCACTATCATCTCAGAAATGTGCATCGGCACATGTTTGTCATTGATAACCACCATACACGATGGCCTTCGTGACACATTTCAGGCTGATAAGTGAATAGATGCCTGTTAGGTTAAATCACCACGGGTGATGCCTACTTTACTGAAGGCATTCATCACAGAAGCTTCGCAGGGA
Organism: Halomonas hibernica; assembly: GCF_013183775.1. Lineage (NCBI taxonomy): Bacteria > Pseudomonadati > Pseudomonadota > Gammaproteobacteria > Oceanospirillales > Halomonadaceae > Halomonas > Halomonas hibernica. The sequence goes on from NZ_VIFN01000002.1 coordinate 150,316, forward strand.
ACGTTTTCATTTTTGGCTTTAGGGTGCTTGAACGTATCGGCGAATCCTGGGCAGTGACGAACGAGTTTTTGAACGACACCTTCAACGTGCCGCACGTTAGACAGCACTTGGCGCAACCAGTGTTCAAAGCTGCCTTGGTGATCCAGCGTAAATACCAAACCTTTGTAGGACGGAGGTTTTGACCCTTCCTCCCTACCGCCATTTCTGGGTTTAGGCGGGCGGCGTTGGAGTTCCATGAGATAAAGCGCTTGATCTAACACATGCACCTTGATGACGAGTACCCCGCGAGGAACCTTGGTCTGAGTGTCCATATAGACCCAATTGGCCACGGACGTTTCTACATCATCGTCTATGCCTAAGGGTTCGAGGCTAATTAACCGAGGGTCAGGGGAAGTGCTGAAGCCATCTTCAAAGGTAAACCAGCTAACGCTATGAATCGCTGTAGGATAGGCTGATTTTAAATAGAGAAGCGCATTCCACATATCACGTAGAAAGCCCTGCGACTCCAGTGTAATGGGGGCGTGAATAGACGCTTGTCCCACTCCCTTCCCTGACCCATAGGGCTCTCCAGTGGAGAAAATCGTTTCGTCACCAGGAACGGGGACGCCTCGTGTATCGGGCACGTTTTTTCGGGTATATCGTTTATCCAAGACGACGCGAGGCTTACCTAAAATAACGAATTCGTCCTCAGTAAGGTCTAGCCAAGAAGAGCCATGGTCTGGCTCTTCATCATCCGTCAGGTCAATGACATCGGGGATGTTTGGAAGCTGATGATAGGGAAATTGAGTGGGAGCATCATCGCCATCGGTGGCTGGTACTGTCGTTGACTTCTCTCTTTCGCGATGGATCGTGGCACCGTCAGGCTGAGTACAGCCTAATATCTGCAACCCTAGAAATGTCTTGCCACCATCAATCGGAACGCCAGAAACAGAGAGTTCCCCGCTTCCCTGGAACCAAGGCGTGACCTCAAAAAGTATCCTATCTTCGGGGAAGCGGGCTTCAATCTGTGAATAAATTTTTCTGGCGGCCTGTTCAGCATAGGGGTCGTACAGCATATGCGCGAGCAAAATGGCATCGTGTTTATGAACACGATACGTAAATTTGACAGGCCATGTACCTGGGGATGCAGGCGCATTAAGCGGTCGATAAAGACGTTCTTTGACCGCCTCCCAGGGGTAAGTGGCGAGCACCCGCTTGATTTCAGAGGATCGACCGTAAACGCGAGTAAAAAATTCTGTGCAAGGGATGAGCAAGTGTTTGCCATCTGGAAGGTCAAATTCGATCAGATAAGATCTTTGCTCTCTGTTCAGTGGCAAATAGTATTCATCATGAAAGGAGGTATAGAGGCTGCGCCCTGCTTTGCGTAAGTCATCTAGAGAGACTATCCGCCAGCCGCCTGGAGAAAATGAAACGGGGAATGTTCTCTCATCAAACGCGATGCGAGAGTTGCTCACCCCCTTTTCCCAGACAGAACCGATCCTCAATAGTCCGACATGTGTTAAGACCGTCGTTCGCTCAATCACATTCCCTAAATTGTTATTCTTATCAATGGGTCTGAAAAATACATAAATTTTAGGGACGCTTTCTGAGCGGGTATTTTTTTCGATAGGCCCATACCACCAAACGACCAAGCGTTCAGCTTCGTCTTTGAGAGTGCCGTCTGAAAAGCTAAAGGTTCTGCATTGTTTGAGTGAAACCGTCACAAGGGCGCGCTCTATGTAAACTCAACATAGAGATTGTCGCAGTAATTATTGTTTAGTCGCAACAATTGTTGAAAATGACAGCCACCGCCCACCAGCGCGGCGGCGCTGGCGCTATGATGCGGTTGGCGAAATGGGCGCTTGCCCCAGTCAGCATCCAGCGACAGCCCACATACCGAGCGCACGGCGGCGACCGCCAAGGCGTCTTCTTCGGAAAGCGGCGGTAGAATGCCCGGCAGGCGGCTGGCCAGCATGGTTTTACCCGTGCCAGGCGGGCCTGCGAACAGTAAATTGTGGCCTCCCGCAGCGGCAACTTCCAGCGCGCGACGCGCCTGTTGCTGGCCGCGTACATCGGCTAAATCGGCCATTGGCGCGGTGGTTTTTACTGAGGCGGGCAGGCGGTGGGGCGGGATTTTCTCCTGCCCAAGTAGGTGAGCAACGACCTGCCAAAGCGTATCCGCTGGCAGTACCGGTAAGTCACCGGCTAGTGCGGCTTCGTCGGCGCAGGCGCGAGGGATGATCAGAGCGTTTCCGGCCCGGCGCGTTGCCAGCGCGAAAGGAAGCATGCCGGGTACGGCGCGCAGCTTGCCGTCCAGCGCCAATTCGCCCGCGCACTCCATGCCTTCTAGCGCGTCTACTGGAATCTGGCCTGAGGCCGCAAGAATGCCGAGTGCGATGGGCAAATCGAACCGGCCTCCCTCCTTGGGAAGGTCCGCAGGCGCCAGGTTGAGCGTAATGCGCCGGGTGTTGGGAAAATCAAACCCGGCATTAACCAATGCGCTACGCACGCGTTCACGGCTTTCCTTGACTGCTGTTTCGGGTAACCCAACCAGCGTAAGCCCCGGTAAGCCGTTGGCAAGATGTACTTCTACATGGACGGCTGGTGCATCCAGGCCCACGCCCGCACGCGTGGCCACAATGGCTAAGGTCATTCCGCTTCCTCGCTTATTTCCTAATTCTACTTGATCAAAATAGTTAACTTACCGTAACTAAGAAAACTTTGATAGCAGGCAGGGCTTTAGGCGTGATGAGCATAGCGGGGAGATGATGCGATGTGCGGACGCCATTTCTAACGGGTGGGCTGATTGTGGCGGGAAAAGTCGTCCAAAGCGGTAGACAACACACGGGCAAAGCGTTGGGCGGAAGGTAGCGCTCCAAAGCTCCATACGGGTGGCAGGCGCAAAAAGTTGCCGCTTTGCACAACGGGCAGCTGTTGCCACAGGCCACTTTCTGCCAGCTCTTCTTCTACGCCCATGGGCACCGGGTCAACAATTACCAGCGTCGCTTCTGAATAGCGGGCAAGCACTTCGATACCTGCTAAGGCGAACCCCCAGGCGTTGGTGGGTTGGTCCCAGGCATTGTCCAGGCCAAGCTGCTCAAGCACCGCATTGTAAAGGCTGTTATCCCCGAAGATCCGCACATGGCGTGCATCCATAAACTGCATCATCAATAGCGGTGCGGTGTCAGGTTGCGCTTCACGTAGTGATGCCATTAGCGCTTGCGTATCGGCAATTAATTGCTCTGCCTGGGGCTGTCGCTCGGTGAGCTCACCCAACTGGCGCGTTAATGCCTGGATTTCCTGCCAGGTATCGGCGCCGGGAGAGTAAAGCGGAATGGAAGTTACCGGTGCGATGCGCTCCAAACGAGGCGTGAGTGCAGCAAACATCGGCGAGATCAATATCTGCTCGGGAGCCAGCTGGGCCAACAATTCAAAATTGGGCTGGGTGCGCAGCCCAAGGTCGGTTACACCTTCTGGAAGTCGCGGCTCGCCGACCCAGTCGTAGTAGTCCTTCTGTTGGGCCACGCCGCTGATCGGCGCGTCGATAGCCACCAACGTCTCGGCAATGGTCCAGTCCACCGTGGCAAATTGGGCATGGGCGCTGGTAAACGCTAGCAGGCTGGTGAGCAGAAGCGCGGCTCGGGCGAAAAAAAGCGTCACGGTACGGCGCATGAGGAAGAGCCATTTTGAAAGAAGAGCTGTATTTAAACGATAATCTTTCTTGCTTGCAACGCCGTGCAGGCTTGTCGTTAGCTAAACCCCGACGACGTGTGGTTAAACAGGGCGACGGGGCTTAGCGGCTCTCTTAAGTTTTTAGAAACGGTAGTGAACGCTTGCTGTAATCCCGCGCTCAGCGCCAAAGTAGCAGTAATCCAGTGAGTTGCATGACGCTACGTAGGATTTATCCAGTACGTTGTTGACGTTAAGGCGGGTTTCGACGCCGTTAACGCCCACATGGCTAAGGTCGTAGCCGATGGTGGCATCGACCAGCGTGTAGTCGGGTACGGTTTCGGTGTTTGCGCGGTCTGCGGCGATATCCGCGTAATGCCTCACACCAACGCCTACATCCACGCCGTTTAGCCAGCCGCTGTTCGCTTCATAATGTCCCCATGCCTGTAGCTGGTGCCGGGGCGAGTAAATCGCATTGTTGCCCTGGTTGCCGTCGTCACTTTTAGCGTAGGTAATATCGGTAAAGCTATAGCCTGCCTGAAGCGAGAGCGTTTCGGTCAGTTGGGTCTGGGCTTCCAGCTCAAGTCCTTGGGACTCAATTTCACCCACGGCGCGGTAAGGGTCAGAGGGCTGCTCTTTGGTGGCTACGTTTTCCTGGCTGATATGGAAAATGGCCGCGCTGTACTGGTTGGCGCTACCGCTGGGTTGGTACTTCACCCCGGTTTCCCACTGCTCGCCTTCCATGGGCGAGAGCAAATCGCCGCTTTCATCCACAAAGCTTGTGGGCGTAAACGCGGTGGAGTAACTCAAGTAAGGCGCTACGCCGTTATCGAATAGATACACCACGCCCGCACGGCCGCTAAGCTGAGTATCGTTTAGTGAGCTTGAAGCGTCGGTATCCTTGTTCGTGTTATCAATGCTTACCCAGTCATAGCGTCCGCCCAGCGTGAAGCGCCAGTTATTGAGCGCAATTTGGTCCTGTAGATAAACACCGGTCTGTTCAATGTTATGTTGTTCCCGAGTAGGGGTATAAAATGCGACGGGATCACCGCCATAAACGGGCTCAAAGGCGTTAATGGGCTGGAAGGCACCGGAAGGCCATGACACATTGTTTTCGCGCTGCTGGTAGTCCACGCCAAAGAGCAGTGTATGCGCCATAGCAGCGCTATCAAATCGAGCTTCAAGCTGATTGTCGATGGTCCATGCTTCAAGGGACTCGTCGCTACCGGAGTAATAGCGGGTTAATTCATTGGAAGTGGGCGATGTCCAGCCAAAGCCGTATACCTGATTGAGTACTACGTCCGAATTCAGGTAACGCAGCATCTGACGGCCAGTGAACTGGTCATTAAAGCGGTGCTCAAGCGAGTAGCCGAACATACGCTGGGTGCGCTCGTAGGCGTCGTAATCTTCTTCTCCGTCAAAGAAATTATTGCTGATTTTACGCCCGTTGCGGGGTGTTACGGCACCTTCATAAGGCACGCCGGAGTGATAGCCGCCTTCAGGTTCATCCTGCAGGTAGGCTTCAACCGTCAGGCTGGTGTCGTCGGTCATGTCCCATGTCAGGCGTGGCGCGATGGCAAAGCGCTGCTCTTCGGCGGACCCGAACTGGGTGTCCGCACCGCTGGCAATACCGGTCAGGCGGAAAGCCACCCGCTGTTGCTCACCAATCGGCCCGGTGAGATCAAACGCAGCGCTGCGTTGATTGTTGTTGCCCACTCGCAAGCGCAGCTCGCCGCCTTGCTCAAACTCAGGACGCTTGCTGTTCAGCGCTACCATGCCGCCCGGAGAGGCGCGGCCATAGAGCACGGAGGCCGGTCCGCGAACGACTTCGATGCTTTCCAAAAACCAGGGGTCGATACGCATCGAACTGTGGGAGTTGGCATCGCCCATCACTTTCAGGCCATCCAGAAACGTATTGCTTAAGCTGCCATCGGAAAAACCGCGCAACACTAAATAGTCGAAGCGGTTTGAAGCGCCCACCTGGTTGGAGTAAACGCCTGGCGTGTAGTCGGTTGCGCGCTGGACGGTCGTTACGCCACGCTCTTCCATCTGCTTCTGGGTAATGGTTGACACACTTTGCGGCGTCTCGATAAAGGGTGTTTCTACCTTGGTGGCAGCCTGCTGAGCAGTGACCGTAACTGTCGTTAATTGATGAGCAGCATCCGGTGATGTTTGGGCGTAGGCGGCAGATACCGAGCCGCCTGCCAAGGCAATGGACAGTGCAAGGTAGCGATAGGAAAAGCGGTGCGGGAGCATAAGCATGACAATAATTCTCTACCGTTTGTAATAATGAGAATTATTGCCTTTTAAGAACCTGTTGAGCTATGCAATATGCCAAATCAGCTATGCGTTATGCCAGTGTTGATGATGCGCTTAATGTGTTTTGGCCCTGCTGCTCACTTCTGTTGGCGCAACACCGAAGTGGCGTTTGAAAGCCGTCGTAAAATTGGTGGCATGGCGATAGCCACAGGCATGGGCTGTCTGTTGAACACTATAGCCTTTTTCCAAGTGGCTGTAGGCTTGTTGAAGCCGACAGTGGCGTAAGTGATCAAAAATTGAGCAGCCGTAAAGTGCACTAAATTTCTGGCGCAAGCTGCTGGAGCTCATCGCCGCACGACGAGCCAGGCCGCTCAGGCAGTAATCGGTCATTGGGTTATTGCGCAGCTCGGCATGTAATTGAGCAAGCTGTTCGCGTTCGCGGGCTTTGATGCCTCGTGCAGGTTTACCCTCTCTGGCAGGCGGCGCGGGTAAGCCGTGCCCAAGAAGCTGGAGGGCAAGCCCCTGCCAGACTAATGAATGCCGCCAGTCGTCCAGTGGCGCTTCGCAGGTGGCGCGTAGCTGAGCAAAGAGTGTGGAAGGTGGCGCCCAGGCATGCAGCTGAGGCGCTTGAGCGCTAGGCAACGCATTAGGAATAGTGGCCAGTACCGCAATATTGAGAGTACGCAGCCGTGGCTGTGCCGGTTGTTCAACGATCAACGGCGCCTGCGGGGTAAAGTGCGCGCAAAGCCCCTGCCCCGCGCCTATAGTCAGCCGCTTCTGGCCTTGGGCGATGTCAATCCAGCCTTCCAAAACAATACTTAGAAACCAGGGCACTGTTTGCGTAGAGCGGGAGACATAGCGTTGACGAACAGCAAGGTCGGACAGGGTGAGATGCAGCGCAGAAGAGAGCGGCAAATCACTGACGTTGCCTTGGGCAATGGGGTCGTCAATTCCCTCCCCGGCATACAGGTAGTCAATGCCGAACGTTTGGCCCAGTTGGCTAAGTGTCGATGGCGTTAACGACGTCAAGGTTGGCATCAATAAGGACCCTGCGGCTTGGTAATCCAGTGATCAACCCAGCGAGAAAACGCCGCCCAAAAGAGCGACGCTTGGAAAGAGGAGCGGTTCGTGGGTTATCCAGAGAACGCGTAAATCATCGTGATCCTACCATCAGTAGATTAAAACGCAATGATAGGTGTTCTCATTTTGGTGGCGGCAGGCGTTACCAGCACTGTGCTTACGTATCGCTTTTCTTATCGTCGTTCAGTGTGCTGCTGGCAGCCGGTTTTGGGGCAGCGGGCGCATCCGTATCGGCGTTGGGCTGAGCGCTTTCAGTGGCCTTAGTGGCGACTGGTAGGTGCTTCTCAGGCTGACTCGCTTCCATCGTAGCTTCCAACTGCGCTACTTGCCTCTCCAGGGCTTCTACCCGTGAACGCGTGCGCTGTAGAACGTCCATCAGGATATCGAAGTCTTCCCGCGATACGAGCTCCAGCCGATCAAAGGCACCACGAACCACCTGTTGAACGCCTTTCTGAATATCTTCCGGCGCTTGTGACGCATTTTGTAAGCGGTCGCCAATCTGTTGTGCCAAACGGCTAATACGATCCTGGGGCGTCATGGTTCTCTCCTTAAATAATGATGCTTTAAAAGTGGGCACTATTTTAAGGATACGCAACCCGCCGCCAGTACGCATGTATTGCGTATGGCATTGGTGCATTTATTCGTTTATCTCGTTGCCCAGTCATGGTGCGCCAACCGTTCGCGTCGGTTCTTTTTTGGTGCAATCGGTTGCGCCCTACGCCTTTCGCGATCTTAGGGTGTGCGTAAAAGCGCCTTATGTTTTGTTAAGTCACTAAAAATTAATAAGAAATTAGCTAATGGCACGGTATGCGCATTAGTAGAGCATCGCCATTTTCAGCGGCAATGCCGCTAGCTATCTAGCAGGACTTATCCAGCAGGAGAGATATGGGATGAAACTCATCACCGCCATCATTAAGCCATTCAAACTTGACGATGTCCGCGAAGCACTGGCCGACAACGGCGTGCAGGGCATTACCGTGACAGAGGTAAAAGGTTTTGGGCGTCAGAAAGGGCATACCGAGCTCTACCGGGGTGCTGAGTACGTGGTCGATTTTCTGCCCAAGGTAAAAGTAGAAGTAGCGGTTGACGATGCGCGCCTGGAAAGCGTGATGGATGCCATTTGTAATGCCGCTAACAGTGGAAAAATCGGCGATGGCAAAGTATTCGTCACGCCGCTCGACGATGTTATCCGAATTCGTACCGGTGAACGCGGCGTTGATGCCGTTTAAACAGGGGCTTACCGGGCTACTTCGTAGTTCAACGGGGAACTAACAAATGAACGAACTGGCTGATCTGAGCTACGCGCTCGACACGTTTTACTTCTTGATGTGCGGCGTATTGGTCATGTGGATGGCCGCGGGCTTCTCTATGCTTGAAGCGGGCATGGTGCGCGCTAAAAACACCGCCGAAATTCTGACGAAAAACATCGCGCTGTTTGCGATTGCCTGCACCATGTATCTGCTGGTGGGGTATCACCTCATGTACTCCAGCGGCGAAGGCGGCTTCTTGCCAAGCCTGGGCTTTCTGCTGGGTACTGAGAACAGCGTCGATTCAGTGCTGGCGGGTGGCGAAGATGCGCCGTACTACTCCATGCGCGCTGATTACTTCTTTCAGGTTGTCTTTGTGGCTACTGCCATGTCGATTGTTTCCGGTGCGGTCGCTGAGCGCATGAAGCTATGGGCCTTTTTGGCCTTCGCTGTGGTCATGACCGCCTTTATCTATCCGGTTTCTGGCTACTGGACCTGGGGTGGCGGATGGCTGAGCAGCGTGGGTTACTCGGATTATGCCGGTTCGGGTATTGTTCACATGGCAGGCGCTGCCGCTGCTCTGGCGGGCGTGCTGATTTTGGGGCCGCGTAAAGGCAAGTACGGTAAAGATGGCGCTATCCATGCCATTCCCGGTGCCAACATGCCGCTGGCAACGCTGGGTACGTTCATTTTGTGGATGGGTTGGTTCGGTTTCAACGGTGGCTCTGAGCTAAAAGTCTCGGATATCGAGTCGGCCAACAACGTCGCCCAGGTGTTTGCCAATACCAATGCGGCCGCTGCTGGCGGTGTGATTGCCGCGCTGGTCTTGGCCAAACTGTGGTTCCGTAAAGCGGACCTGACCATGGCGCTTAACGGTGCGCTGGCAGGCCTTGTGGCGATTACCGCTGACCCGCTCTCGCCAACGGCATTAGGTGCCACCATTATCGGTGCGGTGGGCGGTGCCATTGTGGTCGTAGCGATTGTATCGCTTGATAAGCTCAAGCTGGATGATCCGGTCGGTGCTATTTCTGTTCACGGCGTGGCGGGTATTTGGGGCGTGTTGGCGGTGCCTATCACCAATGATGGCGCGTCCTTCAGTGCTCAAATTATTGGTATTGCGGGTATCTTCGGTTGGGTGTTTCTGACAAGCCTGGTGGTCTGGCTGGTGCTGAAAGCCATAATGGGCATCCGGGTGAGCGAAGAAGAAGAGTATGAAGGCGTGGATATCGCGGAATGTGGTCTTGAAGCCTACCCTGAGTTTAGCGTTAAGAAATAAGCATAATACTAAGCAAGTGAGCTGGCGTGCTCCTTTATGGCCTTCCTTTCGGGGAAGGCCTTTTTATTCTCCGCCTGTAGCGGTGTATGCTTAGCACCAGAGGTGGCTGGCTTTCGCCGCACCCAATAGACAAGACAATGGCCACCAAGCTAGAGGATGTCGCAATGAAATTGATCTCAGCCATTATCAAGCCGTTTAAGCTTGATGACGTACGCGAATCGCTCTCCGATATCGGCGTGCAGGGCATTACTGTCACAGAAGTAAAAGGGTTTGGTCGTCAAAAGGGCCACACGGAGCTTTATCGTGGAGCTGAGTACGTGGTGGATTTCCTGCCCAAAGTGAAGCTGGAAGTCGCTGTCGATGACGATATGGTTGAGCAGGTAATTGATGCGATTACCCAAGTCGCCAACACGGGTAAAATCGGCGATGGTAAAATCTTTGTGATGCCGCTTGAGCAGGTCATTCGTATTCGTACCGGCGAAACGGGTAAAGACGCGGTTTAAGCGGGTGAAGGGTGAGTCGTGAGGGATAAGTAGTAAGTCATGAATCAAAGCCCTGCAGAGTATCTCCGCAGGGCTTTTTATCAGCGAGTGACGTATGAGGGGGCAGTGATCTGGTTCGACTATTCACACCTCACTCTTCACGCCTCGCCAATCCATCACTTCTCAACAAACGCACGCTCGATCACATAATCACCCGGCTCACCCATACGCGGTGAGATATTCAGCCCCAGCTCATCCAGCAGTGCGCTGGTGTCATCCAGCATCGCGGGGCTGCCACAAATCATGGCGCGGTCCTGGCGCGGGTCGATCGGCGGAAGGCCGGTATCCTCGAAGATTTTACCGCTGCGGATATGGTCGGTTAAGCGGCCCATGGTATGGAACTCTTCACGGGTTACCGTGGGGTAATAGACCAGCTTATTGGTAATATCTTCGCCCAGATACTCGTGGGCAGGCAGCTCTTTGGTAATAAAATCAGCGTAGGCCAGCTCAGATACTTCACGCACACCGTGCACCAGCACGACTTTCTCATAGCGCTCATACACTTCCGGGTCCTGAATCAGGCTCATAAACGGTGCAAGGCCCGTTCCGGTCGAGAGCATATACAGGTTGCGGCCCGGCAGCAGGTCGTCGCACACCAGCGTACCGGTCGGCTTACGGCTGACCATGATTTGATCGCCTACTTTCAGATGCTGCAAGCGTGAGGTCAGCGGGCCATCGGGTACCTTGATGCTGAAAAACTCAAGGTGATCCTCATAGTTCGGGCTGGCGATGGAGTAAGCACGCATCAGTGGTTTGCCGTTCACTTCCAGACCGATCATGACAAACTGGCCGGTTTTAAAACGCAGGCTGCGCTCGCGCGTAGTGCGGAAGCTAAACAGGGTATCGTTCCAGTGGTGAACGCTGAGAACTTCTTCCAGAGCAAACTTACTCATACCAATGTCTCCCTATAGCGATGCTGGCAGGAAATCACAGCATCTATATTCTTTAAAAGAATAAAAAATCATGAAATATGTTGTCATCAATTCTAAGTAAAGGTGATATATCTGTTAAGCGAATTATATTGATAACACTTATCTTTAAAATCGATATAGGCCCTGTATGCACTATACCCTCCGGCAATTGGAAGTCTTTGTCGCGGTCGCTCAGCACGAGAGCGTCTCGCAAGCGGCGCGTGCGCTGGCCATGTCTCAATCGGCTACCAGCACGGCGCTTGCCGAGCTTGAGCGCCAGTTCGACTGCCAACTGCTTGACCGCATGGGAAAGCGGTTAAAATTAAATGCGCTGGGCTTTCAACTGCTGCCCAAGGCGGTAGCACTGCTTGACCGCGGCGAGGAGATCGAAGAGCTTCTTCGTGGCCAGCAAGGCGTTGGGGCGCTGGACGTGGGGGCCACACTAACCATTGGCAACTACCTGGCCACGCTTCTGATCAGTGATTTTATGCAGCGTTACCCAGGCAGCCGGGTGCGCCTTTCGGTGCGTAATACGCGCCATATTATCGAAAGCGTGCGCCAGCATTCACTGGATCTGGGCCTGATTGAAGGCCAGTGCGATGACGAAATGATCATCAGCCAGCCTTGGGTTGAGGATGAGCTGTGTGTTTTCTGCTCGCCGCGCCACCCGCTGGCGGGAAAAGAGCACCTCGAACTTGAGCAACTGCTGCGCGAAGACTGGATCATGCGTGAAGAGGGGTCAGGCACCCGCATGACACTAGAGCACGCCGCACGCCACCGGCGCAGCCGGTTTAATACGTTGCTGGAGCTGGAGCATACGGAAGGGATTAAGCGGGCGGTAGAGTCGGGGCTTGGCATCGGTTGTGTCTCGCGGCTAGCGCTACGCGATGCCTTCCGGCGGGGAAGCCTGGTACCGCTTCCCACGCCGGAGCTGGATTTAAAGCGTCAGTTCACCTTTATCTGGCACCGCCATAAATACCTCACCACGGGCGTGCGTGAGTTCCTGCGCCTGTGTCGTGAAATGACCGCAGGCGCTAAACGCAGTGACGATATTGAGCTGCCGCCGGTGCCTTAAGTGCTCAATGCTCGGTCACCGCGTTGGGCGAGTGTAATGCCAGGGGCGCTGATGCGTGCTGCGATAATTTAAAGCTGCCAATGGTGGTGGCTAAATGATCAGCCTGCTCTTTTAACTGCTCGGCGGCGGTGGTGGACTCTTCCACCATAGCGGCGTTCTCCTGGGTCATGCGGTCCAGTTCGGCAACCGCAATGTTGACCTGGTTGATACCGTCGCTTTGCTCGCTGGTGGCCGCTCGTATCTCTTCCAGTACGTCCGAGACGCGCGTGATGTGGGCCACAATATCCTTCATGGTGGCCCCCGCATTACGAACAAGCGTAGTGCCGTTATTGACTTTGCTTTGTGAATCTTCAATCAGTTTTTGAATATCGTTGGCCGCTTCGCTGCTGCGCCTGGCAAGCTTGCGTACTTCCTCGGCGACCACTGCAAAACCTCGTCCATGTTCGCCTGCTCGGGCGGCCTCCACAGAGGCATTCAGCGCCAGCAGGTTGGTCTGGAAGGAAATGCTGTTCATCAACGTAACGATATCACCGATTTTATCGGACGCTTGGGTAATATCTTCCATGGTGGTGACTACATTCGCGACCACTTGGCCGCCTTCATTAGCGACTTCAGAGGCGGTTTGCGAGAGCTTGTTGGCTTCTTGAGCCGAGGCAGCGGTGTGCTGTACGGTACTGGTGATCTCTTCAATAGACGCCGACGTTTGCTGCAGGCTGGCCGCGGTGTTGTCGGTGCGGCGGGATAGGTCCTGACCACCCATGGCGATTTCATTCGCTGCATGATGCACCGATACGCTGCTGGTGCGTACATCGATCAACACAGCCTCCATTTTGCCGACAAAACGGTTGAAGGTACCACTTATCTGGGCGACTTCATCACGCCCATGTTCTGGCAGTCGGCGGGTCAGGTCTCCTTCGCCGCTGGCAATATCGTCCAGTGCATCCCGTGCCCGCTCAAGGCCAGAAAAGGTGCGTTTGAGCCACAGGCTTAGCAGCAGCGTCGTCACGGCGATGATGACCAGCAGGGTGATCAGCGAAGAGCTTAGAATGGCGCGCAGGCCAGAGGTCGCTTCATACTCATCAAGCGCGACACCTAGCTCCCAATCGGTACCGGCGATTGATGTTGCAGACAAGCGTTTGGTCTGGCTGCTAACGTCAATAGGCTCCCAGATGCCCCGGGTAGCGCTCAGCCGTTGAAGGGTACTAGGCGTTAAGGCATTGCTGATTTGGCTTAGCGGTTCAAGCGTTAGCGCTGCATCAGGGTGCGCAATCACCGTCTCGCCACCGCTACTTAGAAAAGCGAAGCTTGAGGGGGTGGGTTGAATAGCGTTGACCTGGTTAACCAGATTATCAATCACCACATCACCGCCGATGACACCGTAAAGACGGCCGTCGCGTTTGACCGGTGTTGCGAACGTAACGACCAATTGATTGCTGTTGGCATCCACGTAGGGTAGCGAAACGATAGTGTCATCCTGGGTCACCGCCGTCTGGTACCAGTCGCGCTCGCGTGGGTCGTAATCATCACCGGGTATCCAACCATCGGACGAGAGAAGGCTGCCATCAGGCTGGCCAAAAAACGCCGCCAGAAACCCGCCAGATTTCGCTAGCTGCACCAGCGGCGCGCGCGGGTCGTTATCCATCACCGGCGTGCGCGCTGCCTCCAGCATGGCTACACGGGCGGTCACCCACTCCTCAATGGCCAGCGCGTTACCCTGTGCGATGGATTCGAGCTGTTGGGCGACCTGCTCATCGTTATGAGCTTGTAGGGTCGAATAGTTGACAAAAGCGTTGATGGTTAAGGCCAGAGTGATCACAACCAGCGTAATCACCAGAATGCGCAAGCGCAGGGACGACAGCATGAGTAGAGCCTCATTAATAAGGAAGACAAGGGAGAAGGCTTCGTACATCCATCCAATACGGCGGCGATATAGCAACCTATCGCCGCCGCTGATGGGTTAGTCGGACGAAGAGGGTGGAGACGGCAACTGATGGCGAGAAGAAGTGTTGCTGGCTTCAAGCGTAAAGCCACCGACGAGTGCCGAGAGCCGTTCAGACTGCTCCTTGAGCTGCTCGGCAGCCGTGGTGGACTCTTCTACCAGCGCCGCGTTTTGCTGGGTCATCTGGTCCAGGTCGGTCACCGCGATGCTGACCTGACTGATACCATCGCTCTGTTCGCTTGCTGCGGTGCTTATCTCGGCCAGCATTTGGGTGACGCGTGTGACGCTTTCCGCCAGCTCATGCATGGCCGTTTCAGCACCCTTGACCAGTTGGGTGCCACTTTCCACCTTGCCCGTTGAGGCATGAATGCGCTGGCGGATATCGGCGGCGGCGTCGCTACTGCGAGACGCCAGTTTGCGAACTTCATCAGCCACCACCGCAAACCCACGGCCATGTTCTCCCGCACGTGCTGCTTCTACCGATGCGTTCAAGGCCAGCAGGTTGGTCTGGAAGGCGATGCCGTCAATCACGGTCACAATTTCCTGAATTTCAGCCGACGTCGTGCGAATGTCATCCATGGTGACCACCACCTGCTCAAACGCCGAGTTGGTCCGCGAGGCCAGTTGTGAGGCCGTTTGAGAAAGCCCACTGGCTTCCTGGGACGCACTGGAGGTATGTCCGACGGTGCTGCTGATCTGCTCCATGGCCGAGGACGTTTGTTGCAAGCTGGCCGCGGCCTGGTCGGTGCGCCGTGAAAGGTCCTGGCCGCCCTGGGTAATCTCACTGGCGGCATGGTGAACGGATTCACTGCTGGCGCGTACATCCACCAGTACATCGTGGATCTTGACCGCAAAGGCGTTGAACTGAATGGCAAGTTCGGCGCTTTCATTGCGTCCACGCACTGGTAGGCGTTGGGTTAAGTCGCCATCGCCTGAGGCAATGTCACGCATACGCTCGGCGAGGGTTCGCAGCGGGCGAGAAATACTGCTGCCCAACACCCAACTGACCAGCAAGCCCAGAAGCGCGATGACAAGGCCCATGCCCAGCATGCTCAACATGGAGGCCGTGCGTTGCTCTTGCATCTGCTCCTGCATGTTGTTTAAGCCAGCAAACACGGCTTGCTCGGGTAAGCGAAGCATCAATACCCAGGGCGCTTCAGTACCGCCGATGGTAAAGGGCCAATAGAGTTCGATCATCCCCTGCGCCTGGTCAACGTTACGGACCACGTCGCCCTGTTGAGCACGGCGAATATGCGTCTGTAGGGAGGGATTAAAGGCTTCGTTTGCAGATTTCCCAACCAGGGAGGCATCGCTGGTGTAGGCCGTGACGCCTCCCTGCGAGGCGATAAGCGCTATTTCGCCCGCGCCGCTGTATAGCGTTTGGTTGGCCTCGTTAAGTATCGACTGAATAAAGTCGACCGTATAATCAACGCCTGCAACGCCACGAAACTCTCCATCAACGATGATAGGGGCATTGAACGAGGTGACCAACGTGAGCTTGCCGTCGTAATCGAACTGCGCCGGGTCAACGATACAGGGGGCAAGCGTTTCACGCGGGCATAGATAGTACTCGCCGCTGCGCACGCCGCTTGCCTGAATAGCCTCACTCTCCATAGTCTCTCCTAGAGGAAGCGCGGCTAAATCACCGTTCTCGGTGCGATACCACCAGGGTTGGAAACGGCCATCGTCACCGTAGCCAAGACCCTCGCGCCCGGCAAACCGCGCATCCAGACCAAAGGCGTTTGGTTCCCAGCCGATATAGGCATCCAGTATTTCGGGGTTGGTGATCACCGTTTGGCGTACCAGCAGCGAAATTTCGCGGCGGCTGAGGTTCAGTGCCGGTCGGCCGTTGTTATCCCGCTGTCCCAGCATGGCATTGGTGGCGGCCAGGTTTTCGGCAATCTTGAGGGTTTTTTCAAACTGGCCCTGGATAAGCTCAGCCTGCGCTGAGGCAACCGCCGTTAAGCGTGCTTCGATATTGCGCTCAAGCAGCTCTTTGGTCTGGTCTTCTACCACCGCCTGAGAGCGCTCATTGGCAACCAGTGAGTAGGCGGCCAATGCCGCCACCACCAGCAAGATACAGCCGCCTACCAGGAGGGTAATTAACGTACGGACTGACTTGAAATTCATGGTTTTTATTGCCCTCAGCACTTGGTTATGTCGTGACTAGCCATGCCGTGATTAGCGATGGCGTGACGCGAGGGTGGGAGAGGGCGGTATAAGCCGGCCATGTTGGGATGCTGAACCGTTTGATAGGGTGAAACCGCCAACGACATCGGAAAGGCGCAGTGACTGCTCTTTTAGATGCTCGGCGGCGGTAGTGGACTCTTCCACCATCGCGGCGTTTTGTTGGGTCATGCGGTCAAGCTCAGCCACCGCGATATTAACCTGATGGATGCCGTCGCTCTGCTCGCGCGTGGCGGCACCAATCTCACCCAGCACATCGGTGACACGGGTAATACTCTCCACAATGTCACGCATGGTGGCACCGGCGCTTTGAACAAGTTCGGTGCCGTTGGTGACCGTCTGGTGTGAGGTATCGATCAGCGTTTTGATGTCGTTGGAAGCATCGCTGCTGCGCTGTGCAAGCTTACGAACCTCATCCGCCACGACCGCAAAGCCCCGACCATGTTCACCGGCACGGGCTGCTTCAACGGAGGCATTCAGGGCTAGCAAGTTGGTCTGGAAAGCAATGCCATCCATCAGTGACACAATATCACTGATTTTATGCGACGCTGCCGAGATGTCGCCCATGGTGGCCACTACCTGATCAACTACTTGACCGCCTTTGTTGGCCACTTCAGAGGCATTCATCGAAAGCTGGTTGGCCTGTTGTGCAGCCTCTGCCGTGTGTTCAATGGTGCTGGTAATCTCTTCAATAGATGCCGAGCTTTGTTGCAGGCTGGATGCGGCATTATCGGTGCGGCGAGACAGGTCCTGCCCGCCCATGGAAATTTCATTGGCGGCGGTCTGTACCGACTGACTACTGTCGCGAATGGTCAGCATCACCTCATCCATTCTGGCGACGAATCGATTGAAAGAGTGGGCGATTTGGGTGACTTCATCGTTGCCTTCTTCAGGCAGACGTTGGGTCAGGTCCCCCTCACCAGAGGCAATATTATCCATGGCGTTACGCACACCCAACAGGCGGCGCAGCAGTAGCGAAAGCAGTAGGCCAAAGGCGAGCGCCGTTATAACCGCGACCACGACCAGGATAATAAGGGAAGAGGTAGTAATGGCGCGTAATCCTGCGGTGGCTTCGTACTCGTCCAACGCGACAATAAGGCGCCAGCCGTTTTCACCGCCAATCACGTGGCCTAGCAATAGCTTGTTGTCGCCTTGCAGGGCAAGAGGCAGAGGCGTGGTAGCGCCCATTAATTGATTGATGGAGCCTGCCGTAAGCTGTTCGTTAATGGCTGACACAGGCGTCAGTATCAAGTCAGCATCGGGGTGGGCGACCAGCGTGCCATCGTGGGTGGTGAGAAAGCCAAAGCTTGAAAGGGTCGGTGAAATGCCTGTCACTGTCTCGATGATGTTGCTGATAGGAATATCAGCACCTACCACGGCAGTCAGTTCACCATTCAGGTAGAACGGGCGAGCGAACGTGACCACCAGCTCGTGAGTTTGAGCGTCAATATAGGGCGCGGTAATAATCGCTTCTTGTGCGCTGACTGCCGCTTTGTACCAAGGGCGTTCTCGTGCGTCGTAGCCGCTTGGGGGCTGAAAGTCGTTGTCATAGGTAATCTCTCCCGCCCCAGGGTAGCCAATATAGGTGGAAATAAACCCACCTGAAGTAAGGAACTGACGAAGTGCCGGGCCGGGGGCATTACTGGTGGCCGCTGTTTCCATGCTTTCCAGCATATCCAGTCGAGCGTTAAACCACTCGTTCAAGGCTTTGGCATTGCCGCTGACCACCGCTTTAAGGTTACGTGCTATCTGTTCATCGTTGTGATGTTTTACCGTTGCGTAGTTGACCACGCCATTGATTATCAAGCCAAGGGTGATCGCTGCAAGAGCGGCCAGAAGAATACGTACACGAAGGGAGGAAAACATGGTCACTCTCTTTGTCGATAAGCAACCGTATGCGCTGCTGCATACGGAGTAAGGGTGATTAGCTTATCGGCGAAAGCGACCACTACTTTAGTAGAAATCCCATCATTGCCAGAAATTATTTACCGCATGTCGCTAACGGCTTCCTGGATGTCGTTAAGTGATGCTTTGCTAAGATCTTTCGAGAGCGTATGGAGTACCAGTTTCTGGGTTGGCGCATCAAGCTTTTCGCGCAGCAGGCCCAGGAATTTGGGCGGTGCGACGATAATCAGTTTTTCCATACTGTTATTGACGCGGGCATTATAAAGGCATTGAGCCACCTCTTTGGCAAACAGCTCGTTCTCATGTTTTAACGCTGTCCCCCCTTCGGCAGACGAACGTGAACTCGATGACATGGACTCATGTACATCCGCGCCTGCACTGTCTGTAATCAGATCCCCCTCATGCAGGCGGCCTTCGGCATGAACCAGGCTCTCTTTCTCCTTCAGATGAAGAAAGTCACGAGTGAAAATGCGTGCTCGAGCGGCATCCGCTACCACGATATAGGTTGTCATCAGTCAACGTCCTCCATGCCGTTAGGGATATATTAACCATGGCAAGCGTTTGGCATTCGGTCAAACTAGAGCACTTTACGTCGTAAGAGACTGGTTATTGCTTCACCAATCAGCACTAGCACAATAATTGCGATCAGAATGGTCGCCACGGTAGGCCAGGCAAAGGTATCAATGGCACCCTGCAGAATGACGCCGATCCCGCCTGCGCCCACCAGTCCCAGCACGGTAGATTCGCGAATGTTGATATCCCAGCGCAGGATCACGATGGCGAAAAACGCTGGCATCACCTGGGGCACGATGGCATAGACAATTACCTTGGCCTTGGAGGCGCCGGTGGCTTCCATGGCTTCGACCGGTCGCTTATCGATTTCTTCGATTGCTTCGCCCATCAACTTGCCGATAAACCCGATAGAGCGAAACACAATGGCGAGAATGCCTGCCAGCACGCCGGGGCCGAAGATCGCCACGAACAAGAGCGCCCAGATGATGGTGTTCACCGAGCGGCTGGAAACCAGAATGAACCGCCCCAGCCACAGGCAGGCCCGGTTGGGCGTAGTATTCTGTGCGGCGATATAGGCCACCGGCAATGCCAGAAAAATGGTCAGGAAGGTGGCAAGCGTGGCTATGTGTACCGTTTCGATCAGGGCATTTACGATATTGCCAAGCCCGGCAGCGCTGGGGGGCCACATGCGCGCGCCCAGCCCGGAAATCTGGTTGGGCGCATCCCACACCCAGGGCCAGAAGATATCGATATCGCGAACCGCCCATACCACCACCATCAGAGTGATGAGCAGCACGGCAAAGCGAATAAGACGTTCCTTGCGATCAAAACGTTGCCAAACGTGGTCGGCGAGTTTCTGTGCATGATCTACCATATTTTTTTCCTCACCCAGCCGCTGATACCTTCACTGAGTAAAATGACCGCGATGATGACCAGCAGGATCGCAAAGGCGAAGTCATAGTCATAGCGCCCGAAGGCGTTCATCAGCGTGCCGCCAATGCCGCCGGCACCCACGATACCTACCACGGCAGACGCCCGCAGGTTGCTGTCCAGCTGGTACATGGAAAGCCCTACCTGGCGCGGTAGAATCTGCGGGAATACGGCGTAGAAGAGCGTGGCCAGATACCCGGCGCCAGCGGCGCGCATGGCCTCTACTTGGCCCCAGTCGATCTCCTCGATCTCCTCGGCCAGAAGCTTGCCGACAAAGCCGATGGAGTAGAGCGTGAGCGTCAAGATGCCCGCCAGCGGGCCAAACCCCACAGCGGCAACGAACAGAATCGCCACGATCACCGGGTGAAAGCTACGCGAGATAATGATGACTGCACGGCCAATCAGGTAGATCGGCATGGGCGCAATATTGCGCGCCGCCATCACGGCAAAAGGGATCGACAGGAAGACGCCCAGTAGCGTGGCCAAAATGGCGATCTGAAAACTCTCCTTGAAGCCGGTCAGGAGAAGTTCGTAGCGCTCGAGGTTGGGTGGAAAGCCGCCGCTGAAGATACGTGCGGCGCGGGGCAATCCTTCAGAGATGCGCGCCCAGTTGAACGGTAGCGAACCAAATGCCCACACCAGATATACCGCCGCGACGATGATCAGCCCGTAGCGAAGTAGAGGATTGGCAATGAACGGCGGTTTCTTCCAGGTGCGCGGCGTGCTGGATGAAGCCTCAGGCGGGGTCATGGGCGCGCTCCTCTGATGGGGCGTCGCTTATCGCATCGTCCGGTGCTTCGATGCCGCCGTAAATGGCGTCCAGCGCGTCTTTATTGAAATCACTTGGCACGCCATCAAAAATCATCTTGCCGTGGCGCAAACCCACAATGCGCTCGGTGTAGGTTTTGGCCTGGGCCACGTTGTGGATATTGATCAGCACCGGCAGTGAAAGCTCGCTTGCCAAGCTCTGCAGTAGCATCATGATCTGCTCGGAGGTGCGCGGGTCAAGCGAGGCGGTGGGTTCGTCGGCCAGCAACACGTCGGGCTCCTGCATCAGCGCCCGTACCACGCCTACCCGCTGGCGCTCGCCACCGGAAAGCTCATCGGCGCGCTTGTTGGCGTAGTGGGCAATGCCCACACGCTCCATCAGCATAAATGCGCGCTCAATATCCGCCTGCGGGTAGCGGCGGGTAATTGCCTGATAGAGATTCACGTAGCCCAGCCGCCCAGCCAGCACATTCTCCATTACCGTCAGGCGGTCCAGCAGGTTGAAGCCCTGAAACACCATGCCGATCTTGCGACGCGCACGGCGCAGGTCAGCGCCCCTGAGATGCACAAGCTCGGTACCGTTGAGGGTAATGGAGCCGGAGGTCGGCTCCACCAGGCGATTGATACATCGCAGCATGGTACTTTTACCGGCGCCGGAGGCGCCCACAATCGATACCACGCTATTGCCCTCAACCTTCAGGTCGAGACCTTCCAGCACGGCTTTGTCGCGGCCATACCGTTTGACCAGATTCTTGATTTCCAGCATGTTTTCGCTTCCATCGGTAGCTAACAAACCGCGCCACGCGGGCGCGGTACGTTTTACTCTTCCAGATTGTCAGGCGTATAGCTCACGCCATTGGCAGCCTGGATGGTGCGAATTACCTGCCAGTTATCCTTGTAATTGATGGGAATGAACTTCTCGACACCCTCAAACTCTTCGCCAAGCTCTGTGCCTTTAAAATCGAAGCTGAAGAAGGCCTCTTCGATCTTCTCGACCAGGTCCGGGTGCAGATTGTAGGCGTAGTTATAGGAGGTGGTGGGGAAGCGGTCGGATTCAAAAATCATGCGGACGTCGTCGGTGTCGTAAAGCCCGCGCGCGGCCATTCGATCAACCACTTCCGAGGCCACTGGGGCGGCGTCGTAATCGCGCGCCACGACGCCCAACATGGATTGGTCGTGGCTGCCAGAGTAGACCACTTCGTAATCTTCGTCAGGTGTTATACCCAGTTCAGGCAGTAGTGCCCGAGGCGCCAGATTGCCTGAATTAGAAGTGGGTGATGTATGGGCAACCCGTTTACCTTTCAGGTCTTCCAGTTCATGGATGTCGGAGTCTGCGTGGGTGAAAAGCTGTAGGGTATAGCCAAACTGGCCGCTATCTGAGCCCATTAATGCAAAGGGAACTGCCCCTGCCAGGTTGACTGCAAAGGGCGTGGGACCGGTAGAAAAGCCCGCGATATGCAGTCGCCCGCTGCGCATTGCCTCCACTTGGGCCGCGTTGGACTGAACGGCGAAGAAGCGCACATCGCGGCCGGTCACCTCTGACAGGTGGTCGATAAAGGGCTGCCATATATCGGAATAGATGGCTGGATCTTCCACCGGGGTATAGGCAAAGATAAGCGTGTCGGGATTTAGCCATTGCGCCTCATCGGCGGGACGGTCCGCGACCATATCGGAGTTTTCGTCACAGTAAAGCGCATCAAGGTCGCCGCGTTCGCATTCGGCGTAGGCATGACTGGAAAGCAGTGCCAAGAGCGTAGTTGTGGTCAGTAGGGCAAGCGGACGCTTGCAAAACGTCATGGAAGTCATAAGGGGCCTCATTCATGAATTATTTTTGTGTTCTTGCAGTTGCTCAGCAGGCTAATGATGTTCTTTTATATACTTTGTGCCATGATCAAAAGGCGTCAAGTGTTTCGAAAATGTACATTTAGCCATCAAAATATTTATTTTTCGAAAATCGACACTCTCAATCTAGGGTTTGTTACAAAGTTATGTCAAACACTTTTCTTGCCGCCTCCTACCATTGGCGTAATCGTTACCTGTTGATGCGTCATGGTCATAGCCAGGCAAACCAGCAAGCGTTGATTATCAGCAGTCCCGGGCGGGGTGTTGAAGCGTTTGGACTCTCCACTATCGGCGAGCAGCAACTGGCGAGCGCCGTGCATGCATGGGCCTGGCCGGTGCCAACGCAGGTGGTGCATTCTGATTTTTTGCGCACCACCCAAACGGCTGCCCGCGTGGCCGAGGCCTTTAAGCTTACGATGACGCCCGACAAGCGCCTTAGAGAGCGCTCCTTCGGTGAGTTGGAGGGCGGCTCGGACGAGCGTTATCCGGATGTGTGGGCGCTGGATGCCCAGAATGCCGACCATACTACGCACCAGGTAGAGGCGGTGAGCGCGGTGGCTGCGCGCATGATGACAGTAATAGAGGAGCGGGAGCAGCAGTGCGAGGGAGAAACCATCCTGGTCGTTAGTCACGGCGACCCGCTGCAAATACTGCTGACCGCCTTGCAAGACAGGCCACTCACCCAACACCGTGAGCAGCCTGCTCTGTTACCGGCCAGCATTACCCAAGTGGGCGCGCCTTAGATCGCGCCTCCCCCGTATACCTTAGTGCCCCAGAATCTGGCTCAGGAACAGCTGGGTGCGCTCGGACTGCGGGTTATTGAAGAACGGCTCCGGCGCATTTTCTTCGATGATCTGCCCTTGGTCCATGAAAATCACTCGGTCGGCGACGGTTTTGGCAAAGCCCATCTCGTGGGTCACGCAGAGCATGGTCATGCCTTCCTCGGCAAGTTCGACCATGACGTCCAGTACCTCTTTGATCATCTCCGGGTCGAGTGCTGAGGTAGGCTCATCAAATAGCATCACATCCGGGTGCATGCACAGCGAGCGGGCAATCGCCACGCGTTGCTGCTGGCCGCCGGATAGCTGGCCGGGGTACTTTTTCGCCTGCTCGGCGATACGCACGCGTTCGAGATAACGCATGGCCTGCTCTTCGGCTTCCCAGCGTGGCTTCTTCTGCACCCACATGGGCGCAATGCAGCAGTTCTCCAGCACTGTCAGGTGGGGGAACAGGTTGAAGTGCTGAAACACCATACCCACGCTGCGGCGTATCTGCTCAATACGTTTTACATCTTGGGTCAGCGGCACTCCGCCAACCACGATATCGCCCTGTTGGTGCTCTTCCAGGTGATTAATGCAGCGAATCAGTGTTGATTTACCCGAACCGGACGGGCCACAGATAACGATCCGCTCGCCGCGTTTTACTTCGAAATCAATATCGCGCAGTACGTGAAAGTCGCCGTACCATTTGTTAACGCCGCGCATTTCGACCATCAGGTCCGACGTACTGTTAGACATGCTGTTGCCAGAGAGGTGGGTGGCTGCTTGTGTCATGATTAAATCCTGCTCAAATTCTTGAAAAAGCGGCGTTAGCGCTTGTGGCCGGTGTTCAACTTGCGTTCCAGATACTGGCTATAGCGCGACATGCTGAAACAGAAAATCCAGAACACAAACGCGGCAAACACGTAGCCTTCCAGCGAAAAGCCCAGCCAGTTGGAGTCGGAAAGCGCCGCCTGCACGATCCCCAGCAGGTCAAACAGCCCAATAATCATGACCAGCGTGGTGTCTTTAAATAGCGAGATAAACGTATTCACGATGCCTGGAATCATCATCTTCAGCGCCTGGGGCAGAACGATCAGGCCCATGCGCTTCCAGTAGGTCATGCCCAGTGCCGCGGCGGCCTCCTCCTGGCCCTTGGGGATCGCCTGAAGACCGCCACGAATGACCTCGGCCATGTAGGCACTTTGAAACAGCGTTAGGCCAATCAGCGCCCGCACCAGGCGATCAACGCTAATACCAGAGGGCAGAAACAGCGGCAGCATCACCGAGGCCATGAACAGCACGGTAATCAACGGCACACCGCGCCAGAACTCGATGAAGATGACGCAGAAGCTCTTCACGATGGGCATGTTAGAGCGCCGCCCCAGAGCCAGCACAATGCCAATCGGCAGCGCCCCTATCATGCCTACCGACGCCAGCAGCAGGGTCAGCATCAAACCGCCCCAGCGGTGGGTAGGTACGCGTGGCAGGTCAAAGTAGCCACCGTGAAGCAGCACGTAGGCCGCGATAGGAAAGCCCACCAAGGCAAACACGGCGACCCAGCGCTTGAGCGGCAAGCGCGGAATGGCAAGCCAGGCGATCAGGGTAAAAAAGCCGCCAAACACAATATTGGCGCGCCAGATTTCCTCTCGCGGGTAAAGTCCATAGATGAACTGCGTAAAGCGCGCATTAACGAACACCCAACAGGCGCCCTCTCGCGAGCAGTCATCCCGGGTGGTGCCTACCCAGTCGGCGTTGATGAACGCCCACTGAATGGTCGGCACCAAAAGCAGGTACAGAACGTACAGCCCCACCAGCGTAAACAGCGTATTGAGTGGGCTGCTGAACAGGTTGGTGCGCAGCCAGGCTACGGGCCCCAGGGTATTGCTGGGGGCAGGCCGCTGGTCAATCATTGTTTGGTTATGAATCATAAAGCTATCCTCACCGGCGCCTAGCGCTCAACCAACGCTACGCGGGCGTTGAACCAGTTCATGAACATGGAAACCAGCAGGCTGATCGTCAGGTACACCGCCATGGTCATGGCGATCACCTCAATGGCCTGCCCCGTTTGATTCAGCGTGGTGCCCGCAAACACGGAGACCAGGTCGGGATAGCCGATGGCCGTGGCAAGCGAGGAGTTCTTGATCAGGTTCAGGTACTGGCTGGTGAGTGGCGGGATAATGACCCGCAGCGCCTGCGGAATGACCACCAGGCGCAACACCAGGTTGCGCGGCAGGCTCAGTGCCTGGGCGGCTTCGGTCTGGCCGTGGGAAATGGCCTGGATGCCCGAGCGGACAATTTCAGCAATGAACGCAGCGGTATAGATGGAAAGCGCCAGCCACAGCGCCAGAAATTCCGGAATCACGGTAAAGCCACCGCGGAAGTTAAAGCCGCGCAGCTCCGGAACATCCCAGGTGATCGGTACGCCGGTGGCGACCGTAATCAGCAGTGGCAGACCCAGAATCAGTACCAGCGATATCCACCCGGCAGGGATCCGTTTACCGGTTGCCTCTTGGCGGCGCTTGTTCCACACACACAGTGCAATACTGGCGATAATCGCGACGATAAAGGTCGCTGGGATCATCCCAAAGCCTGACTCAAAAAGCGGCTCAGGCAGATACAGACCGCGCACGTTAAGAAAAACAACCTCGCCAAACGAGAGGCTGTCCCTTGCACTGGGTAGCGTGCGCAGCACGGCGAAGTACCAGAAAAAAATCTGTAGCAGTAACGGGATATTGCGGAAAGTTTCGATATAGGCGGTGGCCAGGCGTGCCAGTAGCCAGTTGGGCGACAGGCGAGCAATGCCGACAATAAAGCCAATCAGCGTCGCGGCCACCACACCCAAGGCGCCGACCAATAGCGTATTGAGCAAGCCCACCAAAAAGGTGCGGCCGTAGGTATCCTGAGAGGAGTAGTCGATCAGGCTTTGTACGATACCAAAGCCTGCGGTGTTATTTAAAAAGCCAAAACCGGTGGTGATACCCCGGGCGGATAGGTTGTCCTGAGTATTGCCGACGATATACAGCAAAAATACGACAACGGCTGCCGTTAAAAGCAGCTGAAAAACAAGTGCGCGTTTGGCACGGTCTCGCCAAAACGGTGGCTTGTGGCCAGCGGGGCGAGTGTTGGGTCTTACGGACATGGGTGGCGTCTCCGCTACACGGAAGGTCAATCAAATGGCCCGTCGGCACTCATCTGCTAAGCGCGACGGGCCGGGTCAAGCGAGATGCTTAGCGAATCGGCGGAGCGTACTGGAAACCACCCTGGTTCCATAGCGCGTTGGCACCGCGTTCAATCTCAAGCGGTGAGTCCATGCCAACGTTGCGCTCAAAGCTTTCGGCATAGTTACCGACCTGGCTAATAATGTTGTAAGCCCAGTCAGCGTCAAGCCCCATGCCTTCACCGTAGTTACCGTCCTGGCCAAGCAGGCGGGCGATGTCGGGGTTTTCGGAGCTGGTCATTTCCTCTACGTTTTCACTGGTCACGCCGTACTCTTCAGCATTGAGCATGGCAAACAGTGACCATTTCACGATGTTGAACCAAGTGTCATCGCCCTGGCGAACCACCGGGCCCAGCGGCTCCTTGGAAATGATATCGGGCAGAATGACGGCGCCATCCGGGTCATCTAACTGAATGCGCAGCGCCGCCAGCTGAGAAGTGTCCGAGGTTAGAACGTCGCAGCGGCCAGCCTGGAAGCCGCCCACGGTCTGCTCTGAGGTATCAAACACGATAGGATCAAATTCCATATCGTTGGCGCGGAAGTAATCGGCCACGTTAAGTTCGGTGGTGGTGCCCGTTTGGATACAGATCGCCGCACCATCCAGCTCATCAGCACCGCTGATGCCCAGGTCACGGCTAACCATGAAGCCGATACCGTCGTAGAAGTTGACGCCTGCGAAGTTCAGACCCAGCGTGGTATCGCGCGTGGTGGTCCAGGTCGTGTTACGAGAAAGCAAATCGACTTCGCCAGACTGCAGCGCAGTGAAACGCTCAACGGCATTGAGAGAGATGTAGTTGACGGCATCCGCATCACCCAATACGGCAGCGGCGACCGCACGGCAAACATCGACATCCAGCCCTTGCCAGTTGCCATCACCATCGGGTGCCGAAAAGCCTGGCAAACCGTCGCTGACGCCACACTGCACGGCTCCACGTTCAATGGTTTCTTCAAGTGTTGCTGCGTTAGCGTTAGTGGCGCCTGTCAGTGTGATGGCGCCTGCAGAGGCCAGTAATACCCAGTGTTTCTTGTTCAACATGGTAATTCCCTTCCTCGATTAATATTGTTATGCATGCGAAGGCATGACATATAAAGCTAGCAAGGAAGATGCCAATGTGGGTACAACGCCAAATTCAGCGCTTTTCAACGCAAAATGATTCTGCTTCTACGAAAGTTTAGGTGCAAAAAAATAGAAACGGTTGCCGCCTGCGCTGTTTTGGTGCGACAACCGATGGTTGATGGCAGAGTGCTGACCGGTAAGCCCTAGCGGATAGGCGGGGCATACTGAATGCCGCCATCGCGCCACAGAGCATTTAAACCACGGGTAATATTGAAGTTAGAGTCCACGCCCACGTTGTGATCATACATTTCGGCGTAGTTACCCACCTGTTTGACGATTTGGTAAGCCCAGTCGTCATCGAGTCCCATGCCTTCACCAAAATTGCCGTCCTGGCCCAGCAGGCGGGCAATATCTGGATTATCGGAATCCGCGTGTTCATCAATATTGGTGCTTGAGACACCCAGTTCTTCAGCATTGAGCATGGCAAACAGCGACCATTTTACGATATTGAACCACTGGTCATCGCCCTGGCGTACGGCGGGCCCAAGCGGTTCCTTGGAAATAATCTCGGGCAGCACTACCGCCATGTCGGGGTTGGCAAGCTGCATGCGTTGGGCATACAGCTGTGAGGCATCGGAGCTTAGGACGTCGCAGCGCCCGGCTTCAAAACCGGCAATCGACTGTTCGGGAGAATCAAACACCACTGCGTCATAGTGCATGTCGTTAACACGGAAATAGTCTGAAAGGTTCAGCTCGCTGGTCGTGCCTGACTGCGTGCACACCGCCGCGCCGTCCAGGTTTTCGGCACTTTGCACGCCCAGGTCGCTTGCGACCATGAATGCTTGGCCATCGTAATAGCTCACCCCGGTAAAGTGCATACCTTGGGTGGTATCGCGGCTAGAGGTCCAGGTCGTCGTGCGCGAGAGCAGATCCACTTCGCCGGACTGCAGGGCGGTAAAACGCTCCACCGAATCGAGCGGTACGAAATCAACCTTGCTGGCATCGCCTAATGCCGCCGCGGCAATCGCGCGGCAGACATCGGTATCCAGGCCGCGATATGTATCGTTATCGTTCAGTGAGGAGAAGCCGGGCTGGGCGGCGTTCACCCCGCAGCGTACGCTATCGCGGGATTGAACGGTTTCTAATGTGGTGCCCAAGGCAACCGTCGGGACCAGGGCGCACGCGCCAATGCTTATCCATTTAAGGGTTTTCATTGTTGGTTCCTTAACGTGGTGACACAAAAAAGGCCGAGCAGTGCCCGGCCTCATCGCTTGCTGGCGTGCTATTCAAATAAACGTCAGCTGAACGCTTTACGCATGAACGGTGGCAACGCCAGGGCGCCCCGGTGGGCATCCACTGTGTAGTACTGTAGCGGCATTTCGTGACTAGCGGCAGCCTCTTCGCGGAAGGTTTCCACGTTGGTGCCTTTACCGGCAAGCGTCACGCTCCACCAGCCGGAAGGATAAACCGGCTGGGGGAAGGGCAGCGTGGCGACACTGGCAAAGCCCGCTTCGCGCATGTCATGACGCAGCTCACGAATAATCGAGCCACTGTGATAAAGCGGTGATTCGCTCTGCTGCACCATCACGCCATCGGCTTTCAGAATGCGGTGGCAGCGCTTAAGGAAGTCAGTCTTGAACAACCCTTCGGCGGGGCCGACCGGGTCGGTAGAGTCGATAATCAGCACGTCGATGCTTTCATCGGCAGCGTCATCTACCCACTTCACACCGTCGGCGAACAGCAGCTCGGCGCGTGGGTCGTCGTTGGCTTCCACCAGTGCCGGGAAGAAACGCTCGGAGGCCTTGGTGACTTCTTCATCGATATCGATCTGGGTGACTTTTTCAACGCCCGGGTGACGCAGCACTTCTTTCAGTGTGCCGCAGTCGCCGCCGCCGATAATCACCACGCGCTTGGGCGCCGGATGAGTAAACAGTGCCGGGTGGGCGATCATTTCGTGATACAGGAAGTTGTCGCGGTCGGTGAGCATCACGCAGCCGTCCAGCACCATCAGGTTGCCGTAGGTCTCGGTAGCGTATACTTCCAAGTGCTGGTACTCACTCTGCACATCCAACAGCTTTTCAGAGATCTTCAGCGAGAAGGCGCTGCCGTGGCTATCAAACACTTCGGTAAACCACTGGTCGTCGCGTAATTCGCTCATCAATTGGCTCCTGAGGAAGGGGTGTCGGAGTGGGTAGGAATGCCTTGGTGATACTGCGGGCTTAACTCGTGCAGCGCTTCCATAAAGGCGGTGACGTTATCCGGGTTGGTAAACTGGCTGATGCCGTGGCCCAGGTTGAAAACATGCCCCGGACCGTGGCCGTAGCTTTCCAGCACGCGGGCGACTTCGGCACGAATCGCCGACGGGCGTGCAAACAGCACGTTGGGGTCGAGGTTGCCCTGAAGCGCAACCTTGTGGCCCACACGGGCGCGGGCGCTGGAGAGCTCGGTCGACCAGTCGATACCCAGTGCATCAGCACCAGCGCAGGCGATGTCTTCAAGCCACTGGCCGCCGTTTTTGGTGAATAGAATTACCGGTACGCGGCGTCCGTCGTGCTCGCGGATCAGCCCGGAAACAATTTGCTCCATATAGCGTAGCGAGAACTCCAGGTACGCGGGGGTGGAAAGCGCTCCGCCCCAGGTATCGAAGATCTGCACCGCCTGGGCGCCTGCGCGGATCTGCGCGTTCAGGTAATCGGTCACCGACTGCGCCAAGGTATCCAGCAGTTGATGCATGGTGTCTGGCGTATCGTAAAGCATGGTTTTCAGATGACGGAAGTCTTTGCTGGAACCGCCCTCCACCATGTAGGTTGCCAGCGTCCAGGGGCTTCCCGAGAAGCCGATCAGCGGCATACGCCCGTTCAGCTCGCGGCGAATGGTCGATACCGCACGCATGACGTAGTCCAGGTCGCGCTCGGCGTTGGGCACGCTTAGCGCCGCTACTTCTTCCGGGGTGCGCACGGTCTTGCGAAACTTGGGGCCTTCACCGGTTTCAAAATAGAGCCCCAGACCCATGGCATCGGGGATCGTCAAAATATCTGAAAACAGAATCGCCGCATCCAGCGGGTAACGCTCCAGCGGCTGAAGTGTTACTTCGCAGGCCAGGTCCTGGTTGCGACACAGGTCCATAAAACTGCCCGCATCGGCGCGGCGCTCACGATACTCAGGCAGATAGCGGCCTGCCTGACGCATCATCCATACCGGCGTGCGGTCAACGGGCTGGCGCGCCAGGGCGCGGAGAAAACGATCATTTTGCAACGGTGTGGAAGTCATAAACACGTGCCCTTGGGGAATTTACCTGTAGTGTATTTTAAAGGGTATACAAACCAGTGCTGATACTTTACTTGAAACATGATTGAAAAGGCGCTTGGCTCGGGTCTCTAAAGCTTAAGGCAGAGGTGAGAGTGTACTTGAGAACGCCCCACTAAGCGGCATGCCGACGTGTAAAACGTGCCCAAACCTATCCGCTACGCAGAGGCCGGTGTGGCAAGAAGCTACGGCTCTTCCTTTGCGGAAAAGGGATAAACCTCGGTCGTTGTCTTGCTCTTGTTCTCGTTCGCGCTAACGGTTGGGCGGCGGTCACGAGCACGCAGGTCACGATAAACAGCGGTGCGCATCAACAGCATGGCCACCACAGGCGCAGTGAGCATCACAAAGGCAGTGATCAATAGCTCATGAATGACCAGTCGTGACTGTAGCGCCGAGAAGTAGATCATGGAGGCAATCAGAATAGAGCCGGTGCCTAGGGTGATCGTGATGGCGGGGCCGTGAATGCGCTGGAAGAAGTGTGGCAGCCTAACAAGGCCCAATGCACCGATCAGTACAATCGCGCTTCCAAGTAGCAATAGCAGGGTAATGGGCAGGCTGGCCCATAGCGGCAGTGACTCCAGCTGTGGGTTCATTCAATTACCTCGCCACGCATAAGAAATTTGGTAAGCGCGATGGTTGATACAAAGCCCGTCAGGGCAATCAGCATCGCGGCCTCAAAATAGATCACGCTGCCAAACCGGATGCCCAGCGCCAGGGCAAACAGCATGGCGCACATCCATAGTGTATCGAGTGCCAGTACACGGTCTTGTGCGGTTGGCCCACGCAATAAGCGCACCGTACACAGCAGCATGGCTAACAAGACGCTAAGTAGCGTGATATTAATTGCCAGAGAGAGCAGCGTAGTCATACAGAACGCCTTTTATTCATGTTCAAAGATCTCGATTAATGGCTGTTCGTAGCGCGTTTTAATCGTGTCGATCCACCACTGCTCATCGTGAAGGTCAAACACATGCAGCGCCAAATCATTGGAGTCTGGCAGCTGTTCTACCCACACGGTGCCGGGGGTTGAGTTGATCAGGCACGAAAGCAACGCCAGGCCGTACGGGTCTTTAAGATCCAGTGGCACTCGGACGAACTGTGATTTTACACCCTTGGCATTGAACAAGATGATGCGGCTGACGTTAAAGCAGGAGCGTATGATTTCGATCATCGACATAAACAGCAGGCGTGCCAACACCAGCGGTTTACGCAGTGGTGCTGGGGCGAGTGGGCGCAGTGGTCTGGCGAGCAGCGGTGCGGCAATGGCCAGGACACTGCCCAGCAACACCTGTGCAGGCACAGTGCTTTGATTCAGCAGTAGCCACATGATTAACAAGGCGCCCGATAAGGCAGGAGAGGGAAGCCAGCGCAGTGTCATTGGTCCGACTCCCCGAACGTACCGCCCACCGCAGCGGTTGATCCTAGACGGTTCAAATAGACCTCAGGCTGGTTGAGCGCTTCTGTACTGCGCTCCAGATACGCCATCGTCGGGCCTGCTTGAACGGTGAGCAGCAGGCAGGCCAGTAGCAGGGTGATGACAGGCATGACTTCGGAGCGCTGCAGATGAGGCGCGACCGGGTTCTGGACGGCCCAGAAGGTCCGTACCCCAAAACGCATTAACGAAATAATGCCTGCCAACCCGGAAAGTACGACCAGCGCAATAACGACCCAAGTGACGATTCCCCGCTCAATCAGCAGGTCGGTAGGATTCAACAGCCTATGAAAAAGACTGAATTTGGCGATAAACCCTGACAGCGGCGGCAGCCCGGTAATAATCAGGGCGCAGCAGGCGAAGGCCAGCCCCAAAAAGGCCAGCGCGCCAGGAATCGCCTTGCCGACGGGCTCCTCCGGCTTATCCTCCACTGCGAAAGCCTCCATGGTTAATGCCAGCATCGCGGCTCCCGGTGTGCGGATACGCTCAATTAACTCTATCAGCAGCAAAAACGCGGCAACTGCCAGTGTCGAGCTGATCAAGTAAAACAGCGCCACGTTGATAAGCGCCGGTTGGCCGTAACCGACGGCGGCCAGCAATGTGCCTGATGAGATGACCGCCGCATAGCCTGCCATGCGGCCAGGTTCCTGGCTTGCAAGAATCCCGATGGTGCCGAAAGCAAGTGTAACAAGGCCTCCCCAGAGCAGCAGGTCAAAGCCGAAACCGGCGGCAGGGCCTTCCGAGAACAGCAGTAACCACAGCCGAATCAGCACGTACACGCCAACTTTGGTCATCAGCACCATCATGGCAGCCACCGGCGGCGAGGCCGCCGAGTACGTCGTGGGTAGCCAGAACCCCAGTGGCCACATGGCGCTTTTGGTGAGAAAGGCTAACGCTAGAATAACCACGCCAATTTTTAACAACATGAGGTCTTCCGGCGATAGCATGCTCAAGCGCATCGCCAGGTCGGTCATGTTTAGCGTGCCGGTCGTCGCGTAAATCAGGGCCACGCCAATCAGGAAGAAAAACGACGCTAACAAATTCACCACAATGTACTGCATGCCTGCTCTTATACGCACGCTGTTATAGCCGTGCAGTATCAAGCCATACGAGGCTGCCAACATGACCTCGAAGAACACAAACAGATTGAACAGGTCATTGGTAAGAAAGGCCCCGTTAATGCCCATTAACAAAAACTGGAATAACGAGTGAAAGTGCACACCAATGCGGCTCCAGCGGATCATGGCAAAGATCAGAGAAGCGCTCGCCAATATTGACGCAAGCAGCAGCATCACCGCCGTTAGCCGGTCAACCAACAAGACAATGCCAAAGGGGGCTGTCCAGTTAGCAGAGAGGTAAAGGCCAATGCCATCGGGCCAGTATTCATTGTCTGCCAGCAAAAGCAGTGCGACAGAGGTCGCCAGCATCGCCAGCGTGCTGGCCAGGTTAATAAAAAACTTTTTTTGGTGATGACGTTCATTCACCAGGATCAGCCCTGCCCCGAATATCAAGGGCAGTAAAACAGGTGCCAACATTAAATGGTGCAGCCAGGGAAGACTCATCAATGGGGCTCCTTGCCATCAACGTGGTCGGTGCCGGTAAGCCCGCGAGCGCCAATCATCACCACCAGATAAAGGGCTGTGGTGGCAAAGCCGATCACGATAGCCGTTAAGACCAGCGCTTGGGGCATCGGGTCGGCATACAAAGCGGGGTCAATAGTGCCCTCGGCAAGCGTTAAGGGGGGCTGGTTGATGGAGAGACGCCCCATGATGAAGATAAATAGATTAACGGCATACGAAATAAGCAATAAGCCCGTAATGACCTGAAAGGTACGTGGACGCAGCAGCAGCCACACCCCGGAGCCAAACATGATGCCCATTGCCATGGCCATAACAGCTTCCATTAGCGGGTCTCCTGTTGAGGGTTGAGGGGCGTTGGCGCCGTGGTAGCGGGTAAGCGGTGGCTGCGTACAGATTGGTGTGCCAGCGCCACAAGCATCAGTATCGAGGAACCAACGACCACACCAAAGACACCTAAATCAAACAGGAACGCACTCGGCAGGTGTACCTCGCCAAGCACAGGAAGCGTGAAGTGTGCGGTGTGGGTGGTCAGGAAAGGATAACCCAGCAGCCACGCGCCCAGGCCCGTTGCGCAGGCCGTCAGTAGGCCAAATGCAATCCAGCGGTGAGGGCGTAGGCGTAGATGCGTTTCAACCCACTGCGTACCGGCCAGCATGTATTGAACAATAATCGCAACCGCAAAGATCAAACCGGCAACGAAACCGCCGCCGGGCAGGTTATGGCCCCGAATAAAGAAGTAGGCCGCGATGACGCCCATCACGGGCAGCAGCAAGCGTAAATAAACGCTGGGGATCCTGAGATAGCCTGTTGCCACTTGCTGGACAGGTGTTTGCCCTGCCGCCGGGTCAACGCTGTTGGTCTGCTGAGCGGGAATGGGCAGGCTTTCAGGGGCGGGACGAAAGCGCCGCAGCAGTGCGTAAACGGTCAAGGCGACAATGGCCAACACCGCAATTTCGCCCAGCGTATCGAAATTACGGAAGTCGACCAGCAGCACATTGACCACGTTACTTCCCCCGCCTTCACTTAAGGCATGGGTAAGGAAAAAGTCAGAAATACCGCCTTCTGAAGGTGTGCGTAGCAGTGCCGTATAGCTGATCAAGGCCATTGCCAACCCCGCACACACCGCAATAACGATATCGCGTGAGCGGCGAAATAGTGCGCGTTTGGTGGTGGTAATGTTCAATTCTCGCGGCGTGATACGCGGGGGAAGCCAGCGTAGTCCCAGCAGGATAAGCACCGTGGTAATGGTTTCCACCATTAGTTGCGTAAGCGCCAGGTCGGGCGCCGATAGCCACAAAAACGACAGGCTGGTAATAATGCCCACACCGCCCACTAGGCTAAGTGCTGCCAGGCGATGGTATTTTGCCTGCCAGGCCGCCGCGACGGCGCAAATCGCCCCCATCAGCCATAGCCCGGCAAAGAGCCAGGAGAATTCCCCATTGGCAGGCAGAGCAAGCAGCGAGATGGGGCGTATCAGCAAAATGGGCGCCGCCAGAAGCATCACCACCATAAGCAAGAGCTGAGGCTGCAAGCGCCGTGTGCTGAGTATTTTTTCCAGCAACGAGGCGATGGATGAGATCCGCAGCATGGTGTTTTCGTAGGCTTGCTTGCCGTTAAAGCGCCCCAGCAACGGCACATGGGTGGCTTGAATTAGCCCATAGCGGACACGCAGCCAAATATACAACGCCACACCGCCGATTAACGCGACGAAACTCATTGCCAAGGGCAGGTTGAAACCGTGCCAAACGGCGAGGCTGTAGTAGGGCGTTGCCTCGCCTAATACAGAGGTAACGGCAGCGTGCAGGAAGGGACCGATACTCAGGCCTGGAATAATGCCCACGACCAGGCAGCAAAGCACCAAAAACTCGACAGGAAAGCGCATCCAGCGCGGTGGCTCATGCGGTTGGCGAGGCAAGTCATCAGGCAGCTTGCCGAAGAAGACGTAGGTAAAGCGAAGCGAATACGTAACGCCAAAGACCCCCATCAACACGGCCGCAATGGACATCCCCCAGTTTTGTGCGGAGCCAACGCTTAGCGCTTCGGCAAAGAACATCTCCTTGGAAATAAACCCGTTAAGAAACGGGACGCCGGCCATCGCCGCACTGGCGACGATTGCCAGCGTCGACGTATAGGGTAGCGCTTTATAAAGGCCGCGCAGGTGGCGCATATCTCGGGTGCCCGTCTCATGGTCAATAATGCCTGCGGCCATGAAAAGCGAGGCTTTAAACGTGGCATGGTTAACGGTATGGAAAATCGCGGCCACCAGCGCCAAGGGGGTGCCAATGCCCAGCAGTACGGTAATCAACCCCAGGTGGCTGATGGTTGAGTAGGCCAGCAGGCCTTTTAAATCGTGTTGGAAAATAGCGGTGAAGGCACCAATCAACATGGTGCACACGCCAGCCCCCATGATAATCCAGCTCCACTCAGGCGTTCCTGACAGCGATGGCCAAAGCCGCATGAGTAAAAAAAGGCCCGCCTTGACCATGGTGGCGGAGTGCAAAAACGCCGATACCGGTGTTGGCGCTGCCATGGCATGCGGCAACCAAAAGTGAAAAGGGAACTGCGCGCTTTTGGTCAGCGCCCCTAACGCGACCAATAGCAGCATGGGCCGATAAAGCGCGTGGTTACGGATGAGATCACCCGAGGCCAACACGACATCAAGCGAGTAGCTGCCTACCATATGGCCAAGCATCAAGACCCCGACCAGCAGACAAAGCCCCCCGGTTGCTGTCACGGTGAACGCCATGCGTGCGCCGCGGCGGGCGTCGGCGCGATGGTGCCAATAGCCAATCAACAAAAACGAGGTAATGCTGGTTAACTCCCAGAACAGCACCAGCTGTATGAGGTTGCCCGATAGCACCACCCCCAGCATTGAACCCATAAACGCGAGCAGAAACGAAAAAAAGCGAGGTACGGGATCAGCAGGCGACATGTAGTAGCGGGCATAGATAATCACCAGCAAACCGATACCCTGGATCAGCATGGCAAATAACCAGGCCAGGCCATCCATACGCAATACGACGTTTAGGCCGACACTGGGTAGCCAGCCAAATTCACTCCGTACAACCTCCCCGGCGCCTACCTGGGTATAAAGAAAACCGGTAATCAGCAGCCCTAAAAGCGTTACGCCGCCCGCCAGCCACGCCTCCCGGTTGCGGGCATTGGCGGGCATTAATGCGGCCATTATGCTGGCGATAAAAGGCGCTGTGATAAGTATAAGTAGCAGCATAATGTTCCGTCAGATGGTGAAAATTCTGGTGTCTCAGCGGTTATCACGCTGCGGGTAAACGGCTTGTCTGTGGAGTAGTACTATCTTAATCCACGCGCGGTAAATGTATATGCCTGAACAGGGTGAGCCACGCTTGCTCTTCTCTGCTTTAATTTTAGCGAGTAACAGCCGTGAGGCATGGCTCGCTTCCTGATAAACTACCCGCCCACTTTGCTCATACTGTTGTGGTTAACTGGTTTGGTTAATCTGCGAGGTAACCTGTGACCATTCGCTTCATTGCTGCTTCCCAACTGCCTACTCCCTGGGCCACGTTCACCATGCACGGTTTCGAAGACAACGCGACCGGTAAGGATCATATCGCCCTGACGCTGGGCGACCTCACGGGGGATGCGCCGGTACTGGGGCGCGTTCACTCCGAGTGCCTGACCGGCGATGCGCTATTCTCCATGCGTTGCGACTGTGGCTATCAACTGCAGGAAGCGCTTAAGCGTATCGCCGAAGAGGGTCGCGGCGTACTGCTTTACCTGCGCCAGGAAGGCCGCGGCATCGGGCTGCTCAACAAGATTCGCGCCTATCACCTGCAAGACCAAGGCGCGGATACGGTAGAAGCCAACGAACAGCTCGGGTTTGGCGCCGATATGCGCCGCTATGACCTGTGCGTACCGATGCTCAACCACCTGGGCGTCACCGCGCTTAAGCTGATGACCAACAATCCGCGTAAAGTCGATGCGCTGACCCGGGATGGCGTTAATGTGGTCGAACGGCTGCCCATCACCACTGGTTTAAATCCACACAATGAACAGTACCTTGCCACCAAGGCAGGCAAGCTTGGTCATATGATGGCGCTGGGTGATTTTACCCAGGCAAGCGATGTCGATATTGAAAGAAAGGGCTGAAATAACGCTTTATTGCCGCTAAAACCTCGAAAAATTGCTTTTTCTTAAACTTTTTTGCCTAGCGTCTGAGCTATGTTGATAAAGGCCGACACTGATACATAGCAGGATGCTAATTATCTGCAAAAGAGTAAGGAGGAGCAATCATGAAAGCACTTTGCTGGCACGGCAAAAACGACGTGCGCTATGACACAGTTCCTGATCCCGAAATA
This sequence comes from Halomonas hibernica, assembly GCF_013183775.1. Lineage (NCBI taxonomy): Bacteria > Pseudomonadati > Pseudomonadota > Gammaproteobacteria > Oceanospirillales > Halomonadaceae > Halomonas > Halomonas hibernica. The sequence continues at coordinate 188,125 of NZ_VIFN01000002.1, forward strand.
GAACACCCCCGCGACGCGATTATCAATGTAAGCAGCTGCGCCATCTGCGGCTCCGACCTTCATCTTTACGATCACTTTATCCCCGGTATGATGACCGCCGTGGATATCTGCTGGGCTCAAGCTTTAACCAAGCGGCACGCCTACAGGCGGGTATCACGCCGGATTGCAGCCACCGCAGGATTTGAAGCGCCCCGTGGAATAGAAAACGCGCTGCCCTATCCTCCCATTTAACCTACTTATTTAACTGCCTATTCACGGTGCTCATCAACATCCAAACAAAACCCAAGCGCTGTACCTTCCGTGTTTGGGTTTTGTCATGTTTCAGCGCTATGGTGATGGCTCTATTATCCAGAACTCTATTATCCAGGTTAGCCGCGTCGTTCGCTGCTACTCATGACCGTTAACACTCGGTGGAGGGGATATGAGCCACACAGCCAGCGTCAAGTCTGAAGAGTTCAGTGCGTTAGAAGAGCGCTTACACAGTATTAGCCACGGGGTGGGCGCATTGTTAAGCGTCGTTGGGGCAGTGGTGCTGCTGGTCATGGCGAGTATTGCCGCTCAGGTAGACCCATGGAAACTGACAAGCCTTGGCTTGTACGGCATGACGCTGGTATTGCTATATACCGCCTCTACGCTTTATCACGGCATCCCGCATCGGCTGTGGAAGCAGCGCTTTCAGCTGTTGGATCACTGCGCGATTTACTTGCTGATTGCAGGCACCTATACGCCTTTCTTACTGGTGAATATGCGCGGCCCAACGGGCTGGGCACTGTTTGCCGCCGTGTGGTCGCTGGCGCTGATAGGCATTACCTGCAAGCTGCTGTGGCCGCAGCGGCTGTCGATTTTCCGCGTGGTTATTTATTTGCTGATGGGGTGGATGATCCTGCTGGCATCAGAAGAAATGGCGGCGAAGCTCTCGGTAACCGGCATCGCCTTGCTGGCCGCGGGCGGCATCACGTATACGGTGGGCGTCATCTTCTATGCCGTGCGTGCGATTCCCTACAATCACGCTATTTGGCACCTCTTTGTGGTGGGAGGAAGCATCTGCCACTACTTTGCAGTAGTAGCAGCGGTACTGCCTCATACGGTGTAAAACGCGGTGCTGGCTTACTGAGCGGCAGCTTGTTCGCGCTCACCGGCTTTTGCCAGGCCCGGGCGCTGCGTATGGCGTTTGTGGTAGATCAAGAATGGCTCGGGCAGGCGATGCTGCATGCCAATGGCCCAGGAAAGCGTATGGGTGAGAAACAGGTCGGCCAAGGTGAAATCGCCTCCAAGCAGCGTTTCCTGGCCCTGAAAGCGGCGTTCAAGAGCGCCCAATGCGCGCTGAAACTCCCACTCTGCGGTAGGAATCACGGCCGGTACGCGTTTGTCTTCAGGTAGCGCAAAGGTGTGCTTGGCTTGGGTCCAGAGCGGCTGTTCGACTTCGGTCACAATAAAGCTTAACCACTGGTCGACCTGGGCACGCTCGGCGGCGTTAGTCGGCAGTAGTTTGCCGTTACCGTAGTGCTCGGCCAGGTAGCGGCAAATGGCCGACGATTCAAACAGGGTAAGTTCGCCATCCTCCAGCACCGGTACTTTGCCATCCGGATGACGTGCCAGATACGCCGAGGTTTGGCCTCCCCCTTTCTCCAACGCAACATGCTGGCACTGGTATTCAAGGCCCAGCTCTTCAAGCGTCCAGGCGGCACGTAGCGAGCGTGAGCGGGGGTAGGTGTATAGCGTGATCATGGCGCGCTCCTGACAAGGTGCCAGCCGAGGCTGGCGAAAAGAAGACGCTTTCAATTTAGCGGGCTGGTGTCAGGATGTCGATATTGGCAGGATGATGGACGCGGCCTTTGCGGGGCCGCGTGCTCTTGGACTGACCTTCATCTTATAAGCAGCTTACGCTTGGTTATCGCGCGCCTTGCGAATGCGTTCGTAGGCATTGCCGATTTCACTGGTGCGCGCCTGAGCCACTTCACGCATGCTTTCAGGCAAGCCTTTACCGGCCAGCTTATCCGGATGGTTTTGGCTCATTAAGCGACGGTAGGCTTTCTTGATCTCGGCATCGCTTGCCTCTTCACTCACACCCAGCACGCGGTAGGCGTCCTTAAGTGCCTCTTCACTGGCTCCTTGGGAGTTGGCGGCTGCACCATGCAGCATGGCTTCAATCTGCTGTACCTCTGCTTCACTACAGCCAATGCCACGCGCTACCCGCACGATCATTTCATGCTCTTCAGGATGCAAGACACCGTCAGCGGCGATAGCCGATAGCTGAACCTGTAAAAACACTTGGCGCATAACCGGTTGATGGCGGGTTAGACGCCCGACATTGGCAAGCTCAGCGTCCAGATCAAAGTTATCCGCACGGCCTCGCTCAAAGGCAGCGCGTGCCTTGGCCCGCTGCGCCCCCTGCAAATGCATCTGGTCAAACAGCTTTTCGGCAACGCTAAGCTCGCCTTCGGTCACTTTGCCATCGGCCTGGCAAAGGCAGCCCATAACGGAAAAAATCGACTCTAAAAAGCCTTCCTGAAGGCGCATGCGCGCCTCTCTTAACCGCTTGGCGAGGCGTCGTGCTAGCCACCAGCCCAGTACACCGCCAATTAATAGGCCAGTGGCGCCGCCGATGGCATAACCCACCAGGGCAAAAAATATAATCAGTAGTAACATGGCTCTCTCTAAGCGTCAGAAGTCGTAGGTTTGCAGCTGAGGGCGGCATTTTAAGCTATTGTCGCTTGACCAAACGGCGTTTTTCGCTGCGTAAGGCGGTAAAAGAAAGCGTGCTAACTTTTGTTGCCAGGCTTTCTGCCCTTTTGTTTGGAGAAGCGCAATGCCCTCGTTCCACCAGGGTGCCCCAAAAAACTCTACGGTACACGATCTCAGGGTTTTTGAGTATCACAACCCGGCAGGCGGCCAACGCCCGTGCCCGTTCACTGTTTAAACTCAATCAGCCCGATGGGTTCGATTGCCCCGGCTGCACATAGGGCGACCCTGATATATAACTCCTGGTTTGAGATCTTCGAGAACGGGGTAAAAGCCGCTTGAGATGCTGCATAACGGCAGCCATGGGATCACCTCGCACTACTTCTTTCCCAAGCTGGGTGGCGCGTGCTAGCGCTGCGTGAGTGATCCCATCCGTTGAATAGGTCTAAAAGCGCCAGACAAGGGCTTTCAAATAAAGCAAACGCTCAAGTTTTAGGAGGGTACGCCGAAGATAGTTAACGGGCTTTAACGCTTGTCTGTCTGAAAACCATAGCGGATACGTATATTGATGGTGACCAGATCATCAACAGCGACATTCAACAAGTTTTTTCCACAAGAGGATTGTCATGAGCACTGTTAACAACGCCCACGACACGACCATGCCGTCGGTGCTGGGTAAAAAAGACAGTAATGATGAGATGGTGCATCGTATAGGCCACTTGACCCGCCTGCTGCGGGATAGCATGAAGGAGCTGGGCCTGGATCAGCAGATCAGCCAGGCAGCGCAGGCCATACCCGATGCCAATGACCGGCTCAACTATGTGGCCTCAATGACGGAACAGGCGGCTGAGCGGGCACTGAATGCCGTTGAACGTGCGCAACCCGTGCAAGACAAGCTTGAGGAGGAGGGCGCCGCGCTTAATACGCGCTGGCAGGCAGCGGCGGCACTAGCCGTTGTAGAAAGCGACCCATCGCTTATCAAGGACACGCAGCTCTATTTGAGTGATTCGCTCCCGACCGCCACCGGGTCCACGCAAAAAGAGCTGCTTGAAATCATGATGGCCCAGGACTTCCAGGATCTCACCGGTCAGGTGATCAAGAAGATGATGGAGGTCATCCAGCTAATTGAAGAGCAGCTTGTTCAAGTGTTGGTCGACAATGTTCCTAACGTCACCGATGGGGTGAACATTGATGATAATCGCGATGAGCATGCCAAACTGCGCAATGGCCCGCAGGTAAGTGAAGGCAAGATGGATGCCGTGTCAGGGCAAGACCAGGTAGATGATTTGCTGGATGAACTCGGCTTTTAAACCAGCATCTCTTTCCCGGTGACCTGGCGCCCATTGTCTGGCACTTGCTTTGCGATGGCCGCCCGTAATAGGGCGGCGCTTATCTCGCTATTGAGGGGCTTGTCGATCAGTCACGATGTTGCTTTTAACTTGAAAGTGAAGGCAGTCGCTGGCGAATGGCGGCTTCGATGCCCTCCGCGTCCAGACCACAGTCCCGCAGCAATTCATCCGGCGTGCCGTGCTCTACAAATGCGTCGGGCAAGCCGAGATTGAGCACTTCTACCTGCACACCTTCAGCGTTGAGTAGTTCGTTAACAGCGCTTCCCGCGCCACCCGCAACGACGTTCTCTTCAAGCGTTATGAGAAGCTCATGCTCGTCGGCCGCGTGGAGGACCGTGTCGCGGTCCAGCGGCTTGATAGAGCGCATGTTGATATGCGTGGTGTTGAGCTTTTCGGCAACTTCAGCGGCTGCGGTGTTCAGGCTACCAAACGCGAGTAGCGCAATGCGCACGCCATCGCTTTGTGACTGACGGCGTACCTCCGCCTTGCCAATCGGAAGCGATTCCAGGTGCTCAGGGATTTCCACGCCGGGGCCAGTGCCGCGCGGGTAACGCACTGCCGCAGGGCCGGGATGATGATAGGCCGCACTCAACATGGCGCGACACTCGGCTTCATCGGCAGGTGCCAGGATGACCATGCCGGGTACGCAGCGTAAAAAGGACAAATCCATGCTGCCGTGGTGAGTGGGGCCGTCTTCACCCACAAGCCCTGCCCGGTCGATGGCAAAGGTGACGTCCAGCTCCTGCACCGCTACGTCATGAATGAGCTGGTCATAGCCGCGCTGCAAAAATGTTGAGTAGATGGCCACCACCGGCTTCATGCCTTCGCAGGCCATGCCCGCCGCGAGCGTCACGGCGTGCTGTTCGGCAATGGCTACATCAAAGTAGCGCGCTGGGTACTCTTTGGAGAAACGAATCAGGTCGGAGCCTTCGCGCATGGCGGGAGTAATCCCTATCAGGCGTGAATCGCTTGCGGCCATATCGCACAGCCAGTCGCCGAATACGTTGCAGTACTTTCTCTTGGGGGCGGATGGCGCTTTGAAGGGTGGGGCGGGCGCCACGCTGGCTTTCTCAAGTTTGGTGATGGCGTGGTAGCCAATCTGGTCCGCCTCGGCGGGTAAAAAGCCTTTGCCTTTGCAGGTTTTGATATGCAGAAACTGCGGGCCGTCCAGCTCGCGCAGGTTACGCAGCGTCTCGGTCAGTGCCTCAAGGTCGTGCCCGTCAATCGGGCCGATGTAGTGAAAACCCATTTCCTCGAACAGCGTGGCGGGGCTGACCATGCCTTTCATGTGCTCTTCGGTGCGCTTGGCAATTTCCAATGCGCCTGGCAGATGAGAAAGTACTTTTTTGCCCTCTTCGCGCATTTTTAGATAGGGTTTGCTCGACATCATCCGGGCGAGGTACGTCGCCAGGCCACCGACGTTTTCCGAGATCGACATCTCATTGTCGTTGAGCACGACCAGCATATTAGCGTTGACGTGGCCGGCATGGGCCAGCGCTTCAAAAGCCATGCCCGCCGTGAGCGCGCCATCACCAATAATCGCACAGACGCGGCGATTATCGCCTTTGGCCTGGGCAGCCAGCGCCATGCCGAGCGCTGCGGAAATCGAGGTGCTCGAGTGGCCCACGCCAAAGGTGTCGTATTCGGATTCAGCGCGGCGCGGAAATGCCGCCAGGCCGCCGTGCTGGCGAATGCTGAGCATCGCTTCACGGCGGCCGGTGAGAATCTTGTGTGGATAGGCCTGATGGCCTACGTCCCACACCAGGCGATCCTTGGGCGTATGAAAGGCGTGGTGCAGGGCCACGCTCAGCTCTACTACCCCCAAGCCTGCGCCAAAGTGGCCGCCGGAAACGCCCACGCTATAAAGCAGGTAGGCACGCAGCTCGTCAGCCAGTTGGGCAAGCTGCTGGGTATTCATGGCCCGCAGCGCAGCGGGATGATCAAAAGAGTCGAGCAGCGGCGTTGCCGGACGCTCGCGGGGAATCTCGTCGAACAGCTTCATGGGCATCTAGTGGTCGCGCTCGATCATATAGTGGGCTAATTCGGCCAAGGGGGCGGCTTGCTCGCCTAATGGGGCGAGAGCGGCAATGGCCTCGTCAATCAGGGTGCGCGCTTTTTGTTGCGCGCCTTCCAGCCCCAACAGGCTGGGATACGTCGGCTTGGCGCGTGCAGCGTCAGCGCCGGATGTTTTGCCGAGTGTCATGGTGTCACCCGTCACATCAAGGACATCATCATGAATCTGGAAGGCTAGACCAATGGCGCGCGCGTAGCGAGTCAGGGCGTTTATACGCGGGTCGCTCTCGTCAACGGCAACCAGTCCGCCCATACGCACCGCCGCCACAATCAGCGCACCGGTTTTATGAGCGTGCATGTGCGCCAGGGCGTCCACGTCAGGGTGGCCGCCGATAGCCGCCAAGTCCAGTGCTTGGCCTGCCACCATGCCCTCACGGCCAGACGCCGTGGTAAGCGTCGTGATCAGGCTGCCAAGCCGCGGGTGAGCGGTGCGTGCCAGCACGTCAAAGGCCAGGGTTTGTAGCGCGTCGCCTGCCAGAATCGCGGTCGCTTCATCATAGGCGATATGCACGGTCGGCTGGCCACGGCGCAGATCATCGTCATCCATGGCGGGCAAGTCGTCATGAATCAATGAGTAGGCGTGGATGAGTTCAATGGCGGCGGCCGGGGCGTCGAGGTCTTCTTCGCGTGCTCCCAGCGCCTGCCCAGCAAGATAGACAAGCAGCGGGCGCAAGCGCTTACCGCCGACTAAAAGACCGTGGCGCATGGCGTTATCAAGCCGCGGGACCACGGCGTGATCGTTAAAAAGCGCGTTTAGCGTGGCATCTACCCGGGCATTGCTGGCTTGACGTAAGGCGGTCAATGAGGGGGCATTGGTCGCTACCATGGGGGCGTCTCCTTACCCTCGTCAGTGGCATCCTTGGGCGATTCACTATCAGCAAACGGCGTGACGTTTAAACGGCCTTCGCTATCTTCGCTCAGCGCGCGGACTTTTAGCTCGGCGCTGTCCAAGCGTTGCTGGGCATCGCGCGTCAACCGTACGCCCTGCTCAAAGGCGCCCAGCGCATCTTCCAATGACAGCTCGCCTGACTCCAGGCGTTCTACGATGGTTTCCAGCTGGTCAACCGTGGCCGCAAAATCCTGCGGTGAAGGTGTGGTATCGCTCATTGGTCAATGCCTACTGTTTTCTGGCGCCCCATCAAAAAGGCTGCGCGTTGCCTGCCATGACAAACGCACAGTATACACCGAGGGCAGGGGGTGGCGTCTGCCCCAGGCCGCTTTGTGCGTATGACTTGCACTGTTTTCATCTTGATAACGCACACATTTCATCAGTTCGTATCGGCCTGATGGGCGTGCGGTATGCTACTATACGGCCTTTTCGTGAACCGATACACGGCGCACGCCGCCGACCATAGAGGTTGATTCAGCCATGGCTAAAACGTCCCTGGAAAAGAGCAAGATCAAGATCCTGCTACTCGAGGGCGTCCACCAAAGTGCGGTGGACAATTTTCAAAATGCCGGATATGAAAATATCGAGCATCTGCCGACATCGCTAGATGAAGCATCGTTGATCGAAAAGATCCGTGATGTACATTTCATCGGTATTCGCTCGCGTACCCAGCTTAATGAGCGCGTATTTGCAGCGGCAGAGAAGCTGGTCGGCGTTGGCTGCTTCTGTATCGGAACCAACCAGGTGGACCTGAATGCGGCGCTAAAGCGTGGTATTGCCGTGTTCAACGCGCCTTACTCCAACACCCGTTCGGTCGCTGAGCTGGTATTGGCAGAAGCGATCATGCTGTTGCGTGGCATCCCTGAAAAAAATGCCCGTGCTCATCAGGGCGGCTGGCTGAAATCAGCCAAAAACTCGCACGAAGCACGCGGTAAAACGCTGGGTATTGTTGGCTACGGCAGCATCGGCGCGCAGCTTTCTGTGCTGGCCGAGTCGCTGGGCTTTAACGTTATCTACTACGATATCATCACCAAACTCGGCATGGGTAATGCAAGCCAGGTCACCAGCCTTGAAGAGCTGTTAAACCGCTCGGATGTGGTGAGCTTGCACGTACCGGACTTGCCCTCTACCCGCTGGATGATTGGCGCGAAAGAGATTGCTGCGATGAAACCAGGTGCCATCTTCATCAATGCCTCACGCGGCAGTGTCGTGGAAATTGAACCCTTGGCGGATGCCATCAAAGCAGGCCATCTCAATGGCGCTGCGGTGGATGTGTTCCCGGTGGAGCCCAAGGGCAACGATGAAGAGTTTGAAAGCCCGTTACGTGGTTTGGAAAATGTGATCCTGACCCCGCATGTGGGTGGCTCTACGCTCGAAGCCCAGGAAAATATCGGTATTGAAGTGGCCGAAAAGCTGACGACCTACTCGGATAACGGCACCACGATCACCTCGGTCAACTTCCCCGAAGTGGCGCTGCCTGCCCACCCCGATAAGCACCGCTTGCTGCATATTCATGACAACGTGCCGGGCGTACTGTCGGAAATTAACCGCGTGCTGTCCGAAAACGGCATTAACATCTCGGGCCAGTACCTGCAGACCAACGATAAGGTCGGCTATGTGGTCATTGATGTCGACAAAGCTTACGGTCCGCAAGCGCTGGAAGCATTGAGGCAGGTAGAGCACACGCTGAAAATCCGTGCACTTTACTCAGCGCACAATAGCTAGGATTGATTGGCAGCTGCGAGGCTTGGTGACAACGCAAAACACTGGGCTGATGGCGTAAAAAAACGGCTCCCGAAAGGGGGCCGTTTGGGTTGTTAAGGCGGGTAGCACTGAGTAAAAGGGCTAAGCAAGATCAAACAGCAGTACTTCGCTTGTATCCTGGCCGGTCACGCTGATCGCGTCGCCAGGCTCAAACGCAGCGGCATCGCCGGTACTGAGCTGTTCACCATTGACCTCGACCGCGCCCTTTACCACGTGCAGCCAGGCATAGCGCGTAGCCGGTGTCTTGACGCTGTCGCCTGCATCAAATGAGCCTGCATAAAGATTAACGTCCTGGTTCAGGCTCACTGAGCCTTCACGGCCCTGCTGTGATGCTACCAGGCGCCACTGGTTTTGGCGGCCTGCGGCTGGAAATGCTTTCTGCTCGTAGCTGGGCTTAATGCCAAGCGCTTTGGGCTCAATCCAGATCTGCAGGAAGTGCAGTCCGTTCTCTTTGGAGTGATTAAACTCGCTGTGCACAACGCCGGTGCCCGCTGACATGCGCTGTACATCGCCCGGGCGCATGACCTCGCCATTGCCCATGTTGTCCTTGTGCTCCATTTCGCCTTCCAGCACGTAGGAAATAATCTCCATGTCCCGGTGCGGGTGGGCACCAAAGCCATGACCACCGGCGACGCGGTCTTCGTTGATCACCCGTAGGGCGCGAAAGCCCATATGCTTGGGGTCATGGTAATTGGCAAACGAGAACGTATGGTACGAACGCAGCCAGCCGTGGTCTGCATAGCCCCGCTCATCCGCACGACGAATTTTCATGGTGTGCTCCCAGTTGTGTTGAAGGAGTAGCTGTTGAAGGAATGCGCTCAATATACGCCTGAAACCGCACGGCGTGGGGTGAAGGTTTCTGCACGATAACGTCGATTAAATCGACGAATTTTTAAACCGCGAGTGACCTGCGTCAATCTGGCAGGATTCAAGCGCTGCGCCGTTTGCGCTAGACTATGCGCGTTTATTAACCCGGTCCGCCCTTTACGAGGGTGACTACTGGAGCTTGTTATGTCTGCACCTGTTTCTGAAGCTGGCGATATGCCGCGTATTGTCGTGGCAGCATTGTATAAATTCGTTACGTTAAATGACTTTGAAGCGCTGCGTGAGCCGCTGCGCCAAGCCATGGTCGATCATGATGTTAAAGGCACGCTGCTGCTCGCTAAAGAGGGCATCAATGGCACCGTCGCGGGGACTCGCGAAGGTATTGATGCACTGCTTGGCTGGCTGACCGCTGACCCGCGCTTGACCGATATCGACCATAAAGAGTCTTACTGCGACGAAACCCCGTTCTATCGCACCAAGGTTAAGCTCAAAAAAGAGATCGTGACGCTGGGCGTACCAGGCATTGATCCTAACAACACCGTTGGTACCTATGTTGAGCCTGAAAACTGGAACGAGGTGATTTCAGACCCCGAAGTGCTGGTGATCGACACTCGCAATGATTACGAAGTGGCGATTGGCAGCTTCGAAGGCGCGGTTGACCCAAAAACCACCACGTTCCGTGAGTTTCCCGACTACGTGCGTGAGCATTACGACCCAGAGAAGCATAAAAAAGTCGCCATGTTCTGCACCGGCGGTATTCGCTGTGAAAAAGCCTCCAGCTTTATGCTCAAAGAGGGGTTTGACGAGGTCTACCACCTCAAGGGCGGCGTTTTGAACTATCTGGAGAAAGTCCCGGAAGAGCAGTCGTTATGGCGTGGCGAGTGCTTTGTGTTCGATAACCGCGTTACCGTGCGTCACGACCTGAGTGAAGGCCTGTTCGAACAGTGCCACGCCTGTCGTATGCCGATTTCCGAAGACGACATGCAGTCATCAGCCTACGAGCCTGGGATTAGCTGCCCACACTGCATCAACTCGCTGCCCGAGAAAACTCGCGCCGCCGCCCGTGAGCGTCAGCGCCAAATTGATCTTGCCAAAGAGCGTGGCCAGCCCCATCCGCTGGGTTATAACCATCGCGAGAAGGCCTGATAGCGGCGCCAAGGAGTGGCGTAATGTCGGCGGCCACGCCTGTGGCCGTTTTCTATCTATAGCGATGTTCTGCCATTCGCTAGCTTCCTCCATTAGTGGAATTCGTTTCCGTAAACGCGACAGCGGCCTTTGCGGCACGTTATCCTGTTACTCTTTACGCCTTTAGGAGAGAGCAGGGTGAGTGAAGCCAAGCGTAGGACGGTCGGGCGTCCGGCAAATGCCGCTAAAGCGAGTGGCGGGCATAGCCAGTCGCTGGTACGCGGCTTAACGTTACTGGAGTTTTTAGCGGCAAGCCCACTAGGGCTTGCGCTGTCAGACGTGGCTGAAAAAGCCGAGTTAGCACCTTCTACCACCCACCGCTTGCTCCAGGCTCTGCAAAGCCAGGGGTTTGTTAGCCAGGAGAACGAGCAGGGCTTATGGCGTATTGACGTCAAAACCTTCCGTATCGGTAACAGCTTTTTAGAAGCTCGCGATGTGGTGGCATCAAGCCGCCCCTTTCTACGCCGCTTAACCGCTGAAACCGGCGAGACTGCCAATTTAGGGATCCGCGATGGGGATACGGCGGTATTTCTGGCCCAGCACGAATCGCCTCAAATGATGCGCATGATTACCCGCTTGGGCTCACGCGCCCCGCTGCATGCCTCTGGCGTGGGTAAAGCGCTGTTGGCATGGATGCCCACTGACGAACGCGCTCGCTTTTTGGATAACCGTGAACTCACCCGCGTTACCGACAATACGCTGTGCAGTCCAGACGCACTGACCGCCGAAATGCACCAAGTGTGTGATCAAGGCTTTGCCTGTGACCGCGAGGAGCACGCCATTGGCCTGCATTGCGTCGCGGCCTGTATCTTCGACGAGCACGCCACGCCGCTGGCGGCTATTTCTGTTTCAGGCCCCATGGCGCGTATCCCTGAAGCACGCCTGCTGGCGCTGGGTAAGCTGGTGCGCCAGGTCGCCGATGAAATTACCGCTCAACTTGGGGGCCAGGTGCCGCAGTAACGTTCGGCCACCCGTTGCATGCTGAGTCTTTTCCTTGTTGCGTTTGTTAGTGCGACCCTGCTGCCTGGCGGCTCTGAAGTTTGGCTTGCCAGACTTTGGTGTTTGGGGGAGCCGGCTATTTTACTCTGGGCGGTAGCAACGGCGGGTAATACGCTGGGCAGTCTGGTCAATGTGGCGATGGGCCGCTATGCACGTCAGTTTCAGGATCGCCGGTGGTTCCCTGCATCGCCCAAACGCCTTGCCCAGGCCGAGCGCTGGTATCACAAGCTTGGCGAGGCCAGCCTACTGCTTTCCTGGCTGCCGGTGGTGGGCGACCCACTGACGGTACTGGCCGGATTGTTTCGGCTTCCCTGGTGGCGTGCTTTTTTGTGGATTGTGGTTGCCAAGGGCGTACGCTATGGCGTGGTGCTGGGCCTTGCAAATCAGTGGCTGTTACCGCTTTGTCAGAATTGAGCGTCACGCGATCACGGGTTAGTTGCGTCAAGTTAACGGCCAGACCTTATTATGTTCCCATGTTACGCTGTACGCTTTATACGTTATCAGCCTGCTTGGTGCGTGCATTTGTAGTTGCATAAAGCAGGCTAGCAATTAAATTTAAGAAAGCATTTCTCTAACGGAGGTACAGGCGTGACGTCAATACGTATATTTCCCTGGCTAGGTATTTGGCTAATGACACTGCTTGTGTTTTTTGCCACGCCGGTATTAGCCCAAACGACGACGGTCGAAAGTGATCGTGCATCGCCTCCAGCGGAAGTGCCCGCTTCTTACGAAGCACTTGCTGATCTCCTCGAAAATGAGCAGTCGCGCCAAGAGCTAATTGATGTATTACGTCAACAGGCATCCGCGTTGCCCGCCGGTTTAGAGGCTGAGTTATCCCCTGAAGCCGCCGCTCAAGGAAGCGATTTGGCTCCAGAGGATGTCTCATTGCCGCGCCAGTTGGCGGAGCTGACAAGCGATGTTGTCAGTAATATTGGCCTGCAGATTGAGCAAGCTTTTTCCATCATGGGTAACCTGTTTACCGGGCAAGGCGCGAGTGCTTTTGATTCGTCAGCTTTCGTCCAGGCCGCGATTAATCTGGGCCTCGTGATCGTTGCGACCTTCGTGATTTTCTTCGCACTACGTCGGATGGCCAGGTCTGCCTTTACGCGGGTGAGCAAATGGTCGCTCAATGGCGCCGGAATGACGCCAGTGCTGCGCTTGATTTGCTGCGTCATTATTGCGGCACTTATTGACTTTATATTGGTAGGGCTTGCGTACGTGGGCGGTAACCTGGTGGCCACGTTCGCGATTGGTGAAACGGGCGAGCTTTCCACGAGGGCTTCGCTGTTTCTCAATGCCTTTCTGGTCATTGAGTTGATGAAAGCAGTGATGCGGATGCTGTTTTCCTCACACTACGAAGGCCTGCGATTGTTGCCAATTTCAACCGGTGAAGCCTCCTACTGGAACCGTTGGATAGCACGTCTTATCGGCATGGTCGGTTACGGACTAATGGTTGCCGTGCCGCTGATCAATTTCTACCTGGCTGCCAGCGTAGGCCAAGCGGTTGGCACATTAATTATGATTGTGGCCTTTGTTTATGCGGTCAGTGTGGTGCTCAAGAACCGTATTCGCATCCGAGGGCACTTGAATGATGCGGCGGCCAATACGTCGATGGTGGCAAGCCGTGTATCGCTTCAGCTCTTTGCACGTACCTGGCACTTTTTTGCGCTGATCTACTTCTTAATGGTCTTCGTTTTGATACTGACGCGCCCTGGCGATGCACTGCCTTTCGTGCTTTTTGCAACACTGAAAACATTGGCTGCGGTGGTTATAGGGCTTCTGGTATCGACCTTCCTGACCCAAACGATTGGGCATCGCATTCGCCTGTCGGACGATTTGCGTCGTAAGTTGCCGCTGCTTGAGCCGCGTCTTAACAGCTACGTTCCCAACGCGCTGCGTGTGCTACGCACCATCATCCTGGTCGTCGTTATCATGGTGGTGCTGGATGCCTGGGGTGCGTTCAATCTAGCCAATTGGTACGCTTCTGAACGCGGAACGATGCTGGTAGGGCGACTGGTCAGCATTGTCTTGATTCTGATTGTTGCGCTGGGCGTGTGGTTAGGACTTGCGAGCCTGATTGAGCATAAGCTCAATCCGGAAACCGGCGGTGGTGAGCCCTCTCCTCGAGCTAAAACGCTATTGAGCCTGTTCCGCAACGCGCTGGCTATCGCCATGCTCACGATTACCGGGATGATCCTACTGTCCGAAATCGGCATTAACATCGGCCCGCTGATTGCCGGTGCCGGGGTACTGGGTTTAGCTATTGGTTTCGGTGCGCAGAGGCTGGTACAGGATGTTATTACCGGGGTCTTCATTCAGATCGAGAATGCCATGAATACAGGCGATGTGGTAACGCTGGGTGGCATCACCGGGACTGCAGAACGATTAAGCATTCGTTCGGTAGGCATTCGGGATCTTTCGGGCACCTATCACATCATTCCCTTCTCAAGCGTTGACACCGTTTCTAACTACATGCGCGACTACGGTAACCATGTCGGTGAGTACGGCATTGCTTATCGTGAGAGCATTGATGATGCGATTGAGCAGCTCCAGCTTGCCTTTAATGATCTGAAAGCCAGCGAAGAGTATGGCTATAAGATCCTTGCTGATCTGACGGTCGCCGGTGTTATAAGCCTGGGCGACAGCGCCGTCAATATTCGTGTGGTTATCAAAACCACGCCGGGCGATCAGTGGGGTGTTGGTCGGGCGTATAATCGTCTGGTCAAGCTGCGCTTTGATCAGGCGGGCATTGAGATACCGTTCCCGCATACCACGATGTACTTCGGTCAGGACAAGTCCGGTTCAGCGCCGCCTGCCAACCTGCGCATTATGCAGCAGGACTTCACTATCGATGGTAGCCCTGCTGGGCAGCCAAAGGCAGGTGAAAGTGAGGTAGATGACCGTTTTTCACCTCGCCGGAAAGATAAGTCTAGTGAGACGACTGAGCAAAATCTACCCACGGGTGACGATGTCTAATGCTTAGGCGTTAGCACACCTACTTTGCGTTTTGGGGCCGCCTTTGGGCGGCCCCACTGCGTTCTACGTTGTTAGAAATGTTCTTGGAACGGCTGTTAATTTGGTTGTTACTCTAGATAGTTCTCCGAATGCCTGCCTTCCAGGTAGATCGACTCACCTCCATCGACACATAACACTTGGCCGGTAACAAAATCGTTTTCCAGCAGGTAGTACAGCGCCTTTGTTAAGTGGGCGGGCGTTCCCTGCCGGTTAAGGGGGATGCCTTCCAGACGCCATGCAATATAGTCGTGGCTACGCTGGGAAGTGGGCAGTACTACGCCGGGAGAAATACCATTGACCCGGATACGCGGTGCGAATTCGAGTGCGGCCATTTGGGTCATCTCTTTCAGCCCCTTTTTAGACAACAAATACGCCGCATAAGGGTATTGATGATAGGCCACTTTATTGTCAATGATATTCACCACACAGCCGTTAGACACCGCGTTAGCAAAATGTTGAATTAACAACAGCGGGGTAAATAGGTTGACGCGAAACTGCGTCTCCAGGAGTGCCATGTCCGTTTGAGCAATGGGTGCGGCTTGGTAAGTGGAGGCGCTATTAACCAGCACATCTAAATGCGGAAAGCGCCGTATGGCGGCTTCAATCAGTGTATCCAGCGGATCGTGCAAAAAATCACAGGGCAGTATTTCGCACTCGCGCCCTTTGTTGCGGATAGTGCATGCTACCTCTTCAGCTTCATCTCGTGAGCTATTAACGTGGAGTGCAATATCGTATCCCGCTTCTGCTAATGCTTCTGAAAAATGCCGTCCCAAACGGGTAGCACCCCCGGTCACTAATGCTGCTTTAGTCGTCATGGTTATCCCTGTCTTTAATCATTATATGGTGTGCTTCGTTTATCTTGCGTTTGTTATTAGTTGTCTGATTGCTTGCACACTTAGAGCATAGCGCTAGTCTGAGGTATGATCATTACAGTGCTTAATAATATTTCGGCTTCTCTCTAGTTGAGTGATCGTTATGTCAACAACGGCGTTACGAGCAGGGCAAGATACACGGCTTCATGAATGCCTCATCTCGATAGGCTCGAATATTGATCCTGAGATGAATGTCACGCGAGCATTGTCTCTTTTAAACAGCGAATGCGACCTGGTCACGCACTCTCAGCCAATCCGTACCTCCCCTGTTGGCTTTTTACCGCAGGCCGATTTTCTCAATGCCGCGCTATTGGTGCGCACGCCGCTTACCTATGAAGCGTTTCGGCTGTATTTAAAAGCGGTCGAGAACCGCTTGGGTCGCGTACGAGGTCTGAATAAATCAGGCCCACGCACCATGGATCTGGATATTGTGGCGTGGAATGGCGAGTTAATGGACCAGGGGTACCTGGAGTATGATTACGTCAGGCTCCCTATCGATGAAGTGTTGGCTGCTAGTGGGCGCTCATTAACGATAAAGCATGAGCGGTAAAAATAATTAATGCTTTACCCGTTCAGGCCGATAAATACGTCACTGACGTTGTTAATTGGCAAGTCAGACCTGCGTATTGCGCCTTGCACTTAATGAGGGCCTGAATTGTTCAGCCTAAATACCAATGTGACCTCGCTACGGGTGCAGAGCAATTTGCGCAGTAGTCAGCAAGCGATTCAGACCTCTATGCAGCGGCTATCGTCGGGCTTGCGTATTAATAGCGCCAAGGATGATCCGGCCGGGCAAGCGATTGCCAATCGTATGAACGCGCAAATCCGCGGCATGAATCAGGCCATTCGTAATACCAATGACGGAATTTCGCTGGTGCAAACGGCCGAAGGCGCGCTGAATCAGATCAATGATAATTTGCAGCGCATTCGTGAGCTGAGCGTGCAGGCCGCTAACGGTACTAATAGCAATGATGATCTCGTTTCCATTCAGGGCGAGATCGACGGACTCCTGGACGAAATTGACCGTGTCGCCGGGCAGAGTAGCTTCAACGGCATTGATCTGTTTAAGAAGCGCGATCTCACTATCCAGGTGGGGGCCAACTCAGGCAATACCATCAGCATTCGCATGGAAGGCATGGGCCGTAATGCCTTGGGGCTTAGTGACTTCAGCGTGCTTTCGGATGGTACGTCCAGCCCGATGGAGGTGATGGACGACGCCATTAAGCGGGTGGATCGCCAGCGTAGCTACTTTGGTGCGATGCAAAACCGCTTTGAAAGCGTCATCGACGGGCTCAACAACAATATCGTTAACCTATCAGCGGCCCAGTCGCGCATTCAGGATGCGGATTACGCCCGGGAAGTTTCCAACTTGATCCGCGCACAAATTCTCCAGCAGGCGGGCATGGCGATTCTTGCCCAAGCCAACCAGCAGCCGCAGATGATCCTGCGTTTGCTGGAGATCCTGTAGCGTTGCTCTGCTATTTCATAACTGTTATCCATTCCTTTTTTTGACCTGCCTTTCGATATGACGGTTTAGAGTGCGTGCTTCTCTGCTTATGCATTCCAATTTGGCATGCGTTAAGCGTTTTTTTTCGTTTGTGGTCTTGTCTGGTAATTTGCTTTGATAGCGTCATTCACCCTGAATGGCAGAAAAGCAATGGCAATGGATCTTCCTCATGTAAGTGCTGCGTTAGGCGTTTTACACCCTATTTGTATAGCCCGCGGGCGTAATGCGGAGGTTTGGGATGAATCAGGCCAGCGCTATATCGATTTTATCGGCGGCATCGGCGTGCTTAACCTTGGTCATAGCCATCCGGCAGTAGTGGAAGCCGTTCAAAGCCAGGTAGAAACGTTAATGCATTCTGCATTTAATGCAGTGCCACATCGGGGTTATCTATCGGTAGTAGACGCATTAAACCAGTTTGTACCGGTCTCCTATCCGCTCTCCTGCATGCTCACCAATAGCGGTGCAGAAGCAACCGAAAACGCTCTCAAAGTTGCTCGAGGTGTCACCGGTCGACAAGCAGTTATTGCCTTCGACGATGCTTTTCATGGCCGAACGCTGGCCGCCTTGAACTTGAATGGCAAGGTTAAACCGTACAAGTCAGGCCTTGGCGCCTTACCGGGGCCTGTCTATCACCTACCTTTCCCGAGCCGTGATAGCGGTGTGACCGATGAGCAGGCGCTTGCCGCGCTGGAGCGGCTATTTGAAGTTGAAATACCCGCCGATGAAGTGGCTTGCATGATCGTTGAGCCCATCCAGGGAGAAGGTGGTTTTCGCCTATTGTGCCCTCAGTTCGCCACGGCAATGCGTGAAATCTGTAATCAACACAACATCATACTGATATTTGACGAAATTCAATCAGGATTCGGGCGCAGTGGTAAGCGTTTCGGCTTTTCACACTTGGGCGTTGAGCCAGATCTTCTGTTGATGGGCAAAAGCATCGCCTCTGGGTTGCCGCTAGCGGCGTTAGCGGGGCGGGCAGAGCTAATGGATGCGTTACCCAAAGGTGCGCTGGGTGGCACATACTCAGGCAATGCAGTGGCATGTGCAGCCGCACTGGCCGTCATGGACATCATGCAGGAAGAGGCGCTTGCCTGCTGGGGAGAGCAGCAGGAAGCACTGATAGTTGAAGCTTACCAGGCGTGGCAGTCAAGCGGCCGCTTTCCTATGCTGGGAGCCATGACGGGCGTTGGTTCGATGCGGGGTATTGTTTTTAACGATACTCAAAATGCCACAGGCGCTGAGCATCTGACGGCACTATTGACCGCCGGACGTAACGCTGGCGTTCTGCTGATGCCCAGCGGACGCAAACGCAATATTCTACGTTTATTACCCCCGCTCACCATCGAGCCAGAAATATTAAAAGAAGGTCTAAGCCTGATTGAACAGGCGTTGGAGACGCTAAGCGCATGATCGCCATGGAAGCCGGTGAAGGTGTTAGCGCGGTATACCAGTGCTTTCTGAAAGCCCTTAAAACACGCGGCTTCGATGGTGAGATTGCCCCTGACTATGCCCACCGCACGGTGCTGGCAACCGACAACTCGATCTATCAGCGCCTGCCCCAGGCGGCGGTGTTTCCCCGCCATGCAGAAGACCTGGAATGCCTGGCCAAACTGGCCGCTGAAGCGCCTTACCGCGAGGTGGTGTTAACGCCGCGAGGCGGCGGCACCGGTACCAACGGTCAGTCGCTTACCGATGGCATCGTGGTGGATATCTCCAGGCACATGAATCAGGTGCTGGACATTGATGTCGAGAACCGTCGGGTACGCGTTCAAGTGGGAGTCGTGAAGGATCAGTTGAATGCCGCCTTAAAGCCCTACGGGCTGTTTTTTGCCCCGGAGCTTTCGACCTCCAATCGAGCGACCATCGGCGGCATGATCTCGACCGATGCCAGCGGTCAGGGTAGCTGTGCTTACGGAAAAACCCGTGACCACGTGCTGGAACTCGACACGGTACTGCTGGGTGGCCAGCATCTGCATAGCCGAGCACTCAGTGCCGATGAGGAACAGCAGGCCTGCCAGCAGGACGGTATTGTCGGACAGGTGCACCGCACAGCGGCCAGTATTATTGATCAGCAGCGCGAACTGATTAAGGCCACCTTTCCGCCGCTTAACCGCTGCCTGACCGGTTACGACCTGGCCCACCTGCGCAACGACCAGCATGCGCTTGATCTCAACAGCTTGCTGTGTGGCTCGGAAGGCTCGCTGGGGTTTCTGAACGAAGCCGTGTTGAACGTACTGCCCATTCCCCAACACGCCACCCTGGTTAACGTGCGCTATACCCGCTTTATGGATGCACTGCGCGATGCCAAGACACTGATGGCCAGCGCCAGGCCTGTGTCGATCGAAACCATCGACGATACGGTGCTCACGCTCGCCATGGCCGATTTTGTGTGGGACAGCGTGGCCGAGTTCTTCCCCGAGAGCGACACACCGATTCGGGGTATCAACCTGGTCGAGTTTAGCGACGACGACCCTGCAGCACTGGCCGAGCAGGTAGAGGCCTTTACGCGTCACTTGGACCAGGATGCCACGGTCACACGATTAGGCTATACCCTGGCCGAAGGCCGTGAGCAGATCAGCGCGGTTTACGGCATGCGCAAACGCTCGGTGGGCCTTTTGGGCAATGTGCAGGGTGAGAAGCGCCCACTGCCGTTTGTTGAAGATACCGCCGTACCACCAGAACATCTGGCCGATTTTATTAGCGAGTTCCGCGCCGCGCTGGACGCGCGTGGGCTCGCTTACGGCATGTTTGGGCATGTTGATGCGGGCGTGCTGCATGTGCGCCCCGCGCTGGACATGAAAGACCCGGCCCAGGAAGCACTGATTCGGGACATCTCCGATGAAGTCGCCGCCCTGACCCAAAAATACGGCGGATTGTTGTGGGGTGAGCACGGCAAAGGGGTACGCTCCGAGTATGCACCCAAATTTTTTGGCGAGCTCTACCCCAGCCTGCAGCGGGTCAAGGCCGCGTTTGACCCGTTTAACCAGCTTAACCCTGGCAAGATCGCTTCACCGGCAGAGAACGGCGCGCTGATCGCCAAAGACAGCGACCCAAACCTGCTAAGCATCGACGCCGTGCCGATGCGCGGCCAGCTGGACCGCACCATTGATGAGCGCGCCTGGCAGGCCTATGACGCGGCGGTGTACTGCAACGGTAACGGCGCCTGCTACAACTACGACGTGGACGACCCCATGTGCCCGTCGTGGAAGGCGACCCGCAACCGTATTCACTCGCCCAAGGGGCGCGCCAGCCTGATGCGTGAATGGCTGCGCCTGCAGTCCCAGGTGGGCATCGACGTGGTCGAGGAGTCGCGCAAGAAAAAAGCAGAAGGCCGATGGGGCTTTATTAAACACTTCCCGAAACGCCTGGCGAATACGTTCAGCCGCCAGCAGCATCACGACTACTCTCATCAGGTCTACGACGCCATGGCCGGCTGCCTGGCGTGCAAGTCCTGCGCGGGGCAGTGCCCCATCAAGGTCAACGTGCCGCAGTTCCGTTCGCAGTTCTTGGAGGTGTATCACGGACGCTATTTACGCCCCCTGCGCGACTACGTAATAGGCAGCACAGAATTCATGCTGCCCACGCTTGCCCGGGCAGCACCGCTGTATAACGCCGTGATGGGCCAGCGCTGGGTGGAAACGCTGATGCGCCGTAGCGTGGGCATGAGCGACACGCCATTGCTCTCCCGCGCCAGCGTGAAAAAGCAGCTGCGTGCCTGGGGCGTGGCGGAAGCCACGCCTACCTCGCTTGCTCTGCTCACCGACCAGCAGCGCGCCAATAGCGTGATTGTGGTTCAGGATGCGTTCACCACCCATTTTGAAGCCAAACTGGTCATGGACGTGGTCGAACTGCTCTCACGGCTCAACCTGCGCGTGTTGGTGATGCCCTATAGCGCCAACGGCAAGCCACTACACGTCCAGGGCTTTTTGGGTGCGTTTGAGCGTACGGCCGAAAAGCAGGCGAAACGCTTGCGCGCCTTAAGCGAGTTTGAGGTGCCCATGGTGGGGATCGACCCGGCGATGACCCTGACCTACCGCCAGGAGTACGTAAAAGCGCTGGGACCCGACGCCGTGCCCGAGGTATTGATGCTGCAGGAGTGGCTGGCTATTCGGCTGCCCACCCTGGCACCCCGACAGCTAACGCCCAATGCCCCCGGCTTTAAGCTGCTTTCGCACTGCACCGAAAAAACCAACGCCCCCGGAAGCCCGAAGGCGTGGCAGCAGGTATTTGCCGCATTTGGCCTGCCATTGGAGCTGGTCAATACCGGCTGCTGTGGAATGTCCGGCACCTACGGCCATGAAACGCGCAATGCCGAAACGTCCAAAACGATTTATGCCCAATCCTGGCAACCCCAGGTCGAGGCAGAGGAAAACGCCGACAGGCTACTGGCCACGGGGTATTCGTGCCGCAGCCAGGTGAAGCGTTTTTCGCATATAAGCTTACAACACCCCCTTCAAGCACTATTAGTGCAGCTGAAATCGAGTATTCCTTTTCACCGTAACAACATGCATAGAGAGCTGTGAAATGACCCAGTCCGTGTTTTTAGCCACCAATGCTATTCGAGACCGTTTCTCCAGCGCCATGTCGGCGATGTACCAAACGGAAGTCCCCCAATACGGCACGTTGCTAAAGTTGGTTGAGCAGGTGAATCAGGAGACGCTTAGCCAGCAGCCAGCGCTACGCCGCCGCCTGGAAGCCCAGGGCGAGCTTGCGCGCCTGAGCGTAGAACGCCACGGGGCGATTCGCGTGGGCTCAGCCAAAGAGCTATCCATGCTGCGCCGCTTGTTTGCCGTGATGGGAATGTACCCGGTGGGCTATTACGACCTTTCTGAAGCTGGGGTGCCGGTTCACTCCACAGCGTTTCGTCCGGTTGAGGATGACGCGCTGGCCTGCAACCCGTTTCGCGTTTTTACCTCGCTGCTGCGTCTGGAACTCATCGAGAGCGAGACGCTGCGCCAGCGTGCCGAAGAAATTCTGGCCAAGCGGGATATTTTCACGCCCGCCGCTCGTGAGCTTATTGAGCGTTTTGAAACCCAGGGCGGATTAACCTCTGAAGAGGCGGATCAGTTCGTCAAGGAGGCCTTGGAAACCTTCCGCTGGCACCAGGATGCCACGGTCGACCTGGACACCTACCAGGCGTTGAGCGATGAACACCGTCTGATTGCCGATGTGGTGTGTTTTCGCGGGCCGCATATCAACCATTTAACGCCGCGCACGTTGGATATCGACGAAGTTCAGCGCCGTATGCCAAGCGTTGGCATGAACCCGAAGGCAGTCATCGAAGGCCCGCCGCGCCGTGAAGCGCCCATTTTACTCCGCCAGACAAGCTTTAAGGCATTAGAAGAATCGATTCGCTTTGCAGGCGATGCCCAAGGTACGCATACTGCCCGCTTTGGCGAAATCGAGCAGCGCGGCATGGCGCTCACGCCGAAAGGGCGCGCGCTTTACGATCAGCTGCTTAATGAAGGGCGTAAACAAGCCGCGGGGCTTGATAATAACGCCCACCAGGCGGTTATGGACAAGGTATTTGCCGCCATGCCTGATAGCGATGAAGCAATGCGCCGAGAAGACCTGGCTTACTTTCACTACCACCTGACAGAGGCCGGTAAAGCCGCTTCAGGCGGTGTCAATGCTGATATCGACGCCTTGATCGCTCAAGGGCTGGTGGAAGCGCAACCGATTACCTATGAAGATTTCTTGCCGGTTAGTGCGGCAGGTATCTTCCAGTCAAACTTAGGCGGAGGCGAGAACGCAGCCTATGCGGGTAACGCCAATCGGGATGCTTTTGAAGAGGCGCTAGGTGCTCAAGTGACCGATGAACTGGCGCTTTATGCCGAACGGGAACAGGCTTCTAAACAGCATGTGTTGGCCCAAATGAGCTCCACTGCATCCGTATGAGGCGCCATGCTAACAGTATGCGCCCTTAAGGGCGCATACGGCTAATGTAGCTTGGATTAGATCAGTACTCTTAAGCACTGGCCCGCATGATATAGCGCAAAGCCACTTTCATAAGCACAGCGCCATAGCGGGCGCGCTTTGATTTGCTTGGGCTGTGAAATTGGCAGGGGCAGCAGGCTATCGTCGCCACTGGCTATGTAGTGGGCAAAGCCTTCACCCACAACGGTACCCGTAGTCACACCACGCCCGTTATAGCCTGTCGCTGCTAGAATGCCGGGGGCTGGCTCAAACAGGCGCAGCGTATGGTCAGGCGTAAACGCGATCTTACCCGTCCATGTGTAGTCCCAACGTACTTTGCCAAGCGCTGGGAAGTAATGATTCTGAATGGTATCCGCCCAGCAACTAAGATAACTAAGTGGCTTACCTTCGCCCTTACCCAGACTGCCAAGCAGCAGCCGGCCCTCCTTATCACGGCGTATGCTACTTAGCACGGTACGGGTATCCCAGGCGCCTTGGCGCTCGGGAAGAATTGCATCGGCAGCATCACCGCTTAGCGGTTCTGAAGCAAGCTGGTAGTAGTGACCAATAAAAAAATGTTTGCGAACCTGGTTCCAGGCATCTTCTGTGTAAGCATTTGTGGCTATGACGACTTTATCGGCCGTTACGCTACCGTTGTGAGTCAATACGCGCCAACGGTCTCCTTGTCGCTCAATGCCCGTAACACCGCTTTGGCAGTAAAGCGTAGCCCCCAGATTATGAGCGGCACGGGCAAGCCCACGTGTATAAGCGCAGGGGTTTAGCGTGCCTGCCCGCTTATCCAGCAGCGCCGCTTTAATTTTTGCTGTCCCGGTGATCTGCTCGCAGGCGTCACCGGTTAATAAGGTAACGGGGGCGCCACGGTTTTGTAGCTGATCCCGGCGACGTTCAAGCTCTTGGCCTCCTTTGGCATTATGGCCAAGATGAAGTGTGCCTTCTCGTGTCGGGTCACACTGAATGCCGTAACGTTCAATAGTCTCGAACACTTTGGCGGGAGCACCGCCCAGCACGGTATTCGCACGCTCGCCTTTCTCTGCACCCAGAGCGGCTACGATATCGTCGGGTGGAATCCAAAGCCCTGCATTGACTAAGCCAACATTGCGCCCTGACCCACCGCTGGGGATATCCCCTGCCTCTAATAGCGTCGTTTTGATACCTTTTTCTGCCAAATGAAGCGCTGTGGAAAGGCCTGTTATACCTCCGCCCACCACGCAGACAGTCGCTTCTTCATGGTGGCCGAGTGACGGGTATTGGAAAGGCTCTTCTGTGCTTGTTTGCAGCCAAAGGCAGCGCTCGGAGAGGGCGGTTTGCATTTTATAATATCTCCTGAAAAAAGCGCAGGCCGGCTCAAGGGCCGACCTTGTTTGTTACGCTGTTGGTTGAGAGGAGAGCGTCGTTTTGGAGGGGGCGGCGGCATCCTCGTGGGGAATAAAACGGCCGGTTAACCCCCAAAGTAGGCCGAACAAGGGAGATAACCAGCAAGCAAAAGCGAAAGGCGCATATGCCAAGGTGGGGACACCGATGGTGGATGCCACAAAACCGCCGCCCATATTCCAGGGAATCAAGGGAGATGAAAGTGTGCCGTTATCCTCGATCGCGCGTGAAAGCGTTGATGTTTTATAACCCATCGCTTGATATTGCCCTTTCAGTAAGCGGCCTGGCAGTACTAGCGTGGTATAGACATCCCCGATGATGGTGCTGACCGCAAGGGTGGTGCCCGAACTTGTTGCGATCAGGCTAAAGCGCCCTTTAATCAAGCGCATCAACTGTTTAATAATTGCATCTACGGTGCCATAGGCCTCCAGCATGCCAGCAAAACCTAAGGCAAAGAACGTTAAAGTAACGACCCACGTCATTGAGAGTACGCCACCACTGCTTAACAGAGCATCAATCGCGGTATTGCCAGTGTTACTGCTAAAGCCATTTTGCATGGCATCAAATACTGCGTGCAGGGTTTCTCCCTGAACGCCAATCGCAACCAGCCCGCCTAGCGCTGCCCCGGTGAAAATAGTGGGGAAGGGTGGAAACTTGGCAAGTGCCAGGGCGATAACGACACACGGTGGAATCAGGGTTACCCAGGAAAGGGTAAAAGTGTCGTCCAAAGCTTGACGAAATGTGGCTATATCGGTGCTGTGCTCGAACTGTCCGCCATAGCTGGCACCCAGCCAGATATACAAAATAAGTGCTATCAACATGGCCGGCACGGTAGTCGCCATCATGCTGCGTATGTGCGTCCATAAATCTGTCTCACACACAGCTGGCGTTAAATTGGTGGTTTCTGACAAAGGCGACATTTTATCGCCAAAGAACGCGCCGGATACCAATGCCCCACCGGTCAAATACATGGGAATGCCGAGGCCCTCTCCGATCCCCATTAGGGCGAGCCCAAGGGTGCCGATAGTTCCCCAGGAGGTGCCTGTAGCAAGTGATACCAAAGCACTTACCAAGCAGGTAGCAACGAGAAAATACGATGGGGAGACAAGTTGGAAGCCATAGTACATCAGCGTTGGTACCGTGCCAGAAAGAATCCAAGTGCCGATAACCATGCCAACTGCCATGAGAATAAAAATCGCAGGTATACCTAGTTTGACTACCTCAAGCATCGAGTTTTCCATTCTTTGCCAGGGTACGCCGCGAATGCGCCCACAAAGCGCGCAAATCATAATGCCGAAAGCCAATGGGATGTGGGGGGTGAAGTCTGAGAAAACAAAAAACTGCAAAATCAAAATAGCAGTGGTGGCAAGGAGCGGTAATATTGCCATCACTAAACCCGGCGTCGGGCCGATTTGGACATCGTCACGCATAAATCACCTTCTTTTTATTTTATCGTGAGGGCCCTCAATAGCGAGAGGTTTAGTCGAATTTAATTCCTTGAGCTAAAGGCAGTTCTCGAGAGTAGTTGACGGTGTTTGTCTGGCGACGCATATAGCTTTTCCAAACGTCAGACCCTGATTCGCGGCCGCCACCGGTTTCTTTCTCGCCGCCAAAGGCGCCACCGATTTCAGCGCCGCTCGGGCCAATATTAACGTTGGCAATACCGCAGTCACTGCCTACCGCGGATACGAACGTTTCAGCTTCGCGTACGTCGGTAGTGAAAATGCACGATGACAAACCCTGGGGAACATCGTTATTAGTGGCAATTGCTTCGTCTAACTCTTTGTAAGTAAGTACATACAGAATGGGGGCAAAAGTTTCATGTCTCACCAGCGAATTTTGCTCGGCCATCTCAACGATCGCCGGAGCAACGTAGTAGCCGTTATCGCTACCGGCAATCTCCACACGGTCACCGCCAAACACTTCAGCGCCATGCTCTCGCGCTTTGGTCAGCACGCTCTGCATTGCATCAAAGGCTTGGTGGTCGATCAGTGGCCCAACTAGGTTGCCTTTAAGCGGGTTGCCAATGGAAATGGCGCTATAGGATTTCTTCAGACGGGCTAGCACTTCGTCTTTAATGGATTCGTGCACAACCAGACGGCGCAGGGTAGTGCACCGCTGGCCAGCAGTGCCTACTGCTGAAAAAAGAATTGCACGGGTTGCCATATCCAGGTCCGCGCTTGGAGCGAGCACCATGGCGTTATTACCGCCCAGCTCAAGAATGCTACGGCCAAAACGTGCTGCCACCTTGGGACCTACTTCACGGCCCATGCGCGTGCTGCCAGTGGCACTGATAAGAGCAATACGAGGGTCATCCACCAACTGCTCACCAGCTTCTCGCTCGCCAATAATCACTTGGCTTAGGTGCTTGGGAGCATCGTCACCAAACTGCTCAATAGCGCGATCCAGTAGTGCCTGACAGGCTAGTGCGGTTAAGGGAGTTTTTTCTGATGGCTTCCAAAGCAAACTGTTGCCACAAACCAGGGCGAGTGCAGCATTCCATGCCCAAGGAGCTACCGGAAAATTGAAGGCCGTAATCAGTCCAATCGGACCTAGGGGATGCCAGCTTTCACGCATATGGTGGCCTGGTCGCTCGGAAGCGATGGTCAGACCGAACAGTTGTCGTGACTGACCAACGGCAAGGTCGCAGATATCGATCATTTCCTGCACTTCGCCAAGCCCTTCCTGCAAAATCTTGCCGCACTCCCATGTTACTAGTTCACCCAGTGCTTCTTTATGCTGGCGTAGTTGATCGCCGAATAAACGAACTAGCTCGCCGCGGCGGGGAGCAGGAACACTTCTCCAGGCAAGAAAGGCTTCTTCGGCGTTGGCGATCGCTGTATCCACTTCGCTTTGTGAGGCCACTTTTAGGCGTCCAATTTCACTGCCATCGACTGGCGTGGTCACCACAAGATCTCCGCCTTGATATTGATGAGTTGCCACGCCCATTTTTTCCATTAGAGAATGAATCATTCTTATACCTCGTATTATGTTTTGAATCGCATGGATGTGATGCCAGTATTGCTAGGCTTTGAGCAAGCGTTCAAACGATGATTAAGAAAAATATCATTCTTTTTTTTCATTAAGTGGGGTTGGCATGCGCCGTAATCATTTGCCGTCTTTAACGGCTTTGCACTGTTTTGAGGCAGCTGCACGGCACCTTAGCTTTACTCGTGCGGCAGATGAATTAAGCCTGACGCAAAGCGCGGTAAGTAAGCAGGTCGCGCAACTTGAAACTACTTTGCTACACCCTCTGTTTCGGCGAGTGAGAAAGCGCCTTCACCTGACGCCGGAAGGTGCTGTGTACCTAGGTGAGGCGCGTAAAATTTTGGCTCAGGTAGAGATGTCGACACGCTATATGCAGTCGTACGGGGTGGAATCAGACGTGCTCAATGTGGCAACTTTGCCAACCTTTGGAGCACGTTGGCTAATCCCACGGTTGAATGGGTTTCGCCATCAGCACCCCTCTATCAATCTCAATATTTCCAATCGCTCAGAGCCATTCGATATGCAAAAAGAGCGTATTGAAGTGGCTTTCTTTTTTGGCCACGGGGTATGGCCGAGGGCGGAGTGCATTAAACTATTGGACGAGGAGCTGGTTCCTGTTTGTGCACCTTCGACGATTAAGCAAAAGGGAGTGGATACCCCCTTGGCACTAACTGGTTTGGTGTTATTACAGGTGTCCACTCGCCCCGAGGCGTGGCACGAATGGTTCGACGCGCAGTCGCTCTATACGGAACACAGTTATCACGGCCCGCGATTTGATACGTTTTATATGGCATTACGCGCAGCGCGTGCGGGCTGCGGTGTGGCGCTGGTACCGAAATTTCTAGCTCAAGAAGAGCTTGACGAAGGCAAACTGATTATTCCTTGGCAATTCTCGTTAAAAAGCAAGGATGCTTACTACATGGCATATCCAGAACATATGACGGAACTTTATAAAGTACGCGTTTTTATCGAGTGGATTTGCCAGCGTTTGGATTAATAGCGGCACTGGCCGTAATGTGCTCGACGAAGCGGCGTACTTTACCCAGTTCACCCAGGTGCTCAGGGTAAACAAGATAATACGCGCTCTCGCTGTATAACCGATGCGGCCAGGCGAGTACAAGGCGCTCGGCGGCCAACTCTTCATCCACGGTAAAGTGTGGCACTAAAGCAACGCCCCCACCTGCCATGGCGGTGCGTACCAGCATGGGGAAGGTTTCAAAACGAGTGCCGTGGTAGCTGCGATCAGTGGTGATCTGTTGTCCTGCAAACCAGTGGTGCCAGGCATCCGGGCGGGTAGAAAGGTGAAGTAGTTGCAGCTGGGCCAAGTCACTCGCAGTATGGATAGGGTGTTGAGCCAGAAGCGATGGAGCGGCAACCGCGACCATCTCCTCATCTACCAGTTTATGGCAAGCAAGATTAGGCCAACTACCGTGACCATAAAACAGAGCAATATCGATATCTTGTTGTTCAAGGGCAAAGTCTTCAACCCTGTCGTGAAATTCCAGGCTAATGCCCGGGTTTGCAGCTAAAAAGGGGGGTAGCTTGTCCGCTAGCCAACGGCTGCCAAAGCTTGGCAAAGTGGCCACTTTAAGCACTTCGCTATTGCCGCTATAAGTCATGATGGCGTGAGTCGACATCTCTATCTGGGCGAGTACCTTGCGTACGTCGCTTAAGAAGATGGCGCCCTCTGGTGTCAGCACAAGCGTGCGTCTTACGCGGCGAAACAGCTTATGCTGCAGCGTAGATTCAAGGTGGGCGACCTGCTTGCTGACCGCACTCTGGGTCAGGCTTAACTCATCGGCCGCCCGGGTAAAGCTCATATGGCGCGCCGCCGCCTCGAAACACTGCATGGCGGCGGTTGAAGGAAGGTTGCGTGAGGCCAAGGGGGATGCTCCTGATAACCTGTGAATCACCCCGGCAGCCAAGCACCGGGGTAATGTTGAGGTGATCATAACTCATGAAGCGAGTGGCTGAGCATCCTGGAAAGCATCCTTTCGACGTGACTGCCACCAGCCAATGGCTGCCATGGCAATCAGTCCTAAGCCGCTGGTCATTAGTTCAGGGACGACCATGGCAAGCCCGGCGGCCAAGAGCACTAGACGCTCCCATACGCGGGAGTCGCGAATAAAGTAACCCAGTAATGCGCTGCTGACGCCCATGATGCCGAGTAGTGAGAAGGCCAACGCACTGATCAACCCAAGCGGTGTCGGGTCGACCAATACCAGCATAGGATTATAGATAAATGCGTAGGGGATGATAAAGGCCCCTATGGCCAATTTAACGGCGGTAAAGCCGGTCTTCATCGGATTAGCCTGAGCGATGCCTGCGCCGGCAAAGGCCGCCAAGCACACTGGCGGGGTGATATCCGCGATGATGCCGAAATAAAACACGAACAGGTGTACTGCCATGGGGGGCAGGCCAAACTCGTTGATCAGCGCTGGTGCCGCGATGGTGGCCGTCACCACATAGTTGGCCGTGGTGGGTAGGCCCATGCCCAGCACAATGCAGGCGACCATGGTGAACAGCAGGGCAAGTATCAACACGCCGTCTGCTAGACTGATGATACCGGCTGCAAATTTCGCCCCCATGCCGGTCATGCCCACGACGCCTGCAATGATGCCTGCACACGCGACGGCGGCAATGACCGGCAAGGCCACGCGAGCCCCCTGTTCAAAGATATTGAGAACGCCTTTCAAGGTAGGTCGCGTCTCTTTACGCACCAGGCTCACCGCAAAGGCACAGGCGATACCCAGCAAGGCCGCCCGCTGAGCCGTAAACCCGATGCTGATCGTGGTCACGATAACCAGCAGCGGCAGCAGCATGTAGCCCTTTTCCAGCATCAGCTTGCGCTTGCTGGGCAACTGATCCTTGGGAAGTCCCAGAATGCGGTGACGCTTGGCTTCAAAGTGGACGCCAATAAAAATACCGGTGAAATAGAGAATGGCCGGAATCAACGCGGCAAACATGATCTCCCGGTAAGAGACCCCCACATACTCCACCATGATGAAGGCAGCCGCCCCCATCAGCGGCGGCATGATTTGCCCGCCGGTTGAGGCTGAGGCTTCAATGGCGCCTGCGACTTCAGGCTTGAAGCGAGCATTCTTCATCATCGGGATAGTGAACGAGCCCGAGGCAACGGTATTACCGATTGAGCTTCCGGAAATCATGCCTTGTAGTGAGCTTGCCATGACGGCTGCTTTCCCTGCTCCGCCGGTAAAACGGCCGGTGGCAGCAAACGCCAGATCGTTAAAGAAGCGGCCCACGCCGGTATGCATCAATACCACGCCGAAGAATAGAAACAGGAAGATAAAGCGCGCCGATATTTGCAGCGGTGTGCCAAATACCCCGCTTTCTCTAAACCATAAATATGGCGAGATCTGCTCAAGGGCAAAACCCGGATGCGAGAGTAAAGGACTCGGAATCAAGTTGCCAAACAGCGCGTATAGAATCGCTAACGTAGCCATGATGACAATGGGCATGCCAACGGTACGGCGGGTTGCCTCCAGAACAAACAGTACGCCGAGCACGGCTATGGTGAGATCAAACGTAGAGTAGCCGGTAATCCGGGCGCGCAGCACCTCTTCATAAAAAATGATTTTATAATAGGCTGCAAAGGTTGCCGCGAAGGCCAGTACGATGTCGTACCAGGGAACACCATGGCGAGGGCCAGTGCCACGTGTGGCAGGAAATAGGATGAATATCATCCCAAGGGCCATGCCGAGGTGAACCGCGCCTTGCTGCTGCGAGGGAAGCGTGCCGAAATACGCGGTGTATAGATGGAAGCAGGTGAGGGATACGCCCATCAGGGTAATGAGCCACGCCCATTTGCCTAATTGGAGCGGCGAGCGTATCTGCGACTCGCGATCATATTTCTCTAATAGCGATGCTTCGTCAGGAGTTTTTTTTTATCCACGTTTAAGCCTCATGCGGATGACGCCGCTGGTTTACCCAGCGGCGGGAAGGGATCACAAATTAATTGGCCAGGTCGCCCAGACTTTCGATCTCGGAGCGGTCACGAGTGACAATCTGGATGACTTCCGGGTAGATATGCCCGATGAATGCGACGTTATCGATAGCACCACCGTCGAACTCACCACGGCCTGCAACGGCGTCTTGCGCTGGGGCGTGAACCGTCATCCCCAGGTCCATATTGTTATCGCGGATGCTGACCAGGTTCTCGATGGAGGCACCGGTTTCGATGTTGGTAAAATTCTGGCCATCCAGGTAACGATTCCAGATAGTCGCCATTTCGCCACCCAGTGGGTAGTAAGTACCGCCTTGGCTACCGGTGCCCAGAACGAATTCACTTTTCGGTTCGATATCACCAAGCTCTGCCACGGGGTTATCGACCGTCAGCCCTTGCTCCTCATAGTAGCGCTTGGCACCAGGGTGAATCGGCAGGCCTTCAGAGCCGTTCAAGGCATTTTCCAGGGTCATGAAGGCTGACTGAGCGTGTGTATTCTCTTCAGCGTGTTGATGCATCAAACGCGCCAGCTCATAGCCGAGTTCTTCATCAATCGTCTGGGTATTGCCGACCAAGACAGCGTAGGCCGTGATGGTTTCTACATCCTGGTCCTGAAAGTCGTAGCTACCTGCGGGAATCGTGAAACGCTTATAGGCACTATTGGCTTCTATGTAGTCGATCGCCTCGTCACTTAGACCCAATAGTCGAGCGTCACCGCTTGAAGCCTGCAGGTTTTCAATACTACCTGAAGGCAAACCAAGAATGCCGATCGAAATATCAATGTTGCCATCTTGTACGCCATCAAGTGCAGCGCCAAAGCCCTCTTGATACGTGCTGTATTTGTCCTTGCCTATACCGTAGGCATCAAACAGCAGTTGGGAAACGCTTTGCGTTGTACTGGCAGGAGGCCCAATAGCGATATTAGGCTTACTGTCACTACTACATCCCGCTAGTAAAAGACCAGCACTTAAGCCACAGCAGACCTTGGACAGGTAAGGTTTCATATTAACTCCTGCTAATAAAATTATTTTTAATAATTCAGATGCGCCCATAGCTCGATCAAGTCTTCGCTTTATGAGTGAAGAGTGACTAAGCGGAAAAGAGAGCGGAAAATAGACTGGCTATTGTTCACACACACGGGGCAGCAGACAAAAGAAATTAAGTTGCGTATGCATTCCATTTTCTCATAGTCAGAGTGAGAATTGCTTGTCAGCTAATTACAAAAGCACCATTTACATGAAATTAAATTTCATAAGTTACTTATAACTAGGGGAGCGGCGTAGCTTAACGCTGTAAAATGCTAGTTAAAATTAGCATTGTTTGTATTCAATGTGGGAATGCATGGCCTCATACAATAAGGCCATGCACATCACATTCAGATGAGAAAGATTTACCAGAGTCGCTAGCTGTCAATAATTCCCTGCTCACGCGCCATGGCAAACGCTGCCTTGGGGCCATCCCAGAGAGAGGGCAGCAGAATCAGCGATACCGGCACGGCGGTAATCACGATGAACTGCTGCAGCGCAGCGATCTGTCCTTCACGCATGGCCAGCAGCACCGCAGCCATGATTGTCATGATCACGCCCCAGAAGGCGCGTAGAAAGGGGCTGGGCTCGTCGTGGCCAGCACCGACCATGGCAATGGAGTAACTCATGGAGTCGCCGGTGGTGGCCACGAAGATGGTCGTCAGCAGCAGGATCGCCAGCGCCATCCAAGTGCCGCCGGGCAATGCCTGGGCCAAGGCGAGCGTGGCGATGTCGAACTGAAAGTTCGTCAGCGCATCGGTCAGGTCGATCACGCCGGTCAGCTGGTAGTAAATGCCCGAGCCGCCCAGCAGCGTGAACCAGACCGTGGTGGCGATGGGGGCGATGACCGCCACGGCCAGAATCATCTCGCGAATGGTGCGCCCGCGGGAGATACGCGCCACGAAGATCGCCATCAAGGGCGCAAAGGCGATGAACCAAGCGTAGAAGAACACGATCCACCACTGCATCCAATCCGCCGGTGCGGTTTCCGCGGTGGTGGTGACCATCTTGAAGAAGTCGTCCAGATACGTGCCCATGCCGGCAAAGTAGCTGTTGAACAGAAACAGTGTCGGCCCGAACAAAAAGATGACCGCGCCGATGCCCAGCGCCAGCATGACATTGAAGCGGCTCAAGAGCTGCATGCCCTTGTGCACACCGCTGACCGCGGAAAGCACGTACACCATGCCCAGGGTCGCCAGAACCAAAAGCCGGGTAACGAAGGTGTTGGGCAGCCCAAACAGCACCTCGAGGCCATGGCTGACCTGGGTAGCCAGAAAACCGACCGGCCCGACGGTGCCCGCTACTACCGCCAGTACGCAGCAGGTATCCACCACGCCACCCAACGGACCACGCATCACGCGCTCGCCGAATAACGGGTAGAGCAGGGTGCGCGGTTGCAGTGGCTGGCCTTTCACGTAGTGGGCGTGGGCCAGTACGATCGCGGTGAGCGACCCCAGTATCGCCCAGCCGACGAAGCCCCAGTGGGTGAACGACTGCGCCAGTGCCCCGGGCACGGCGGCGGCCACGCCCGGGTCGGTGTCGAAGGTAGGCGGCACGTTCACGAAGTGATAGATCGGCTCACCGGCGGCGAAAAAGACGCCCCCACCGCCCAGTAGCGTACACAGGATAATCGAAAGCCACTTGAAGGTACTCAGCTCTGGTTTATCCAGGTTGCCGATCTTGGCGTTGCCGGCTGGGGTCAGCACAAGTCCGATGGCGATAAAGAACGTCAACAGCATCAGAAACTGGAAGTAGGTGCCGAAGGTCAGCGCGCTCCAGGCAAAACCCTGGCTGATCGAGTCGGCGACAAGGTCCAGGTCGTAAAAGGAAAGTGATAGAAAAAGCACGATAAATCCGATGCTTAGCGTGAGTACGATGGGATCGCCAAGCGATGGGTGCTTAGGGCTTTCAGCACCGGAGGTTGGTTGGTTCATCAATAAGAACACCTTGGGTGGAACATGAGGAAACAGCGCAAATGCGGAAAGCGCAGCAAAAAAAAAGCGCCATTCATTGAATGGCGCGAGGACAGGAAACTGGCGCTAGTATATCGTGCCACTAGACCAAAGTCGAACGCGATTAAAGGGGAGGCTTAAAATGAGGGCTGGAAAACAGGCCAATGCCCCCATTGAAGCACTGCAAAAACAGCGACGGTGCTTCTATTGGCGGGCCAGTCACACCTATCGTCGCTTTTGCTACCAGTGGTACAGCAACGAGGCACTGGTGGTGTTATCGGTACGTTCGCTGGCATCATCCGGCGGTTGAGAGTTGTGCTTAACCTCATGCGACAAGCGTAACGACATACGAGCGTTGAGCCGTGCGGTGAGCGCCGTTAGCGACCTTCCTGTCGTGTTTTTATCGGTATATTCCACCGACATTTCTTGATCAATATCGGCGTAGTCCGAAAATCCCCAATGATAGACCAGAGCGGTATAGGCAACCGCGAGCTGTTCGTTATCATCGTCGCGCAGGCGGTCATTACGGTAACCTGGGCCTGCCTCAAGCGAGAGTGAATGGCGCGAGCCTTCTAACAGCTGGCGCCCATACCCGCCAATCACGGAAAGTTGCTGGTCGTAGCCCGCAAAGCGATCTTTCTCCCAGCGGGCAAATCCAAATACATAGTGCGGGCCTTTAAAATCGTAGCGCTCGCGGGCAGCGAGCAAATATTGCTCGGCGCTGGTTTCGCCATCCTTACTCACGTTCCGCACCTCGCCGCGCAGCGAGTGAATAAAATTGCCGGTTAGCCAAGTCAGGCGGGTTTTGCCAATCAGTGTCTGGCTATTGGTGTTGCCAGAAAGGTGCGTAAAGCCAAGTTCAGCGTCGCCGCTAAAAATCGGCGCGTCGTCGGTAGGCGGCGGAGGTGCATAAAAAGGATTAGCGACCGCAGGACTGATAAGCACAAGGCTGAAAAAAGTAGCGCTGACAAACAGGCAATAGCTCGCCGAAATAACGTGGTTAAATATACTGAACACCCAACGCTTCCCTTAATGACAGAAAAGATGGCGATTAACGCCCCCTTACCGCGCATGTCATAATGACGCTGTCGCGCACTTTGAGTTCCACCATGACTAATTCCCGCCCCCGTACCTTAGCTGAATTACAGCGCTGGCGCCGTACGCGTACTAAGCGGCGTTGGTATAAACGCAGTTTTCGTTTGCAAGTGATGTTGCTGGTGGGGTTACTGCTGGCCGGCATGCTACTGGCTCAGGGGGCATATCTCAATCATCGTAAGGCCGATATCATCAGTCATCAAATGGGCGAGAGGGCGTTGGCGGTGGCGAAAACAGTGGCAGGCATGCCACAGCTCGTTAGCGCCTTTGACACGCCTGACCCGGCGATGATTATTCAGCCGCTGGCAGAGCGGGTGCGTATAGAAACCGGAGCGCGCTATGTGGTCGTGGGCAATGCGCAGTCGATCCGCTATTCACACCCCGTGCCTGAGCGCCTTGGCGAGGCGATGGTGGGCGGCGATAACGACCAGGCGCTGATTTATGGGCAGTCCTACGTGTCCGAGGCGACCGGTACGTTAGGCACCGCCATGCGCGGAAAAACGCCCGTTTGGGATGAAGAGGGCAATATTATCGGACTCGTTTCCGTCGGCTTTATGATGGATCGGGTCGAAATGGATGTTGCCCGTTATACAAGCTTTGGTTGGGTACTGGTCGGGCTGATGATTGTGCTGGGGTTTGCCGGGGCATACTGGCTTTCCCAGCACCTTAAAAAGGTCATTCTGGGTCTGGAACCTTATGAAATCGCCCGCTTAGCGATGGAAAAAGAAGCGATCCTGCAATCCATTCACGAGGGGATTCTGGCCGTCAACCGGGATGGCCACATCACGCTGGTCAACCAGCAGGCCAAACGCTTTCTTAACCTGCCCGATGAGCACGTCATACTGGGGCTGCCGATTCAGGACGTGGTGCCTAACACTCGTTTACTGGAAGTGCTGAAGCACGGTGAGCAGGAGTTTGACCAGCAGATGTGGCTGGGCGATCACCCGGCCATCGTCAATCGGGTGCCCATTCTGCATGATGGTGAAATCGAAGGCGCCGTGGCCACGTTCCGTAGCCGCCGCGAAATTGTTGATCTTTCCCAAGCGCTTACCCAGGCAAGCCGCGATGTGGATATGCTGCGTGCCCAGGCGCATGAGTTCTCCAATAAGCTCTATACCATTTCAGGGCTCCTCCAGCTTGAACGCATCGATGAAGCGCTGGCGCTGATTCATCAGGAAACCGAGCGGGCTCAAGCTCAAATGAGTTTTTTGATGCGCCATGTTGCCGACACGGTGCTCAGTGGTACGTTGCTGGGTAAGCTTACCCGGGCGCGCGAGCTGGGCGTAACGCTTGAGATCGACGAGCAGAGCTCGCTCTCCTGCCCACTAACGCCCACTGGGCAAGAAGTCATGATGAGCGTGGTCGGTAATCTACTGGATAATGCTTGCCATGCCGCGCTTAATGGCCCCAATAGCAGCATGCCCAGCGTGCGGCTGTTTTTCACCGACCTGGGGGAACAATTGCTGCTCGAAGTAGAGGATAATGGCCCAGGCGTGCTCCCCGAACATGCTGAATCGATATTCGAGGAGGGCTTTTCCACCAAAACGGGCAAGCACTGCGGTATCGGCTTGGCGCTGGTGGCAAGGTTGTGTCGCCAGCATGGCGGAGCCATCACGCTTGAGGAGAGCGAACTGGGCGGAGCCTGCTTTATTGCGGTGCTGGACCGCTCGCTATGCGCTGAACCTGATACGCACTACTCACCATAATAATGACGACCGTAAGAGGAGTGAGCATGTCTGCAGCTCAATACGGCATTCTGATTGTCGAAGATGATTTTCGCATTGCCGATATTCATAAAGCGTTTATTGAACAGGACGAAGGCTTTTATATCGCAGGCGTTGCTCGTAACGGCAGCGAAGCCAAGGCGTTAATGGCGGAACAGGCTGCCGCTATCCACCTGGTATTGCTGGACGCCTATCTGCCTGATGTAGAAGGGTTGGAGCTTCTATGGGCGATCAGGCGTGACTACACCCATGTGGATATTGTGATGGTCACCGCCGCCCGCGAGGTAGAAACCATCAGCGAGGCGCTGCGTGGAGGCGTATTTGATTATCTGATCAAACCGATTGAAGCTGCCCGCATGGAGCAGATGCTGGCTCGTTTTCGTCGTGAGCGCGAAGTGCTTTCAGGGCGTAACGAGATGAACCAGGACGAGCTGGATCACGTGTTTAAAAGACTGCAGCC
Source organism: Halomonas hibernica (assembly GCF_013183775.1). Lineage (NCBI taxonomy): Bacteria > Pseudomonadati > Pseudomonadota > Gammaproteobacteria > Oceanospirillales > Halomonadaceae > Halomonas > Halomonas hibernica. The sequence continues at coordinate 225,801 of NZ_VIFN01000002.1, forward strand.
AGGCGAGGCGCCGCGCCCGACGCCCAGTGCGCTGCCCAAAGGCATCGACCGGCTAACGCTGCGCCGAGTGGGGGAGGCCATGGCCGCTGAGGCGACGCCGCTGACTGCCATGCAGGTTGCCCGCATTATGGGGGCTAGCCGCTCAACCGCTCGACGCTACCTGGAGTTTCTGGTGGCTGAACAAAGAGTCAGTGCCGAACTTGGCTACGGTGATGTGGGTCGGCCAGAGCGGCGCTATCAGCTGCTTGAGGCAGCCCATAGCTGGCTTAAGTCGCTTTAGGTTGGCTGGTTCACGTGCCTGTGAACAAAATGAACAAAATGCCCACAAAGAACATTTTGTTTTTTATGTTCACAAGCTTGTCGTAAAGGCCCAGCGCTTCTAACGTTCGCGGCGTAACCACGACATAATAACAGTGGACCACACAACAACATTTATATGTGGAGAACGCCAAATGACCGTACTTTCCTTGAAGCGCTTAGCCGTGATCGCTCTACCGATGGCTGCCCTGGCAGGCATGACGACCTCCGTTCAGGCACAAGAGTGGACACCGAGCAAATCGGTTGAGTTCGTGGCACCCGCCAATCCGGGTGGCGGCTGGGATACGCTGGTACGCACTGTATCGCGCGTTATTCAGCAAGAAGGGCTTGCTGACGAGAACTATGCTGCTATCAACGTACCAGGCGGCGGCGGTGCCGTGGCTTGGGCGCAAATCGCTCGTGATAGCGGCAATCCGCACAAGCTGTTTGCCACCAGCCCGCCGATCATTCTGGTGCCTCTGGCCGGTGCCTCACGCTATGACCACACTGATTTCACGCCGGTTGCTCGCCTGATTACTGACTACTCCATTGTACTGGTGTCGGCAGACTCTGAGTACGAGACGATCAACGACCTGTTTGATGCACTCAAGGAAAATCCTGGCTTAAGTGTAGGCGGCGGCAGTGCGCCTGGCTCCATGGACCATATCTCTATTGCGGGTCTGGCATCCGCAGCGGGCCTTGAGGCTTCAAGTGTCAATTACATTCCGTTCTCCGGCGGCGGCGATGCCATGACTAACCTGATGGGCGGTCATATCGAAGCGGTAATTACCGGTGCGGGTGAGTCGGTGGGGCAACTGGGTGAAGGCAGCCAGATCCGTGCGCTAGGTGTCTCTTCACCTGAGCGCCTGGGTGGCGGTCTGGCCGATGTGCCGACCTATCAAGAGCAGGGTGTGGATTACACCTTCGATATTTGGCGCGGCATAATGGGCACCCCGGATATGCCGGAAGAAGCAGTGACCTACTATCAGGACCTGTTTGCCGAAATGCTCGAAACCGATGGCTGGCAAGAAGCCCGCGATCAGTTGGGTTGGATCGATGCCTACCAGAACAGTGAAGAGTTCGGTGTCTTCCTTGATGAGCAGCAAGAGCAGTTCAGCGGCGTGTTAAGCGATCTGGGTCTACTGCGTCAATAAATAACCTATAGTGCTATAGCGTGTTATCCCGGTGGCCTCTTTGTGCCGCCGGGAATGCCTGTTCGTGACGATTAGGTACGTGCTCCTCGGAGAAACTCCAATGACGAAATTAAATACCAATCAGTGGTTAGCGCTGGTGTTGGCATTAGTGGCGGCTGCGTATATCGCCATGGCATGGCAAATCCCCACCTTTCCCTTGCCGCGACCGGTCGACTCTGACCTGTTCCCTAAAGTACTCGGCTTTTCGCTGCTGATTCTCTCTGTGTTTCTGTTTTTCGAGAAACCCTCACCGCTTGCCGGTGCCGATGAGATTGATCACGACGCGCAACAAGGCCCGCTGCTGATGACGCCATGGGGACGTGTGATTGTTACGTCACTGGCCATTGCCGCGTATGCGCTACTTCTGGTGCCATTGGGGTTTGTACTGGCCTCAACGCTTTTGTGCACGGGGTTAACGGCTTACTACGGCTATCGTCGTCATGTGGTCAATCTGGTGACATCGCTAGGGGTGGTGCTGGCGCTGTATCTGACGATGACACAGGTGATGGACGTTTACTTGCCGACCGGTGTTATCCCTTTCTAACGCCGACTTGCTAATGCCTCCTGCGCCGTTTCTGGGCTGGTTTTTAAGCTGGTTTTTAAGCTAGTTTTTAAGAGAGTAGATCCCATGGATGCCTTAAATAATTTAATGTATGGCTTCGGCATCGCGCTTGAGCCTATCAATATCGCTTACGTATTTGCCGGTGTGTTTGCCGGTACGATTATCGGCATGCTGCCCGGCCTTGGGCCGATCAGCGCGCTGGCTTTAATGATTCCTATCACCTTTGCCATGGAGCCTTCATCCGGCTTGATCCTAATGGCAGGGGTGTATTATGGCGCTATTTTTGGTGGCTCCACCTCCTCTATCCTGCTCAATGCCCCAGGCGTTGCAGGTACGGTCGCCACATCTTTTGATGGCTACCCAATGGCCAAAAAAGGCATGGCGGGTAAAGCGCTGGCCATCGCCGCCTACTCCTCGTTTGTGGGCGGAACTGTCTCGGTTATCTTCTTGATGCTGGTCGCGCCCTTGCTCTCCAAGGTAGCGGTAAGCTTTGGCCCTGCTGAGTACTTTGCATTAATGGTGCTGGGCTTAACCGCCGTGGTCTCATTGTCGGATAAGTCGCTGGTCAAAGGCCTCATTGCCGCTGTGGTCGGGGTGATCATCTCGATTGTGGGCATCGACCTGCAAACCGGTACCGAGCGCTTTACCTTTGGCTCTATTCAGCTGCTGGATGGCATCGACTTCCTGGTCGTGGCATTGGGTATCTTTGCGTTAGCCGAAGTGTTCTACATGCTGCTGCGCGGCGGTGGCGGTAAAGAAGCCCCGCGTAATGCCATTGGTTCGTTAAAACTCACTAGAAGTGAAGTGAAAGAGATCGCAGGCCCTGTCAGCCGTAGCTCTGTGCTTGGGTTCTTTACTGGTGTACTGCCGGGCGCAGGAGCGACGATTGGCTCATTTTTGGGCTACAGCATGGAAAAGCGTCTTGCCAAAGACGGTGACACTTTCGGTAAGGGTAATATCAAAGGCGTTGCGGCGCCGGAAGCGGCCAACAATGCGGCGTGTACCGGCTCGTTTGTACCGCTTTTAACCTTGGGTGTACCGGGCTCGGGCACCACGGCGGTACTGCTGGGCGCGCTACTGGTGATGGGTGTTACACCAGGCCCGATGATGCTTGAGCAACGCCCGGATGTGTTCTGGGGTGTGGTAGCCAGTATGTATATCGGCAACATCTTCCTGCTGGTCTTGAACCTGCCGCTGATCCCGCTGATTGCCAAAATCCTCGATCTTCCCAAGCCGCTGCTGCTCTCACTGATTCTGATCTTCTGCATGATCGGCGTGTATGGCATGAGCTTTAGCGTGTTTGATCTGTTGCTGCTGTTGGGCTTTGGCCTGTTGGGCTTGGGCATGCGTCTGTTTGGCTTCCCGGCGGCGCCGCTGATCCTGGCGTTGATTCTGGGCAATATCATGGAAGAGTCCATGCGCCGTGCGCTACAGATCTCGGGGGGTGACTGGATGACGTTTATTGATAAACCAATTTCACTCTCGCTGCTGGTAATTGCATTACTGTCACTTGGCTTACCGCTGTTGAAGAAGCGTCGCAAGCGCGCTATTGCCGAGTAGACGGTATTGTCTCAACATTGGACGCGTGGCTGATAAGCGCCCTGGGTTAACCCAGGGCGCTTTTTTAAGCGCTAGCGCTGCTCTTCGGCAGCTTCACGAAGGCGCTCCATGGTGATTTCCTGAACGGCGCCATGGCTGCTTCGGATATGCGACCCTAGGCGTTTGGCGGCGAGCTGGGCATCGTTTTCGTCAAGAGCCACCAGAATGGCGGCGTGTTCGCGATAGGTGGCATCAACCCGATCATCGCGGGTGAAGTCCAGGCGTCGAATGACGCGCAGGCGCTCGGTAATTTCACGATGAATACGGCTCATCTCCTGATTGCCAGCGGCCACCACTAAATCGCCATGGAAACTTTCATCCAGTGCACGAACCGTACTGCCCACCGCCCGATCAGCGTGGCTGGCGGGATTCCAGATATCGCGTAAAGTTCGCAGCACCAGCGGCTTTTCAGGCAGGGCACAAAGCTTGTGAACGGCCGCCTGTTCCAGAGTAATGCGTAGGTCGTAGAGTTCAGCGATCTTCTGGAAGTCCAGCGGCTTCACCTGCCAGCCGCTGCGAAAGAACACATCGACATACCCCTCTCGCTGGAGCTGAAAAAGCGCTTGGCGCACCGGGGTTCGGCTTGCCTCCAGCCGGTCACCGATATCGCCTTCGCTAAATTTATCGCCGGGAAGAAGGCGAAACTCGAAAATATCGTCTTTCAACGCATCGTAGACACGGTCAGCGATGGATGATTTACGCAACGCCATGGCAATAGGCCTTATTGAGAGAGGCCGCCGCATGATGCGGCGGCACGCCAGCAGCAATGTGAATGCCTTAAACTTCAATACTCAGCAGCGGCTCCCCTGGCGTTACCGCTCGGCCCGTGGTGACGTGCATAGCGCTTATTGTGCCAGAGTGTGTCGCCATGACTTCAAATTCCATCTTCATGGCTTCAACAATCACTAACGGATCGCCTTTGATGACGTTATCGCCGGGTTGCACAAGGCACTTCCAGATATTGCCCGCAATCTCGGCACTGATCAGCTCGCCATAGCCAGCCAGGTCATCCGCCTCTGCGGGGGGCGGTGCTTTGGCCAAACGGTCCAGAGCCTTCTCTTCGCTTTCACGCCATAGCGCCACCTCTTTCGCGTAGGCATCCTGTTGAAGGGCGCGAAATTCGGCGATGGCCTGCTGGTTGACATCTAAAAATGCCTGGTGTGATTTCAGGTCAAACGTATCTTCCTCGATCTCGATAGCTAGCTTACCCGCCCTAAACTGATCGCGCAGGTTATCCAGTTCATCCTCGCTGACCGGGTAGTAGCACACTTGATCGAAAAAGCGCAGTAGCCAGGGAGCGCCTTCTGAAAACTGTTTGTTTTTTAGATGCTTGTTCCAGATGGGCAGAGTGCGCCCCACCAGCTGATAGCCACCGGGCGAGTCCATGCCGTAAATACACATATAAATGCCGCCGATGCCGACGGTGCCTTCGGCAGTATAGGTGCGCGCCGGGTTGTATTTGGAGGTCAGCAGCCGATGTCGAGGGTCCAAGGGCACGGCGCAGGGCGCTCCCAAATACACATCGCCTAGCCCCAACACTAAATAACGCGCCGAATAGAGCACATCCTTGACCTCGTCACGGTTGGCGAGGCCATTGATGCGCTGCATGAAATCGACGTTGTTAGGCAGCCAAGGGGCGGTGTCGCGCACCGATTGACGATACTTTTCCACCGCTTCCAGCGTCGCGCTATCTTCAAACGCCATGGGAAGATGAATCACCCGGCTGCGCACCTTCAGCTCGTCGGTCGGTGGCAGGGTGGCTTCCAGGTCGAGCAGGTAGGTCATCAATGCCTGCTGGGTCAGCGTCAGCGGGTCGTAGCGCAGTTGAAGCGAACGCACGCCGGGGGAAAGCTCAAGCAGACCACGCGGCTGGATATCGGCAATCGCCTCCATCAGTGCGTGGAGGCGCATACGCGCGCCTAAATCCAGCACATTAGGACCGTATTCCAACAAAATGTACTGATCGCCTGCCTGACGGTAGGTAACTTCCGGGCGCTCCTGCATCGCCTCAAGGTGGGCCAACACAGTGGCGGAGAGGCCGTTGAACGGCGCCAGGTCGGCGCTGTTTAGGGTCACGGCAGGTGGCGCGGACAGGTACTTGACGGCCAGCTCCTGGCGTTCTGCGAGCTTGACGGCGGTGGCGTTGTCGATGGCCACGAAACGGATGGTGTCGCCTGGTTTGACCTGGCCCACTTTCCATAGCTCGGCCTTGGCGATGGTCACCGGGCAGACAAACCCGCCGAGGCTCGGGCCATCTCGGGTCAGAATAACTGGCATATCACCCGTGAAGTTAATCGAGCCGATCGCATATTCGCAGTCATGAATATTTGAAGGGTGTAGCCCCGCTTCACCGCCATCTGCCCGGCTGAATTCAGGTTTATGGCCATTCAGGCGAATGCCCAACCGGTTGGAGTTGTAATGGACTTCCCAGTCCTGTTGAAAGAAGCGCTCAATGGAGTCTTCGGTAAAGAAGTCGGGCGCGCCGTGCGGGCCGTAGAGCACGCCTATTTCCCAGTGGCTCGGGTAATTCGGGATGAGCGCCGGGTCAACGGGGGCGGGGTCGTGGGTGGGCGCTGGCGTGGTGCAGGCAGGTAACCCCGGCTGGCTGATGCCGAGCAGATCGCCCGGGCGCAGTGGTCGTCCGCCGTGACCGCCAAACTGGCCGAGGGCAAAGGTTGCCCGGCTGCCAAGATACACTGGTACATCGAATCCGCCACGCACGGCAAGGTAAGTGCGGCATCCCTGGCTGGCCTTGCCCACCACGAGCGTTTGGCCGGCGTTGACGTGGATAGGCGTCCAGAAATCCACCGGGGTATTGTCGAGCGTAGCGTCGGTAACAGCGCCGGTCAGCGCCACGACGGTTGCCTGATGAAACGTAAGACTTGGGCCTATCAGCGTAGCTTCCAGCCCGGCAGCCTCCGGGTGGTTACCGACAATCCGGTTGGCGATGCGAAAGGCGAAGTCATCCATCGGGCCGCTGGGCGGCACGCCGATGTTCCAGTAGCCGACCCGTCCCGGGAAGTCTTGCACCGTGGTGTAAGTACCTGGATAGACTACCTCGGCAACGCAGGGTTGAAAGTGAAAGCTTTCCAACGCGCGGGTCGAGACCTTGCCTTCGGCAAAACTCGCTTGGGCGACCACCTGACGCAAGTAGTCAAGGTTGGTGGCAATACCCATCAGGCGGGTTTCATCCAGTGCTTTACGCAGCTTGGCCAGAGCATCCGCGCGGTCGTTACCATGCACGATCAGCTTGGCGATCATGGGGTCGTAGTGAGCGGATACCTGGCTGCCATTTTCGACCCAGGTGTCGATACGCACGCCATCACCGGGCCAGTGTACGTCGGTTAATTCACCGGGCGAGGGCTGAAAATCCTTTAACGGGTTTTCGGCATAGATGCGCACTTCCATGGCCGCACCGCTCAAGCTGAGCGTAAAATTAGCCAGGTCCAGGTGGTCGCCCGCGGCGATCTTGAGCATCCATTCGATCAGGTCAAGGCCGGTCACGGCTTCGGTGATTGGGTGCTCTACCTGCAGTCGGGTGTTGACCTCCAGAAAGTAGAACTCATCACGCTCGGCGTCGTAGATGTACTCAACGGTACCCGCTGAACGGTAGTTGACCGATTCACCCAGCGCCACGGCCGCATCCAGCATCCTTTGACGGGTGGCCGTGGGCAGGCTGGGGGCCGGCGTCTCTTCCACGACTTTCTGATTGCGGCGTTGCAGTGAGCAGTCACGCTCACCTAATGCCACTACGTTGCCGTGGCCATCGCCGATAATCTGGACTTCCACGTGGCGGGCACGGGCGATAAAGCGCTCAAGAAAGACGCCGCTGTCGTTAAAGAAATTTTTGCCCTGGCGTTGAACGGTTTCAAAGGCGTCTTGCAGCTCTTTGGCACTATTGCAGCGGGTCAGTCCGATTCCGCCGCCGCCTGCGGTGCTTTTGAGCATGACCGGGTAACCCAGGCGTTCAGCGGTGGTCAGTGCCTCTTCCACGCTGTCGAGCAGCCCACTGCCTGGGGCTAGCGGCACGCCTGCTGCTTCGGCCAGCTCACGGGCACGGTGCTTTAACCCGAACTCGCGCATCTGTGTGGGCGTGGGGCCGATAAAGACGATGCCCTCACGCTCACAGGTTTCGGAGAAGTCGGCATTTTCAGACAGAAAGCCGTAGCCGGGGATAATGGCCTGCGCACCGGTCTTTCGGGCGGCATCCAGAATCTGGCGTTTATCCAGGTAAGTTTCGCTGGCGCCATTGCCTGTAAGGGCCACGGCTTCGCTGGCGCTTTCCACATGCAGGCTGTGGCGGTCTTCATGGGAATAGACAGCAACGCTGCCGACACTGAGCGCCTTAAGCGTGCGGTTGGTACGTACGGCAATCTCACCGCGGTTGGCAACCAATACTTTGTTGAACATGAGTCATAGCCTCGTTATGCGTGGGAGGTTTGCGCCTTGATATAGGCACGCCAGCCACCAAACTCGGTGACATCCTGAGCATCTGTGGTTCCATGCCCTTCGCAGATAAAGCCGTTGATCCAGCGGCCGTCGGCAAGCTCGACACTCCCGATACCCAGCGGCGCGGGGATCAGGTCGACAAACGAGCCAAATTCCGACGCGGCCATTTCCCATACTTCAACAATGATGGCGGCACCGTTTTCGTGAACGCGCTGCAGGCCGGGCTTGGGCGGTACGGTGTTGGGCAGGGCAAACAAGCGGTAATTGGCGGACGTTGTCGTGGATGCCACGCGCCAGGCATGGCGCTCGGTCAGTTGGGTATTCAGCGGCATGCCGGAAAGATGAGCGCCTACCACAGCGACCTGAACGGTGGGGACGGCAAGGGTGGTATGAACGGTTTCCGGCGGGCGTGCCTGGTCAGTGGCACCCAGCGGCGTCGGGTGGGCATTTAGCCAGCGGCTGGCCAGGGTCTGCAGTTCCCGATCCTTCCAGGCGCCGCTCACCAAGGTAACGCCAAAAGGCAGTCCATCGTCGCGGAACCCGGCGGGTACCGCCAATGCGCAAAAATCGGCCAGGTTAACGAAGTTGGTATAGGTGCCGAGCTGGCTATTGAGCGTTACCGGGTCAGCATTAACCGCTTCGATAGTGGGCGCGGTAGGGGCGGTGGGGACTAACAGGCCATCGATATCATCCAAAAGATTATCGATCACCCTAACCAGCTCTTCCTTGCGGTATTGCGCCTTGAACGTATCGGTGGCGCTGTATTTACCCGCGTTACTAATAATGCCGCGCACCACGTCATTCATGTTCTGGGCATGTTCGGCCATGAAGGTTTCCACGGCGGCGTGGCGCTCTGCTACCCACGGCCCTTCATAAAGCAGGGCGGCCAGTTCAAGCATGGGGGCAAAATCAAGTTCGACGAGCGTTACCCCTTCAAGCTTTTGCCATTTTTCCACGGCCGTTTGCCATGCCTTTTCAGCCACCACGTCGCCGAAGAACTGGGGCGACTGGGGAATGGCAAGCTTGGCTAGCGGGCCAGGACGGCGTATGGCCGGGGCATCCAGGGGGAGGGCGCTTGGCGCCTTGCGTGAGAAAGCGTCGGCAGGCTCGAAGCCGGCCATTAGCTCGGCGATCTGCCCGGCATCATTGACAGTCAACGAGAAGATGGAGACACAGTCCAGCGAACGGCACGCCGGTACCACCCCATCGATGCTGAACAGGCCTTTGGTGGGTTTAAGCCCGACCAGGTTATTCAAGCCGGCGGGCACGCGACCGGAGCCTGCCGTGTCGGTACCCAGTGAGAACGGCACTAGCCCGCGTGCCACCACGGACGCCGACCCAGAACTTGAGCCGCCGCTCACCACTTCAGGATTGAAGCTATTGGCCACGGCACCAAACGGAGAGCGGGTACCCACCAGGCCGGTGGCAAACTGATCCAGATTGGTCTTGCCGATGAGTACTGCGCCCGCGGTGCGCAGCTTATCAATCAGAGCAGCGTCACGGGTGGGTTGATAGGCATAGGCCGGGCAGCCCGCCGTGGTGGCAAACCCGGCGGCATCAATGTTGTCTTTCGCCGCAAACGGAATGCCGTAAAGCGGCAGCTTGTCTATCTTGCCGTCCGCCTCGTCCAGGCGTGTTTGAAGTGCTGCCAGGGCATGAGCCAGCCCCTCTTGGTCGAGAAGTGAAATCCAGGCATTGTCGGTACTGTCAGGTTTGGCCAGTTGCGTGATCAACTCACCGAGTAAGGCTTCCGGGGTTGCGCCCTCGTTATATGCCTGCCGCCATTGTTCGAGTGTCCAGCCGCGTGTGGTCATCATGTTTGGCCCTTGGTTATCCATGGTCTTGTATACAAGTCATTTTGCAAACCACAGGCCAAGAAAACGCTAAATGTTTTAAAAACAGAAGCTTGGCGATAAAAGGATAAAAATGGACAGTTTTTATGCACTTTTATCGTGCGAATCAGACCGCTTTAGCACCAATGAAGTGCTTTAAGACCCTGAATCAAAGATGGAAAACTCCTGTAAAGTAACTTGTATACTTTTTATATGTTTGAATTTTTTATGTTTTTTTAAAGTGTGGAACGCATCGTGCAATGTGCAGGACGAGTTACAGGCGCTTTCAGGCAATTGAGTACACCTGATTAATGACAAATATCTAGCTGCCCGCTTGCAGCTTGGGGATGCGAAACATGAACTTGAAAAAACAGGCACTGCTGGGTCTTTCTGCACTGGCCCTTTCGGTATCGTTTCATGCGTCAGCCAATGATGACCCTATCAAGGTGGGTATCCTTCACTCCCTTTCTGGCACCATGGCTATCAGTGAGTCGACGTTAAAAGACACTGTTGAAATGCTGATCCAGCAGCAGAACGAAGCCGGTGGTCTGCTGGGTCGTCAGCTGGAAGCCGTGGTAGTGGACCCGGCCTCCAACTGGCCGCTGTTTGCCGAACGCGCCCGCGAGCTGCTGGCCCAGCATGAGGTAGACGTGGTGTTCGGCAACTGGACATCGGTATCACGTAAAGCGGTGCTGCCGGTGTTTGAAGAACTCAATGGTCTGCTGTTCTACCCGGTGCAGTACGAGGGAGAAGAGTCGTCTGAAAATGTTTTCTACACCGGTGCCGCGCCCAACCAGCAGGCGATTCCCGCTGTCGAGTATTTGATTAACGAAGTCGGCATTGAGCGCTTTGCTCTGGTGGGTACCGACTATGTCTATCCGCGCACCACCAACCGCATTCTCGAAGCGTTTCTGAAAGATGAGCACGGCGTGGCAGGCGACGACATCATGGTCAACTACACGCCCTTCGGCCACTCCGACTGGCAGAACATCGTCTCCGAGATTCGTCGCTTCGGTGAAGAGGGCAAGTCTACCGCGGTGATCTCGACCATCAACGGCGACGCCAACGTGCCGTTCTACCGCGAGCTTGCCAACCAGGGTATTGATGCCGCTGATATTCCAGTGATTGCGTTTTCGGTAGGTGAGCAGGAGCTTTCCGGTATCGACACTGCGCCGCTCGTTGGCCATCTGGCTGCCTGGAACTACTTCATGAGCGTGGATACCGATGACAACTACGACTTTATCGACGCCTGGATTGAGCACACCGGTAATGAAGAAGCGGTCACCAACGACCCAATGGAAGCCCATTACATCGGTTTCAACATGTGGGCCGAGGCGGTGCGTAAAGCGGGTACCACCGATGTAGGCGCGGTGAAGGATGCCATTATCGGCGTGAGTGTGCCCAATCTCTCGGGTGGCTATGCGGCGATGATGCCCAACCACCACATCACTAAGCCGGTACTGATTGGCGAAGTGCAGGACAATGGCCAGTTCGATATCGTCTGGCAAACGCCCTCAACCGTTGCCGGCGATGCCTGGTCCGACTACTTGCCCGGCTCGCGCGACCTGATTGCCGATTGGCGCAAGCCCATGGAGTGCGGCAACTTCAACGTTGTGAACGGCTCATGCGGTGGCAGCACCGCTACTGAAGAAGCCGAAGCGGCGCTCGCCGAATAATACTGGCCACCCCTTGCCGCCCGCCTGATCGGGCGGCAAGGGAGCACGCTAACTCTCCACCTTGACCACCAAAGGAACAACCCCATGAGGCGTTTCCTTTCCTGGGGGTTTTTGTGCGCTGTGTTGTTGGGCATAACACTCAACGTACAGGCACAGACAGGCCCCGATACTTCTGATAATGACGCCGCGCTTGAGCTTCTTGAGGCGCTGGATGTCGATTCCTACCGCGATAAAGGCGAGGCGATTACCGCCATATTGCAAAGCGACGACGAGCGCGCCCGTGATTGGCTGCAGGCTCTGCTGGATGGCCGCTTGCAGCGTGCCGACGATGGTCAGTTTGTTGTCGTACTCGATAACAGTGGCCGAGAGTGGCCGGTGGCCGACGCCTTGACGAATGAACCGCTGGGTGAGATGTCACGCCGCGACCTGGACCGCATGGGCATCAATAACGCCCTGCGAAACCAGCTGCGCAGCGCGATTGCTGTGGTGGACCTTTACTCGCCCAATCTGGATCGCCGCCGTATCTCTGCCGAACGTTTGCTGGGTGAAGTCGATGGTGAGCTGCTTGAACCCATCAATGCGCTCATTCTGGAAGAAAAGGATAGCCAGGTACGTTATCGGCTGAGCCAAGCGGTCGCCATTTACCGTGCTGAGCAGGGTGAAATGGCGGGTATCGAAGCGCTAACCGGAAGCCTTCATCCACGCGCTAGAGTTGCGCTAAGTCGTGCGGCCAATGGCGACGACACCGTAGCTGCGGATGCCGCCCGCGCCGCGCTTGCCAGCGTGGAACAGAACCTGAAAATCAACCGTGGGGTTGAAACGCTCTACTTTGGCTTGAGCCTGGGGTCAGTGCTGGTACTGGCCGCCATTGGTCTTGCGATTACCTTTGGCGTGATGGGCGTCATCAACATGGCCCACGGTGAGCTGATGATGCTGGGCGCCTACACTACCTGGATGATGCAACAGCTGTTGCCCGGCCAGCCGGGGCTGGCGTTGATTCTCTCTATTCCGGCAGGTTTTCTGGTCGCCGCATTGGTGGGGGTTGCCATTGAGCGCAGCGTGATTCAGTTTTTGAAAGGCCGCCCGCTGGAGACGCTCCTCGCCACCTTCGGTATCAGTCTGATCCTGCAGCAGCTGGTGCGTACGGTGATCTCGCCGCTCAACCGCACGGTAATTACTCCGGAGTGGATGAGCGGGTCGCTCATTATCAATGACGCGCTGTCGCTGACCATAAACCGCATGGTGGTACTGGGTTTTGCGCTGGTGGTGTTTGCCGGTTTGATGCTGATCATGCGCCGCACCCGCCTGGGCCTTGAAGTACGTGCCGTGACCCAGAACCGCGCTATGGCACGCTCCATGGGAATTCGCGCGACCCGTGTGGATATCCTGACCTTTGCACTCGGCTCTGGTGTAGCCGGCCTTGCCGGCGTGGCGCTTTCCCAGCTTACCAATGTCGGCCCGAACCTCGGCCAGAACTACATCATCGACTCGTTCATGGTGGTGGTGTTCGGCGGTGTGGGCAATCTCTGGGGGACGCTCGTGGCCGGGCTGTCATTGGGGGTGATCAATCAGGTGCTGGAACCCTGGGCGGGCGCGGTACTCGCCAAGATTATCGTGCTGGTCTTTATCATTCTGTTTATTCAAAAACGCCCGCGTGGACTCTTCCCGCAGAAGGGCCGGGCTGCGGAGGGCTAACCCATGATGTCACAACTACCTTCAAGCCAGTTTTGGCTAACCCGCCCGTTTGGTGAGCGTGCCACACAGGTCTTTTTAGGAGTACTGTTCACCGCGCTGCTGGTCGTGACGGTACTCCACGTGGCACTGCCTCAAGGCAGCCCGCTGCATGTGAACGCCTACACGGTGAACCTGTTTGGCAAGTACCTAAGCTACGCGCTGCTGGCCGTGGCGGTTGATCTGGTGTGGGGATATCTCGGCATTCTTAGCCTGGGCCACGGGGCGTTTTTTGCGATTGGCGGTTACGCCATGGGCATGTACCTGATGCGCCAGATTGGTGACCGGGGCACTTACGGCCACCCGGTGCTGCCGGACTTCATGGTGTTCCTAAACTGGGAAAGTCTGCCCTGGTACTGGCAGGGCTTTGATATGGCTTGGTTCGCCTTTGCCATGGTGCTGCTGGCGCCGGGTATGCTGGCGCTGGTGTTCGGCTTTTTGGCGTTTCGCTCGCGGGTGACGGGGGTTTATCTCTCGATCATTACCCAGGCGTTGACCTTTGCGCTGATGCTGGCATTTTTCCGCAATGAGATGGGCTTTGGCGGCAATAACGGGCTGACCGACTTCCGCGAACTTTTGGGCTTCAACCTGCGCAGCAACGATACTCGTCTGGGACTTTTTCTGGCCACCGGCGTGGCGCTGGCGCTGGGTTATATCCTCTGTCGGGCGATCGTGACCAGCAAGCTGGGGCGTGTGTGCGTGGCCACTCGCGACGCCGAGGCGCGCACGCGCTTTATCGGCTACCGGGTAGAGCGCTTTCAACTCTTCGTGTTTGTGGTGTCCGCGATGCTCGCGGGCCTGGCAGGCGCGCTTTACGTACCTCAGGTGGGCATCATCAACCCTAGCGAATTCTCGCCGCTGTTCTCGATTGAGATCGTGCTATGGGTGGCGCTGGGTGGTCGGGCCACGCTGTACGGCGCGGTGATCGGCGCAATTCTAGTCAACTATGCCAAAACTATTTTCACCGGTGTCATGCCTGATGCGTGGCTGTTTGCTTTGGGCGCAATGTTTGTACTCGTCACGGTACTGCTGCCCAAGGGCGTGGCGGGGCTGTTGCGCAAGCGCCGTCGCGCTGTTGAATCCGATAACGCAGGCACCAAGGAGGCTATTGCATGAGCTTGCTGCAGTCATTCAAAACCCGCGACCGGGTATTTGACTTTATAGCGCCAGCCGCCTCCCCGGTGGACGTACGCCACGGCCCGATTCTGTATATGGAAGACGTCACGGTGAGCTTTGATGGCTTTAAAGCGATCAACAAGCTGAATTTGACCATCGACGACGGCGAGCTGCGTTGCATTATTGGCCCCAACGGGGCGGGAAAGACCACCATGATGGATATTATCACCGGCAAGACGCGGCCCACTGAGGGCAGCGTATGGTTTGGCAGCCGTCATAACCTGCTCAATATGAACGAGCCGGAAATTGCCAGCCTCGGGATCGGGCGCAAGTTTCAAAAGCCCACGGTGTTTGAAGTACTGAGCGTGTTCGAAAACCTGGAGCTGGCCATGGCCGCCGACAAACGGATCTTTCCCACCCTGACTGCGCGTATGACCGGTGAGATCAAAGACCGCATCGACGAAGTGCTGGAGACCATTGGTTTGACTCAGTTGCGCTTTCAGCCTGCGGGCATTCTCTCTCATGGTCAGAAACAGTGGTTGGAAATCGGCATGCTGTTAATGCAGCGCCCACGGTTACTGCTGGTGGATGAGCCGGTCGCCGGTATGACCGAGCAGGAAATGGAGCGTACAGCCGAACTGCTGACCGGTTTGGCGGGTAAGCAGTCGGTGGTCGTCGTGGAACACGATATGGGCTTTGTGCGCTCAATTGCCCGCAAAGTGACCGTGCTTCACCAAGGCAGTGTGTTGGCCGAAGGCAGCATGGATCAGGTCTCAAGCGACCCCAACGTAGTCGAAGTGTACCTGGGTGCTGACGATGAGGAGGCTGCCTGATGCTGGCAATTGAAAAGCTCAACCAGTTTTATGGGGAAAGCCATACACTTTGGGATCTGGACCTGGACGTACCCGCTGGCCAGTGCACCTGCGTGATGGGCCGCAACGGAGTGGGTAAAACCACGCTGATGAAAGCCATCATGGGTGAAGTGGCGGTAAAAAGTGGCCAGTTGCGCTACCAGTCGAGCAGCGAAGCGGTTGAGTTAACCCAAAAAGCCGTGGAAGCACGTTCACGGCTGGGCATTGGCTTTGTACCGCAAGGGCGGCAGATTTTCCCGCTACTCACCGTAGAAGAGAATCTGCGTACCGGCCTTGCTGCACGCAGTGACAAGCTGAAAAAAATCCCCGAGCGTATCTATGAACTGTTTCCAGTGCTCAAGGAGATGAAGCACCGCCGCGGCGGTGACTTATCCGGCGGGCAACAGCAGCAGCTTGCCATTGGCCGAGCGCTGGTAATCGAGCCCAAACTCTTGATTCTGGATGAGCCGGGGGAGGGCATTCAGCCCAATATCGTCGCGCAAATTGGCCAGGTGATTCGCCAGCTGATTGCCGAAGACGCCCTAACGGTGCTGCTGGTCGAGCAGAAGCTGCCCTTTGCGCGCAAATACGCCGACCGCTTTGTGATAATGGACCGCGGCCGCCCGGTGGCCAAAGGTGATATCAGCGAGCTTTCCAACGAGCTGATCAAGCAGCACCTAACGGTTTAAGTTATCCACACCTACGCCCGCTCGGCGAGCGTAGGTGGGGAGGTTTTACGGAGTTAGTAGTGAAAAATATTCGGTGTTATGGCATTAGCACCGCTTGTTACAGTCGTCTAGAAGTCCAGTGAGGCCGAAAACATAAAGGTGCGGGGGGCGCCTAATGCGAGGCTTGAGAGTTGTGGCATTGCCCAGTACGTTTTATCGGTCACATTGTTAACAGTGGCACGCAGTGTGAGTGGATAGCCGGAAAGGTTAGAGGCGTAGCGTGCTCCAACGTCATAAATAGTGTGTCCGGGTACTGATAGGGAGTTGTCACTATTAATGTACTGCTCTGACATCGCGGTGGCATTAGCGGTCAGTGTCAGCCCTGGTGCTACGGATAGATCCCATTCAGTGCCTAGCTTGGCTTGCAGGTCTGGTACGCCGGTTGCCTGATTGCCTTGTTCTTCATCGCTCGCGGCGCGCGTGATTTCTGGGTTTACATAAGCGATGCCCCCCATCAGGCGCAGGTTGCTGAGAGGACTGCCGAAGAAACTCCACTCCACTCCTCGGTTCCGCTGCTCGCCCCCAACCGAGAAGATATTGGTTGCCAGGTCGGTGTAGCTGCTGGGCCGCTTTATTTCATACAGGCTAAGCGTGTGTGAAAAATCACCCAGATCAAGTTTCACGCCAACCTCGCTCTGTTTGGTCTTGTAAGGCTCGAACACCTCACCAGCGTTGGCGGCAGTCATAGGTGCCGTGGCCCCCTGGCTGAGCCCCTCGATATAGTTGGCGTAGAGCGATACCTGGTCGGTCGCTTTGAAAAGTAGTGCTGCGGCGGGTGTGACCGCGCTTTCATCATAGCGGGAGATACGTGTGCCGGTCATCACGCTGTAGGTGTCGCTCACCACTTCCTGGCGTCGGGCGCCGAGCGTCAGCTGTATGCGATCATCGGCAAACGAGAGCGTGTCTGCCAAACCGTAGCTGTTCAAGCGTAGCTCTGTATGCATGATGTGCGGTGTAATGAAATCAGCGGCGGGGCCCCATTGCGGATTGTATAGGTTGGTGATCCAGTCCGCATCGGGAACGCTTCTGCGCCCGTAATCGTGCTGCTCGTGCTCATAATGGGTGGCATTGACGCTGATGTCGTGACTGACAGCGCCGGTCTGGAAGTGACCGCGAACCCCGACTTCCGCCGATGTTTTTTCGACATCGAAGGCAAGCTGACCAACGCTTGTGCGATAGTTGCCTTGATCATCAAGCACCTGGGCTGACATGGCACCGTTGTAGGTGTAATTGGTTTCGCTTTGACCTATTGACGCGTACCCCATGATCTCGTCGGTAAAGTCGAATTCGCCACGCAATATGGCCCCCTTGTCGCGCGTGTCGGCAAAGGCCCAGTCCGGGTTGATCAGTGTATCGGGGGCGGGAGGCGTCGGAACTGCCAGGCCGGGGGCCAGGTTGATACCTCGAGCGGGTCCATCAATATGGTCGTCCGCACTGTACAAGTCGGCTGATAGTCGAGCGTGATCACCGCGCCAGTCCAACCCCAGAGAGCCCATTTGAACCTTTGGTGTCTGGTTATCCACAGCCCCCTCGCCGTCGCGGTATACGCCGTTAACGCGAACGCCAAACTGCTGGTCGTCACCCAGGCGTCGGCCGACATCAAGGTGCCCGCCAATCTGGGCGTCGGACATATACGTGGTGGTGAAACGCGTCAACGGTTCATCGCCAGCCCGTTTGGGAACCAGGTTAATGGCACCGCCAACGGAGCCACCTGGCGGCATCCCGTTGAGTAGTGCCGAAGGCCCCTTGAGCACCTCGATACGCTCGAACATTTCTGGAGACGTACGGTAGTAGGGGGCCATCCCGGCCAGACCACCGAACGTGACGTCACGTGTGCTGGCGTCAAAACCACGGATCGAATAGGTTTCGCTCCAGGCACTGGTGACGCCGTTGCTGAAGACACTCGGATCCGTCGCTGCAATTACATCGGTAATACTCTGAGCTTGTTGATCCTGGATAAAGCGATCCGTATAGCTGATGGCATTGAAAGGCGTCTCCATGAAGTCTCTTTTCCCCAGGAAGCCCGCCCGGTTGCTGTAGGTGACTTGGCCGCCGGCATACGTATCGTTAACGGATGTCGCTTCTCCGTGTACGGTGATGGGTGCTAGGGCAGTAGTACTGCGGGTCTCGGTCTCCTGGGCCTGTGCGAGAGCTTGTGAAGACAGCAGCATGACAGCACTCGCGCTCAGAGCGAGCAGAAATGCGCTCCTGACGAGCGATAAAGGGTTTGAGCAAGAGGCGCAATGTAGTGCTCTCGTCGGCTGTAGGGGACGGTGGTGGCAATGTAAGGGCATGTCGATCTCCATTTTTAAACACAGAGGAACTACACCGCTTCAATTGAGCGCCTGTTAAAAGGCGCATTGAAGCAGTCGATGAAAGCGTTTTTTTAGGTGCTTTAGTGCTTTAGTGCTATGGTCTGCTAGTGCCGGTAGCCGTCGATAATGTCATCCGCGATGATCGCCAGAGCGCTGACGCTGGCGGCGGTGACATACCAGGCTTCGGGGTCGACAAAGACCACCCGGTCATTTCGCCAGGCGTTAGTTTGGCGTAATAGGGGGTTGGCCAGGCTGTCGGTACTCATGGTGGGCCGGTGCTCCATTACGGCAGTACGATCCACGACATAGATGATGTCGGGGTCGGCCTGCTGGATGAATTCGCTAGAAACCGGCTGGCCGTGCAGGCCGGTATCGATGTCGGGAGCGGCGGGGGCAACGCCGAATTCAGTGAAGATGAAGCCGTAGCGTGACTGCACGCCAAAGGAGTGGAAGGCCCCATTATTATGCAGCAGGATAAGGGCTTTCTCAGGGCGGCCTTGGGTAACACGCCGGACCTCCTCGACGGTATGAACCAGCTCGGCTGCCCGCTGACGGGCCAATTTCTGTTTGCCAAAGATCTGCCCAAGATCCATGAGATGATCCATGACAACGTCAATGTGGTTGGTCTGACTGTTGCGGTAATCCACGTCAAAGTGCAGCGTGGGTGCGATCTGAGTCAGCTCGTTATAGTCGTTGGCCTGTAACGACGTCATAAGAATGAGGTCAGGGTTAGCGCGATGCACTCGCTCAAGGTTAGGGCGTACGATAGCGCCCAGATCTTCAATCGTCGGGTCGTCTCGATACTTCTCCAGAAAATGGGGAATAAAGTCCTTTGGCATGCCCACCACCGGAACGTCCAACTGATCCAGAAAATCGACTTCATTCATGTCTAATGCCGCTACCCGGTGTGGACGGTGATCGATCACGGTGCTTCCCAGCGCGTGGTGAATCGTGATCGGTGTTATGGCCTCCTGTGCGGACATATTGTTGGCTGAGGGCTGATCGCACCCTTGTAGCAACGCCACCAAGGCGAGTGGGAGAAGGCGTGCCAAGCGGTTGTTTAGAGATCGTTTCATTCCAGGTTTCCTGAGGGCTTGAAGTAATTACATAGATAACCGCGTTCGTTATGGGCGATGTCGAACTTCAGTCCGTAAAGCTCACTCAAGCGCCGTTCGGTGATGACGTCGGTGACGTTGCCATCGCAGTGCACTTCCCCATCCTTCATGGCGACGATGTAATCGGAGTAGTTGGCGGCAAAGTTGATGTCATGAACGACCAGGATGACCGTTCGTCCATGCTCGTCGCAGAGACGGCGAAGAGCCTGCATGATCTGAACGGCATGTTTGATATCGAGGTTATTCAGTGGCTCGTCGAGCAGCAGGTAATCGGTTTGCTGTGCAATGGTCATGGCCAGGAACGTCATCTGGCGTTGGCCGCCGCTGAGCTCGTTCAGATAAGCACCGCGTAGTGCCGTCAGCGATAGAAACGACAGGGCGTCGTCAATCACACGATGGTCGTGCCGAGTGAGTGTGCCACGGCTATAGGGAAAGCGGCCAAAGGCGACCAACTCCTCGACGGTCAGGCGTAGGTTGAACTCAGGCGTCTGGCGTAGCGTGGCCACCTGCCTGGCATACTCGCTGATGGGAATGCGCGTTACCTGGGAGCCGTCGAGTCGAATATCCCCCCGAGAGGGCTTAAGTAGTCTCGCGAGCATCATCAGAAGCGTCGTCTTACCCGCGCCGTTGGGGCCCACCAGGGACGTCAACTGACCTGATGGAAAGCAGAGATTGATCGCCGATAGCACCGAACGGTCGCCGTAGGTTTTATGAAGGTCTTGAACCGTGATCATGCTGCGCCTCGCGTACGCACCATCAGCGACAGGAAGTAAGCCCCACATACGAGGTTGACGAGGATGCCGACGGTGGTTGTGTAGTTGAAGAGATGTTCGACCAGCAGTTGGGCGAGGATGAAAAGGGCGATGGCGAGGGCACAACCCACCGGTA
The DNA here is from genome assembly GCF_013183775.1 of Halomonas hibernica. Classification (NCBI taxonomy): domain Bacteria; kingdom Pseudomonadati; phylum Pseudomonadota; class Gammaproteobacteria; order Oceanospirillales; family Halomonadaceae; genus Halomonas; species Halomonas hibernica. The sequence continues at coordinate 246,153 of NZ_VIFN01000002.1, forward strand.
GCGTGACCCGATGACGGTAAGTGCCTGCAAGCGCATAGGCCGTATTGGCCACGAAAATGCCCATGAACGCCGTGGGGCCAAGCAGGCTGGTCGATACAGCCACCAGCGAGGCGATCAGAAAGAGCTGGTGTTGCACGCAGCGTCGATAATCGATGCCAAGTGACATGGCCTGCTCTCTGCCCAGCAAGAGCACATCTAGCATTGGGAGGCTTTTCAGTCCCACCAGACAAATCGCGGCCACGATCAGTGTGGCGTATAGCAGTTGTGTGGTGCTGGCGTTACCGAAAGCGGCTTGGCTGTAACCCATCAGAATGGAAAACTCGCCTGGACTCATTTTGAGCTGAACGAACTGTGTGAAAGTGGTAATGACCATTGTCAGTACCAGTCCTACCAGCAGCAGGAAATAGACATTGTCTCTGCCGTCTCTAAACAGCCATCGATGCAGCGTCCAGGAGTAGCCAAGCATCAGCAGGACCGAGAGTGCGGCGTTGCCATGCTCGCCGAGCACCATCAGACTGTGGGTGCCCAGCACCAGCATCAACAGGGCCTGAAACAGCAGATAGACGGCCTCATAGCCCATGATGGCAGGCGTTAATATCCGGTTACCGGTAAGGCTCTGAAACGTAATGGCGGACCAGGCGACACAAATGCCACCGATCACCATGGTGGCCAAGCGCTCAAGTCGTTTCGGTATCACATACTCGAAGTCGAAACCGGAGCGTACAAAGACAAAAGCGAGCGCAAGAGCGATCACGGCCGCCCAAACGGTGTGGCGAGCTTTGATAGTCATCACTGTGCCCTCCTGACAATCAGGATCAGAAACAGCACGCCTCCGACACAAGCCGACGTTAAGCCGATGGGCACTTCAAAGGGATAGATCAGCAGGCGTCCCGCAATGTCGCAGACCAGCAGCAGTGTTGCCCCCGACAGTGCTACGGCGGGTAGGGTGCGAGCCAGGTTATCGCCGTAGTAGAGCGCTACCAGATTGGGAACCACTAATCCGACAAAGGGGATGGCGCCCACCGCGATGACCGTGACCGAGACAGTAATGGCCACCAGCATCAGCCCAATGGCGGAGGTGACGAGATAGTTCACGCCTAAACTCGTCGCCATGTCTTCGCCCATGCCCAGCACCGTGAAGCGATGAGCGTAGACGTAGGCGAGCACAACGACCGGCAGGATTAGGTAGATGATTTCGTAATGGCCCTGGACGATCTTTGAAAAATCTCCCAGCAGCCAGCCCTGCATGCTTTGCAGGATGTTATGGCGGTAGGCGTAGAACTCGGCTAGGGCGCTTAGCACGCCGCCGTACATCAAACCGATGACGGGAACCAGTACCGTGTTGGTGAACTTGATGCGGCGAACGATAGCGATAAAGACAACATTCGCAGCGAAGCAGAAGAGCAGGGCTGCAAGCATTCGTGATCCAGCGCCAGCCGTAGGCATTAGAGACAGCGATACGAGAATGCCCAGTTTGGCGGCATCAAGCCCACCCGAGGTGGCGGGCTCCACGAACTTATTGCGCACGATATGCTGCAAAATCACACCGCAAATCGCGAGGCCCACTCCGGTCAAGGACACCGTGATCAGGCGCGGCAGTCGGCTGGCCGTCAACGTCAACCAAGCATCATCTGACAGGGTGATAAGTTGGTACCCGCTTATCTGCCGCGCGCCTGTCAGTAATGACATCCCGCACAGCAATACAAACAGGAGAGGCAGATACACGCGCATCACTGTGAGGTTTCTCCCGTTTTATCCGGGGTGATGCGCCACCCTTTGGTGGTTTGGCGTTGGTCAAGAAACGTGGCGTATCGCCCCTGCTGAGCGAGCAGTTCATCGGGCGCGCCTTGCTCAATGATGCGTCCGTCATCTAGCACGATGATCTGATCAGCCATGCTCACCGTAGAGAGTTGGTGGGCGATCACCAATAGCGTACGTTGGCCTCTCAGTCGCACCAGCGCCTGGGTAATGATGGCTTGATTTTCCGCATCCAGTGCGGCAGTCGCTTCATCCACCAGCAGAATGGGCGCATTCTTAATGAGTGCTCGGGCGATGGCGATACGCTGCCGTTCGCCGCCGGAAAGGCGGGCGCCTCCCTCGCCCACTGGTGTGTCCAATCCTTGGGGCAGGCGTTCGACGATCTCGATGACACCGGCCAGACGCACGGCGTCCATCAGGTCGGCATCGCTGGCGTCGGGATGGCCAAAGCGAATATTGTCAGCAATGCTGCCGGCAAACAGGTAGCTCTCCTGGAAGATCTGGCTGACGTGATCCGCCAGCTGGGTACTAGACATATCGCGGACGTCCACGCCGCCGACGAGCACACTACCGTGATCTGCATCGAAAAATCTCGCGACCAGGCGCGCCAGAGTGGTCTTGCCTGAACCTGACTCACCGATCAATGCGGTCATGCTACCGGGCGTGATAGATAGGCTAACCCCGTTGAGCACGTCGGGCTCATGCGGCGCATAGCGAAAGCGGACGGCTCTCAATTCGATGGAGGCATCGCGCGGTGGCTGAGGGACCGTTGGCTCGGTTAGGGGGGCAGCGTCGAAAATCGCCTGGATCTCTTCGAGTTGCCCCCTTGCACTACGCAAAATGTCGCTGTGTTGAGCGATGTCCAGCAGCGGTTCGACGAACCGGCTTACCAGTACCAGCGCAATGATGACGCTTATAATGCTCGCTGCCGTCAGTGATCCTTCCAAAAGCGTATTGATCCACAGGGTTGTGACGATCAGCAGCACGGCAAAGACTGTCTGCACTGCCCAGGCATTGAGCAGCGCCGAAAGTGCCGATAGGCAAGCCAGCCTTGTTCCCGAGCGGTGCTGTTGTTCCATGGCCTGTTCTAAGAAGCGTGTGCTGTGGTTGTTCCCACTAAAGGCGCGTAAGACTGTCTGGGCACTGGCGAACTCGACCATGCGCTGACTGGTATCAGAAAAGTGTTGCTGGAAGGCCCTGTCGGCATGCTGGGCAAGCTTGGCGGTGAGTAATAAAACCCCCAAAAGTAGCGGCAGCGCGACCAGCGCCGCAATGCCCAGCGGTGCATGCAACACCAATAGCGCGGCAAGGAGAACGATAGGCGTGACAAGCCCGCTGATCACCGGTGTAAAGACGTGAGCAGGAAGCTGGGCCACCGCCATCATACCCTGCGTGGTTACATGGCTAAGGCGCGCGGTATTTGTCGCGGTAAACCAGCCAACCGGCAGATGGATCACGTGTTCGCCAAGGCGATGGCGGCCCGACTGCAAGATGGCGACGCCGACACGGACGCCTGCCTGCTCCACGTGCCATCGCACTCCCCAACAGATTAGGATGCCGAAAAGCAGCACTACTAGCCATGTGGTGGCCACACTGAGTTGGCCAATCAGGAGGTAATAGAGAAGAGGGATAAGGGCCAAGATGGTCAGACCGCTTAGCACACCATAGACAGTGACCAGACCGAGATAGCGACGCAAGAGCGCGGTGTCTTCGCCAAGCAGTTGATTGAGCATTTTCAGCACGCTGCCACCTTCGATTCCAGTGAGTTTGTTTTCTCTTCCAGTGCCCAAAGGCGAGCATAAAGGTCATTGCTGGCCAGTAGCTGGTCGTGATTGCCTTGCTCAGCAACCGTGCCGCCATCGAGTACCAGAATATGGTCGGCGTGGATGATCGACTTTAGGTGATGCGAAATAATCACAAGCGTCCGCCCCCGGGTTAAACGCGACAGAGCCTGCTGGATGGCCAGCTCATTGCTGGCGTCAACCGCTGCTGTCGGCTCGTCCAGCACCAATAGAGGCGGATCAAGTAACATGGCGCGGGCAATACTGACGCGCTGTTGCTCGCCACCTGACAGTTGAATATCCTCGCCAACCATCGATCGATAGCCGTTAGGGAGTGCGGCGATACGTTCGTGAATATTCGCCGCGCGAGCGGCATCCTCGATTTCCTGTTGGCTGGCCGAAGGGCGGCCCAACGCAATGTTGTCTCGAATGCTGGCATGGATCAGACGCACGTCCTGCAGAACAAAACCAATCCGCTGGTAGAGCGTTGACATCTCAAGATGGCGCAGATCCACCCCGCCTAACGTAATGCGCCCATGGGTGGGGTCAAAAAAGCGCAGCATCAGGCGTGCCAGGGTGGATTTGCCTGCCCCCGAAGGGCCAACAATCGCCGTAACGCTGCCAGGTGCAAGAGTAAAGTGCAGGTTCGATAGCCCGTTTTGGGCATTGTTATAGACGTAACTGACATTTTCAAAGCGAACTTCATGATCGTTGGGGAGCTGGCACTCACTGGAGGGGATTGATGGCAATACCGGCGTTTCAAGCAGTGCCATGACGCGTTGGGCGGCGCCAACGGCACTGCCTAAGTCGTGCAGCAAGGTATGCAGCAGCAGTAACGGAGCACAGATACCGGGGGCTACTAGAATGAATGGCAACAGATCGACCGGTTCTGACCAGCCGTTGGCGACGCAAAATATGCCAACCGTGAGCGCCAGTCCCAATATCGTCACCGTTGTCACCATCGCATGAACATGTGCCATAGAAGCGACCAGAGGGCGGGTAAATTGCTCAAATGCATGGGCAAAGCTATCCACTGCTGCTTGGTAGCCACGATAGGCTTGTCCGGTCGTACCGAAGGCCTTGACGACGGGAATGCCGCAGACAAATTCATTAATGGCGTTATTCATGCGCTCAAGCTGGGCAATAAACTCACCCATATTGGCTTTGCTGGCTTGCATGAGTCGGCGCAGGAAAAGAAAGAAACCGGGAAGAGGCAGTAACGTAATAACGGCGATTTTCCAATCCAGCATGATCAGGTAGACCACCGAGATCAGTAAGGCGCCAAACGCGCGTCCTACCGCCGTGTAAAAGTGCGCGGTCAGGCTGTGCAGCGTCGCAATATCGTCTTGCATCGCCTGTTTTACGTCGCCGGATGCGCGGCTGGTAAACCAGCCAAGCGGTGCTTGGGACAAGCGTCGCATAACAGCCAAGCGTAGCTGGTAGGTGAGTTTGTTATCCGCCAGGTGCGCTACCAGCTCGCCGAGAAACATGCACCCCATGCCGACAAAGAGGCTCACGATGCTGGCTGCTACCACCCAGCCGATTTCACGCATGCTGGCGGTTGATAACTCCCAGGCGGCGCCTGGATCAGACACAAGAATCTTGGCGATATGTGCCATACCGGCAAGCGGCACCATCGTTAATATCGTGCCGATGCCCGCCAGCATTGCCGCGGCAAAAAGCCGTGTGCGTATAGGGGCCAACACTTGGCTGATGGGGCTCTTACCTTGGGATCTCGATGTATCGTGCGTGCTCATGAAGCGTTATGACTCGGCCATAGGGGATTATCGAACCTGCATAGCAGTAGTTTGTAACGAGAATTAGTCGCGTTTAAATAGGCTAATAGATAATTAGTTTCATGGCAATAAACTAATTAATATAATTGCATGCCAATCAACTAATTGACCCTAAAGTGAGTGAGTGGCTAGATAAGGAACGTCAGCGATTAAGGATGCAATATGACCACGCAACAGCCAGTTAAAGCACGCGGGCGGCCGCCTACCATCACGCTTGAGCGTATTGCGAATGCGGGTATCGAAATCGGCCTACCCAACATCACCTTTGTCGGGGTGGCCAGCGCGCTAGGCATCAGCCATATGGCGCTTTATAAGCATGTGCCCAATTTAAAGGCGCTGAAATGCTTAGTGGCCGAAGAAATATTTCAACGTTGGAATATTCCACGAGCTTCCAATGATGCGCCCGGGGAATTGAAAGAGTATCTATCCACTTTTGCCGCATCGATAAGCGAGTTTGTCAAAGCTCACCCAGGATTAACGCCCTATGTGATCCGTCGCTTGGCTGCCACTCAGCCCATGATTGAAAAAATTCGTGCACATCAAAACCATATTGCTGAGGTTTATGATATCTCCCAGGAGCAAGCTCGCTGGCTTCTGGCGACTATAGCTTTTCAATGCTTTTCCGTCGCCGATACGATTTATTCGGTAGTGGGGAAAGAGCCTGTCGAGGGGGCGAGCCGCGGCCTGGAGGAGGCCGAAATGGAGGCGGAATTAGAGGAAGGTATGCGAGCGCTTATTACTGGTGCGCTAGTAATACTGAACGAGCGCTCACGTGGATAGGGCCTTTATAAAAGCGTGCGTCTTCGTCGTTGCAAGTGGCGCCCTGGTCTGGCGTTTAGCCTTTCAAAACAATGAAGGCGGCTCCATCGGCGCCTGCCGCGCCCGGCGGCGCTTCAGCATTTGGGTAATCAGCCCGTAGCGCGGCCCGCCCAAAAAGGCCAGTATCAGAAATACGCCGGTCATTACCGCCATCATGCCACCGATGGAGACGTTGAAATGCACCGCGAGGAAATAGCCGGAAATGCTCGAGGCGATCGAGATCAGCGCGCCGAAAATGAACATCATCCACAGGCGGTCAGTCAGCAAATAGGCGGCGGAGGCGGGAACAATGGCAAAGGCGATGAACAGCACCGCCCCCACGGCGTCGAAGGCCGCCACGGCGGTGGAGCTGGTCAGCATCAAAAGTACATAGAACAGGATCGTCGGCATGAAGCCAAAGGTTTTGGCCAGCGCGGGATCGAAGGTGGCGAGCTTCAGCTCTTTATAGAAGAGCCCGATAAACGCGTAGTTGAGCAGCGTCATTACGCTCATCGAGACCAGCGCCTGGGGAATCGGCAGGCCGAAAAGCTCGACGGTATCCAGCCAGACAAACCCGATTTCACCCAACAGCACGGTGTGGGTGTCGATATGCACGTCGTGGGCGTAGATATTGAGTAGTAACACGCCAATGGAGAAGAGTGCTGGGAACACCAGTCCGATGGCGGCGTCCTGCTTCACCCGCTTGGTATTGGCCAGCGCCTCGGTGAGAAATACTGTCAAAAGCCCGGTCAGCGCGGCGCCGATGAGCTGCACCGGCCCGCTCTGCTGCTTGGTCAGTATCCAGACGATCACGATGCCGAACACGATCGAATGGCTGATGGCATCCGACAGCATGCTGTTGCCGCGCAGCACCAAAAACGTGCCCACCGCTGATGAGGCGATACCCACCATGGCGCCGACCAGAATGATGGGAAGCGCGGTACTGTTGAGAAGCTCTGCGATCATGGCGCGACCTCCTCGAACGTGGCGACCACCTGGCGCGCTTTTGCCTGCCCTGTTGTCGTCAGCCCCCAGTCCGCTTCACCTTGTGAGCGGGTCAGGTAGCCTTGGCGTTTTAACAGGGCAAGGGTGAGCCGTGCGCTCAGCGATAAACGCCGTGATGCAGGCCGGGCCGGGTGTTTATATAGCGTGTAGAGAAGCTGGCGTTTTTGAAGCTCGGCTTTCTGGAGGTAGTGTTTCATGATGCCCCATAAAAGCCCGCGCCCTGGCGCCAGCGCCAGCGACAGCAGCACGATGGCCGTGGCGGTTAGTACGATCAGCGGGCCGGTAGCAAGCCCGCGCGACAGCGTGCTGATCGTCGCGCCGGAGACTCCGCTGACGATACCCACGCCCGCCGCGATGGCAAGCATGGTGCCCAGGTGGCGGCTCCACTGGCGCGCGGCCGCCGCCGGGGCAACGATCATCGCCGCCATCAAAATGACGCCGACCATCTGCAAGCCGACCACCACCGCCAGTGCGACCATGGCGGTCAGTGTCGCCTCGATGGCCGTGGCGGGCATGCCAAGCGTTCGGGCGTACTCGGCGTCGAACGTGACCAGCTTGGCCTGCTTCCAGAAGGCGGCGAGCAGCGAAAGCGTTACCAGCGTCACGCCACCCATCACCCACAGATCCGAGCGCAGCGTGGCGGCGGCCTGGCCGAATAAAAAGGCCTCAAGCCCGCCCTGGGCGGCGTTGCTGGTGCCTTGAATGTAGGTGAGCAGCACGATACCAACGGCAAAGAAGAGGCTCAGGCAAACGCCTAGCCCCGCATCGGTTTTCAGGCGGCTTTTGCGGGTGAGCAGCAGCATGATCAGCGCGGCAAGAGAGCCGGTAGCAAGCGAGCCGATCATGATGCCGCCAATATCGCGGCTGCCGGTAATGATGAAGCTCAGGCATATTCCCGGAAGAGCCGCGTGGGAGATGGCGTCGCCCAGCAGGCTTTGACGGCGCAGCACCGCAAAGCAGCCCAAGGGGCCGCTGATCAGGCCCAGAAGCGAGGCGCCGATCACCACGTTTTGAAAGGTATAATCCGATAGAAGTTCGAGCCACTGCATGGGTCAGGTCACTTTTGAGGCGGGAAACGTTAATGACTCGTGGTCACCCAGCAGCGCGATCTGGCCGCCGTAGGCCTGGCGGAGGTTGTCGATCTTGAAAACGTCTTTGGCGTCGCCACTGGCAATCACGCGCACGTTCAGTAGCAATAGCCAGTCGAAGTAGGTACCGACAGTTTGCAGATCGTGGTGGACGACGATAAGCGTCTTTCCCGCATCACGCAGGCGGCGCAGTATATCGATGATCGCCCGTTCGGTGGTGGCATCGACCCCGGCCATGGGTTCGTCCAGAAAGTAAACGTCGGCCTGTTGCACCAGTGCGCGGGCCAGAAACACGCGTTGTTGCTGGCCGCCGGAAAGCTGGCTGATCTGGCGGTGGGCAAGCTCGCTCATGCTGACCATGTCGAGCGCGTCCATCGCCTCTTTACGTTCTCGGCGCCCGGGGCGCTTGAACCAGCCAAGGCGCCCGTAAAGGCCCATGGTCACCACATCGAGCGCGGTGGTGGGAAAGTCCCAATCCACGCTCGAGCGCTGGGGCACGTAGCCCACTCGCTTGCGCTGGGCGGCATAAGGCTTGCCGTGCACCAGCACCTCGCCGGAAAGCGATGGCACCAGCCCTAAAAGGCTTTTGATCAGCGTGCTTTTGCCTGCGCCGTTGGGGCCGACAATTCCCGCCATCACGCCCGCCGGGATATCGAGATTGATATCCCAAAGCACGGGCTGGTTGTGATAGCTCACGGTCAAATTGTTGATGCTGAGAGCGGGCTCGGCACTTGCAGATGTTACCATCGAGAGTATGCCCTTTTATCCCTGTTGGTCGAGCTGCCACTCGCTTGCCCAGTCGTTGAGCTCATCGGGCAGTGGGGAAAGTGTGCCGCCGAGTGCGTTAACGATATGCTGGGTATTACGGTAGATCATACCCATATAGGTGCCGTCGACGGTACCGTCATCGCCCATGGCGTCGGAATAAAGCTCGCCGCCAACCACAACGTCATGGCCACGCTGCTTGGCCGCGTCGATCACCGCCTGGACGGTGCGCGGATTGATGGTGCTTTCAACGAACACCGCCGGTACGTCGCGCTCTACCACACTCGTCGCCATGTTGCGGATATCGGCAATGCCGGTTTCGGTTTCGGTGCTGATGCCTTGAATACCTTCAACGTCGATATCGTAGGCGCGCCCATAGTAGCTAAACGCATCGTGGGCGGTCACCAGCACGCGCTGACTCTCGGGAATGGTCGCGATACTCTCCTTGACCCACTTGTGGAGCGCCAACAGTTCGGTCTGGTATCGTTCGGTGTTGGCCTCAATAGTATCCGCGCAGTCGGGGCGCGCTTCAATAAAGGTATCGCTTAGCGTCGGCAGCGTTTGCGCCCAAAGCGAAACATCCATCCACAGGTGCGGATCGATGCCGTAGATATCCTGCGCGGTAATCAGCGATGAAGGGTCGATCGAAGAGGGCGCGACAGCAAGCGTCGGGGTGCGCGAAGAGAAATTTTCCAGCACCGAACCCAGCTGGCCTTCCAGGGCGTAGCCCGAGTAAAGAATCTGTTCGGCGCCGCGCAACAGCGAAACATCGCTGGCGCTGGCCTGGAAAAGATGCGGGTCGATCCCGGGGCCCATCATGGCCTGGACGCTAACGCATTCGCCGCCTACCTCCTGTGCCACATCGGCAATCATGCCAATGGTTGCCACCACGTTGAGGGGCGTTTCATCAGCCGCTGCCAAGGTACTGAAAGGCAGCATTCCCAATAGAATCACAGCATGTTTTGTTGCCATTATTAAGCTCCAGACTCGACATGAGGTAGATAGTAGACGAAGCAGTGTTACTCCGTGTAATCATTTTGCGCTGTGGAAACAAGTATAGCCTCGGCTAAGTTTGTGGCGCAAATAATTTAATGTCAAGCGGATAAACGTGCTGAGGTAGACTGAAATAGGCATGAGTTTATGAGGCAATAAGCGCAAATGCGCTATTAATGTATCGCTTTAGTTGGCCAAGGCATCAACGGGTCTTGCGCTGGCATCGTTCGATACTTGAAGGCATACCGATAGTGGCTATTCTGTGGCGCGTGTGAGTAGCGGGAAAGATAGAGCGAGAGGCGTAAATTGAGATTTAGATAAACCTGAGCTTCTGGCCCCAAGGGGGCCAGAAAGAGGGAGTGATAGAAACTGAGGTGTTACCTTGGCTGGTTAACCAGCCTCCGCTCCTGGAGCGGGCGCACAATCAGCCAATCAAGCAGCAGCATGACGATCAACGACGCGCCTACCAGCGGGAAAATCAATCCGCCTATCGCCAGAATGGCAATCAGACCCCGGAAAACGCGTTTGTCTGCCGGTAGTGGCGGTACGCCCATTGCGCGTGAGGGGCGGCGCTTCCACCACATTACTGCGGCCGATACCGCCAGCAGGATAATCGCCACGCACACGGTCAAAAAGAGCAGTTGGTTGGCCAGACCAAACTGCTGGCCCATATGCACGTTGATACCAAATTCCAACCAGCGACCCAGGGGCCCGTAATCGGAGTAGCTCATGTCGATCAAGCGCTCGCCGCTGTACTGATCAAGATGCACCACGCGCTGTTGGCTAAGGTCATTAGGATAGACTGATCCGGTGTACACGCCGGTCTCTGTGGTGGGCAGGCTGACCGCATAGCCATGATGCAATCCCAGCTCATCGAAGATGGCGACAGCGCCGTCAAGGCCAATGCTCGTTGCCTGGCCTGGTCCCTGTGTGGATTCTGGAATTTGTGCCTGTTCGAGTGACCAGTTTGTCGGGCTTTGCGCGTTTAAACGCGCTTCCGACATGGGCACTTCAACGCGCACACCAGAGGGGTAGCCGAAATTGTTACCGTTAGCCCACTGATTAACCTGCGCGCCCCACACGCCCGACCAAGGCATTCCGGTGATCGCCAGAAAGACGATAAACCCACCGACAAAAATACCCAGCACGGCATGCAGATCACGCCAGAACACGCGGCTTTTTGGCTTGCCGCGCACGCTAATCACGCCGCCTTTGCCTTTACGCCGTGGCCACCAGAGGTAAATGCCGGTGAGCACTAGCAGGGTTGCCCAGCCGCCGGCTATTTCAATCAGTTTGCGCGCTGTAGGTCCAAAGTATTTCAAACTGTGCAGATAGCGAACGGTCCACATCACCGTGCCGCGGTCATCCAGCGCCCCCAGCACATTGGCAGTATACGGATTGACGTAAACGGCTAACCGCTCGCCCGAGGCAGTATTCACTGTGATCTCCGCCGAGCTTTTCGGCGTGGCGGGGTCGGTGAATTTTACGGCAGTGCCAGGGTGAGCCGTAAGGGCTGCGCTTACCAGCGTAGAGGGAGGGAGCGTCGCCTCTTGAACGGCTACGCGCTTCACATCAGCGTGTATGAGTGCATCCAGTTCGTCCTTGAAAAGATAAAGGCCCCCAGTAATTGCCAGGGTGATCATGAACGGCAGAACCAAAAGGCCGGCGTAAAAGTGCCAGCGCCAAACGGCGCGATACAGGTCGAAGGTCTTGCGTTTACCTTCTTGTGGGGGTGACGTGGTCGACATGAAGTCTCTCCAGACCACCAGGCATCTAGCCTGGTGGTTTTAAGCGGTAAGGGTAAACAGGTGCTCTACTGAGCACCTGAATGAATCAGAAGCTGAAGTCGGCCCGTGCCCACACCATGCGGCCAGGCTCATTAATGCCGCGATCCAAATCAGCGGGATAGCCAAAGGCTGCATTACCCGCCAGATTCAAGTGTTCGGTGTAGGTGGTATCGAAAACGTTATCCACCCCCACACTTAGCGTTAGGTGGTTGCTTGCTTGATAGGCACCGTTAAGCGAGAACACCCCGAAGCCTGACGACGATTCCAGATCCTGGCCGACGACATTGCCTTTTTCGAGCGCAATACGGTTTTGTGCCGCAACACCACGCCATAGGCCACCCACAGAGTAGTCATCGTGTGCATAGGTCAGGCCGACCTTGGCTTCCAGCGGTGGGATCTGTGGTAATGCCTCATCGTCGTTGGCATTTCGCCCCCAGGCATAGGCCAGCGAGGCATTGCTTACCCAGTTGTCGGTTAGTTGATAGCTAGCGCCCACTTCGGCACCCGCAATCTGAGCATCAATGTTATCGATCTGAGTACCGCCCATGCCCGCGGTGTTGTAATCAAACAAGATGAAATCGTTAACGTATCCTGCATACCCGGACACCCATGCGCTTAAGCGCTGGTCGTTATACTGCGCGCCTATATCCAACTGGGTGGTTTTTTCGGGTTGAACACCGTCAAAGGCATTCAAACTACCGGCCGGGCCTGCCTGACTAGAGCTCAATTCCCAGTAATCGGGAAAGCGCTCCACATGCCCGACCCCGGCATACCAGGTGACCGGTGCTGAGGCTAAATCCTGCTCATAGCGGATAAAAGCGCTGGGCAGAGTGTCGCGGCGGGTGAGGCCTGTGGTAGCTGTGTCCAGGCTTTCGTCACTGACGCGGTAGCGGTCTACGCGGGCGCCGCCAATAAGACGGTCACGTTCATCGATAAAACGGGTGACTTCGCTGAAGGCGCCAAACTGGGTCTGCTCGTAGTCGGGCTGCCAGTGTTCGCCATCCAGATTGCGATGTACCTGATGCTCGACATCGACACCGGCCGTCCACGTGGTGTTTTCCCACTCCCACGTTGATGCGACGCGCGCGCTGCGGGTGCGACGGTCTAGCCGCATGGCCATGCCGTCACTCATGTCCATACCGCCATCCATATCCATGCCGCTGCCCATGTCCATGCCGCCGCCCATGTCCATGCCACCACCCATGTCCATGCCGCTGCCCATGTCCATGCCACCACCCATGTCCATGCTGCCCGGTGAGCGCAGCGTGAAGTTATCCATAATATGGTCGGCATAGGCATAGTTGGCCTGCATTTCCAGACGTTTCCAGTGTTCACCTAAATTCTCGCGCTGAAAACGGATGCCCACGGTTTCGCGCAGAAATTTGCTGCCATCCATACCTCGCCCGGCATAGCGCGCTTCGCCGTTTCCTCGGCCTGCGGTGACTTCAAGCCAGGTATCGTTGTCGGGTGTCCATCCAAGCGCTATGTCACCGTTCCACTTATCCCATAACGAGGGCACGGCGTTGCCATCGCCATCCTGATAGTCATTAGCTTCGGATTGATTGCCGGTAATGCGCAGGTAGCCGTCTTTATTGCCTAAAGCGGCATCAATGCGGCGATCAAAGCGCCCATAGGTACCCAGCATGACGCTGCCATCCACTCGCACACCGGCTTCATCGAACTCCTCCGGGCCGCGGTCAAAGCGCACCGTTGCCGCTGAAGCGCCGGGGCCCCACAGAACGGACTGCGGCCCTTTGGTGACGGTGAGGCTGTCGTAATTTTCAGGTGAGATATAAGACGTAGGCGCATCCATTCTTGCCGGGCAGGCGCCTAGCATTTGGCTGCCATTGGTCAGCACGCGAAGACGTGAGCCAAACATGCCACGGAACACCGGGTCACCGTTGGTGCCGCCATTGCGAATGGCAGAGAACCCAGGGATGGTCTGAAGATAGTCGGCGCCGTCGCTGGCAGGGGCCGGTTGCCGCGGTATACGCGGGTCGGTTTCCACCGTGAGCGGTGAGCTTAGCGGTACAGCGGTCACGACCATCGTGTTTAACGCATGATGATGCTCGTGGTGAGCGGCAGTCGCCTGTGCCCATACGCCTTGAGCAACAACGCTCGATGCGGCAGCGACGCTTAATGTCAGTACGTGTCGTTGAAAACGTTTTTTTAAGCGGGCAGGCGTAACGACGCCATGCCCAATAGTTAGATGCGGCATGATGATCCCTTTTTTGGGTGTAGACAGACGCCAGCCAGAAGCAAACTTCAGGCTAAAAAGGCTGACGATGTGGCGTTACACGATCCGAAAAAAGGGCGGAGCGCGCGTTAGCGCGTGGGGGTAGTTATCACAGGACTTTATAGCCTGCGTCGGTTGCGTCAGCAGCTTATTATGCGTAATAAACGCTTGTAAGCTGATCGGAGGGAGAGAGGTATGCGCCGTTGGGAACTGTTGCCAGATGGCACAGTAACCACATTGGTGGAACCAGTTAAATATCGGTTCTACTTCATCAGCATGGCCCGCATGGTGGTGGTTTGCTTGAGGGGCAGTATGTTGATGATGACCGCCGCCTTGATGGTTAGAGTGATGACTAGCTTCGTGATGTGCGTGATGTTGCCCATCGGACTGATACTGTGAAATCAGCGGCCCAACTAACAGCAGCTGCATCGCCACAAACGCCATACAAAGCGCAATGCGATACCAGAGCTTGTTTGCTGAGCATTGTAACTGCACGAAGCCATCTACCTTGGTGGGCAACAGACAAGCTGTTGACGGAGGATGGCCCAATAGTATCGGAAAGTTCCCAAATAAGAAGTGTTGGGCGTGTGGTCTTTTGACACACAAGGGGCGGTTAACTACTTGTTCTTTTTGGTGCGGCCGACCCTTTTAATGATCTTTTTTGGTGCAAAAAGCCGTTAGTGCTGATGGGTTATGACGGCTAAAACTTTGCAGCGATAGTAAAAGTCCACTTTTCACCATTTTGGCGCATTCCTTGCATTTGAAAGGCTATGACCTATTCAAAAGGATGCGATCGTCTTCCATGACCTTGCGCGAACTCGCTACACCGTCCGGCCACCGCTTTGATCAGGAACGCCACTGGGCGGCCTCACTGGCGCTGCGTTTTGCCAAGCGCGATGGCGCTACGCGGTTAATCCAGGCACGTCACCAGGGGCCACTTCGGGTCCAGCGGCCGTTTTATCCTGAAGGCCGCCAGGAGGCGTGCCATATCTACGTGCTGCACCCACCCGGAGGATTGGTCAGCGGCGATGCGCTCACCATCAAGGCGCACGTCGAGCAAGGCGCACATGCCCTGCTGACTACCCCCGCGGCGAATAAGCTTTATAAGGCTGACAGCCAGGGGGTTGCCTAGAGCCAGTGTACCGAGCTTGAGGTCGCCGATAGCGCAACGCTTGAGTGGCTACCTCAGGAAACCATTGCCTTTGATGGCTCTAAAGGTGAACAGCGTACGCATATTGATCTTCATGGTAGTGCTCGCTGTTTAGGCTGGGAAGTCATGGCCTTGGGTCGCCCCGCGAGCGAGTTGCCGTACTTGTCAGGGCGCATTGAACAGTTTTTTCGTTTGACGCTGGATGGCAAGCCGCTATGGCTAGAACGCCAGCCGTTAGACCCGTTACACCCGCGCTTTACGGGACGCTGGGGGCAGGGCGGCGCTACGGTGCAGGCCACGCTTTGGGCGGTGGGAATGAGTGATGCGCCAGCGGCGATTGAGGAGTTGCGTAATGCCCTGCCGGATAATCCACGCTGGGCGGTAACGGTGCGCCAGGGCGTTTTATTGCTGCGCTATCTGGGTAACTCGCGAAATGAAGCCTGGGCGTTGTGCGAACAGGCCTGGAAATTGCTGCGCCCGCGCTGGATTGAGCGTGAGGCCCATATTCCGCGTATTTGGTTAACTTAATCGACTCTGTTGGAGACGCTCTATGGAATTAACCCCAAGAGATAAAGACAAGCTGTTGCTGTTTTCCGCCGCCCAGCTTGCCGAGCGGCGCAAAGCGCGAGGATTAAAGCTCAATTATCCCGAAGCGGTCGCGCTGATCAGTTTCGAGATTATCGAAGGTGCCCGGGATGGTCGCAGTGTGGCTGATTTGATGAGCTACGGGCGCGAGATTCTTGGCCGTGATGACGTGATGGAAGGCGTGGCTGAAATGGTCGACGAAGTTCAGGTCGAAGCCACTTTCCCGGATGGTACGAAACTCGTGACTGTTCATACGCCTATCAACTAGTTATCAGCAACCAGCAATCAGCCATCAGGAGGCTGCCATGATTCCCGGCCCAATGATTCCAGGACAGTATCAGTTAAAAGAGGGTGATATCGAGCTGTGCGTAGGCCGCGAGCGCATCACGGTAGACGTGGCGAACACCGGCGACCGACCGATTCAGCTCGGCTCCCACTACCACTTTGCCGAGGCCAACCCGGCGCTCGTGTTTGATCGCGACAAGACCCGCGGTTTTCGCCTTGATGTCGCCGCAGGTACCGCGATCCGCTTTGAACCTGGCCAGACCCGTGAAGTCACGCTGATTCCGTTTGTGGGTAAGCGGGAAATCTATGGCTTTCGTGGCGAGGTAATGGGACCGCTGGACGGAGATAAACAATGAAACCGGGTAACAAGATTAGTCGGCAGGCCTACGCCGATATGTACGGCCCCACGGTAGGCGACCGGGTGCGCCTGGGCGATACCGAGCTGTGGATCGAGGTTGAAAAAGATGCCACCCACTATGGCGACGAGGTCAAATTCGGCGGCGGCAAGGTGATCCGCGATGGCATGGGTCAGAGCCAACGTAACGATGAAACCGTCATGGACACCGTCATCACTAACGCGCTGATTCTCGACTGGTGGGGCATCGTCAAAGCCGATGTGGGGCTACAGAACGGACGTATTGCTGCGATTGGCAAAGCGGGCAACCCTGACGTGCAGCCCGATGTAGATATCGTGATTGGCCCCGGCACTGAAATTATCTCGGGCGAAGGCAAGATCCTGACCGCAGGTGGCATCGACGCGCATATCCACTTTATCTGTCCCCAGCAGGTAGACGAAGCGCTGATGAGCGGTGTCACTACCATGCTGGGCGGCGGCACCGGTCCGGCCACCGGGTCGAATGCCACCACCTGTACGCCGGGCGCGTGGCACCTTGGCAAAATGCTTCAGGCAGTGGATGACCTGCCCATGAACATCGGCCTGCTGGGTAAAGGTAATGCCAGCCTGCCGGAAGCTTTGGAAGCCCAGCTGGAAGCAGGCGCCATGGGCCTCAAGCTTCACGAAGACTGGGGCACGACGCCCGCCTCGATTGATACCTGCCTGAGCGTGGCCGAGCGTTATGACGTGCAGATAGCCATTCACACCGACACGCTTAACGAATCGGGCTTTGTGGAAGACACTTCGGCGGCGTTTAAAGAGCGCGGCATTCACACCTACCACACTGAAGGCGCGGGCGGCGGGCACGCGCCGGATATCCTCACTGCGTGTTCCAAAGAGTACGTGCTGCCGTCATCCACTAACCCCACGCGGCCCTACACGGTGAATACTATTGATGAGCATCTGGATATGCTCATGGTCTGCCACCACTTGGACCCCAACATTCCCGAAGACGTGGCATTTGCCGACTCACGCATTCGCCGTGAAACGATTGCCGCCGAAGATATCCTGCACGATTTGGGCGTGATCTCGATGATCGCCTCCGACTCTCAGGCAATGGGACGGGTAGGCGAAGTGGTCTGCCGCACTTGGCAAACCGCGCACAAGATGAAAGTACAGCGTGGCTTGCTACCTGAAGACGAAGCCTTGGGTGCCGATAACCTGCGTGCCAAGCGCTATATCGCCAAATACACCATCAACCCGGCAATTACTCACGGTATCGCTCATGAGGTGGGCTCTATTGAAGTGGGTAAACTGGCGGATTTAGTGCTCTGGAAGCCGGCGTTTTTCGGTGTGAAGCCCTCGTTGATATTGAAAGGCGGGATGATTGCTGCTGCCCCCATGGGCGATCCCAACGCCTCAATCCCCACGCCCCAGCCGGTGCATTATCGGCGCATGTTCGGCGCTTTTGGCCGCGCGGCCAGCCAAACTCGGCTCAATTTTGTCAGCCAGGCGGCGATTGATGCAGGCCTCAAGGAGCGCTTGGGACTTCAGAGTGCGCTTGCCGCGTGCAAGAACGTCCGTGGGGTGCGCAAGAAGGATATGAAGCTCAACGACGCCTGCCCCGAGCTGACCGTGGACCCGCAGACCTATGAAGTGCGCTGCGACGGCGAGCTTTTGACCTGCGAGCCCGCCACCGAGCTGCCGCTGGCCCAGCGCTATCACCTGTTTTAGATGCAACCCCGGCAGTGCTGCGCACTGCATCGCTAGCTGAAGCTACTCCTACAGGGGGTGTGTGAGCTACTCCGGCGGGGGGTGCATGCACTTTAACCGGTAGGAGCTGAGTTCACTCGGCGATGGCGGCGTAGCCGCCCTTGGGTGGCGGGGCGCGGTGCATGGTGTTAGCCACCAACCCCGGCAGCGCTGCGCACTGCATCGCTAGCTGAAGCTGCTCCTACAGGGGATGCATGCACTTTAACCGGTAGGAGCTGAGTTCACTCGGCGATGGCGGCGCAGCTGCCCTTGTGTGGCGGGGCGCGGTGCATGGTGTTAGCCACCAACCCCGGCAGCGCTGCGCACTGCGTCGCTAGCTGAAGCTACTCCTACAGGGGGGTGAGCTACTCCTACAGAGGGGCGTGAGGGAGGTGCATGCACTTTAACTGGTAGGAGCTGAGTTCCACTCGGCGATGGCGGCGCAGCCGCCCTTGGGTGGCGGGGCGCGGTGCATGGTGTTAGCCACCAACCCCGGCAGCGCTGCGCACGGCATCGCTAGCTGAAGCTGCTCCTACAGGGGGTGCAAGAGCTACTCCTACAGGGGGTGCAAGAGCTACTCCTACAGGGGGTGTGTGAGCTGCTCCTGCGGGGGCGTAGGCTCATTGCAAAGGCTCAACTCATTGGTCGATCAAGAGGTTAATTATGCTGAAACTGATAGAACGTTTAGGCCCGGTGGATGAAAGCGCAGCCAGCGATACGCTTACGTTACCCTTTGAACTTCGCACCCGCGGGCGCCTAAAAGCGGAAAGCGACAATGGCCAGGCGCTGGGGCTGTTTTTGGATCGTGGCCCGGTACTGCGAAGTGGCGAAGGCTTAAAAGCGGAAAGCGGCGAAGTTATTCGCGTGTGCGCTGCTATTGAGCCGGTGGTGACCGCACGAATAAGGAATGGCTTACCCTTGGCGCGGCTTGCCTACCATTTGGGCAACCGCCATGTGCAGCTGGCGCTGGGTGAAGACGAGCGCGGCGGTTGGGTACGCTTCCCACCTGATCACGTATTGGAGGAACTGGCTGTGTTGCTGGGCGCGACGCTTGAACACCACGAAGCCACGTTTGATCCAGAGCCGGGCGCCTATAATCAGATAGGCGGACATGGCCACTCGCATTCTCATGCTCACGATCACGACCATCCGCACGAGCATCATCATGCTCACTGAGCAGGCTGCAACGGGAGACTTGGCGCTGTTGGGCTTGTTGCAGCTGGTTAGTCCGGCGCTGCCCATTGGTGCCTTCGCATTCTCTCAAGGGCTTGAGAGTGCCTTTGAACTTGGCTGGGTAAATGACGAGTCCAGCCTGGCGGAGTGGCTCACTGGCGTACTGGAAGATGGCCTGACGCTTTGTGAGTTGCCGCTGATTGCCCGCTTGTACCATGCTTTTGAGCACGCCGACCGGGATGCGATAGCTCAGTGGGATGAATGGCTGGCCGCTACGCGAGAAACCGCTGAGCTGTCTGCTGAAGATAGCCGCCTGGGCGCTTCATTAAAGCGCTTGCTGGGAAGTCTTGAGCTATTGCCAAATGGCTTACTACCGCCCCATGCAGGCTATGTCACGCTCTTTGCCTTTACCGCGCACATGCGGCGCGTGCCTTGCCGCCAGGCGTTACTTGGATTTGGCTGGGCATGGCTTGAAAACCAGCTGGCGGTGGCCTGTAAAGCGCTACCTCTTGGGCATACGGCCGCTCAGCGGATTATCGAACAGCTGCGATCGCCGCTGGTTAGCGCGGTAGATGAAGCATTAACGCTCGACGATCACGACCTTGGCCCCATATTGCCGGGGCTGGCGCTAGCCAGTGCCCTACACGAAACTCAATATTCACGCCTATTTAGAAGTTAGGAGATACTTACCATGACTCACTGTTTACGTATTGGTGTGGGCGGCCCCGTTGGTTCGGGTAAAACGGCGCTACTCAAGCAGCTCTGTCTGGCGCTGCGCGACTATTACGATATCGCGGTGGTGACGAACGATATTTATACCCGCGAAGACGCTGACTTTCTGCTTAAGCATGACGCCTTGGCCGCTGATCGCATTCTGGGCGTCGAAACCGGGGGGTGTCCGCATACGGCGATTCGTGAAGACGCCTCGATGAACCTGGCGGCTATCGATGAATTACAGGCGCGCCATCCTAAGCTTGAGCTGGTATTGGTAGAGTCTGGGGGAGATAACCTTTCTGCGACGTTTAGTCCCGAGCTTTCTGACCTCACGCTTTATGTGATTGATGTCTCGGCGGGAGACAAAATTCCGCGTAAGGGTGGGCCGGGGATTACCAAGTCGGATCTACTAATTATCAACAAGATCGATATCGCCGAGCAGGTGCACGCGTCGTTAGAGGTAATGGAGCGTGATTCAAAGAAAATGCGCGGCGAGCGGCCCTTTGTATTTACCAACCTTTACGATGGCGTAGGGCTTGAAGAGATTGTTCGCTTTATTCTTGATAAAGGAATGCTGGATGAGCGGCGCCCTCAGGCAGCGCTGGCGTAGTGGTTGAAACGCTGTCTTTGAACGTTCGCTGTTGAAAATCCGCTGCGGGACAGCCGCTATTGAGACATGGCTGCCAAAGTAACGTGACGTTAAAAAGTAAAATGCAGTGCAATAAAAAGCTGCCATGACCAGGCGGTACAAGGTCATGGCAGCTAAACTGTAGGTCGGCATCTTTGCCAAAAACGGGCCATCCTTGGCCACCACATCCACACAGTGCACCTTATGCTCGGTAAACACCTTAACTTGGGTTATGGAAACAGGTTTATATTCTAAAATAGCAACTAGTAGACTCGAAATGTCCGATTTTTAACGGAAATAATGATTTTTATTAACTTTTGCTAAAACCATTGAGCTTCTCGTGTAAGTCGCTGTGGCAAGACTAAAAGCTAATGTTATTGAGCTTTTATTGTGATGTGCTAACGAGAGACTTGCTGTTCTGATAGCCGGGTAGCCAGCAGTGTTGCAGCGCGGCGTGCCAAGGGGGAAAACTCCACGCTCTCAAGTGCCAGGCTGGCAACAAGGCGCTGCTTCATTGAGCGTGCCCAAAAGGTTTCCAGGTGACGGCAGATAGCCGCTGCTGCTGCCTCTTCATCACGACCGCTGCCCAGGTTGGTGGCGATCTGGTTAGTCATACGGACCAAATTGGCATCGTTGTTGTTTGACATAGGGTCTCTCCTCAACGCGGTAAAGGGCTCAGTCCTTTGCAGAGACAGGGCGGTGATAGATTAAATGACGGCCTGGGCGTGCAAAACCTGCTAACAGAAGGCCTGCTGCCTGCGCCTGTTGAACGGCCAGGGCGGTGGCTGCCGACACGGCAACCAGCGCGCCGATGCCAACGCTTGCACACTTGTGTACCATTTCATAGCTGGCTCGGCTGGAGACCATCACAAAGCCTTGCTGGAGCGGCACGTTATCATGCGCCAGCGAACCGATCAGTTTATCCAGTGCGTTGTGACGACCCACGTCTTCGCGCACTCTTTGAATGCGCCCCTGCAGATCGCACCAGGCCGCGCCATGCACGGCGCCTGTCGCTTCCTTTAGAGGCTGATGGTCGTCCAGTGTACAGAGCGCATGCTGAATGGCTGTGTCGTCAAGGTGTGGCGCACTCACCGTAGGGATGGGTCGAATGGCCTGCTCCAACGCTTCGGTGCCGCACAGTCCGCAACCGGTGCGTCCGGTTGTGCTACGGCGGCGCTGCTTAAGTTCGGCCAGCCGCTGGCTGGCAATGCTTAGATGAACGGCCAAGCCTTGAGCCTCTTCATGAAGCTCAAGGTCGTAGCACTCGTGAGGATGGGCCAGGATGCCTTCAGAAAGACTGAACCCCAGGGCCAAATCTTCAAGATACGAAGGACTTGCCATCATTACTGCATGAGAAATGCCGTTGTAAACCATCGCTACCGGCACCTCTAGCGCCAGTGCATCCTCCTGCACAGTAGCGCGCCAATAGGCCGCGCTACTGTGAACCTCAACCGGCTGGCGTGTCAGGGCAGCAGGCGGCTGTGTGCGTGCGTCGCATTCACGCACTTCACTCATGACGCCTCCTGCTGCGCCTTTGCCAGGTGGCCACGCTGGGCCTCATCAAAGGAGGAGAAACGCTGCTGCCACGCGGAGGGTTGGCTGACTTTTTCTACTTGCACGGCGGTAACCTTGTATTCAGGGCAGTTGGTGGCCCAGTCCGAATTATCGGTAGTAATCACATTGGCGCCACTACCGGGATGATGGAATGTAGTGTAGACCACTCCCGGCTGCATTCGCTCGCTCAGCTGTGCACGGAGCACCGTATGGCCTGATCGGCTGGTAATGCCGAGCCAGTCGCCGTCGCGCACGCCACGCAGCTCGGCATCGCTGGGGTGCAGTTCCAGTATGTCCTCGTCGTGCCAGTGTTGGTTGTCGGTGCGGCGAGTTTGGGCACCCACGTTGTATTGGCTAAGAATCCGTCCGGTGGTGAGCAGCAGTGGGAAGCGGCGGGTAGCGCGCTCCTCAGTGGGCACGTATTCGGTAATCGCAAAGCGCCCGAGGCCAATGGGGAAGTTGATTTCGTGCATGGTCGGCATCCCCTCAGGATGCTCGGCATTACACGGCCACTGTAGGCTGCCATAGGCTTCCAGCTTTTCGTAGCTCACCCCGGTAAAGCTCGGCGTTAGCAGGGCGATCTCGTCCATGATTTCAGACGGGTGCGTGTAGCGCATCGGGTAGCCCAGCGCGTTGGCCAGGTCCTGGGTGATTTCCCAATCCTGCTTACCAGCCAGCGGCGGCATGACCTTGCGCACCCGGTTAATGCGCCGTTCGGCGTTGGTGAAGGTGCCGTTCTTCTCCAAAAAGCTGGAACCCGGTAGAAGTACATGGGCGAATTTGGCCGTCTCGTTCAAGAAGATATCCTGAACAATCAGGCAGTCCAGCGAACGCAGCGCAGCCTCAACGTGCTGCGTGTTGGGGTCAGACTGGGCGATATCTTCGCCCTGCACGTAAAGCGCCTTGAAAGTTCCTTCGATGGCGGCATCAAACATGTTGGGAATGCGCAGCCCCGGTTCATCGTCGAGCTTGACGCCCCAGACGCTTTCAAAGCGGCCACGGGCAATCGGGTCGGCCACGTGCTGGTAGCCCGGCAACTCATGCGGGAAGGAGCCCATATCGCAGGAGCCTTGCACGTTATTCTGACCACGCAGCGGGTTTACGCCCACGCCTTCGCGGCCAATATTGCCGGTGGCCAGGGCCAGGTTGGCAATCCCCATGACCATGGTGGAGCCTTGGCTGTGCTCGGTGACGCCCAAACCGTAGTAAATAGCGCCGTTGCCAGCGGTGGCGTAGGTGCGCGCTGCCTGGCGTACAGCCTCGGCGGGCACGCTGGTAATCGCTTCGCTGGCTTCCGGAGAGTGGCGCGGGTCGGCGATAAACGCACGCCAGCTTTGGTACGCTTCGGTGTCGCAGCGGCTAGCCACGAACGCCTTGTCTTCAAGACCTTCAGTGACCACCACATGCCCAAGTGCGTTGATCAGCGCGACGTTGGTACCAGGGCGCAGCGGCAAATGCTGGGCGTCGCTCAGGTGAGGCGTTTTGAGCAGATCGATAGAGCGTGGGTCAGCGACGATTAGCTTCGCGCCCTGACGCAGGCGCTTGCGCATCAGCGAGCCAAATACCGGGTGGGCGTCGGTGGGGTTAGCGCCAATCACGATAATCGCGTCGGCTTTCATCACCGAATCAAAGGTCTGCGTACCGGCGGATTCGCCCAGCGTGGTTTTTAAGCCGTAGCCGGTGGGCGAGTGGCAGACGCGTGCGCAGGTATCGGTGTTGTTGTTGCCAAACGCTGCGCGAATCAGTTTCTGCACCAGGTAGGTCTCTTCGTTGGTGCAGCGCGATGAGGTGATGCCGCCAATGCTCTCGCGGCCATGCTCGGCCTGAATCGCTTTTAGGCGATTAGCGGCAAAGCCAATGGCTTCTTCCCAGCTGGCCTCGCGCCAGGGCTGGTCGATGCTGTCGCGGATCATCGGCGTGGTCAGGCGGTCCGGGTGAGAAGAGTAGCCGAACGCAAAGCGCCCCTTCACACACGAGTGGCCGTGGTTAGCGTCGCCGCCCTTGTAGGGCACCATGCGCACCAGCTTGTCACCTTTCATCTGCGCTTCAAACGAGCAGCCCACGCCACAATAGGCACAGGTCGTGACTACGCTGCGGTCCGGCACGCCGTGATCAATGACGCTGTTTTCCATCAGCGTGGCGGTCGGGCAGGCCTGTACACAGGCGCCACACGAAACGCAGTCTGAATCCATAAACGCTTCGTCTTGTCCCGCGGCCACTTTGGAATCAAACCCGCGACCGTCGATGGTCAAGGCGAAGGTGCCCTGCACCTCCTCGCAGGCGCGCACGCAGCGGGAGCAGACGATGCACTTGCTGGGGTCGAAGCTGAAGTAGGGGTTGGAGGTATCTTTGGTGGCCTGAAGATGGTTCTCACCGTCAAACCCATAGCGTACCTCGCGAAGACCAACGCTGCCCGCCATGTCTTGTAGCTCGCAGTCGCCATTGGCCGGGCAGGTCAAACAGTCCAGCGGGTGATCAGAGATATACAGCTCCATCACGTTGCGGCGCAGTTTGGCGAGTCGCTCGTTCTGGGTGGTCACCTGCATGCCTTCCACCACGGGGGTGGTGCAGGAGGCTGGCAGCCCACGGCGGCCCTCTACCTGTACGGCGCATAACCGGCAAGAGCCGAACGGCTCCAGGCTGTCGGTGGCACACAATTTGGGAATATTGATGTCGGCCAGTGCCGCTGCGCGCAGTACCGAAGTGCCTTCCGGTACCGTGATGGTAATACCATCAATTTCCAGGTTCACCAGCGCCGTACCGGTTGGGAAAGGCGTGCCCAGGTCTTTATCGTGGGCAGCGCTTCTGGTGTACTGTTTGGGGTCAAAGTGTCCGATCATGATCTGTCTCCGTTCGCGGCCCGCTGGAAATCGTCAGGGAAGTGGTTCAGGGCGCTTTGCACCGGGAAGGGGGTCATGCCCCCCATGGCACAGAGCGAACCATCCTCCATCGTTTCGCAGAGGTCATGGAGCAGGGCGAGGTTGGCCTCGCGGTTTTGGTCGGCGCGGATACGATCAATCACTTCCACGCCACGGGTTGAGCCGA
This sequence comes from Halomonas hibernica, assembly GCF_013183775.1. Classification (NCBI taxonomy): domain Bacteria; kingdom Pseudomonadati; phylum Pseudomonadota; class Gammaproteobacteria; order Oceanospirillales; family Halomonadaceae; genus Halomonas; species Halomonas hibernica. Next base: position 271,380 of record NZ_VIFN01000002.1, read on the forward strand.
TACGGCATGGCGTACACTTGCCGCAGGACTCCACCTTGCAGAATTCCATCGAGAAGCGCGCCTGTTCGGCCATATCCACGCTCTCATCAAACATCACCACACCGCCGTGGCCCAGCACCGCGCTCTCGGCGGCAAAGGCTTCGTAGTCCAGCGGTAAGTCCCACTGGGACTCCGGCAGGTAGGCGCCCAGCGGGCCTCCCACCTGCACGGCACGCAGCGGTTTGTCGCTTAACGTGCCGCCACCGAACTCCTCCATTAGGGTGCGCAGCGTGGTGCCGAAGGCTAGCTCTACTAGCCCGCCACGTTTGACGTTGCCCGCCAGTTGAAGCGCCAGAGTGCCCCGGGAGCGGCCCATGCCGTGGGTGGCGTAGGCCTCGGCGCCTTCGGCAAGAATAAACGGCACTGCTGCCAACGAAAGCACGTTGTTAACCACGGTAGGAAGGCCGAATAGTCCTTCAATAGCGGGCAGCGGCGGCTTGAAGCGTACTAGGCCGCGTTTGCCTTCCAGGCTTTCGAGCAGCGAGGTTTCTTCACCGCAAATGTATGCCCCAGCGCCCAAGCGCACTTCCAAATGAAAAACGCGGCCACTGCCACACAGGTTCTCACCCAGATAACCGGCCTGTTCGGCATGGGCGATGGCCTCGTCAAGAATCTCCTTGGCCAGCGGGTATTCTGAGCGCAGGTAGATATAGCCTTGGGTTGCGCCTACCGCAAGCCCGGCAATCGTCATGCCCTCAATCAGCAGGTAGGGGTCGCACTCCATCACCAACCGGTCGGCGAAGGTGCCGGAGTCGCCTTCATCAGCGTTGCAGACGATATACTTTTGATCGGCCGGTGTGTCCAGCACCGTCTGCCACTTGATGCCAGTAGGAAACGCCGCCCCACCGCGCCCGCGCAGCCCAGAGGCTTTTACTTCCTCAACAATGTCCTGTGGCGCGCTTTGCAGCGCTGCCTCCAGACCGCGAAACCCACTATGCGCCCGGTAATCTTCAATCGAGAGTGGGTCGGTAATACCAATACGGGCGAACGTCAGGCGCTGCTGGCGAGCGAGGTAATCGATCTCTTCGGTTGGCCCCAGGGCCAATGAATGGGTGATGCTGCCCTGCAGCATGCCGCTGTCCAGCAGCGCGGGGATATCGGCAAGTGCCACCGGGCCATAGGCAAAGCGGCCGGTGGGTGTTTCCACCTCAACCAGTGGCTCAAGCCAGGCAAGCCCGCGTGAGCCATTGCGCACCAGCGTAATGGATTCACCACGGGCAGCGGCTTCTCGTGCCAGCCGGTTGGCGATGGCATCGGCGCCCAGCGCCAGCGCGGTGGTATCTCGGGGTACGAAAACACGAATGCTCATGCGATCACCTCCAGCGGCCTGGTTTGCAGCTCATCCAATAATGCATCGAAAGCTTCAGGCGTTACCCGACCGCACACGCCATTATCCACGCGAACGGAGGGGCCACAGGCGCAGTTGCCCAGACAGTAAACGGCCTCAAGGGTGATGTCGCGGTCGCTGGTGGTCTGGTGGTAATCAATGCCCAGGCGCGCTTTGGCATGAGCCTCAAGCTGGCGCGCGCCGACGGCCTGGCATGCCTCGGCGCGACAGATCTGCACCACGTGGCGACCCGGCGGTGCGGTCCGAAAGTGGTGATAAAAGCTAATGACCCCGTGTACTTCAGCGCTGGTCAGCTGTAATGACTCGGCGATGAGAGGCACGGCATCCGGAGGAATAAAGCCGAAGCGGTCCTGGAGGGCATGAAGAATCGGCAGCAACGCGCCTGGTTTGTGGCGTAGCGCATTGATCTCGGCCTGAATCGACTGCGACGACCATTCTCGAGACTCATTCATCATGTCTCTCCTGGTGCTGATTTATTATTTAGTAAACATGCACAGCTCTGCCTATTTTAAGCGATGTATTAAAAAGAGCGTGCACCACGGTCAGTGCAACGCTAGCATCAACGCTATAAGTACAAAATATGAAAGATTATGCCTATGAAAAAAGCCATGCAAAAAATCAGCGTTATCCCCTCTTGGTGCTTTCGTGATGAGGCGGGGAATCAGCTTGATATACACCTACTTCGCTTGCTTGAAGCGGTTTATCGACGAGGAAAGCTCACGCTCGCCGCAAGCGATGTCGGCATCTCGTATCGCCACGCTTGGAACCTTTTGCGCCAGGGTGGGGAGTTCTTTGGCGTACCGCTGGTGGAGATGCAGCGTGGGCGCGGCGCCCGGCTTTCACTGCTAGGTGAAAAGTTACTGTGGGCCGAGCAGCGTGCGATTGCCCGCCTGGGGCCGCAGCTGGAAAGCCTGGGCTCTGAGCTGAACCTGGCGATTCAACAGCAGCAGCAAGGGGCGCTATCGGTGTTGCGGCTGCACGCCAGCCATGGTTTTGCTGTCGAGCTACTTCCCAAATACCTGCACGAAACACCCCTGGACTTACAGTACTGCAGCCCGCAAGAGTCGTTAACGGCCCTTCACCGGGGCAGTTGCGATGTGGCGGGTTTTCATCTGCCGCGTGGCAAGGTCGGCGAGCGCGTACGCGATACTTACCAGGCGCTTTTAAAGCCACGCCAGCACCGAGTGATTGGCTTTATCGCCAGGACTCAGGGGCTGATGGTGGCGCCGGGTAATCCGCTTGGTATCACGGGGGTCGCATCGCTGGCGGATAAGTCCGTGCGGTTCGTCAACCGCCAGGCCTCGTCAGGCACGCGCTCGCTGCTGGACTGCCTGTTAAAAGAGGCGGCGGTTTCCAGCAAAAAGATTCGTGGGTTTGAAATAGAGGAGTTTACCCACTCTGCGGTAGCTGCTTACGTCGCCGCTGGCATGGCTGATTGCGGCTTTGGTGTCGAGGCTGCCGCTCAAAAGTTTGGGCTTGATTTTTTACCGCTGGCTATCGAAGACTATCTTTTGGCCTGCCATCACCGTTCGTTAGAAGAACCACGGCTATGTGCCTTTCTGAAGGCATTGCAGGGTGAGCCCTTTCAGGAAGCGGTCAAGCGCCTGCCGGGTTATAGCCCAAGTCAGTGTGGTGAGGTGATGCGGCCCGAGGATGTGCTCATGGCAAAAAAATGAGTGCTCTGTTAAACACCAGGGTGCATGAAGAGCAGAACTTCGCTTATCCAGCGATCAATAACCCAAACCTATAGCCCCTGCATAATAAACTCAACGGCCCGCCCTCAACACAAGAGCGGGCCGTTTTGCTCATCCTGGAGCGTTGGATGGAGGAGCGTTTAGTAGCTGGTAATCCATAAAATGATGCCAAACCAGATGGGATCAAACCCCAGGCTTGTGATCATGGGAAACGTAATAGGCAGCGTCATTAGCAGTAGCGATATGCCATCAAAGAAGCAACCCGGTACGATATAAATGATAACAATCATCAGCTGCCAATCGCGGAAAACATGATAGAAGCATGTTTAAAGCGCCCTTATTGACGCTTCATGCACGGTTTTATATTCATGAATGGCGATGGGCGACCATAGGATAGCTAACAATTCCTTGCACACTTATCCTGGCCAGCAGTGATGCGATGCCAATTGATTACCTTTCAGGTTATGTTGGTATCTTGAAAATGCCCCCTTTTGCACCGTCGTCGTGGTCAGGTTGAGGGAATATATGAAAGATAAGTTTTGTAGCTTGTTGAAAAATAAAAATATGGCCTATTTACCACCAGAACAAACGCTGGCAGTGCCCGCAAAAGTGAAAACAGTCGTTTTTTTGTTGATGGAAAATTTTTCCATGATGGCATTTACAGGTGCTGTTGATGCGTTGGTAACAACGAATTTGATGAACGCAACGACCACTTACAACATAAGGGTTGTCGGTAATGGCAGCGCCGCTGTGCAATCAGACTTGGGGATTGAAATTAACGCGGATGCATCTCTTGCGGATTTTGATCTTTCCAACGAAAAAGTAGATGTATTGATAGTGTGTGGTGGCTTGAGAGTTAAAGCGCAATCCTCAGCGCTTGTGCGTAATAAGCTAAGAAAGGCAGATAGTCACGGCGTTGTATTGGGTGGTTTATGGAATGGCGCCTACTTTCTTGCAGACGCAGGTCTGTTGAGTGGCTATCAGTGCGCGTACCATCCTGACGGACGCGCCATGATGGCTGAGGAGTTTCAAGACGTTACTATCTCTGCTCGAAGCTACGTTGTGGATAGAAAGAGATTAAGCTGCGCGGGCGCGAGCAGCTCCCTAAGTCTCATGCTAGAAGTGGTTAGAGCCGATTGCGGTGACCAGGTAGCCAGTGCGGTTGAGGAAATGCTCAGCTGTGACAAAGAAATAGAGCTGCCAGACATTTCAACGATTAACGTTGATCAAAACCATACGTTACCAGAAACGCTTAAAACAGCCCTTCAGTTGATGAAAAACAATATTGAAGAGCCGTTATCTATTGTTGAAATAGCCAATTGGGTGGGTATTTCGCGGCGCCAGCTAGAGCGATTGTTCTGCCGCTATATTGTCGCTAGCCCTTCGCGGTATTACATGGAGTTACGCTTAACACGGGCGCGGCAGCTATTGCAGCAAACAAATAAACCGATAGCAGAGGTGACCGTGGCGACAGGATTTGTGAGTATTTCGCACTTTAGAAACTGCTTTTATCAACTGTTTGGCGTGTCCCCTGGCCAGTTTAGAAAGTCGTTTCAAAAGGGTGGCCGTTTCCTGTGACCTTGTGCATGAATGGCGGCGTGCTGATAAATACGAGGTTCAAAGGGAGCCGGGCAGGCTCCCTTGAAGAGCATATCTGAACGATATTAATTTCCCGACCACCCCATGAATATGGGGACATAGACCACTAGCAGCAGCACGCCGATTAGCCCCAGCAGATAAGGCACGATGGCGCGTGTTATACGCTCAAGCGGTAGCTGTGTCACTGAAGATGCAACGTACAGGTTGATCGCCACGGGTGGCGTGATCATGCCTATCGAGAGCCCTACCACGATAATCAGACCGAAGTGGATCGGATCGATCCCCAACTGCAGCACCAGCGGTAGCAGCACCGGCGTTAAGATAATCAGCGCGCTTGCCGTTTCGATAAACACACCGGTCAGCAGGATGACGGCGACCACCAGCAGCATGATAATCAGCGGGTTGGTGGAGAGCGACAACACCGATTGCGCGATAGCACCAGGCACCTGCCAGCTAGACAGCGTCCAGCTCAGCACCGCCGACATGGCAATCACTAGCATGATCACTGCAGTGGTGATGGCTGAGCGGATCAGCAGCCGATACACCTGGGGCAGGGTTAAATCACGATAGATGAATAGCGACACCAGCAGCGCATAGTTGACGGCTACCACCGCCGCCTCGGAAGGCGTGAAAATGCCTGAAAAGATGCCGCCCAGAATAATCACCGGCGTCATCAGCCCCCAGCTAGCAGCTTTCAACGTACGCCAGATGGTGGCCAGAGATAGCGGCGTGCCCTTGGGGTACTGGCGTTTATAGGCTTGGGTGATAGCAATGGCCATTAGCCCCAAGCCCATGGCCAAACCGGGCAAAAAGCCGCTTAAAAATAGCTTGGATACCGATTGCTGGGCAATCACCGCATAGATAATCATGGGCACCGAGGGCGGAATGACCACGCCAATCGTGCCACTGGCGGCAATCAGGCTAGCTGCCGAGGCGGGGTCGTAGCCCTTTCGCTTAAGCTCCGGCACCAGGCTTGAACCGACCGCCGCCGTAGTGGCTGCCCCCGAACCCGAAATAGCGGCAAAGAACATGCCCGCCATAACCGATACAATCGAAAGCCCGCCGCGCATAAAGCCCACCAGCGAATCGGCAAAACTCACCAACCGTTCGCTCACCTTGCCTTGGGCCATTAAGTCTCCGGCCAGGATGAACATGGGAATCGCCACCAGCGCGAAGGAGTTGATGCCCTGAAACATCTGCTGGGTCACCACCATCAGCGGCACGCCCGACTGGTACAGGGCAAACAGAGTGCTTGCGCCAATCGCAAAGGCAATCGGCACGCCCATTAGCATAAACAGGAAGAACAGGCCAAATAGCAGCATGGTCATGGTGTCTGTTCTCCCATGGGTTGCGAGGGTTTGCCTTCAAGCACCAGTTCAAGCAGATCGACCAACGCATACCAGGCCATGATGGCCGCACTGATCGGCATCACGGCATACACGTACGACATCGGCACGCGCAGCGAGGCGGATTTCTGAAAGCTCTGTACCTGCATGTAGCGATAGCCGATCACTACCAGCGTGATCATAAAAGCGATAACCACCATCACCGCCAGTATTCGTGCTATTTGGCGTAAACGAGCGGGAAGCGCGTCGACGGCAAAGGTAACGGCGATATGATGGCCGCGCTGAAAGGCCAGCGTGCCGGCTAGAAAGGTAATCCAGATGAGCAGAAAACGGGCGACCTCTTCGGTCCAGCCAAAGGCGGTGAAAAATACGCGAGAGACAATTTGCAGCGTAATCACGCCGATCAAGGCCGCCATGCCCGCAAAGACCACCGGCTGGAGAACCGTATCCAGACCGCGCTCTATGCCTCTTAATAGTGCCAATAAAGGTTGAGAGAAAGTGGCCACGTTACAGCAGTGCCTCTTGGATGCGAGGAAGGCGGTTACTGAACTGTTCGCCAAGTAGCTCTTGGTATGCCGGCGCACTTGGGGCGCTGTCGTCGCTATTCATTATGCAGGCAATCGCCCGTGTAGCGCGTTTAAGTAAATGGCGGGGCATGTGGGAAGAGGGGACGTTATCCACGTTATCTCCTTGGAATGATCTGTTTTTTATAGTGTAGAGGGGGAGGCCTTAATCAGCGCGTCATCTATACCATATTGGTTTTAGCGAACAAATAATTGATTGTAATCCCGTCATTCGTCGTAGAGCCTACCGGAAAACCACGCTGGCAATAAAAAACGTTTTAGATCGTAGCCTTGAGCAAATACACGGTTGGCGATAGCCTCTCTGCCTACGCATAAATACATAGCCAGGCTTCACGCCGCGCACCGACCGGCCCTGACAGGAACAGAGAATGGACACGCTGATTAATAGCCTTACCGACATCGTAGGAAAAACAGGCGTACTGCTGGGTGATGATGTTGCCCAGCGCAGTGTCGACTGGTTCACCAAAGCGTCTTGTCAGGCAAAAGCAATTATTCGACCGCAATCCACTGAACAGCTCAGCCAGGTCATGACGCTTTGTTATGATGCCAATCAGCCGGTGGTCACCCACGGTGGATTAACCGGCGTCGTGCATGGCGCCGTTGCCAGCCCAGACGAACTCGTTGTGTCGCTGGAGCTAATGAACCAGATTGAGCATATCGATGCCGTGGGTTCCACGATGCAGGTACAGGCGGGCGTGACGCTGCAGCATGTTCAGGAAGCCGCTCAAGAGATTGACATGCAGTTTGCGCTGGACTTGGGCGCGCGCGGTTCCTGCACCATTGGCGGTAACATCGCCACTAACGCGGGCGGCATTCGGGTAATTCGCTACGGCATGATGCGCCAGCAGGTGTTGGGGCTGGAAGTGGTTCTCAGCGATGGCACCGTGGTCAGTTCCATGAACACTATGCTGAAAAACAACGCCGGTTACGATTTAAAGCAGATGTTTATGGGTAGCGAAGGCACCTTGGGGATTGTTACCCGGGCCGTGCTGCGCCTGCATCCGAATATGCCCAGCGAGCAGACCGCGTTCGTCGCGGTGCCCTCGTTCGACGCGCTGACATCGCTGTTAAATATGGCCTCCAAAGAGCTTGCCAACAGCCTGAGTGCCTTCGAAGCGCTATGGAACAATCACTACGCGTTGATGACTTGCGCAACGACCAAACACACCGCATTGCTGGCCAACGACTCGCCGTTCTACGCCATTATTGAAACGCTTGGCTCGGACGATGAGAAAGATGCCGAAGCGTTTTCAAACGTACTGGAAAAAGCCCTCGAAGCAGAGCTGATCACAGATGCCGTGCTGGCCAGTTCCCGCAGCCAGCGCGAAGGTATCTGGGCCGTGCGCGAGGATATCGAAACCCTGGTGCACGCGCTTGACCCGATGTTCTCCTACGACATTAGCCTGCCGATCACCCACATGGATGAGTACGTAACGGCACTGGAAGGCAAGTTGAAGGCGCAATGGCCAGAAACCTGCGAGCTGGTCGTGTTTGGCCACTTGGGCGATGGCAACCTGCACATCATCGTCACGGTGCGTGACGCCAGCCAGGATGCCCGGCGTCAGGTCGAAGAGTTGGTGTACGGCTCGCTGGTGAAATACAACGGCTCGATCTCCGCTGAACACGGGGTGGGCCTGGAAAAGCGCGACTACCTGACACTTTCACGCTCACCAGAAGAGATCGCCCTGATGATGCGCCTGAAACAGGCAATGGACCCTAAAGGGCTGCTTAACCCCGGAAAAATTCTGGCCTGAGCACTTGGTTAGTCATCGCATTCAGCCAACAGGCCGCCGTGAGGTAGCCTGTTGGGGTCATCAATCAATCAACTGGTGAGGCGTGGCTTACTCCGCCAGTGCTTCTTGGATGCGTGGCAGATAGTCGCCAAACTGCTGGCCGTACTTCTCGTACACCGGCACCACCGCAGCTTGGAAGGCCTCAATATCAGGCGAGTCATTAATCTCCATACCGGCTTCCTGCAGAGCGGCTAGCTGTTCGGCTTCCATATCGGCATTAACCTGACGCTCATACTCGGCGGCTTCCTGGGCAGCCTCTTCCAAAACGGCCTGTGCTTCTTCCGGCAGTTGGTTCCAGGCCGACATGCCCATCACAAAAATAGCCGGGGCATAGGTATGGCGCGAGAGCGTCATATAGTTCTGTGTTTCGCCCAGCTTAAAGGAGTAGACCACGTTTACCGGATTTTCCTGACCGTCGATGGTGCCCTGCTGCATCGCCGTGAGTGCTTCGGTCCAAGCCATCGGGATGGCGTTGGCGCCCAACTCGCGGAAGGTATCGGTGTATACCGGGTTCTCCATCACACGAATGCGCAGGCCGTCCATATCGGCCGGCGTGTTCACTGCGCGCTCGCTATTGGTCAGGTTGCGAAAGCCGCGTTCGGCGTAGGCCAGGCCTTTCAGGTTAACGTCGGAAAGCTTATCTAAAAGCTCTTGGCCGATTTCGCCATCCAAAACCCCGTAAGCCGCCTCAGGGGACGGGAACAGGAAGGGCAGCTCAAACACTGCCATCTCTTCTACAAAGTTGGCTACCGGACCATTGGTAATCAGCCCCATATCCACGGTGCCAATCTGCATGCCTTCCAACAACGTACGCTCATCGCCTAATGAAGCATTGGGGTAGATATCAATGATCACCTTGCCGTCGGTGCGTTCTTCCACCAACTCCTCAAACTTGGTGGCGGCGATATGAAAGCCATCCTGCTCGTTGACCACGTGCGCCAAGCGCAGGGTCACGGGGTCCATATCGTCAAAATTAGCCGCGAAGGCTGAGCTACAAAACGCCAAGGAAACAGAGAGTGCCAGCGTATGTTGTGCGAATGTTTTCATTTTTATAGGTTCCGGATGTGTAATAAAGGAAAGTGCCTGCAAAGCATGCATCACACGAGGCAAAACGGTCAATTAAGCGAGCAGTAAAGCCGCCGCGCGGCTAGACACAGCACGCCCGCACAGGTACGATACGCACCCAATGCGCCCGTAGCTCAGTTGGATAGAGTATCGGCCTCCGAAGCCGAGGGTCGCAGGTTCAAATCCTGCCGGGCGCGCCATAATATCAAGGGCTTACGTTAACGCGTAGGCCCTTTTGTTTTGCGTGTGTCAAATCTGTGTCATCAGTGTGCCAAGCTCATCAACATTTGATCTAATAACTGTCATCAAGCTAATGACCTTTAGCTCTTACCTGACACAAGGTGTGTCACAGGCTTATCAGTGCACTCCCATCCATTCCGCAAGTTGCTGATTCGCCTTCAATCGTTGGCGTTGTAGTAATGCGCTGTTAAAAATTCCATCCAGAGAAGACGTTGGCGTGGCAAGCGGCAGTGCTACGGCAGCTTCATCACGAAATTGCTGACAGACTGTACTGGCATCGAGATATTGCCACCAGTGCATAATGTCCTGTTTAGCCTTTTGCATCACTTGAGCTGCAGGCAGTCGATCCGATTTGGATTGATTGGCTTTTGCTGTCGCTGGCAGCAAATTCCATAGATCATTGTTGTTCCAGCGTGACCAGGGAAAGCAGTGGTCGATAGCGTAATTTCGCCTGTGCAGTTCATTTTGTGACCAGACGCAAGACAGTGGAGCCGGTTCATGTAAACGTTGAGTGACCAGTTGCCGCGCCTGCTGTGTGTCACGGCGACTTTCTTGCCACTGCAAGGCGAGATGCAATGTGCCGATATCGTAGGTGGTGTCATACCGCTGCATTAAGTGAGCCCACTCATGAACAATGGCGGGCTCGATCCAGCAGGCGTAGCGGCTCATAGAGTCCCATAGTGAGGTAGGAATACGAAATATTCCGAAAGAAGCCAGCGTGGCGCTATCAAGTCGAACGGCCTGTTCGCGTATACGTAGCCCTTGATAACTTCCATCAAACACAGGCCGCTGGCTGCCGGGCCAGGTGGTGAAGTGAGCAGGCATCTTTAGAACTGTTTGGCAGGCATCGCGGATTGCTCGCATGACGGTGGCAGCACATTGAGGATCATAAAAGGCTGAGCCAATGCGCAGATCATGTGGCGATAGTTGCTTTAAGCGATAGAAATCATCCTTAGCGAAACCATACCCCTTCTCGCCGGGAGATTGGCGCAAATCACGCTCTATCAATAAGGGACGATACAGCTTTATCCAGAAGAGACCTACTGCTCCCAGAGGCACTGTCACCCATTCTTCTGTTCGTGAAATCACTATGCCAGGTGCGCTATCGGCAAGGCGTGTCAGTGTGCGTAGCAAACCGAGCTTGTAAGAAGATGCCTTGTCATCATTAACGATAATATGCCGAAGGGAAGGCAGTGCCCCAGTGCCATCATCAGGTAGCCTGAAAACACGTAGATGCCAAGCAACACCCTGGCGGCCAAGTTGGTCGTCGCTATGACTTGCCTGCACGGGGAGTAGCGCCAGATCACGAGCCCAGCTATCCAATATGCTCATGTTGACCGAATGAAGCTGGCGCTCATTGCTATCCGGGCCTTCACGGCAGGTGATTACCATAAGCCCACCCGGCGCAAGCAGGGAGCTAAGAACCCTCAAAGCACGTTGCTGTTCATTAGGTGGTAAATGCATCCACACCGCTGATACCAGAATCAGTTGAAAGCGCTGTGAAAGCTGACGGATGCAATTTAAAGCAGGCAAAGTATCGTCAATCCAACTGACATCCCTTTCGTGCGTATACATTTGCCCTAACGTTCTCAGCTTTTCTGCTGGCTCTACTGCCATTACCTGCCAACCACGCTCTGCAAGCGCTTTAGCATCGCGCCCGCTTCCAGCGCCAACGTCTAGTGCTAAGCCGACTTGCTCAGGGAGTTGATGCAGCCACTCGCCATGGACATTTTCAAAGCCTAGCGACTGGTACTGGTCAAGCAATTGATGGGCGTGGTCGTCGTAGAAACGCATCGACGTAATGAATGGTTGGGAATTCGCCATGCCAAATCCTTGGTAAGCAGTCACGTAAATGCACTTAACCTTACCAGTTTTGTGCACCTCTGGTGGTGAGTGAGATGCTGGGTAATTCAGCTATCGGCCAAGAGCGGACGTTTAGTGAGCCCTGATGTAAAGAAACCTTCGTTTTCTTTACATACTAAGCCTGGTTGGCATTCATGCTAATGTTGAATGGCATACTACGTCATGGTGCCCAGCGGATAGGCTGCATACAGCCTCTGCATGGCTTCATCCCGTCTTATCCATGGAAAACAATAGAAGAATAATGAAAGAATTGGAAAATAAGTGAGTTATTTTATTAATGAATATGCAGTTGGCTTCACCGATTGGGTGAAGCCAGCTTTAGGGATTCACTGGATGTAATCCTAAGATTTTTAGCCAATATACTTTTAATCACACCTCTCACGATGCATAAGGCAGGTTCAAGCCTGACATGATAGCACTTTATCCTTCAACCTGACTTAAGGCGGCGCAAAGAGCTACCTATATAAGCCAAATGTAGAGGTATGGTTATTACAAGAAGAACAAAAAACGCAACAAAGACGAAAACATGAAGCCATAAGAATGCATAGTTTATGGCAAAAAAAAGAAGTATTCTAAAAATTATCATCTCTTACTACTCTTGACTTATACACTTACACAAAACTCCAGCGACTGTTTTAAAGCTGCTTGAGTAATAGAATGTATCAGAGGGCTGCCCTTCTACAGCAAGCAGGGACGTATCATTTATTTCATGATCGTAAGCATATACCAATATTTTCCCCTGATTGTCGTAAAGGTATATTTTTCCGTCAGACTCTCTACCCAAATAATACAAACAATCTAAATCTATTGGCTCTTCAATCTCGCCGGCCTTTTTTGTGTAGTCTTCCCTTATTAAAGAAAAAGCTTCTTCAAGCCGGTCGTCAAATGAAAAAATCTCAAATATGTTTTCAAACTCTTTCTTCCCTAAAACCTCTATCACTTCGCCGAAAGTCTCAGCCATTTCTTTATGAACAGGATTATGTATTTCCGTTGGCTCGCGTGGTGGCGGCCTACAAATAGCTAACACCATTCCTTCTTCTTCTAACAGCCAAAGCGTCTCATTCCCTTTTTCAAACTCCTTTATGGAGATGCTGCTTAATTTATTTGAGCTAATACTTATCCTTTTTAAAAAATCACTAGCATCAACGCTCTTCACGAGCGTCGAATTTTCGCCATTGTAGAATATACTTTCTGACATTTTATCACTCCTATAATTTTTTGATTTCTCTTACCAGGGCCGCTCCTGAGTACTGAAGAGAAAGCTGGTCTATTTTAGCCCTTTTAGCATTGTTACAAGGAGCACACATGGCTTGTAAGTTGGTTATGGCGTTGCTTCCTCCATGTTTTTGAGGAATGATGTGATCAACTTGAATACGGGAAGTAGGGAAAGTCATTTTGCACCCAGCACAGACATGCTCGTCCTGTGGGTATCGGCTTAAATAAATTTGGCGATACCCACTTCCTGTTCTTGAGTTAATTGTATTTTGTGCGATCTTCAACATTGATTTAAGCATTACATAACCTCTTCATAGCGGGATTTATTGGTTCATATCTTGTTATATCGACAATTATTAACGATACTTTAGAAAAAATCTACGTTTTCTTACCATAGAAATCTTTACGCAATTTCTTTACGGCATGCTGACTGCCGGTAACGGCCAATAGCTATCAGCTCTCATGTGATTGGCTATCCAGCACCCAACTAGACGTTTTGAGCGGATATACAAAGCTCCTAAAAGGCTGCTTTGGGTCGACCCCCGACTGTAAATTAACCTTAGCACATGTCGAGCTTGTATTGAGCCATTCTTTGACCTCCACCCGATGGAGGAAAATGCCATGAACGTCTCGACAGAAATCTCCTGTACACCCACACCTTGGAATAAAGGCAAGTTGGTTGGGCAGAAGGCGCCTCTGCGTCTTCGAGATATCTGGGCCATCCGTGTTCGCCTACAGCTTGCCCAAAAGACGAGAGACCTCGCCCTCTTCAATTTAGCCATCGATAGCAAATTACGAGGCTGCGACCTCGTCAATTTACGAATACGGGATATAGCCCATGGTACGTGCATATCCCCAAGAGCCATTGTGATGCAGCAAAAGACACATCGACCTGTCCAATTCGAAATTACCGAGCAAACTCGCATCGCTATTATCGACTGGATACAGCTTGCTCAGCTCGGGAGCGGGGACTTCTTGTTTCCCAGTCGAATCAATAGCGCAAAGCATCTCTCAACGCGGCAATATGCCCGTATTGTGAAAGCCTGGGTTACCGAAATAGGTCTAGATGCATCAATTTATGGCACGCACACGATGCGTCGTACAAAAGCTTCGCTGATATACCGCCGCACGAAAAACTTGAGGGCAGTGCAACTGCTCCTGGGACACACGAAGCTGGAAAGCACCGTCAGGTATCTAGGGATAGAGGTAGATGATGCGTTGGAAATGGCAGAACAGACAGAAGTTTGATGAGGATAAACGACGGCCTATTTCGGGCCGTCGTTACCCGGCCAAGAGCAGTCTTTTAGGTGACACTGATATAACGCCTATGTTCAGGTGTTAATGAGGGATGAGTGCTCATTCCGAAACAAAGGCTCGTGCGGGTCATACTTCACCTGCAATATATTGCTAGCTGTCTTTGGCACCCAGCATGCGCCTCTCCACCTTCAGTTGAATACCAATCCGTTTCGTATTGTCGACCAGCTTTTTCATTTAATCAGAAGGACATTCTGGGTTACGGATTCTCTCCCTTCAAACCGAGTGATATTTATCAACTAGGAAAAAAATGGACCGGTAGACACCTATGTAAGAGTCGTTTCGCCTCTTATCTACCTTCTCAAATCATTTGCCAAGGGCTTCGCGACGCATAAAGGCCCAGTCAATCAGTGCCTCCAGAGAAGGGCCGAGCGCGATGCCCATCTCGGTCAACGTATACTCCACCTTTGGCGGCACTTGCGGATAAATCGTCCTTGTCACAATGCCGTCTTTCTCCAGCTGTCGGAGCTGTTGTATGAGCATCTTCTGGTTGACACCGTCGACGCGACGTTCCAGCTCGGAAAAGCGTAACGGTTTTTTTGCCGCAAACAGCTGAATGATAATGACAATTTTCCATTTTCCTTCCAGCACTCGTAAGGCTTCGCTGGTTGCGGAAGCCCAAACGAGCTGCTGTTCAGGGTCTTCGCAACGCCAATCTCGATCAGTCATACTTACCTTCTGGTGGGTATTGCACTTTTTAGTAGGTTCTTGCACTTATGTTCGCTTGTCTCTATTTTGCTGTAAAGCAACTTAGAAGGCTAGGTATAGCAATGAAAATCGGTGTAATCGGTACGGGCAGCATCGGCGGCACGCTTGCCCGCAAGTTAACCACTGCGGGACATCAGGTTCGCGTCGCAAACTCCAAGGGGCGGGACGACGTTCGGCCGTTCGCGGACGAAATCGGCGCTGAGGCGGCCGACACTCACGGCGCGGTCGACGGAGTGGAACTGGTTATCCTGGCGATCCCGCTATCAGCCATTGCAACGTTTCCTAAAACGCTATTTGAAAACACGCCTCAAACGACGCCTATCGTCAGCACAAGCAACTACTACCCAGAGCTAGGCGATCCGCGTATTCCCGACATTGATGCGGGACAGGTGGAGAGCGTATGGGTTGCGGAGCAAATTGGCCGCCCTGTGATCAAGGCTTTCAATAACATTCTGGCTTACTCCTTGGCCGAGTTGGGCCGCCCGCGAGGAGCAGAAGACCGGCTTGCGGTGGCGGTAGCCGGTGATGACGTTAACCAGAAACAGAAGGTCATGGAGCTCGTCGATGAGATCGGTTTTGACCCGGTCGATGGCGGAACTCTGGATGAATCGTGGCGGCAGCAGCCATCCACACCCTCCTACTGCTGCGATTGGGATGCCGAGACAATGCGCAAAGCGCTGGCTGCCGCGGTGGAAGGCGAGGCACCTCGCAAGCGCGCTCAGTTACCTGAGCAATTTGCTGCACTCAGTTCGAACCCGACCCATGCCGATATCGTCGCTCTTAACCGGTCTTTGAATTGGCCCGACTAAGTGGGCAGACCGGTAGTGATATATCCAATTATTCCACGCAAGGAGAAAAAAGATGAAAGCTGTCAGATGGACGACTGCTGAAAAGCCAGACCTGGAACACCATGACGAACCTACGCCGACCCCAACAGAGCATGAGGTGCTTGTTCGCGTTCATGCTGCCTCACTGAACTTTCGCGACCAGGTGATACTGGATGGCCAATATGGCGGACCCACCCAAGAAAACGGTATCCCTCTATCGGATGGCGCGGGAGAGGTGGTTGCGGTTGGCAAGCGTGTAACCCGAACCAAAGTCGGCGACCGGGTCACCGCAAGCTGCAGCCCATCCTGGATCGGCGGGCCTATGCTGGCAGAATACCATTTGAACAGCTTGGGAATATCAGCAGATGGGTGGTTGGGTGAGTATATTGTTGTGCACGAGAACGCCATTGTGCATTTGCCTGATTACCTATCGTACATTGAGGCAGCATCATTGCCCTGCGCAGCTGTTACGGCTTGGACAGGCCTCAATCTGTCATCTCCTCTTCAGCCGGGTCAAACCGTTTTAGTACAGGGGACTGGCGGTGTCGCGCTATTTTCGCTCCAGGTGGCACGGTTGTTCGGTGCGCGCGTCCTGGCAATTACGTCTACCGATGAAAAGGCCGAGACACTGAAAACATTGGGTGCCGAGTCGGTGGTCAACTACAGCACCTTCCCGGATTGGGATCGAGAAATCCTTGAATTGACCAATGGCAAGGGCGTCGACAAAGTGATCGATATCGCGGGCGAGAAAACCATCGTCAAGTCTGCGGCATCGTGCCGAATTGGAGGAGAAATTGCGCAAGTCGGATTCACCAGCGGCGTCGGTGGTGGCTTGCCACCTATCGACATACTGGCGCGCTCTCTTCGGGTTGCCGGCACGGCCATTGGCCCTCGGATTAATTTCGAGGCGCTGCTCGCCGCCATGGCTCAGCATGAAATGAAGCCGGTCATTGATAAGGTTTATCCGTTCGCGCAATACCGTGATGCGTACCAGCGCCTTGCCAGCGGGAGTCATGTCGGCAAGATTGTGATTGACGTGGCCCACTAACCCATAACTGATTAGCCCTACAAAGAGTTCATATAGTGAACAGTCGACATATTGATGAGCTTACCGCCCTGCTTGCCGTCGCTCACGAGGGGTCGTTCGTTCAAGCGGGGCGTCGTTTACATCGTCATCCCACTATCATCTCCAAACGTATTGCTTCACTTGAAGCTCGGCTTGGGGTGCGGCTGGTCGAAAGAACAACGCGCCAAATCCGCCTGACCGATGCAGGGCGACGGCTGGCAGACAAAACGGAATCAGTCCTCGACTCGCTTCATAATGCAGAGCTAGAGGCGAGCGATGGCGCTGAACATCTTCGTGGCAAGTTGCGATTGGCCTTTCCAGCCACGATGGGGCGCTTATGGCTTGCACCAATGCTGCCCGAATTTCTGAAGATGTACCCTGCCCTGAAAGTCGACGTCTTTTACAGCGAGCAGTACGTGGACCTGGTCGGAGAAGGGTTCGACGCGGCCATTAGAATTGGTGTGCTTCAGGATAGCCGATTGAAGGCCCGCAAGCTTTGGCATCAAAGACGGGTGCTTGGCGCGTCGCCGGAGTATATAGCTAAATATGGGCTACCAAGCGAACCTAGAGACCTCATCTATCACAACTGTTTGGCGTTTCCCGCCTTGGCAACATTTCCAGAATGGCAGCTCTCAAATGGTGATCGTGTAGAGTCAGTCATAACGAAGAGTTCTTTACTGTCTAACGATAGTCTCGCGCTACTGGAGGCCGCACGCCAGGGCATCGGCATTTTAGGCGCAGGCGATTGGCTAATGGCCAAAGACTTTGCCCAGGGTTCTCTGGTGCCGGTGTTGCCCAACTGGTCTTTTGACGCCAGCGGTGGAATATACTTGGTACGCCCGTCTGCCGTTTTCGCGCCCGCTCGAACAGAAGCATTTATTGAATGGATCGTCGGTTGCTTCGAAAACGGACCGCCTTGGCTCTCCCAGTAAAGTCACCAGATGAGGCTGTCGTTCTAACTCATTATGGTGCCAAGAAAAGTACGCAGCGTGATACCGATAACGCCTCCTAAAATAGCAGGGAGAGCGGTTCTGCCTAAACGCGCACCAGCGGATAGCAGAATGGCGACTCCCGGCAAGTCTAGTGGGTGCAGCAAAAACCCCGCGCTGGTCAAGCTCACCAACGATAAATTGAGCTGCCCCTGACCGTTCAGATCGTGCATGACGCCCACTAACGCTGTACTGCCCGCCAAATATTTAGTCAAGAACGGTAATAGGAGTTCAGGCTCCGCACCTATTATGTTCATAACGGGAGCCATTAATGCCTGTAGGCTACCGATGGCTCCCGTATGCTTCAAAGCTGTCACTACAACGAGAGACAGTAACAGCATAGGGATGATATTAATGACAATCTGAATGGCCTCACCGCCACTGCCGTTAATGATTTTGAGAATTGAAAATTTTTCCGCAGTTTTCTGTTCCAAATCCTCAGCATTATGGGGCTCCCTAGATAGCTTTCTTCCCCAGAGCCAGTAAGTCGTGGATGCTGCCGTCAATCCGCCGAGTAGAGAAATCATTAGCGCTTCACCGGCATTCAGCCCCATCACTGCGAGTGGAAAAACGGCATTGGCGGGTGCCATGGCAAGTATGGCGGCAAGTGCCGCCGCAAGATGCCGGTTGGCAGCGCCTCTTTTTTCCATCAGAACCAGCGTTGGGAGCGGCGCGACGAAGCTTACGAAACTTATCTGCAGCATCGCCAACACCCCTAATCCGTTCAGGCCAAAGGGACGGGCAATGGGCGCCACCGCGGTCATAAACTTCTCTAACCCACCGCTGACTTCAAAAAAACGAAGCAGAATCATCGTTACTACCATGATAGGCAGCAGTGTATAGAGGGCAACATCGACAGCGTTCCGGCCTGCTTCGAGCACTATAACTATAATGGCTTCCACTATTCAGGCCTTAGAACGATCGGACCCATGGCTTTTCGGCTTTCTAACGACTGGTGCGCGTCAGACACCTGCGTGAGCGAATATGTTTTCCAGATATCCGCAGCTAAGATACCGGCCTCGGCAGCGGCATAGACCTCCGCCGCCCGCGCTTGGTATTCGTTAATATCCGTTGCATGTGCAGCGATTGAAGGGCGAGTCAGGAACAGGGAGCCACGGCTATTCAACGTGCCGACTTCGACCGAGTGTGGTGCACCGCTTGAGGCCCCGATGGAGACCATGGTGCCACGGGTGCGCAAGCATGATAGTGATGCATCAAATGTATCTTTACCTATGCCGTCGTAAACGACATCGGCCATTTCGCCTCCGGTCAGAGCTTTGACTTCCGATGGTAAATCGCATTCACCCCAAACGAGAACGTTGTCACAACCTCGCTGGCGAGCTGTTTCGACGCTGGATTGTTTGGAAACGACGCCGATCACATAGGCGTTGAGATGCTTCGCCCAGGGAATCATGAATTGGCAGAGTGCACCGGCAGCACCATAGATAAGCAAAACCTTTCCAGGCCCAACGGGATAGGTGGTTTTCAAAAGATATTGAGCGGTGATCCCTTTGAAAGTAATCGCTGCCGCATCATCAAAGGATAGAGACTCGGGAAGCGCAATCAATCGATTAGCTGGGTAAGCACGTTCGCTCGCGTAAGCCCCAAGTGGGCCAAGGGCATAGGCGACTCGATCCCCTTCTTTGACATTAGTAACATCCGGACCGACTTCCAAGACACGCCCCGCCGCTTCAAGCCCTATTCCTCCGGGTAGGGGAATTGGAACAGCGCCACTACGTTGCATCACATCCAGGTAGTTAACGCCAATGGATTCCTGTGCAATCCAAGTCTCTCCCGGAGCAGGTTTCGAGCGACTGACCTCGCGAAGCTGCAGAACATCTGGGCTTCCTGTTTTGGTGATATGGATTTCGTGTGCCATGCCTTCCTCCGTATCCAAATGAATTCTTACGAAGATATTCGATAAAACGAAGTGTGAGGGCAACAGAAAAGCTTGCACTTAACACCTGCATAGAACACAGGAATGACGAAGGGCTGTTTCATCTCTCAGGGCAGAACGGCTGCTTTGGCTTTGGTTGGGAAAAGAGCTAGCCTCGTTATTTCATCAGGCATGAGGAAGTTGGCTCAAAATGTACCTAGTTGATCGCCCTCTTTTCACGCTGTAAAGGCTGCCA
This sequence comes from Halomonas hibernica, assembly GCF_013183775.1. NCBI lineage: Bacteria > Pseudomonadati > Pseudomonadota > Gammaproteobacteria > Oceanospirillales > Halomonadaceae > Halomonas > Halomonas hibernica. Next base: position 291,202 of record NZ_VIFN01000002.1, read on the forward strand.
GGTCATTGTCGGTTTCGACGGAGGCAAGATCTCTTCCGATGTCGGCCAAAACCGGACGTTAAGGTAATGCTGATATAACGCCTGCAGCATGCGCGCACATGGAATGGAGCCGAAGGCGCAATGCAATGGGCGTCGCCGTGCCTGTATTAGTTATGCACTATGCTTTGCCGCCTTACGCTCAATCCGTTCAATTCGTCCTTCGAACCCGCCTTTCGTTCCGTCATGGAGACCATGGGAGATAGCCACTTCACATACCTCGACAGCACGGTCGAAATTATTCTGCTCCGTGAGCAAAGTGGCATATTTTTGAAAGGTTGTAACCCTTGGGAGTATCCCGTCTAGGCTTTTAACAAGCGCTGGCTTGATCTCTGGGAATTCTTGTATATGTTGCTCCGATATTTCTGCGCAGAGCTTTTCTAGTTCCGGGTCATCTGTACGCTGCTTGTAGGTTTTATCAACTAGGCTCATCAAAAGAAAGTGCCTATCAACAAGGTTCGTTTTCTCCGCCAAAGCCGCTCGCATCTGGGCTATGTCACCGGATGTCCAAGCACCGAACACGGAGTCTGTCTCGACAATTTCTCCATCCCGCATTGTGTAGCGAACTTGTTTTTTCGCTGATTCACCCTCTGCTTCGAGCAAATCATTAGACGAACGGCCGAGGAACATTTTTTTGATCTTCTCAAACATCAGCACCTACCAACTCTGTACATAACGCCACCAGCACGTGCGGCTTTGAAATGGAGGCGAAGCCGCAATGTTAAAAGCCGTCGCTGTGACTGGCCTTGTTAACTATTGACACTCAGCATTCACCCCAAGTATTATTCTTCGCATCTATAGGCCGGATGCTGGTCAGCAGCTATAGCCTTGAGCTTTAGCTGTGTGAGGGTTCAATTCCCTCATGGCCGGCCCTTCTTTATTTGGTATTTCATATCTTGTCTCAGCTTTATCAGCTCTTCTAAGACTGCCTCCGGGACTTTTATATAGTCCAGATTTTTAGCTCTTGCCAAATCTTGTGCTTTTAAGAAGCTTGCTCCGTGAAAACTGGCATGTTTTAGATTAGCACCTTCAAATTTCGCTTCTCGAACATCACAATCATTGAAGATGCTGCTTTGTAAGTCCGTGTTGGTGAAATCAACTCTCTCAAGACATGAGCCTGAGAAGTCTACGCCTTTACAGTGCGCACTTACAAAGTTACTCTTCAATAAATGGCAATTTTTAAAAGGCGTAGATTTAATTGTGCTTCCCTGAAAGTTTGAGGATCGCATCTTTACATTGGTAAAAATAGAACCAACAATCGAACCATTGATAACTTTCAATCCTATAAGATTCCCTCCATTGATTTTTATTCCTTTCAGCTTCAATTCATTCAATATCAGGTTTTGGACATTAACGCTAGTTATGCCATAGTCATTGAGGCGCTTAATATGACCTAGTTTTTTGACATTTACCTCTGGAAAATCCAGCATAGCATAATCATCTAGATCTTCTTGCAGACGTTTGATTCCACTTGTTTTATTTCTCCTTGTGTCTAGCCATATTAAGAGAACACCAATAACTGACAACTCGAATGCTATCCCATGCATTTCCACGAGAAAGCTTTCCCAAAAGCTTTTACTGTAGAGCCCAATAGATGTGTTGGGCAATATTACAGAGCTTAAAAAATCCCAAAATATGGTGACTAAGAAAAGCACTAGCGTCAGGAGCACTGATAGCGCCAACAGTGTTCTAACCGGGCTACTGAATATATGCTTCACATGCTTCCTCTGAAATAGTTAACGCCGCCAACACGCGCAGCTTTGTAGTGAAGGCGAAGCCGCAACGAAAAAGCTGTCGCTGTGCTTGGCCTGGTTATGTTTTGGTTACTCGATGCCATATGTAGACTGGCGTTTTCTTAAAGTCTTGATGTCGACCCACTGAGTCCAATGTTTCGGAAGCGCCTCCCGCTGCGGCGACCAAGAGGGATGGAACCAAAGGGAGAGATGACCCCGAGAGCATCGCGGTCGTTATTCCGCCTAACGAGACCAGTACACCCTTGGTAGCTGACCGAGCAATCGTACGAACATTTCTTCTCAACTCATCAATCTGAGGCAATATTTCATTATTGAAGTATAGCTGGGCCTGGATTTCAAAGTTCTCTGGCTCAACATCTCTAAGATGCTCTACTGCATAAAGCACAGACGAATTGAATCTTTCAAAGGCTACCGGGTATTTTTCACGCAATTCAACAACCATTTCAGGAGTGGCTACATTGATCAATGCTTTATTAGCGTCAAGAAACCTGCAAGGTCTATTCGATGGAGAAATGTTTTCGGTTCCAGAACGGCTTAGTAGATCAGACTCAAACTCAGATTCCGTGATATATGTGTGGCCTAAGTCACCAGCAAGCTTCGTTTCATTATAAATATTCCTCAGCCTAACTCTCATGGCCTGATTGATTGTTTGATATGACCACCGTTCAAATGTTTCTTCATCTAAGAATTTATCTGGCTCCCACACCTGCCTGCACTCAATGCCGCCATCAGCCTCACCAACTTTCTCGATTGTTTGGAAAAGATATAGCTGAACACCTTTTTTCCAGAAATCTGCGCCAAACCCTACACTTAAAGCTGGCCTGCGCTTCTTCGAAGCGTCTTCATTCAAAACTAGCATTCTTCCCTTTTCATCTCGAACCACAGATTTAAGATGAGCACGACTATGTATGAAGTCATGCAGGTCATCAGGGATGCTCGACCTAAATGCATCATCTGAAATCAGTAATGGAACTTCATCGCTTGGTCTATTAAATAGTGAAAGGGGAACTACCTTAATGAAATCCGCTTTAATTAGTTGAAAATACTCACAAAATAGCCGCAAACCCTTTTCAATAGAGTCATAGCTAATGCTCGAACTCGCTGAGACTAACGGGTCATCAATTATAATCGATTCATAAATAAGAGCTGATGGTAGGATTTTAGTTTTTGATGCTTCCGTGGACTCAGACCCAAAAAGCGCATTCAGACTTGTTGAAGGCTCAAAGAACCCCAACTCATCATCAATCGTTTGAACCCTACCGTTTATATACTGAGAAATTCGAGCAGAGACCTCATCATCTGGTAGGCCAGACAGATCTACAGGTCTTCCTGCCGCTGTAAGCAATCCTGAATCAATCAAGAGATTTATCGCATGCCTACTCACATTATCTCCATAAAAATACAACAGTGATTATACCCACCTCTACATAGCCTGAATGAACCCGGCGGCGCGTTCATTGAGGTTATACAGCCCATAATTCTCGATCTATGCCATTGAAATTAAGATAAATTAAGTATAAACAGACAGAATAACTTAGATTATCGTGCCGGCTGCATAACACGTCTGAACCAGCATGCCGCTTCTGCTGGCATGACCGTTTAGGGTCCTGGCCGTGTGAAAACAGAAAAATCTGGCCCGACTCAAGAACCTTTGCCTTCAGCTGCCCGTTAGCCTCATCTAAGCCTTGGCTCCTATAATTGCCGACCACTGATGTTGAAGATCATTGAGCTATCAGAAACCAGCTACAGTCGCTATCACAGCCCTAAAATAAAGAGAAAAAAGGGCTGTTACGCCCTCGTAGCCCTCATTATCTCATTGACTCCCAAAATCTTTATGACGCGCTTCAAGTTGTACGCCAGCACATGAAGACTCATTTCCGTGCCCACATTTCTAAAACGCTTTGTCGCGAAGTGTGTCGCACCCATCCACGCCTTTAGCGTGCCGAACGGATGCTCCACGGTTTGTCGCCTTAGACGCATCACCTCTGGATTCCAATCGAGACGTGACTGTGCAGATTCAAGCACATCTTCATGCTCCCAGCGTCTGATCCGTCGTTGCTTGCCAGTCGTGCATTTTTCTTTCATAGCACAGCTTGCACATGCTGAGCTCCAGTAAGTATGTAGCTTCATTCCCTTTTCTATCGTTTCATATCGCCATATCAGCCGCTGACCAGCAGGACAGGAATATTCATTGCTTTCAGGAAAGTATCGGAATGCGTCTCTTGGGAAAAAGCCCTTTGCCTGGTTTGGAGATGTCATCGGCTTGGGGAGATAGGTCGTTATCCCTTCTTTATGGCAGGCGAGAATTTCTTCACCTTTGAAGTAGCCTCTGTCAGCTACGACCTTCAGCTCCTTGATCCCAGTGGCTTCCCGAGCTTGCTTCGCCATATTGAAGAGCTGCCCACGGTCATGCCCGACGTTGGTCACCTCATGAGCCACAATTAAATGGTGCTGACTATCAACAGCTGTCTGCACGTTGTAGCCTACTGTCCCGGTGCCTCTGCCACTGGTGGCCATCGACCTAGCATCTGGATCCGTCAAAGATACTTGCTGATCCGGAGATTGCAGCCGCTGTTCCTCAACAGATTGTAATCGTGCCGTTTCTTCCTTCAGCTTTATAATTTTCTCCTTTAAGTGTTTCGTCTTGGCCTCGGCCAAGGCGGGCTCCGTGTGATCGGCTGTATCTAGCTGACTGAGATATCGGTTGAAGCTTTCTTCGATCTGCTCAAGGCGACGCTTCATCTTGGTCGCTGTGAAATTGCGATTACGGTTGTTGACGGCTTTGAACTTGCTGCCATCGATGGCCACGATGGCTTGGGAGAACAGCTCCAGTCGCCGGCAAAGCAAGATGAACTCTCGACACACGCGGCGGATGGCATCGCCATTGTCCTTTCGAAAATCGGCAATCGTCTTGAAATCGGGTGTTAAACGCTCAGTCAGCCACATTAGCTCGACATTACGCTGGGTCTCGCGCTCTAATCGGCGGCTTGATTGAATACGATTGAGATAACCATAGATGTAGAGCTTCAGAAGAACAGCCGGATGATAAGCCGGTCTCCCGGTAGCGTGCGGATCAACACCTTTGAAGCCCATATCTTTAAGGTCGAGCCCCTCAACAAATGCCTCAATGGCACGAACCGGGTTATCCTCGGCGATGAAGTCGTCCAAAAGCGTAGGGAATAACGTGCTTTGGTCTCGGGCCTCGCCTACCACGAATCGCTTCATCACCATTTCCTCTGGGGACCTTGGCAAAGTATAGCGGCCACTACGTTTTCACACAGCCTCGGTCGTTATCTGACTCTATTATGTCTCCAGCGCAGGCTAGGCTAAGTTTACTCAATCGGAGTGCTTGGGTCACCTTGATCTAGCAAAAGGCCCGATCTAGCAAGCCTGAAAGTTTTGCATTCCGAATGGCCGAGTTAAGCACCGTCTTTTACGTAGGTTGAATTAATTAGCATTCAATTTGAATCAGCGTTTTTATCTACCTGATATTCAAATAATTCTCCCACCTGACAGTCAAAATACCGACATAACGCTTCCACAGCTTCAAGCTCTATTCGACTTGCTGTTTCGTGATACAGCCGTGTAACCGTTCCTCGGTTGATGCCGGTTTCACGGGCCACGTCGACGATTTTCAGCTTTCTCTCACCCATGATCCGAGATAAGTGGCACTTGATCATAATGTCTCTCTGTAGAATTATTTGATCGTCTGTAGAGCAAAAATGCTTGCAGATGGTCTCTTTTGGTCTATTATGTTCTCCAGGAGGTCATTAGGGCCCTCTGGGATGCTTAATGAACTTCTAAGAACATATCATAAGGAGACCAAAAATGTCTTATTGCTACCTCACCACGGCCGAGCTCGCCAAGCGCATCAAATACGATGCGCGCACTATTCGCGAACGTTTAAAAGATGAGGTGTTGCTAGAAGGTATTCACTACATTCGTCCATTTGGCGGCCGTAAGATTTTGTACCTTTGGGAGCCCATTGAGCGCGATATGCAATTGCATTCAAAGGAGGAAAGCATCGGTGTACCGATGGCTGGAGGAGGACTGTGCCATGGGTAGAATTGCGGTCAGGAAAGAAACTAAGAAGCTGTTTTTTGACTTTAACTATCTGGGCAAACGCTGCCGCGAACAAACGTCATTAGATAACACGGCGGCTAACCGGAAAAAGCTTGAGCGGATTCTGGAGAAAATTGAAGCGGAGATTACGCTGGGCTCGTTTGATTATGGACGCTACTTCCCGGATAGCCCGCGAGCAAAGACGTTAAGCAAACGGGCGCTGACTTCCTTAGGAGGTTATCAAGCGACGCCATTACTGCACGAGTTTGCTGAGGCGTGGTTTGCGGAGAAAGAGATCGAATGGCGCGAGTCACAGATCGTCACCGTGCAGGGGTGTCTGGATCGCCATATCTTGCCAGCGTTAGGGCATAAGGAAGTCGGCAGCATCACCCGTGCAGAAATTCTTGAATTCCGGGCGTCACTCGCCAAAGTAAATACCCGGAGCGGCAAGAAACTCTCTGCTAGCCGTATCAACCACATCATGACGCCATTGCGCATGATGCTGAATGAAGCCGCCGACCGCTATGAGTTTAGCTCACCGTACCGCGGGATTAAATCGCTCAATGTGCCACGCACCGATGTGGAACCGTTTTCCCTAGATGAGGTGCAGCGGATTATCAGTAACGTCCGCGACGACTTTCGTCAGTACTATACTGTGCGCTTCTTCACCGGCATGCGGACTGGCGAGATTGACGGCTTAACCTGGGAGCATGTGGATTTCTCCCGACGTCAGGTTCTAGTGCATCAAGCGATGGTGAACGGCAAGGTTGTGCCCACTAAGAACGATGGGTCCTTTCGTGCGATTGATATGTCGCAGCCGGTCTTTGATGCCTTGAAAGCTCAGTTTGAAGTCACAGGGAAGACAGGTCTGGTCTTCACCACACGTAAAGGCACCGCGCTTTCACACCATAACGTCACTAAGCGCGTCTGGTATCCATTGCTAGAAGAACTAGGGATGAATAAGCGTCGACCTTATCAGACACGCCATACCGCGGCGACATTATGGTTGGCGGCAGGCGAGAGCCCTGAGTGGATTGCACGCCAGATGGGCCATACCACGACGGAAATGCTTTTCCGTGTTTACTCACGCTTTGTGCCCAACCTAACGCGCCAAGACGGTTCTGCGTTTGAGCGCATGCTTAACCAGAAACGCGCCTAGGAGAAGACGTTGAAACAGCTCAATACTCTAAAATTGAACCGCGACGATATCGAACACTCCCTGCGCGTTACGGCAGCTATCCAATCTCAGCGTCGTCTTGAACGTCGCTTGGCGGAGTCCTTGGCCGCTGCCACCAGTTTGGCCCATGGCTGTGCACTCGTGATGTGGCTTGGTGATGGGCAAGAGAGCAGTAACCTGGATGCATTAACGACCTGGGTAGGGCGCACCCTTCAACAACTTGGCCTGGACGCTAATCGCCAAGCGATCCCGCGTCTTCTTGCGGAATTAGAGCGCACGCTTTGGGCCTGGGAGGATCAAGCATGGCAGTAACATCGCAGATAACTACTCAAAAGGCAGGACGTCAGTTTGAAGGTGAGGTTTACGTTGCTGGCGCCGAAGGGCCTGAATGGTTGATGCAGCATCAGGTTTGGTCGCTTTACTTGATTTGTGAAAAGGGAAACTGTCGTTTTTATCTCACAGATCGCCATATTACCGAGCAAGGTGTACCGCTAATGGGCCAGCGCATACAGGTAACCGCCAAGTGGGCTAATTTCGCTAGTCAGAAGCTTTGTTTTATTAACGCGTACGAGGTGCTGAGCAGCTAGTCTAAGAGCGTTGCTTACTATTCAACTTATCCCCACCACTTCTAAATTAAGCGGTGGGGATAAGTTTTTAAGCCCCAACGTTAAGCCGGGCTCTTTGATTCCCGATGGGTTCCTTACCGCCGTTAGTTAATGATGATGTCTCTGGCAGCTGCTCGTCGTCTCCCAGACCCAATACCAGCATCGTCATAAAGGCAGCGAAGCGTACGGCTTCCCATAAGGGTTGATGACGGTCTTTGTAATGTCCCCGCGTGATTTTGAGATTGGCATTCCCATACCAATGACGTGTCCGGCCAGATGGCGAGGGCGTTGGAATCAACTCAATGCGCTTGTGGGAAATGTCGGTCGCATTGGACCAGTAGCGTTTGATGCTTTTTTCTTTGGCCACTACCTCGGCTTCGACCACGAGGTAAACTTGCTCAAAACAACGCAGCGGACGCAATAGTCCGCGGACACTGTTAATGGCATCAGCATTGGGTAGCTCGATCTGCCCGGTGCTACGTTGCATATGATTGCGTAACGTCATTAGGCTTTCTTCCGCGATATCGGACTGTGACTGATGCCAGTCGAGCAGGCGGTGAAAAAACTGCCCGGTCTCTCTTAGTACCGCTGGCTTGATAGGCGGTGCCATACAGCGTTGAAGCTCTGGCATATAGATACGTTGCGATGCCACGCGCCGAGAACGGTCATTGCGGTTATCTTCGCGGCTAAACTGTTGATTGGTTCTTCGTGTTTTACGTTGCATTAATGCTTCGCCATGCTCCAACCAGAGAGATAGCTGCTCTGGGTCGAGTACGAATCGTTTGGCTGTACGGTTAATAGCGTCGCCAAGCGATATGCCATTAATCTCTTGTTGTTCAACAAGCCGTAGGCTTTGATAAATCGTCGTTGCTTCGGGCCAGTCGAACGAGGCTTCGAAAGGGTTGTCGAGCGGGTTCTCGGTGGGCGGTTGATAGGGCTGCCATTCTTTCTCCAGCGGGTCATTTGCCAGATATGGCTGCCACTCATCCTGCATATATTGCAATAGCACGCCGGCTTGCGTCTGTCCTTTGAGCCCGCGACGGTTACGCCAACTGCTCAATGCTGTTCTAGTCGATAAATTAAGTAGTGTGAATTGTTGATCGATATTGAGGGTGGGGTTAAAACGTTCACGCAAGTTTTGCCCAAGGATCCAGTCGAGAGAGTGGGTGTACGAGCTAAGCGTCTCATCGGGGCTTGCATGCCCCGCCCAGAGTGCGAGTTGCCAAAGCCGTTTACGCGAAGGCCTGTATTGAGGCGCAAGACCAGCTAAGGCCGAAATATCGGCATCGGTGTTCGGCATCGCTATATTGCGATGATCATCCAGTACCCACGCGCGTGGTAGGAGCTCTCCATTAACTTGCTCCAATAGACGCAATAAAGTGAACGTCACGAAACTATGCCGCAAGTGATGGTAGCGCAGGGTATTGTCGCCACTGGCCGTTTTTAAAGCAGTTTGTATCGGTTTAAAAAGTGCCTTATCTTCCAGCAGCAGTCGACCATTGCCGCTGCGACAGAAAAGCAGTTGTTTAGTTACCTGTTGGGTAGTGATTTCGCCCTGGCGACGTTTTACCCACTCGATAAGTTGCTTTCGCTCTTCTGGCATCAGTAACCATAGCGGCAACCGTCGTGTTGCTGAATAGCTTTTGCCTTTTCGGTATTCATTGGATCGAATGATGATCTCGCCATCGAAAGCGTCGTTATCAAATAGGTAGGCGACATCTTTTATTTGCAACCCCGCGCACTCGCTGCGGCGGATCCCGAGACGGTAACCCAGTATCAAAGCAAGCTTTTGCATCGTGCGAAAGCGCTCGGGCTGCTGTGAGGACTCAATCAGCGCCAAGGCGCGGCGAAATTCGGCGGGTGTAATGATATTCACATCGACGCGCTGTTTTTCTGCATTGGCACTGTCGGGGTCGATGTGGGGGAGTGCGAAGGAATCAACGAGAAAATGATGAAAATCATTAAGACGATTTCGCATTTTCGCTCTGGAAGTGGGATTTTTAGCACTGTTTAATACGTTTTCATACAGCGCTTCCCACTGATCGGCACTGGCAGCTTGAATGTCACCAAGGGATTGACTGTGCGCTACCAGCGGGCGTGCAATGTTCGATAAATACGTTTCTGCAGTGCTTGCAGCCAGTTTGGATTTAACCCGGCCACCTTTTTGCATCAGCTTTTTACACCAGCTGGCGAGCATCGTCACCATGACACCGTTACTATTTGAAACCGCTAGAAATGCGTTGATATTGTCGATTGCTTCACGTCTGCCCGTTTGTCCTACTAACGAAGCTGAAAAGCATTGCTGCAACTGACGAAGCTGCTTTAGCTGGTCGGAAGGGGTAGCGCTGGCCTGGTGAGTTGTTTGGAAATCGAGGTAGACGTCTTCTTCGTGGGTGTCTATTGAAGGGGCTATTAACACATTGCGGTTAAGCAAACGCTTCCATGAGGACGGGCGTAACGAGTGCGAGGAGTCGGCTTTGCTGGTGTAGTGTGTCAGTAACGGTGGCATATCGAGCGCCGATGCTGTTTTTGCCATCGTTAGCAGAGTTGAGATGTTTGCTGGCGGTGTATCGACAGCAATGCTTTTGATATAAAACGTCAGGCACTGCTCGACAGGCACCAAGCTTTTAGAAGCGGTTCTTGGCCATGCGTTGCCTATATGCTGGTAGGTGTTTAGGAGTAGCAACTGGCTCATCGGACTTAAACATAGTCGCCGATAGTGAAATCGCAGCTCTTTTTCGAGGGGAGTTTCAGAGAGCGATTTGGGAGACGGATTCGCATGAGATACTTCGTCGGCTTCTTCTTTTTCTTCCTCGTCCACATTAGCTGAATGAATGCAGTCCGATAATATGAGAAACCCTGTGCCTGGAGCAAAAGAAATACCTTGTTCAAACGCCTGGGGCACCTGCTCAAGGTAACGCTTATGCAGCAGAGCACCTTCGCGAATCAACTGAAATAACCATCGGCCCACCATCCATTTACGCAGTGCCTTGCCGCTAAGGTTTTCCACACTAAACATTGCGTCATGTGTTTCTACGAGGGCATCCCAACGATGCAGGTCTGAGAACGAAGAGGTGGTGACCGTTGGAGGCTTGCGGGCGACAGTGACCAATGGACTTGGGATGGTTACATGCCATTTCAGTTTTTTATGGCCATTTTCCAAGCCTTGCACTAAAAAATTGTGCGTTTTGCGCAGCGCCTTGGGTGGCGTGTTCTGGTGCAAGGCTTCAAACACCGCAGCGGTATCGGCGTCTGAAAAAAAGAGGTTCGGTTTGCCTTCCCTGGTACCGGGCACCTTTTGCTCCAAGGTTTCGAGAATGCCCATCAGGAATTGATAGCGTTCACGATCACGTTGATAGCGGCGCTCTTCTTGGCCGTCGGTTGCCATTTTTTGGGGGCGAGGCAGTCGCCATCCTGACCAGAGTGTCTTGTCACTCACAGCGCCGCTCCTTTCAATGCCTTCCAGCCTTGTTGCACCATCAGGGGCTCTATAACTGAAGCGATAAGGTGCTGATATTCACGTGGGCAAAATGTCGAGTAGCTGGACCAAGGCTCTTGGCCTGAGTCCCAATGACCCATAAAGGCATCGACAACCTCCGACGATAAGTCACTCTCTTTTAACCGCGTATGCAAATAATGCCGGTTGATATTTAAAGGCGGGGAGTCGATCCACCGCAACTGGTCATGTAGCCGAGTCGGGGTGACTTCTTTTGGATTGCCGTAGTAATCCAAGAACATGAACGGCGTTTCCCACTGGTGTTCTAGAAAAAACGTTAAGCGCCCAAGTAGACCTTGGCGATGGCGTTGATAGTGCTGTAGTTGCTCAACCATAAGGCGCGTCAGCGGCAAAAAACGCGCATGGCTTTGTTGATCATCGGTTTTGTCCGCAATGACGATCATGCGCCGCGATAGCGAAATATTGTTCCAGCTTGGCAGTGGATCACGAACGCTTCGATAACCGGTCGAGAACATCAGCATAGCCACGGTATAGGCCACATATGCATTATGCATGCTAAACAGTGCGGCCGGCCTCGCCCCTTTTTTAGCTACCTTAATCTTCTGTTGCATGTTTGCGACAAGGCCGGTTACGTATGCTGTTTTGGGTACTAGGTTAGACCCCACATAGTTGGCTGCTTCAGAGTGAGAAGTAGCGCATGCGATAGCATGGCAAGGCTCAGCTTCTGATGACGGATGAGTAGAACATTGCTGTGCGATGGCCTCCATGGCTCGGGTATATTGCTGTTCAAGGCGTTTCATGTGCGGTGCATAGTAATAAAGCGATGCTTGCTGGCCGAATGAGGGCACTCGCGCTGTTATGAAACACGCCGCCGTTAAATCTGCATCACCCCGGTTGAGCGTATTAAAAAGGTGGGTACCCAAGCGATGGGCGGTTAACCGCGACCCAGTGTTACGGTTAGTGTCAGAGAGCAGTGCTTTCAACTCATTTTTCAGCTCTTCCCGATAGTTTTTTGGAAACAGTGGCACAGAGCGTTTATTAACTGTTGAAGCAATGTGGTGTATTTTTAGTTTCATGAGTCGCCAACACATTGGCGGGGCGGGCAGCGCTAGACGATTTTGTGTGATGCGCATGTGAGCGGGCCAATCTCCTGTCAACTGGCGACTATTTTCTGGTCGATAAATCCCTGATACCCAATACGCTACCTCACTGGGTAGAACATAAATTGCCTGGTCTGTAATGACCTTTGGGATCCACTCAACGTGTTTGATTACCTGTGTGTCCAGCACACTGTCTAGGCTACGACCTGTCATTAATAGCAGCCCGACCATACACTTAAGCCATTGACGTAGAGGGGGGTTCTTTTGCTCCAATTCCTGCATTAACTGATGAAGGTCAAATGCACTTAACTGCTCCCAGCGCCCTGGTAGCAGTTGAGCGGCTTTATCTTGAAATATTTGCTGGCTGCGTGCGCGAAATACGGCCTGTAAAGAGCTATCACCCTCCGCCGCTTTGATAGGGGCGTCATTATGGGTCAGCTCAGCGGCCGGACTTTCTTCCACGATAGATAACCCGGAGGTACGCAGTGTGTCTTTCGTTTTTTCGTCTATATCGGGTGGTAGGGTGATAGCTGAAATGGCTGTCTCGTTCCAGCTTTCATCAGGATCCTCATCGAAGCGACGCTTGCGTTGTGTCGATTCATCAGAGCCTGTTTCCTGATAGCCTTGGCGTGGTTGACGGCTATTAAGCGCATAGGCAAGGAAACGTCCTAACTCCTTGATATAGCTTTCTTGCTGTTTTTTTTCTCCGTCTGCTTGGTACCTATCACACCATTTAAGCAGTTGCTCTGTCGGCCGATCGAAAGGGGTCAGTAATTCCAGCCACTCAGCATCAATACGCCTTGCGACTTTGCAAGCAGCCTCTAGGTTTTTGAGGTAAGTCGTCTGCGTGAGGCGTTTTTTACGCTGCTCAGTAAAACCTTGGTTGGCTTCAAGGTCTTGTATGTCGTTGCGCCAGTGAAGTGCCGCATTGATGATGTGCGCCAGTAAATGCAGACGATCATTAAGCCCTGCTATATCGCTTTGCGTTTTAGCCAGTTTATATAAAGCGCCATGGATGGGGTGAGTGCCGTGGATGCCTTTCTCTTTCTGGTTCGGCAATGACTTCAGTACTAACTGTTCACTCGTTATGGCTTCTGCTAGTCCCGAAAGTGCCGGTGATTCCCATGCGTCGTCTTCAATGCTGGCCAATTTTTCAATAGTGTGTACCAGTACAGGCTGAATCGTCTCGATAGCAAAGTAGCCATCGCGGGGTTGAAGGACATCCTCAAGAAGAGCGGTGAGTTGTGCATTACCTTCCATAAATTTAAAGTCCTTAAACGACCCGTCGATTGATGTTAAGGGCCTCACAGAAAGAAGCCTTACTGTTAAAATTTTCAGACAGGCTTATTAACGCTTGGGGGTCAGAAGAGGCTAAGCATTCCCATAACGACATGATGTAGGGAGAGAGATCTTTTGGAGAAAGCGCATGGCACGTTTCTGCGGAAAGTGCTAAAGAAAGTGCTAAGGCCTCTGTATTCTTACTGAGCGGTGCTTCAACTAAAGTGACTCGAATTTTTTCACTTCCAGAGAGGCAGCGTTGGGCAAGATATAAAGGGAACAGGTTGGCAATGCATACGAGAGGAGTGCCGTCCTTACCCTTTTTATTTTCATAAACGACCGGAGGGTGCTGAAGTATATAGATTTTTATGGCCTCTTGAGACATGCATTGCACATCCCGTAAGAGCGATGAACGAGCTAGAAATACGCGAAGCACAGGGGCAGATAAATGATGGCTGATTTTAATATGAGATAGTGAAACCCTTCTTGATCCTCGATCATTTAGCATTAAAATACCTGTTTGACATTTAGGGTAAGCCTTGCCTGCAAGATAGTCGACTGACTATGAAGTGTATTTAATCCACCCTTTTATCACGTTTTCTTATAACCGTAACCCCTGGACTCAAAAATCATGGAAAGCTTTAAAGTGAGAAGGGCCGCCTTAGTGATCATGTTAAATATGTAGAAATTTGAATGATATTTATTAGCGTTGTTTAAATAAAAATGTAGCCAATTTTGAATTATTTTTATATAAACCGCTTCTACCCGACAAGATCGGTAGAATGGCTAGGGGGCTAGTGCTTCAAGTTATCAGCATTTCCAATGGCGGAATCCAGCATGCTTCGGCGATGAGCTCACGAGCATAGCTGGATGACTGAAACCCTGGGACACCGCCTATTTAGCTACATTGATAATGCATGCAGTTACAGGTCAAGGGTGGCAGCAGGAAAAAAGGAAAGGTATCGGAGGAACAAACTGACAGCCTGGGTAATCACCCATACGAGCCACAACGTCGCATGCAGCTTATCAGTAAAACTCTTGAGCGGAGTAGAAGCGTTTGTACACATTGCCGGTAATGGGAGCGGGTGCATTAGTGCTTTTAAATCAGTTGTCACAGCACTCAATGCGGAAAGGTGGTTGTCTTCTGAAGCTTAAAAAAACAGCATATGGCTGCAACAATGAGCGATAGCCTGGTTAGGCATATCCGCCTTGACGAATGTGAGCGATATAAGCCGTGACCTCGTCAGCTTTTCCCCGAGCAATCAGTTGCTCGGCTGTTAGTCCCCCGAGGGCAGCAATGGGGTATGTTTGATACCACGCCCAGGCGGCTGCCCGGGAGCCTGCCCAGGGCTCGATCTGGATCAATATATCTTGAACCAACGTTTGTCGATCTTGCCTTTTATTTTGTCGATCGCGGTATCTGGCCCAAACAAGGCCGCCCCCAAACATAAGAAGAGCGGCAAAAAGAATGCCGAGAGGGAGTAGAATAGCCAAACCATCAGGCGATAGCATGTATATGCTCCTCTTCGATATTTAGGACGAGCTTTGTGCTTAAGATAAAGCTCGAAACAGTAGTGCCTTTCATTAAGACCGCTAGGCCACAGATAATATTTTCCTAGCTAGCACTAGCCGTGTTTTTACACCATTGTTGAATGCTATGAGTGTATCATATTTGCCCAGCGATTGGCCTCAGGTGAGACTGACCAAGTACACGCCATGGAGTGACTATGGCCTGTACTTGTGGTGGAGAACTTATCAGGCTTAATGGTAATCCCCCATTTTTAGCGGGCTTCAAAAGTAGAGCTCAGGCCGCAGCGGCTAGTTTCTGTTGTGAGGTTATCCCCCCAAGCGCCATGTTCGGTCGTTCGTGATTGTAGGTCCATAACCATCGCGTTGCATATTCCTGCACTTCCTCTATGAAACTGAACAGGTAGTGAGCCCAGCCAGTCATAACGTACGGTGCGGTTGTAACGCTCGATATAAGCGTTCTGCTGTGGATTGCCGGGCTGGATAAAGACCAGTTTGATCTCGTGCTTGTTGGCCCAGGGTGGCGCTGATGTATTCCGGGCCGTAGTACTTGCTGAATAAGCAGGTTGGAGCCAGCCACTCAATGATCTGATCGAGGGCTCGCATTACCCGCTCTGAGGGCAGAGACAGATCCACCTCAATGCCCAGGCCTTCCCGATTGTAATCATCGATCACATTGAATAGCCGGTAGCTACGCCCATCGTCTAGCTGGTCGTGCATGAAATCCATCGACCAACTGACGTTGATGGCCGTGGGCACTACCAGCGGCTCGGGCTTTTCACGGACCAGCCGCTTACGAGGCTTGATACGCAGGTTCAGTTCTAGCTCCCGATAAATTCGGTAAACGCGTTTGTGATTCCAGCCAAACCCTTTGACGTTTCTCAGGTGCAAAAAGCACAGGCCAAAGCCCCAATTTCGCTGGTGATGGGTCAACCGGATCAGCCAGTCGGCGATCTCGGCATTCTCGCTGCTGAGTTTGGCCCGGTAGCGATAGCAGGTCTCGCTGATGCTGAACATCCAGCAAGCCAGTCGAATACTGATGCGCTTCTCATTGACGGCTTTCTGCGCCATCTCAAGGCGTCGAGACGGCTTCACCACTTTTTTTCGATGGCTTCCTTGAGGATGTCCGCTTTCAATCGTTCCTCAGCGTACATCTTCTTGAGCCGCCGGTTTTCATCCTCTAGCTCTTTCAGCCGGGCCATCATGGACGCATCCATGCCGCCGAATTTAGCTCGCCACTTGTAGAAGGTCGCATTGCTCATGCCATGTTCACGGCATAGCTCTGGGACAGGTGTACCGCCTTCGGCTTGCTTGAGGATCGACAGGATCTGGCTGTCAGAAAAACGTGATTTTTTCATGCAGAATCTCCCTGCGTTTAGCTTACGGAAAATTCTACTTTTGAGCACCCTGGTTTTTCGGGGGGATTACAGCACCACCTGGGCCAGCAGGTCGGTCGGCATTGGGCGCCAGACTGCTGATGTAATAACGGCGCTCCTGTTCCCTCTTGCCTTGGCTTTCACACGTCGACTCGATGACGGCGAAGCAGCGTAGATCCGGCCAGCGAGTGGGCTTCAGCAAGCAGCCCAGCGCGTCGAACACGTAGCAGCGTCGTGTCTCCAGGCGGCCATGCTCCTTGCTGACTTCCTCCTTGACCTGATGCGGCGTCTGCGTTGCCGGTGCGGCGCAACGGTCGCGAATCGCCTGGGCAATCGAAGGCTGGGTGCCCATGGCATCAATGCAGCCTTCCAGCGCCAGTGTGGCTAGCAGATCCGGAATGGTGGTCTTCTTGTTTGATTTGGCTGACAGTCGGCTGGTTTTGCCATCCAGCGCGACGACCTGTGGTGGCACGTTGGGCAGGACGCCTTCTATCCAGTGGCGAAATGCCGCTTCAAACTCGTGGGGGCCATCAGATCGAAGAGTCGGGCAAAGGTGTCATGCGACGGAACCCCATTGGGCAAGCTGAGGTATTGGCGGAGCCAGAGGTGCTGCACCTTGCTGGGATGACGCGGATCGGTAACGCTGGCGAAGATGTCCAGGATAGGCACGGCAGTCTGGGGCATAGCATCCTCTGGCCAAATGCCCTCGCTATATCGAATCATTCTGTATAAATCAATTGAGAATGGATCACGACGTGCGATTGCCCTCAACCGGGCGAGGGTTTACGCGGGATTTTGCTAAGATTACTCTGAAGGATGGCCGATTTTCGTCAACTCACGCTTGAGCCCACAAAAGGATCGTAAGTTCCGACACTTTCTTCCACTGCGTCAGTTGTTTGTTAAGGCCCGATGCGCTCGGGAAGCTCTTAGCCAGAACGATTCGCTCCTTCGGGGGATGATTATTGAGGGTCTTGTATAACTGCCTTGCAGTCACCCGCAAAGGCCAAGTCTTTCTGAGCGATGTCGAGCATGAGTTCGAGGGGCTTGTTGTACACCACACGACCGCGCCCCGACATTTTTCAATCCCAGCTTTTACTATATTCATCCCAGTAACGGCCCAGGTCACGCTCAAGCGTCATGTCATACAGGTTGTAGCGTCGTTCCAGGCGAGCACCCCCATCGCGGGTAAGCGGTTGCCAGGCAATATTGGCCCGCTCGCGGCTTGAACGTGTAAAGAAAGCATCAAAAGGAATCGACAAGTAAAGCCCTTTATCAAAGCCGCCTTCACCAAAGTCATCGCCTGCATCGGTCCAGGTGCCCCAAGCGCCCAGGCGCACACCAGAATCAAACTCCCGCGAGAAATCCAGCGTGCCGCCCACGTCCCCCGCCAGGTAACGCCCCACGCTTACCTTGGCTAATACATCTTCAATACCGGTGTCGATATAAGCGCTAAGATGGCCTGTCCAAGTGGTGTAATCACGCAGCCCAAAGCCTTGCTCAAACTCGCGTTGCTGCACCCAGTTCAGGTCAGCGCCAAAGGCGTATGAGCTATCGAAAGGCCGGTAAAGCACCTCGCCCCCGGCACCCGCATACATCATTTCCAGTAAGCCGCCATACCCCATGGCAAAAACATTGTCACTCAGCTTGCGGGTGTGCGTGTACTGCAAATGCTCAATGCCCAGGGAAGACTCTCTAAGATAGTCGCCGATATAGGTACGCACACGGGGTAGGTTGGAATCGGCAATGTATTCATAGTTATCAAGGTTGTCTAACGCTGTCCAGGCAGCCTCGCCGGAAAACCAGCTATTGGGCGTAAGGTGATACTCAGCGTCGGCCACCACCAACAGGCGGTACAAGTAGCCATCTGGGCCACCAAAGTTCTGGTTGATGCGTGGCCCTATGCCCCAGGTAAAGCGTTGATGGTCCGCTTCATAAAGCACCTCATCGGCGGTGGTGTTCAGGTTGGCATGGGCATAAATGCCGTAGCGGTGGCGATACTCATTTTCAGCTGATTGGGCGGCATCTACAAAGGCAGCCCGGTCATGCACGCTTTCGCGTAGCGGCAACCCCCGTTCCTGCCATTGAAAGCGGAAAGTATCGATGTTTTCACCCGCGATCTCTTCACCCGCTATATCCTCACCTAATTGGGCATTCAAAATGCGCGCGGCGCGGCCTTCACTTTGGGGAAGCGAGCGGAAACGTACCGGTTCAGCTTCTACGCGCAGGTCGTTACCCCGGCGGGTAATGCGGTTAACCCGCACGCCAGCATTTTGGTTCATCGCCTGGCTTGCCTGCTGCCAATTTTCGTAGGAAGGCGTATCAAGCGGTAGCGGGGCAGGGTCGTTCTTTACCTGGCGCAGCCCGGCCAAATCGATGGTGTAACTGATCCCGCCCATGGCGGTATTGCCACGCTGCCAGCCGCCCTGCAAAGAAAGGTTATCGGTTAAGGCAAAGCGCGCCCCCAGGTTGAAGCGCGAGTCTTGTTCCTGCTGGTTGTTCTGTGGCTCGTTGCTGTAATCGTTGCCCTCATATTCAAGCTGCAGTACCAGCGGGTTCCAGGGCGTTTGGTACTCAATGCCGCCAAACAGCGCCACGGGGCCGCTAAACAGCTGGTCAACGGCGAACTCGCCGCCAAAATCCCCGCCGGCACGCGCAGGGCGCTCATCAAAGCGGTCGGCAAGCCAGCCCAACGGGGAATCCACATCAGCGGCAGTGCCCAAATAGCCCCAGCCAAGCCCCAGGCTTACATCAAAATTGCCCCAGCGCTTATTGGCCACTAAATATTCGGCGCCAAACAGGGTGGTGCCGCCAAAATCACGAAAACCAACCGCCAACTGCGGCCAATAGCGGGTTTCTTCCAGCAAACGCAGCTTGGCATCAAAGCCCTTGTCCAGTAGAGGACGATCGCCGGCGATATCTTCCCCGTATAAGCGGTTTTCAACTTCAACGTAACGAAAGCCCCCTTCTAGCCAGTCGGTGGGCTGAAAAAAAACGTTGTAACGGCGGTAAGGGGAAGTACGGCTCCAGCTAACCGCCATGCTGCCGGTAGGCAACATGCGTGCGGTAGGTGTTTGCATTAACCCCACGCCACCAAAATCGCTTTGCCCGGTACCCAACGGCTGAATCTGCGCCACGGCAGGCAGGCAAATCACCAGCGTAAACACCGGCAGCAAGGTCTTGGGCGTTTGAAACGTAAGTGCTTTGAGCTTGGATGCGTTAAACATGCACATTAGTTGGCTTGCCATAGGGGGCATTCGTCTCCGGGCAGGCGGGTAGAAAGCAAGGTCGGTAATAACTGGTTAACCAGCGTTCGCTCAGTGTCAATATCGGGAAGCGGCAGCGCACGTGGTAGCGCACTACGCAGGCCCTGGTGGTGGGGCAGTTCAAAAAACACCCGGCTGCCTGGGGCCAGCGGCGTTTTCTCGCGGTTCCAGCTAGCCACGCCACGGCGCAGCACGTTGCCGCTGGGCATAATCAGCGCGGCGTGGTCAGCCTGGCTGGCCGCTTTTGAAAGCCCACGGGTTAGCTCTGCCAAGTAAAGCTCAGCGTGCCAGGGTACGCGCTGCACGCCATCTAGGCTCCACACTTCCACCCAATCGGGCACCTGGCAAAAGCCCCAAACAGCAATGGCTGAAAGCGGCGGCACCTGGCGCAGGTGGGCGCCCAGCCATGGCAGGTCAAAGCGCCCAGGTGTTCTAGCGTGCTGGGCAGAAAACCCGCTTATCGCGTTCTTCCAATGCGCCAAGCCAGCAGCCAGTTCAGGTTGGTTAGCAACCCGAGCGCTAATACGCAAGGTTTCCAGTTCGTGAATAAGCCGACGATGTTTTTCGGGCAGGTGCGCGGTTTCATCTTGGCGCAAAGCGAAGGCATGGCTCCAAGGTATGGAAGCGGTGTGTTGTTCAAGGGTTAACTGCCACCCTTCAACCAGGCTGGGGGCGCCAGGCTGCGCGTTTACCGTTAAAGGCGCATAAAAAGCGAACGCCGCCGCAACAACGGCAACATTTCGCCACGTTTTTTGCCATGTAAGCCGTTTGGCTGCCTGTTTAACGATCTGTTTAGCTATCTGTTTTAAAAACCGCTTAAAAACGCGTTTTACCACCATGGCCGAGCAACCTCCCATTGAATGCGGGGCCCTTCAGGCCAAGGAACTTCATCCACCGCCCATAGGCGCTTGCTGTGGGCATCGCGCCATAGGGTAGCGCGGGTGTTGCTGCCATCATCCCATTGGCGGTGCGAAACACAGCGTTCTACCCGCTGTTCGCCCAAGGGGTATGCCACTACCGTAGGCGCCTCGCAGGTTAGCCGCGCCGTAGCGCCTAGCGCCCGTGTTAGGCCTTCATTATCTTCCCAAAGGCGTTCCAGACGATATTCAACGGGAGTGGCTTGTTGCCAAGGCACGTAATCTGCGGCTTCTGTTGCGTCTAGGGGGAAATAGCGGGTGGTTAATAAATCTTCAGGCAGGCCCGCCGTGGCCTGTAAGCCGCCATGGTAAAGGCTGATCATGCTGTTGTTGCCGGTAGGCCAGAACGTGGCCGGCCCGCCCATAGCGCCCAGCACCAACAAGCCCTGGCGGTCGCTGGTATTCACCATCAAAGAAGCAAACGAGATTTCAGAAGCCTGCGCGTTAGCCGCCGCCTTATCCGGCAACAAAGCGGTTAACGCCTCATCAAGCGGTGAATTTCCCCCGCTGGCGCAGCCGTTAAGCAGCCCCGCACCCACCACCACGCTAACGGCCCTTAGCGTCGCTACTCTAGGCATGCGTAAAGAAGAAATTAAAAAAGAGAAACGTAAAAAAGCCGCCTGCTGGCGGCTCTTTTTGCTCATGCTCTTCTTACTATTTATCTTCTTGCTACTTGTCTTCTCGCTACTACTCTGCAACTTTTTGACTAGCGTCATGCAGAAAACCCAATCAGTTGGTGCCGGTTGTGCCGGTGCTGCTGCTGTCGGTTGCGGCTGCAACGCCAGCGCCAACCGCTACTGTCGCGGCAATACCCACACCTACTAATGCCGTAGTAGAAAGACCCGTAGCCGCCGCAAGCCCTGCAAGGCCGCCAGAAGCCGCGCCTGCGCCACCGGCTGCTGCACCGCCTGCCGCCGCGCCTGAACCAGCACCACCGCCCGCTGCGCCAGTACCAGCAGTAGAGCCAGCGGTTGAGCCACCGCCAGTACCCGCTCCCGCGCCGGATTCTGTTTGGGCAATCGCCAGCGGTGAAGCCAGCATGCTAGCAATAGCGAGCAGTGCGAAACGTTTTTTAATCATCATAACAATTACCTTTGCAAAGTGAGGTGTTGAGATAGCGGGGTGTTGAGACAGCAGGGTACTGAGATAGCCGATGCTGAGACAACGGGTGTTGAGAAAAACAGCTAGCTCAACAGAACATGAAAAACGTCATGTACCCCTAATACGGTAGCATGGTAGCTCGTGTAATAAAGGCTGACTATACCCTCTGTACTAATTAATTTTTGGAGGTGAATGCTAACGCTAAAAAACACCGTTTTGTAAGATATCTCTTACAAAAACCGTAAAAAACTGGCGAATTTTACGACCTTGAATCAATCCCTCTAGCGCACTCTTTCATGCCTGTGTACTATGCGGCCCCAAATAAAAGCTTAAATACCGTGCGAACAGTTAACCAATTGGCGCATGAGCTTTTTCAGCTTAGATACTTAATTTTTTAATAAAAACACGCTTATAACACTGGCTACCCGTGTGTTTGCATTAATACGGCTGTGCATAACCGTTAGGTATAAGCGCGAAGCTTGAATCCATGATGCTTGAACTCATTGGATAGCAGCCGTTCGCTTAACGGTGACGCGCTAGTGCAGCGTGTGCCAAGCACCTCCAGGCCTCGAGAATGCGCCATAGTATCTCGGGGCGGTAGCGTGCCTGAATTAAACCCAAGGCCTTGAACTGCATGCAATCCCCACGACCTCTCCTGCTTGTTTTAGTAGCGGCTAGCCTGCTTAGTGGCTGTGCCCTTGCCCCTGGCGGGCATATCGAATCCAACACCCGCGCAGCACCCATTGATGACCTGGTAGATATTGAACCCATCACGCCCGGGCTAGTAGCCACTTACCGTCAAACGGTTTCCGGCGCCCAGCCGATGAGCAACGAACTGCGCGCAGCGCTTGAAACCTACCAATACCGCATTGGCCCCGGCGATGTGCTCAGCGTAACGGTGTACGACCACCCTGAACTGACCATTCCCGCCGGGGGGGAACGCAGCCCTGCCGAAGCGGGCAACCAAGTAGATACCAACGGCACTATCTTCTACCCCTTTATAGGGCGGGTAGAAGTGGGCGGCATGACGTTAGAAGAAGTGCGCAGTATGCTGGCGCGCCGGTTGGTGGCATTTATTGCCGAACCCCAGGTAGATGTCAGCGTGGCGGCCTTTCGCTCGCAAAAGGTATACGTTAGCGGCTCAGTAGAAAACCCCGGTACCCTGCCGGTAACCAACGTTCCATTAACGCTGAGAGACGCCATTAGCCAAGTAGGCGGCGCCCAAGAAAACGCCAACTGGCATAACATCATTCTCACCCGAGACGGTGAAGAGCAGCATTTATCGCTGTTTGCGCTAATGCGCGAAGGCGACCAACGCCAAAACCTGTTATTGCAAGATGGCGACATGGTGCACGTGCCCAGTGCCAGCAACCAAGGCGTGGCGATCATGGGGCAGGTGATTAGGCCAGGCAACCTGCTGGTGGGTAACGAACGCATTACCCTAACCGATGCCATTGCCCGCGCCGGCGGCATTAATGAAAATTCTGCTGAAGCCACCGGCATTTTTGTTGTGCGCCCCAATCAAGAACCCACAAACGCCTTGGCCACGGTGTATCAGCTAGATGTTAGCAACGCGATTGCGTTTAGCCTGGGCAGCCAGTTCCCGCTACAACCGCACGATGTGGTTTACGTAACCACCGCACCGCTGGCCCGCTGGAACCGTGTGGTTAGCTCGCTGCTGCCTTCGGTGCAGTTACCCGGCGTGGCGGCTGAAAGCGTGTCAGACTCACGCGACCTGTAACCAACATGCTTAGCAGAACCGCTAACACCAGGAGGGTGTGCCCATGTTTCAGCGCATTTTGGTGGTATGCATTGGTAATATATGCCGCAGCCCCGTGGCAGAAGCCCTGCTGAAAGCCGCCTTGCCAGAACGCGAGATCAGCTCGGCAGGCTTAAGCGCCCGGGTAGGCGAAGGGGTAGACCCCACCGCCAAACAGCTGGCCGAAGCCGAAGGCATCAACGTAAGCGGCCACCAAGCCCGCCAGCTAACGCCGGAGCTATTGCAAAAAGCCGACCTAGTGCTAGTGATGAGCGACAGCCAACGCCGGGCAGTAGGGGAAATGGACCCAACCGCACTGGGCAAAACCCTGCGGCTAGGCCGCTGGTTGGAAAACGGCCAAGGCCGCGATATACCCGACCCCTACCGCAAAAGCCAAGAAGCTTTTGAGCACGTGCACACGCTCATCAAACAAGCCGCCACTACCTGGGCCACCAAGCTGTAAGCAAGCGCTCCCTCTAATTCCGTTTTCCCTAATCATCTAGTAGCAGAGCCAATGTCAATGTCTGATCAACCTTCTCAGCCGCCCCAATCTGCCGATGATGAAATCGACCTAGGCCGCCTGTTCGGCCTACTGCTTGATCACAAGTGGCTAATTATTGCGATAACCGCGCTGTTCAGTATCGCCGGGGTAATATACGCCCTGCTCGCCACGCCGGTTTTTCGTGCCGATGCGCTAGTGCAAGTAGAAAGCAAAGCCGGCGGCAACCCGCTGGAAGATGTGCGCGCCATGTTCGGCGAAGAAACCAAAGCCGAAGCCGAACTGGGTATTTTGCGTTCGCGGTTAGTGCTAGGGCGTGCGGTAGACCAAGAACGGCTAGACATTATTGTGACCCCCAAGCGCCTGCCCGTAGTGGGGGAGTTTTTGGTACGCCGCGGGGTAGAGCGCCCTGATTTTTCAAACGGATCGTTTAACAGCAGCGTATGGGCGGGTGAAGCGCTGAATGTGGGCGAACTGCAAGTAGAACCGCCCCTGCAAGGCCAAGCCTTTACGCTAATAGCGGGCGAAGCCAATAATTACCACCTTTACCTAGATGAAGAACCCCTAGGCGAAGGCCACATTGGCCAAAATGCCGCGTTTCTAGGTGGCCAGGTGCAGCTAAGAATTGCTGAAATACAGGCCGCACCGGGGGCCGAGTTCACCCTGGTGCAACGCCCACGGCTAGAGGCCATTAATTCACTACGTGGCGCGTTCACCGTAAGCCAGCAAGGCCGAGACAGCGGCCTGTTCGACCTAGCCTTGAGCGACCCCGACCCCCAGCGCGCCCAGCGCGCCCTGAATGCCATCAGCCAGGTATACCTTACCCAAAACGTGCAACGCCAAAGTGCTGAAGCCGAACAAAGCCTGGAATTTCTAGAAGAACAAACCCCAGAGGTGCAGGCACAGCTACGCGAAGCAGAAGATGCGCTAAACACCTACCGCACCCAGCAAGACAGCGTAGACCTTTCCCTAGAAACCCAATCGGTACTCGAACGGCTGGTAAATCTAGAAAACCAGCTGAACGAGCTGGAGTTTGCCGAAACGGATATTTCCCGGCGCTTTTCGCCAAGCCACCCCACCTACGCCGCGTTGCTGGAAAAAAAGCAGCAGCTAGAGCGTGAACGCCAGCGGCTGAATGAGCGCGTAGGCGATTTGCCCGAAACCCAGCAGCAAATTTTAAGAATGACGCGGGATGTAGAAGTCACCCAAGCCATTTACGTGCAGCTGCTTAATAAAATTCAAGAAATGAACATTGTAAGGGCCAGCACCGTAGGCAGCGTGCGTATTCTGGATAGCGCCGTAGTTCAACGCCACCCCGTAGCCCCCAAAAAGCCGCTGATTGTCGTGCTGGCCACACTGCTGGGCGGCATGCTGGCAGTGGGGTTAGTGCTAGTGCGCGGCATGTTGCGCCGCGGGGTAGAATCCCCCGAGCAAATTGAAGAAATCGGTTTGCCCGTTTATGCCACCGTGCCGCTATCAGAAGAGCAGCAAAAGCTGATAAAACGGGTGAAACACCGCAGCGACAAACACGGCAGCAACATTTCCAGCGGCGTATTGGCAGACCTAGCCCCAGCAGATACCTCTATTGAAGCCCTGCGTTCGCTGCGTACCAGCCTGCACTTCGCCATGTTAGAAGCGGGCAATAACCGCTTAGTGATTACCGGCCCCAGCCCCAGCATTGGTAAAAGCTTTATTTCCATTAACTTAGCTGCGGTATGCGCCCAGGCAGGCCAAAAAGTGCTGGTGGTAGATGCGGACATGCGCAAAGGCCACATTCACCACGCCTTTGGCGCACAAAGCGAAGGCGGGCTTTCCGAGCTGCTTTCCGGCAAAGCCACGTTGGATGAAGTAGTTCGGCAGGGCAACCAGCAAGGGCTAAGCTACATTGCCCGGGGCAGCGCACCGCCCAACCCTTCAGAGCTACTGCTTAACCAGCGCTTTAGCGAATTTTTAGAACAAGCCAGCCAACGCTTTGACCTGGTAGTGATTGACACCCCGCCCATTCTGGCAGTTACCGATGCTGCCGTGGTGGGCAAGCAGTGCGGCACTACGCTAATGGTGGTGCGCTTCCAGCTAAACCCGATTAAAGAACTGCAAATAGCCCAGCGGCGCTTAGAAACAGCCGGCGTAACCACCAAAGGCACCATCCTCAACGCCATGGAGAAGAAGGCCGCCACCAGTTATGGCTATGGGTATTACAACTATTCGTACAAGTAATATTCGTATAAGTAAGTAGCGCAGGCCTGCCAGTGAGTTAAAAGCAGAATGGCAATCACCTTAGTGTTAGCTTTGTTATTAAAAAAATGACAAAGCTATCTTTAAAAGCCTTTATAACAGCGGGTTCCCACCAGTGATCACCCACGCTAAGCGCCTTGCTAGCAGTAAGTTTGTGCGTAACGTCGCTATAGTCGCCACCGGAACGGCGGGTGCCCAAGCAATCACCATGGCCTTTGCGCCAATTATTACTCGGCTTTATGGGCCAGAAGCCTTCGGCTTGTTGGGTACGTTCATGGCCATAATGGCAGTATTAACGCCAATGGCGGCACTGACGTACCCCATCGCCATTGTGCTGCCAAAGGAGGATGCAGAAGCCAAAGGCCTTGCCAAGCTCAGCATGCTATTAGCTGTTGGGCTGTCTGCCATTGCGCTGGCGTTGACTCTGACCTGGGGCGATAGTCTAGCGCAGCTTCTCGGTGCCGATACCATCAGCCAGTATTTATGGCTCATCCCTTTTGCCATGCTGTTTGCAGCGCTGCATCAGGTATTAGAACAGTGGCTGATACGGCACAAGCAATTCAAAGTGACAGCGCGTGTTGCAGTCATACAGTCCGCGATAATCAACAGCACCAAGGCAGGTGTTGGTGTGTGGTATCCGCTAGCCGCCGTTTTGATTGTGTTGCAAACGCTTACCAGTGGTGTATATGCACTCTTGTTGTGGCTAGGCTTGCGCCGGGTTAGCCAGCATGCTGATGGTATATCTGAAAACAAAGCAGGCAGCATCAAGGCACTGGCATACAAGTATCGGGATTTCCCCATGTTTCGTGCGCCAGAAGTGACGATTAACGCAGCTTCTCAGGGCTTGCCTGTATTGATGTTGGCGGCTTTTTTTGGCCCCACATCAGCCGGATTTTACACCCTGGGTAGAACCATAATGGGAATACCGGCAGGCTTGATTGGCAAGTCGGTTGGTGATGTGTTTTACCCTCGCATAAGCGAAGCGGCCAACAACCGCGAGCCGCTCTATCCTCTGGTGAGAAAGGCAACTCTTCTACTGGCAGCGGTTGGCGTTGTGCCTTTTGGCTTGATTATGGTATTTGGCCCCTGGCTGTTTACCTTTGTATTTGGTGCTGAATGGACCATGGCAGGGGAATATGCACGCTGGCTGGCACTCTGGATGTACTTTATGTTTGCTAATAACCCATCTGTAAAAGCTATTCCAGTTGTGGACGCACAAGCTTTTCAGCTGGTTTTTACCATTGTCACTATAGTGTTGCGACTAGGTGCATTGGCTGCTGCTTATTATATATATCAATCAGATTTGGCAGCAGTAATAGCGTATTCAGTGCTTGGTGCGTTGCTGAACGTTGTGTTGATTGGGATCGTGTTACAGAAGTGTAAAAAATTTGATAAGTTGAGGGGTTAAATGACAAAGCTTTTTGTATGTGGTGATGTAGTCAACTACCAAAACAAAGATGGCATTGTATGCGATCCCGATCTTGAAGCGATTGTTAAGTCTGCAGACTACTCAATCTGTAATTTTGAAGCCCCCATCATTGGGTTTGGAACACCTCAACCGAAAAGTGGCCCACACTTGGCACAGCCAGCCAGTACAATCACTGGACTTAAGCAACAAGGATTTGACCTGCTGTTATTAGCCAACAACCATATGTTTGATTACGGCACAGAAGGGATTGTTGCAACATTGAATGCAGCACACTTAGCCAGTATTGAGACTTTAGGTGCAGATGTTGATGAGAACAGTGCTTATACACCACTTATAAAGAAAATAGGTGATATCACCGTTGGCATCGTCAATGCCTGTGAGGCGCAGTTTGGCGTGATAGATCATTTTCAGCGTGAAGAAAAAGCAGGCTATGCTTGGATTAACCACCCTAAAATTGACACTGCAGTTATCGCTCTGAAAAAGGAGTGCGACTTCGTCATTGTATGTGCTCATGCGGGATTAGAAAACTATAGTATTCCTCAAAAGGAATGGCGTGTACGTTATAAGCATCTTTGTGATTTGGGTGCTGATGTGGTTATCGGCTCACACCCCCATGTACCACAAGGATATGAAGAACATAATGAATCACTGATTTTTTATAGCTTGGGAAATTTCTACTTCGATTATGGCTACGCGGTTAACTATGAAAACCACTCATATGCTGTAATGCTTGAATTGATTAAAGGTAAAGCACCCAGTTTCGAAGCAGTACATCATATTACCCAGAACAAAAAAGTACGGTTGGCTGATAAAGAAGTGGATCTAAAAAAACTGAGTGAAGCTTTGGGTTCAGGCTATGAAACAGCACATGATGAAATGAATCTACGTGCATATGAAAATATTGTCAGGTGTAACCTAATCACCTCAGCCAGCAAGTTACCGTTTGATGGTACTGTAAGAGGCACATTAAAAGAGATAGCGGCAACTATTCTGGGCCGCAGAAAACATGTAAAAAAACCGCTGACGCAATTGCATTTTATGCGTAATGAAGCGTATTACTATGCTGCAAGGCATGCCTTAGAGATTAAAGCGAAAAGTTAATGAAAAAATATATTAAGACAGTTCTGCCCGAGCCACTAAAGTCAGCATACCATCAAATATTTCGGCTGTTTTTTCAGTTGCTTAATAAGGTATCACCTGTGTTGGCAACAAAACTGCTCCACTTCAAAACAACAGGGAAGTGGATTAACTTAAAAAATCCAAAAGATTTCAACGAAAAGCTACAGTGGCTTAAGCTTAATGAAGATCAATCTCTAAAAGCAGTATGTGCCGATAAATATGCTGTCTATCAATACATAGAAGAAAACTATGACTCTTCAATTTTAAATAAATTAATCGCAGTTTATGATAAGCCATCAGATGTTGAATGGGATAAACTGCCTGAAAAATTTGCCATGAAGTGCAATCATGGTTGTGCCTACAATATAGTAACGAAAAACAAGTATGAACTTTGTCGGAATGAAGTTACAAAAAAACTTAATAAGTGGCTTGGTGAAAAATTTGGAGAAAAAGTATTAGAGCCGCATTATGATCTGATTGAACCAAAAATAATTGTCGAAGAATATATTGAAAACAAAGCAGGTTTTCTGCCTCTCGACTATAAAATATACTGCTTCAATGGCGTAGCAAAACTGGTTTTGGTCTGTTCAGAACGTGAAGATAGCTTAAAGCTAGACTTCTTCGACTTGGAATGGAATCGCCTCAATATTGGGCACAAAGAAAACGAAAGTGCCAAAGCTATTGGAAAGCCTGCTTGCTTTGATGAAATGGTACGACATGCAGAGGCCCTTGCAAAACCATTTACATTTGTACGTGTCGATTTTTATGATAAAGATGATGTGCCTGTATTTGGCGAGCTAACATTTACCCCTGCCGCAAATATGGCAAACTATTATAATGATTATGGGCTTGAACTCTTAGGGGAAATGATGGACTTAAAAAAAGGCTCAAATTGATTCAAATAGCTTTGAATCAACAAATATGGAGTTAAAAGCCCTATTCGACAACGCTGGAAGAGAATGCTGCACTGAGGTACTGAACAAACAGCTTGACCGCTATCACTACAGACCCGCAGGTTTACGAACGGGTAACCAAACTGAGTCACCGCACTAAAGGCCGCATCCCTCAAACTGGCAAGCCGGACGAGTTGAAAACCGCCGTGGCAGAGGTGTTTGGGGTTAAGTAGGGCGGGTAGGATCAGCAAAGGCGTTAACCAAAACCTGGAGTAACCGATGGCTTGGGGGAATATGTGCTGACAATAAACGACTACTTTACCCCCGCAAGCACAGTAGAAGGCCGCATCAGAATGTTGCGAATGGCAACTGAAGAAAATCAAAAAGCCTTCTACCTGACCAATATACACGGCAACAAGCTGCTCAAACTTTCGATAAAGCATGAACGCCAGAAAGTACTGCAGGAAAATCATGCGCAGATCAAAATAATTGGTTATGGAATCAAGTATGCGCAGGTATGGGCCGACAAGCCAACTGATCCACAACGGGTGCGGCTGCTGGACTCAATTGAATTGACCTATCATGGTGCGCAAGCGGGTGAAATGAAGCCCAAGGTGCATCTGAAAGCAAAATCATGCTACCGCACTTTACTTGATGACAGTTTGCACCTCCCAGTCAGTACGCAAGTACCTGTACCTATTTTCGCGTATGAAAGTGGCTACAAAAACCAAGATTCCAAAGCCAAACCGGTAACCAAGAAGGCCCACAGTGTATCAACCGCTGACCCAGGGTATGTGCGTGTTGAGTTCTACTTGGCGAGTGCAGATATGGATGTCAACGCCTTTGTTGAGACGATGTATTTTTTCAACTTCTTTTTTACACAGGAATATTTGGCAGCGGCCAAGGGGCATCCGCTCGTAAGTAATTTGATCATTGCGCCCATCGAGATGTTACGAATGGGTGATTATCTGCTAATTGTCCGTCGCTCACGGTCACACCACCAAGGGCGTCCACATCTGTGCTTTTACAGTAATAAGGATTATTACAATAAGCTGATGAACCGCCCAAAAGCGTGGAAAGATCAAAATGGCATGGTGCGATGGTCGACTATGGCGCAAGAAGGTAAAGCGTTGCGGCAAAAATCGGGTGCTTCATGAGACGAGTCGAGATTATTGAAGTCATACGCCGCGCTAATCAAGGGGTGACTCGCCCATATATCTGTAGAGGCGATGATGACAATATCTACTTTGTTAAGGGTAAAGGTGCCAGCTGCCGCAGTCTGCTCTGCGAGTGGATTGCGGGCAAACTGGCATTACTGCTGAATGTCCCCATCGCCCCGTTCGTTATTGTCGATGTACCTGAAGAATTGCTTGCGCTCCAAGGTGGTTTTGATTTGTCAGACTTGGGCTCAGGCCCAGCCTTTGGATCGCGTGAGTGCGGGGTAACTGAACTGGCATACAGTCGTATTAACGAGATACCCGAAAACTTGCAGAAACGGGTCGCTGCATTCGATTGGTGGATTCACAATGAGGATCGAACGCTATCGTTCGAGGGCGGTAATCCCAATCTGTTCTGGGATGAGGTTGAGCGGAAACTGGTCGTTATTGACCATAATCAGGCATTCGATACCGGTTTTGATGCAACCGCTTTCCTTGCGCATCATGTATTTCACCAGCAATTCTGTTTATTGCAAGCTGACCCGGAAACACAGGCAATGTTACGCGACATGATGTTGCAAGCGCTGGGAAGTTGGCATGCTATCATCCAAAGTGTACCTGATGGGTGGTGGTACATTGATGATGAGATGACTATTCCGGTTGGCTTTGATACAGAACAGACCCATCAGTTACTGAACAGAGTAGCTGACACCAATTTTTGGAATTCACCATGAAACGAATAGCCTGCCAGTACGCCATACTGCGGTTTATGCCCTATGTCGAAACAAGCGAATTTGCCAACGTCGGCATTGTGCTGGCGGCTGGTAATACGGGCTATTTTGGCTTTCAGCTGCAGGAAAAACGCTACAAGCGGCTGACCGACTTTTTCAAGGACCTCGACAGCCGCACTTACAAGACCGCTATCCAGGCGATGAAAAACGAACTGACGCGCATCCAGCAACTGGCCTCAAGCCAAACGGCGCTGACGGCAGGGCTGTTCCAGGAACTGACCCGTCCGCGTGAAGCGCTGTTCCGGTTCAGTGAACCCGGTGTGGTGCTAACTGATGACCTGACCAAAACCCTGGCCGAACTTTACGAACACTACGTCGAGCACAGCTTTGTAACACCGCAATACCGCGAAACCGTGCTCGAAAAGAGAATCAGAACGCTTTTAAAACAATATGACCTGGCAAACCAGTACAAAGCGACCAAGCTCGGCGACAATGAATACCAGGTAGCACTACCGTTTGTAGCACGGCTGGGTAGGCAGGTATGCAAAGCCATTAAGCCTCTGGATCTTCGCCAGCCTGAAACCATCAAAATGGTCGAAAAAGCCGGCCAGTGGCAGTTTCGTATGAAGGAACTAGCGCGCCGAGGCAAACAACCCAGACAGATGCTATTTGCAGTCGATGGGCCGGTAGATCAGGGCACGCCACATACTCAAGCCTACGAACGTGCCATCGATCTGTTGGCCGAAACAGGCGCTGAAGTGATCGCAATGGCGGAAACCGAACGGCTGGCCGAGTTTGTGGTGGGGTAGCGGGCGAGCGCCAATCACACCATGTCATCCCTCATCGACTTCATCCAACCCAGTAAACTGCACTGGCTCACCGTACCGCGCTACGCCATTGTTACCGTGCCATTCATGTTGGCGGGTGGTAGCGGGGTAGCCGGGCAGGGGCCAGTCACTCTGGCATTGCTGATAATCGCCGCACTTGGTTTTGCACGTTTGGTATGGTTCAAGCTGCTGCCCCATGAACGGGCACGGCTTAACGAGGCTAAAACTGCCCTGTATGCTGCACAACCTGAACGCGCTATCAGCCGCTTGCAAAAAAAACTGCGTTTTGCAGGCGCGCATTATCAGGTAAAGCGCGCCGCCTTGTTGGCGCAGGCGTATAGCTGGCAAGGGGAGTTCATCAACGCACATGAGGCGTTGAGTGAGCGCGGCACGCAGCACTTGTTACCTGATGAGCGGTTGTGTTTGCAATGTGCTTGGGCGCAGTTATTTCTTGATGTCGACAACCCCGCCGAAGCACAGCGCAGGCTGGCGGCTATCCCAGGCCAGGAATGCACGGAAAACCTCGGCTGTTTGCTGCTCAAGGCTGAATTGGCGTTACTGAATGAGCACTTTCTGCCGGCGCGGACACTACTCGAAACCGGTCTGGATCGCTGTAAGGCGCCTGCAGAACGAGTGTTCTTACATAATAATCTGGCACGGCTTGAAGCCCTGTTGGGGCGCAAGGATACCCAGCTCCGGCAGCTGCAGGCCGCACGAATGGCGTTCAACAACGCGCCGCGAGCCGACTTAACCGATATTGTCCACCACAACCTGGCAATCGCGCTGGTGCGTGATGGCCAGCCAGAAGAAGCCAAACAGGTACTGCGCGAAGCCCTGGCAGCAGGTGACACCGCCGAGCTATCGCATGTGATCGCAGTGCTCAACAACCACCTGCACGCCGCGCGTGAAGCCGGTGATGCAGGCTGGATACGCAACATCTATGCAGAGTTTGATCGTCAGCTCGAGCGCTTAAAAACACGCACACCGCGCGAACAGCTTGCATTGGATATCACTCGGCTGCGTATGGTGCGCAATGATGGAATACCGCGCACAACCGACAACTACCCCGAGTTAATCGAGCACCTGCTGGGCAGGCTAGCAAAACCGTTACCGGCCATACCGGAAAGCGACCGTGTGGCCGGCCTGGTTGAACTGCGCCATGACCTGAGCCGGGAAATAGAAACTGTATTCAGCCAGGCCGGCAGCGTGCCTGAACGGCTGGCCAAGCTTATGCAAGGTGCCGCTAAACAACTGCTGGCACACAACGCGACGATTGAAACTTACCTGAGCACCTTGTCGCCCAAATTGATCGGCCCACTGATGCTATGGCATCGTTACCGAACAGATGCCGATAAAGCACAGATTGAACTAGCCGAGGGCCCTGACGCCACGCAAGCAGCGTTCACGCGTTTATTCAATCACCTGTGTGAAAAAGCCGAATGGCTGGCCGAGCAAGGCACACCACAGCAAGTGATAGAGGCTTGGTTAATCATCTGTGATGAACTTTTAGACTATCACGACCAGTTGCCACCGAATGCACAGCCAAGCTGGCGTAAGCAATATTCAGGGCTTGCCCAGCACGCGCTCGACCAAGCCACAAAACACATGGAAAGCATAAAACACCACCGTCAGCAGATAGACCAGCTGATAGGCCTGGCCTACTTCAACCTGAAACTGCGCAATGACAGGGCTGCTGCAGCGCGCTGGATGAACATTGTGAACACATACACACCATCGCTGGAACATTACGCCACCTGGCTGCGCGAGGATTATGCATATGTTTGTGGGGTGTTGGAGGGTGGGGGTTAAGGTCAGGGCATGTTACTTTTTCTTGATCATTCTGCCCCATCAAATACTGTGCGCAGAATTGGCAGGGCGCTGAAAAAAGTGAGGAGTGTTGCAAAAAGTTAATTTGGTGTAATCAATAATGATTTATCTAATTAGCCGAATAACACTAGCAATAGTTCCGTGTATCGATTCTTGGGTTCCGATGATTATAGTCAGCTCGGAGCCACTAATAGAGAAATCGTGCAATGTCTCTAAAGAATATTGAGCATTATCATTGGGGCATCAATCGAAGCAAAGATGCACATGCCCACATAGTCGGTCAATCGTATGAAAGTTAATAAGTTCACGCTCAAAAATTCCGTTGCTGCGAAGACCCTAACGATAGAGCTGAACGCCCGGCTTACGGTATTGGTAGCCGAAAACGGTGAAGTTAAAACCAGCATTCTGAATGCTCTACGTGTTACGTTTTAGCCTTTTTTAAGTCAGTTATATTAAGAACTCAAATGGCTGTATATTTACCAAGTTAGATTAGCGAATGCTGTACTTAACTGCTTTATATTTAATCTATAAATTCCTATAAATAGCTATCAAAATCCAATGCTTACCATCCCAAAACCCCTTGATCCTCACGAATGGCTGGCTGATTCCTCAGCTTGTGAAGAGTTTTATCAGGCGTTTAGGGGTTGCCTAATTAAAATCATAGCGGATCAACTAAATATTTTGCCCGCAGTTGTTGAATCTCTTTTTACAGAATATTTTTCTAATACGATCAAGGAGAATGTTTACGAATGCATGTTCATGGACGAACGCGATGAAGAGCAAAAGAGAGCGGTCAACGCCTATGAATTGGCAGATCAGCTAAAATCCACAGTATTTGAGGTTAAGAACATTCACTTCCCTGTAAGTGACAATGAAGGAGTGTGGGATTATCAAGGGCTTTTTTCTTTGGTTCCTAAAATACATTTTGTTGGCTGTCATTTTTATTGTGCTGATTTCAACGCGAAATTATTACAGCCACGCTTTACTGGTTGTACCTTTCACCAGAAATATTTAGTAGCAGAGTGGGATGCACCTGAAGATGAAAAACCCTTGTTCGCTGTCTGTAGGTTTATTGAAAAGGTTACGATTAGTGGTAATGAGCTATGCCAATTTCCCGTAAATGGCTATAGTGTTGTTTTTAGTAACTGTGAACTGAATAGTGTCAACATCAAAAATACTGAAGTAGACACAAGGTTGTTCAGTTTTTCAGTTGAAAAGCCAGCCCAGCTGAAAAAGATTAAACTTAAAAACTGCATTATCAATAAAAAATTCAGCCTGGCTAATGTTAAGGATTTTCAGTCGATTGAGCTGACATCTACAGTCTTCAGTAGAAAGTTTGCATTAATCAACTGCCAATGCCAATCGGTTGTTATTAAAGATACGAATTTCAATCAGTTGGCGGATTTTTATAAATCACAGTTTGAGATTTTTCTAATTAAAAAGTCTATTTTTAGAGACTTTACAGGCTTTGAAAATTGTTATTTTGGTAGTGAAGGACTTTTTACCAAGACTGTGCGTTTAAACTACGTAACCTTTTACAGTTTTATCAACTTCCGCGGCGCAGTTTTCAATCAACCGCTTGACCTGCGTAATACTAACCGGCAAGAGCAGCCCAACTTTCTTGACGCACGCTTCAAAGCTACAGCTATACAAGGCACTGACCGTGAAACTTTCCGCATCATCAAACATTCGTTTGATGCTGTGGGTAATCATATTGAAGCCAATAAATACTTTGCACGCGAATTGCAGGCATACCGTAAAGAGCTGAAGCAGGAAGCCGAACCCATGCACCGCCGCGAGCGCATTTTACTCTGGTTAAACGCTCAAATTTCCAACCACGGACAAAATTATCTGCGTCCTGCTGCCTGGTTGCTTTTAACAATCCTTGTAACTGCCTTGGTTTTGGCGAATGACAAGCAACAATGGTTAGTACCCACAAGCTGCTGGTGGGCATCGCTAACCAATATGCTGAATGGGTTTGCTATAGGTTTTTTGCCGGTTAACGCAATGGTGGGGCAAGACAAAGAACATCTGGCATTTATGCTGCTGCTATCAACTCTAATGGCGTCCACTTTTACTTGGCACTTGCTGGTTGCCATCAGACGGCATAGTAAGCGGTGAAAGGCACAGAATTATGGTACAAGTATAAAGTTAATTTAATCTTTAGAGGTTGCCTCGTCTTCTCCGAGGAACACTGGCTTGTTCTCCATTAAATCACTTCTTTATATCCAGTCTACTTATTTCTAGGATTATTTTTTAAATAGCGCTACTCAAGCAACGGAAATGTCGATAGTTTACCTGATGAGCTATATATTGCACTTGCTCATTTAAATCTTCATGCGTAAACGCGTTTATCTACTAATTTTAAAGAGACGTTAATGTGAAAAAAATAGCAATATGTGTTGCAACTTGCAATAGAAATGAAATGCTTGCTCGTTGCATTGATTCAGTAATAAACGCCAGCTTGTCTGTGACTACGTATGAGTTTTTTTTGATAGTAGTTGATAATAATACGAAACCAAAAGCACAACAAGTATGTGATAAGTTTAAAGAGTTAATTGATTTAAACTATTATTGGGAGGCTCAGCCGGGAATTCCTTTTGCAAGAAATCGATGTTTGTTCGAGGCCCTTGAAAATAAAGCTGATTTCATAGCCTTTATAGATGATGATGAGGAGGTTAAGGTCAATTGGCTTGAGATTATGCTTCAAGAAATTGATAGAGAAGGGGTTGATGTAGTAAGTGGCCAGGTAATGCAAGTCTATAATGAGCGTGTCGAGCTTAAAAGAAATTTACCTGATGGAAGTATTCGTGATAGATGCGAAACTGACAATGTTGTATTTAAATCATGGTTAGCAGAAAGCTTAAAGTTTGATGAAAGTATGCCCTTAACTGGCGGTACTGATGTTCTTTTTTTTCGTCAAGCTAAAGAAAAAGGGGCTGTTATAAGATATTGTGATAAATCAATTGCTAAGGAAGATATGTCCGGTTTTCGACAGAGTCTTCGGTGGAGGCTGCAAAGACAATATAGGTATGGGCTCACGCATTGTTTAATAGAGAAAAAGCTAATGACAGGTGCCTCAAGTTTTAAGTTGTTTTTACGTGCCATTATATTAATACCTTTAGGCTTAGTCGAGGCTCTTTTTTATCTCCCATGTTTTGGTTTTCAAAGAGCGTTGGCAGGTGTTGACAGAACAATGAGGGGGGTTGGTTCGCTATCTTATTTTTTGGGATTTAATTACAATGAGTACAAAAGAAAAAATTAAGATGAATTTAATTTTCTTTTAAAAACCTTCTTATTTTTTAAGGCGTTAAGTTTTTTAATGCTTTAAGTGAGTTTTTATTTATGGTTCGTTTTAATAAGTTAAACTTAGCTCTGTGGGTGTTTGCATTTCCAGCTGCATACATATGGTCTTTGTTCTTACTTCAATATTATGTTGCAGGGGATCAGGTACATTATAGAGCGTTCTATGAAGTCATAAATTCTGCTTCATTAAAAGAGGCTCTTCTGCTTGCTAGAGGATATGTAGATGCAGGTGAGCCGGTTACTATTTTTATATTATGGCTAGGTTCTAGCTTTAGTTTTCCAAAAGACCAATATATTTCTTTTTTTAACGCCATTCTTGTTATGCAAGTCATTCTTCTTTTGAGAAAATATAAAGCAGGCTTTGTTGTAATTCTACTTTTTTTGTCAAACTATTATTTGATAGTGCTTATGACTGGGGCTGAAAGACTTAAATTTGCCTATATTTTTTTGCTAATGTCTGTTTTGCTTAACAGCAATATGAGTAGGTTGTTTTTCTTTGCAGCGCCGCTTGCCCACTTTCAATCTCTCGTTTTTGCTCCTTCGCTACTTTTGAGTAAATTTTATGAAGAGGTGCGTGCTTTTTTAAAGAAAGGTTTTTTTAGTAGAAGGTTTTTGTTTTTTTTGTTTTCGGTTACTGTGATTTTTGTTTTTTTTCTTGCAATTTTCTTTCCATCTTTAGCCAGTAAAGCGTTAGCTTATGCATCAGCAGATAGATCACCTTTAGTAATTTTAAATTTACTGGTGCTTACGGTTGTTGCTTTATTAGCGTCGAGAAACTGGAAAAGAATGCTTGTAGTGTTATTGCCTTTTTATCCTCTGGTTCTTATTTTAGGTGGAGAAAGAGTAAATATGGTGGCTATTACTTTGTCTCTATGGGTATTGATGACTGAAAATCGTTTGCGTCATCCGCTTGTGCTTTTAATGCTTCTATATTTCTCATTTAAAAGTTTTAGTTTTGTGCGCAATATTTTATTGTTCGGGAACGGTTTCGCATAGCTTTGATTATTACTTTAGGCGCCTATGCTAGCCTTATGGGTAGCCTCAATAACTAAGTCCTGTCAAGGGGTTTGAAGAGTTATATGATTAGTGTTTTAGTGTTTACCGGCTACTACCTCCCCGGCTACAAAGGCGGTGGCCCCATAAAAACCATCAAAAATCTGTTCGACCAGGCCGGTGATGAAATAACTTTTAAACTTATCACCAGCGACAGAGATTTGGGCGATACCTCACCTTACACCTCGGTAATCTGCGGCACTTGGAATCCGGTAGGCAACGCCTCCGTGTTCTACGCCCAAGCCGGCAAAACCGGCTACGCACAGATCGCCCGTCAGTTGCGCGCTAAAGATTACGACGTAGTGTATTTGAACAGTTTCTTCTCGCCTCGTTTTTCCTTTTTCCCATTACTGCTGGCTAAAGCACTTCGTAAAAAGGTAGTTCTAGGCCCAAGGGGGGAATTTTCGGAAGGTGCGCTGTCACTTAAATCCTTTAAGAAACGCGTTTTCATTACGGTGTTTAAGTTGCTTGGGCTGCATCGGGGCACGGTGTTTCAGGCGTCTAGTGATTTTGAAGCAGAAGACATTCGTCGTGCTCTGGGTTCGGGAGTGGACATTCAGGTTGCTGAGGATATTGGTGCGCAAGAGTTTGCGGAGCGCCTAGAGTTGCGTGATTCAAGCCCTTTGAAGGCTGTTTTTGTTTCACGTATATCACCAATGAAGAACCTGTTAGCAGCACTGCAGATGTTGCAGAAGCTTAATCACCCACTTACCTATGATATTTACGGGCCGGTCGAAGATTATGATTATTGGCAGCAGTGCTTGAAAATCATTAATACACTGCCTTCTCACATTAAAGT
This sequence comes from Halomonas hibernica, assembly GCF_013183775.1. Lineage (NCBI taxonomy): Bacteria > Pseudomonadati > Pseudomonadota > Gammaproteobacteria > Oceanospirillales > Halomonadaceae > Halomonas > Halomonas hibernica. The sequence goes on from NZ_VIFN01000002.1 coordinate 330,489, forward strand.
TGAACACAAAGGTGAATTAAAACCAGATATCGTAGTAAAAACTATGTCTGAGTACGATGTATTTTTTATGCCCACTAAGGGTGAGAACTACGGTCACGTTATTGCGGAGGCGCTTTGCGCGGGCCTACCAATTTTAATTGCAGACACGACTCCCTGGCGAAACCTGCAAACACTGGGTATCGGTTGGGATCTTCCCCTTAACACCCCGCATGCCTTTAGCACCGCGCTCGATGAATTGGCCTCTATGCCAGCCAACGATCATCTTCACATGCGCGAGAATGTCCTTGCATGGGCCAAAAATAAATTCTCACAACGCGACGCTATAGACGCCAATATCGCCCTGTTCAAATACGCCTACGAAAAGAAGTAAGGACTACTCCACATGCCCTTCAAGAAGAAGACCCTGTTGATTACCGGCGGCACCGGCTCCTTCGGCAATGCCGTTCTCAACCGCTTTTTAGATACTGATATTGAAGAGATCCGTATCTTCAGTCGGGACGAGAAAAAACAGGATGACATGCGCAAGCGCTACGCCAATCCCAAGCTTAAGTTCTACATTGGCGATGTGCGCGATTATCAAAGCATTCTGAATGCCACCCGGGGTGTGGATTATATTTTTCACGCTGCTGCGCTTAAGCAGGTGCCTTCCTGCGAATTTCACCCTATGGAAGCGGTAAAAACTAACGTTCTCGGCACCGAAAATGTGCTGGAAGCCGCCATTCAGAACGAAGTGAAACGCGTGGTGTGCTTGAGTACCGATAAGGCCGTGTACCCCATCAACGCCATGGGCATTTCCAAGGCGATGATGGAAAAGGTAATGGTGGCCAAGTCCCGTAATGTGAACCCAGAAAGGACCGTTATCTGCGGCACCCGTTATGGCAACGTCATGGCCTCTCGTGGTTCTGTGATTCCGCTGTTTGTCGATCAGGTCCGTGCTGGTCAGCCCATTACTATCACTGACCCTAACATGACCCGCTTCATGATGACCCTGTCAGATGCGGTGGACCTAGTGCTTTATGCCTTTGAACATGGCTCCAATGGTGACCTGTTTGTGCAAAAAGCGCCTGCCGCCACCATCGAAACTCTGGCTCGGTCACTTACCGATTTGATGGATAAGCCTAATCACCCTATTAACGTGATCGGTACCCGTCACGGCGAGAAACTGTTTGAGGCGTTATTGAGCCGCGAAGAAATGGCCTGCGCGCAGGACAAGGGCGGCTATTACCAAATACCACCGGATCTACGGGATCTGAACTACGGCAAGTTTGTGGAACAGGGTGAGGAAAAAATTTCCCACACCGAGGATTACAACTCCCACAACACCGAACGCCTAGATATAGCCGGTATGCAAACCTTGTTGCGTAAGCTGGATTTCATTCGTGCCCTGGAACGGGGTGAATACCTCAACACGGAGGAGTGAGCCATGCGGGTACTGGTAACCGGTGCTAACGGTTTTATCGGCAAGAATCTGAACATGCATTTGCGTGAACGGGGCGGTGTCGAGGTTGTGCCATTCACTCGTGAACACACCGAGGCAGATTTGCCCGGCCTGCTGGAAGGCGTGGACTGGGTGTTTCACTTGGCGGGTATTAATCGCCCGCAAGACCCTTCGGAATTCGTGACTGGCAATGCTGGCCTTACTCAGGCGCTGTGTAACGCGCTAAAAGAAACGGGTCGTAACATCCCTGTAGTTTACACCTCGTCTATTCAGGTGGAACGGGATAACGACTACGGAACCAGTAAGCGTGCAGCAGAAGACGCCTTGCTGGAGCTTAACCAATCCACAGATTGCCCGGTTTACATCTATCGCCTGCCCAACGTTTTCGGGAAATGGGCGCGGCCCAATTACAACTCAGCGGTGGCGACCTTTTGCCATAACATCGCCCGGGATTTGCCGGTGCAGATCAACGATCCGTCCGCCGTTATTCAGCTGGTTTACGTTGATGATGTGGTGGCCAGCTTTATGACGCTGCTGGAAGGCGTAGCGCCGCCCACTCCCTTTGCCGATGTAACCCCGGTTTACCACATCACCGTGGGTGAACTGGTCGACCAACTTAACCGCTTCAAAGCGACCCGGGATAATCTGATTACCGAGCCAGTAGGCACCGGCTTAGCACGCGCATTGTATTCCACCTACGTGAGTTACCTGCCACCGGAAAGCTTCACCTACACCGTGCCCCAGCATGGCGATGAGCGTGGTGTGTTTGTGGAAATGTTGAAAACCCCAGATGCTGGCCAGTTCTCCTTTTTTACCGCCCACCCCGGCATTACCCGTGGCGGCCATTATCACCATTCCAAGACTGAAAAATTCCTGGTGATTAAAGGTGAGGCCTGTTTCCGTTTCCGCCACATGCTAACGGGCGAGTTCTATGAGCTGCGCACCTCTGGCGATAAAGCGGAAATTGTGGAAACCGTGCCGGGCTGGACCCACGACATCACCAACGAAGGCGAAAGCGAGCTGGTGTGCATGCTTTGGGCCAACGAGATTTTCGACCGTGAGCACCCCGATACGTTTACCTGCCCGGTGGGCACCAAAGCCTGAAAGGTTGAGAAACAATGATGCAAAAACTGAAAGTAATGACTGTTGTGGGCACAAGGCCTGAAATTATTCGGCTTTCGCGAGTGATCCCGGTTTTGGATCAACATTGCGACCATATTCTGGTTCACACCGGTCAGAATTACGATTACGAACTAAATGAGATTTTTTTTGAGGATCTGGGTATTCGCAAACCGGATTATTTCTTGAATGCCGCCGGAGCCAGTGGCGCAGAAACCATCGGTAACGTGATTATCGCCGTCGATAGGCTTCTGGCCGAAGTGCAGCCAAAAGCCCTGCTGGTGTTGGGCGATACCAACAGCTGCATGGCGGTAATTCCCGCTAAGCGCCGCAAGATCCCCACCTTTCATATGGAAGCCGGTAATCGCTGCTTTGATATGCGGGTGCCGGAAGAGATCAACCGCCGCATTGTCGATCACACCGCTGATATCAACCTCACCTATAGCACCATCGCCCGCGATTACCTGTTGCGTGAAGGCCTTCCGCCAGACCGAGTGATCAAAACCGGCAGCCCGATGTTTGAAGTGCTGAACCACTTCCGCGAGGGCATTGAGTCTTCCAATGTTCTGGAGCGCCTTAGCCTTACGGAAGGGCAGTTCTTTGTGGTCAGCGCCCACCGAGAAGAGAACGTGGATTCTGACAAGAACTTTCAGGCGCTGGTCGACACCCTAAATGCGGTGGCAGAGCAATATGACTACCCGGTAATTGTCTCTACCCACCCCAGAACCCAGAAGCGAGTAGATGCTATGGGTGTTCAGTTCCATGAGAATGTGCGCCTGCTGAAGCCGCTGGGTTTCAAGGATTACAACAAGCTGCAGCTGAGCGCCAAGGCGGTGTTGTCTGACAGCGGCACCATTAACGAAGAAGCCTCCATTCTTAACTTTCCGGCCCTGAATATCCGTGAGGCCCACGAACGCCCCGAAGGCATGGAAGAAGCCGCCGCCATGATGGTGGGCCTGAGCAAAGAACGTGTATTACAGGGCTTGGCCATTCTGGAAACCCAGGGCTGCGGCGATGAACGCACCCTGCGGTTGGTGGCTGATTACAGCATGCCGAACGTAGCGGATAAAGTTGTACGCATTATTCATAGTTATCGTGATTATGTAATGCAGACAGTTTGGAAGCAGTATTAAGGAAGGATGCCACCCATGGCGCGTAAGAAAACGGCTCTGGCGATTGTTAATCGGAGTTTTAAGTATGACAGCCCAATCGGCGAAGGCCTGTTGCAGTTAGCAGAAGCGGCGGTGGCAGAGGGTAAGGTGTGTGTTATCACACAGGCCGAAAGCGACCTCAAAGAGGAGCTTACCGCAGCAGGACGAGGTCAGGGGGTTCAGATCCGTGCCTGTAAAGCTTATACCACTTCTGCCAGTAGCCTGATCAAGCGCATCGCCGAAGCCATATTCTTTATGCTGTGGACGTTCATCAGCCTGGTGCGTGCCAAACCGGCCAATGTGTATGTAGCCACCAACCCACCTGTGGTGGTGCCATTCATTGTGGCTGTGTATTGCCGGTTGTTTGGCGCCAGGTATGTGTACCATCTGCAAGACATTCACCCGGAAGCCGCCAACATTGTGGTGCAGCTGAATGGGTTGGTGTTTCGGTTGCTGAAAGCCGTGGACAATTACACCCTGCGCCATGCAGGTGCGATTATTACCCTCTCTGAGGATATGAAGGCGTATATCCAGCAACGCAACGACACCCGAAGCCTCATTCATCTGCTGGATAACCCCTCTTTTGAAGTAACGCCAGTACCCATGGCACAGCGTACCAAAGATATCGTTTTTTGTGGTAACGCTGGCCGCTTGCAGCGAATACCGTTGTTGATGAGCGCCATTCAAGACTACCTGCAACAGGGCGGAAAACTGCGCTTCACCTTCGCCGGTGGCGGTGTGCATGTGCCAGATGTGAAGGCGCTGGCTGAAGCTTATAGTCAGGTTGATTATCTGGGCATTATCCCAGCGACCGACGCAGCAGAGTTGGTGAACCAACACCGCTGGGCTTTGCTGCCGATTGATGATGAAGTTACTAAGTACGCCTTCCCTAGTAAATCGTCTGGTTATGCACTGTCTGGTGCCGGGGTGCTGGCCGTTTGCGGGGAAGATACCAGTGTTGCCCGGTGGGTGGAGCAGCTGGAGGTTGGGGTAGTGTGCCCGGCGGACCATGGTGCGTTGGTTAAGTGCTTTTTTTCGCTTGAGGGGCGTGGTGGGGAGAGTTTTGTTGTTGGTGATGAGGTGCGGGAACGGTTGTTGATACCTTATTTTGCCAACAGGTTACGTGATATTGTGTTTGCCTGAATGATTGTTGACAGGCCGCTTATGAACATTTCCCCGGAGCCCTGCCCGAATGACTGACACTGACAAGCTCGAAGCCGAACACGGCTTTGAACTCGATTCCTCGGAAGTCTATCCGGATGCGGTAATCAAGGTCAGCCGCGATCAGTACAGCGCGTTTGAAGTAAAACGCATGGTGGAAGAAACCAAAGAACTGGTGCTGGCCCCGGATTTTCAACGGCGCAAGGTATGGGGAACCGACCAGAAACAAGAGCTGATTGAAAGCCTGTTGATGGGCATTCCCATTCCCGTTATTTACGTGTTCGAAAACGAACTTGGTATTAAACAGATGGTGGATGGCCGCCAACGTGTGAGCACCATTATTGATTTTATGAACAACAAGTTTGCGCTGAGTAAGCTGGGGCTTTTGCACCAGTTTAACGGCGCACGGTTTGCCGATTTGCCGCCTCTGTATCGCAGCAAGCTGGAACGCTACCAGCTGCTGGTGTATGTGATTGAACCTCCCACACCAGAGCGGGTGAAGTACGACATATTCGACAGGGTAAACCGGGGCGGCACACGCCTGAACAACCAGGAAATGCGTAATGCGCTGTATTGTGGCGAATCTACTCGCTTTTTGAATGAGCTGAGCACCCTGCCATCTTTCATTCAAGCCACCGGCGGCAGTATTCAGCCCAAACGTATGCGGGATCAGTATGTGATTTTGCGTTTTCTGGCGTTCTATCTGTTGCGACAGCATCGCATTGAGTTTGCGTACAAGAGCAATCTGGAAGAGCTACTGGCCTTTGTGATGCAGTTTTTGAACAGTGCCGGCGCTGAGCTGTTTGACGAATTGGAAGCGGTGTTTGATCGGGCCATGCAGCGCGCTTTTAATTGCCTTGGTGAAGATGCGTTCCGCTTTGCCATGAAAAATGCGCACCGCCGCCCGATCAACATGGCTCTGTTTGAATGCCTGGCGTATGGTTTTGTGATTTTGCCGCAGGAAGGGCTTACTCAGGGAGAGCTGGCTGACAGGCTTAACGAGCTGAAGCGGGCATTTGATGCGGGGGACTACTTCCGCAACCGTGTAGACAGCACTAGCAGTGTGGACTACCGCTTTGGTCGCGTTGAACAACTCAAGGATGAATTAGCATGTTAAAAACGTTGGATGTGACGGCTTACAAGTGTATTGAAGCCGAGAGCTTCGATCTTGCGCCGTTAACTCTGATAACGGGCACCAACTCTTCCGGAAAATCGACGGTTTTGCAGGCCATTCTGGTGGGTATGAGCTATCTCAAGCAGGAGAAGCTTTCGTACCTTCGGGACTTGGTGAAACCTTATGTGCAACTGGATGACGTATTGTGCCGCACCGCAGATGCAGATCAGGTGGGTATTGGCTTAACAAGTGAAGGCGACTGCAAGTTTCAGACATTCATTACCGAGAGTCTTCAGGGGGTAATTGGTGATCGGGATGATCTCTACGAGTACGAAGAAACCCTGTTCTACCTGTCGGCCAACCGTAGCGGCCCCGAAGAGCTGGCAGAACTGAGTAAAGAGCTGAAGATAGGCGCTCAGGGCCAATACGCTTTGGGTTATCTGGAGCAGCGTAAGGATAAGCCAATTAGCCCCGAACTTTGTCGCTCTGAAGCGCCGGCGCAAACCCTGAAAGCGCAACTGGCCTGGTGGCTGGGATATATAACCGGCACTCAATGCGAAGCGGTTACCAGCAAGGTAACCAGCACCCGCATAAAACTGAGTTTTGTGATGGGCGATTTGGGTGAAGTGTCTCCACTAAATACCGGCGCCGGTAACAGTTATTTGCTGAAGCTGCTGATTATGTGCCTGGCAGCCCGGCCGGGGCATTTGTTGCTGATCGAAAACCCGGAAATTCACCTGCACCCCGGCGCTCAGTCTCGCTTAGGTGAGTTCTTTGCCTTTTTGGCCAGTCGTGGTGTGCAGCTGGTGGTTGAAACCCATTGCGAACACCTGATCAACCGTGTTCGATATGAGGTTTATCACAAGAGGCTAAAGGCCGATGGCGCGCTGGTGTACTACAAGCAGTCGTCCGAAGAACGCTTTCTGCAGCTTGGATTTCTGCCTACGGGCCATTTTTGCAATAGCGATGGCGAGCAAGTGAATTTCCCCACGGGCTTTTTTGATTCCACCCTCGGCGAGCTTCTGGAGATGGGGTAATGGACTACACCTTGGCCATGGATGACCAAATGCTGAAGGTTTTTCACGATTTCAAACGAGGCGCAGTAGGGGAAACCAGCACCGCGACCCTTCAGAATCTTTTGCGCTTGTATCATCCTCCACATATTACCAGCGCCGCTCAGCTCATGCGGGTGGGTGTCGAAGATCCTGCGGCACTGCAGCAGTTGGCGAGTGTAGGATTAACAAAGCAAACAGCTGAAGAACTGGCAGGTAAAACCCGCTACAAGATACTGCTGAGTGAAGACCAAACCACTTACCCGAATGTGAGTGTGCAGAGCGATCACGTTAGTAGCCAGTTTGTGATGTCGTGTAAGGCCGGCGAGCATCGTGGTAAAGCTCACGACTGGCTTACAGCTTTGCTGGCCGATGCTACAAGCATCACAGTTGTGGATGGCTATCTTTGCGATAGCCAAACAGGGGCACTGAAGCCGAGCGGCAAGAAATTTTTTGGGTTGTTGCCCCGGAAGTCGCTTTCTATTTTTTTGTCTCGCGCTCAGCAGAAAACCATTTCCGACATCAAGAAAATTTGCGGCGACTGGTCGGTTAAGAAAGACACAAGCGCCGCGTACAGGAACGTCCACGACCGCTACCTGAGGATTGATGGCGAGATGGAGGTGGTTATTACCAGCGGCATTGATTACCTGTTCGATACCGATAAAGAATGCACGCTGTTAGTGCGGAAAGTAACCCAGTAAGTTCCACCCCTTCTGATTAGGCCCTTCATGCTGAAACGTATTTTCGACATACTCGCCGCCGCCTGCGGCCTGCTTTTGCTTTCCCCCGTTATCCTCATCGTTGCTTGGCAGGTACGCCGCAAACTCGGCTCCCCCGTATTCTTCCGCCAGACCCGCCCAGGCAAAGATGGTAAGCCGTTCAAGATGATCAAATTCCGCACCATGCGCGATGCGGTAGATAAACAAGGCAACCCGCTGCCAGATTCTGAACGCATCACACCCTTTGGCCGGTTTTTGCGCTCAACCAGTTTGGATGAGCTACCCGAGCTATGGAATGTGCTGAAAGGGGAAATGAGCATAGTTGGCCCCCGCCCGCTTTTGATGGAATACATGGATTACTACACGGAAGAGGAAATGCTGCGGCATAGTGTTCGGCCTGGGGTTACTGGATTGGCGCAGGTTACTGGGCGCAATGCTCTGACTTGGGAACAAAAACTTGGGCTTGATGTGGAATATGTGCAAAAGCAAAGTCTTCTTTTTGATCTCAAGATTATCCTGACCACGATTAAGAAAGTTTTTAAGCGTGAGGACATTCTGGACGCCGCGCCACAGGGTTCGTTATCCAGTTATCGCGCAAAGCATAAGGCTGAGAGGGAGCAAGATGGCGGTTAAAATGGTTCATATTAATGGCATTCATGCGAAGAGCCGTTGGGATGCACTCGCTCACCCCGAAGTGTCCAAATGGGTTTTTATCGACCTACCTGTTTCATATACAAAGACTCAGGAGTGGTGTGAATCTGTTGGCAACCGGCCAAACCGGGCGGACTTCTGTTTTGAAGTAGATGGTGTGCCAGCAGGCTTTGCGGGCTTGGTTAACGTTGATTCTAAAAGCGCGGTTGCTGAGCTGTATATTTTTCTCCATCCGGATTTTTTCTCGAAAGGCCTGGGCTCTGAGTTTTTAAAACAGCTATTGAGTTATGGAGAATTTGAACTGAATCTTCGAAAAGTATCTCTGTTCGTTACTGCTGATAACACAAAGGCAATCAGTTATTACGAGAAAAACGGGTTTGAGATCGAAGGGGTGCTGAGGAAACACGTATGGTTTCGAGGCGCATACAGGGACCGCGTTATTATGGCGATCTTCCTTGATGGCTTGGGGCTGAACGCAGACAAATTTTATAACGAGACTGTATGAACATTCTTCTCACCTGCGCTGGTCGCCGCCACTATCTAGCAACTTACTTCCAGAAAGCATTATCCAATTCAGGCAGGGTCGTCGGCACTGATATGGATTTATCGGCACCTGCACTGGAAGCCTGCGACGCCGCTTATAAGGTGCCGGGGGTGTTTGCAGATAGTTATCTCGATACCCTGAAAGAAGTAATCATTAAAGAAAAAATCGACATGGTTTTTTCTTTAAATGATCTCGAAATAGGCTTACTGGCCGAAAATCGAGAGTTGATTGAGCAAGAAACTGGTGCAACGGTTTATGTTCCTCCTGTCGAGACCCTTGAGGTGTGTGCCGACAAGTGGCGTACCTACCAGTTCGCCAGAGAAATCGGTATCCATACCCCAGCTACCTACCTTTCCATTGACGATGCAACATCTGCCATTAACGCTGGCGATGTGCGTTTTCCATTAATCGTAAAGCCTCGCTGGGGCAGTGCGTCTATTGGCCTGTTTATTATTGATTCGGTAACAGACCTAGTTGCAGGCTTTGAGGCTTGCCAGAGAGCGGTTGCCAAAAGCGCTTTGGTGGCCCTGGGTGCCGAAAGCACAGTGATCATTCAGGAAGTGATTGAAGGGCCGGAGTACGGTGTAGATGTGCTCTACGGTAAGAACGAGCGCTTTATTGGCTTTGCCGCAAAAAAGAAGCTGGCAATGCGGGCCGGCGAAACTGACAAGGCTGTTACCGTCGCTCCCGAGACGTTTGCAGCCATTGTTGCAAAGATTGCCAGCACGTTGCCCCACCGTGGCAACCTGGACTGTGACTTCCTGGAGCGGGACGGAAAATTCTACCTGCTGGAATTTAATCCAAGATTCGGTGGTGGTTATCCTTTCACCCACCTTGCGGGCGCTAATCACGTTCAGATGCTTCTAGATGACTATCAGGGCGTAGCGCTGGGAGATTATGGGTATGAAGTGGGTAAGGGCTTTGCCAAGTGCGATACTCTGGTTGAAGTGCCTGCCCAAATTTAAAGGCAATCAATTTATTCCCACCTGCCGCCGCTTAAACCTCCTGCCAAGCTTTCTATCAAGTTTTAGCTATTAACAGAGACATTATGCTTAACGGACCCTTTTCCCCCTGGCCTTCTTTCACTGAGCAAGAAGCCCAAGCGGTGCAGCGTGTGCTGCTTTCTAACCAAGTGAACTACTGGACAGGCCAAGAAGGCCGAGAGTTTGAACGTGAGTTTGCCCAGTTTGCTGAGTGTGAATACGCCATTGCGGTTTCTAACGGCACCACAGCGTTAGACCTTGCACTGAAAGGCTTCAGCATTGGGGAAGGTGAAGGGCGTGGCCGAGATGAAGTGATTGTTACCTCGCGCACGTTTTTAGCGTCTGTTTCTAGCATTGTGACGGCGGGTGCGGTGCCGGTGTTTGCCGATGTAGGCCGCGATTCACAAAACATAACGGCGGCCACAGTCGCCGAGAAAATTACCCCCAACACGCGGGCGATTATTGCCGTGCATTTGGCGGGCTGGCCCTGCGAAATGGCGGCCTTAATGGCCCTGGCCGAACAGCATGGCTTAGTAGTGATTGAAGATTGCGCCCAGGCCCATGGTGCGCGCTATCAGGGCCGTTCAGTTGGCTCTATCGGCCACGTGGGCTGCTGGTCGTTCTGCCAAGATAAGATTATGACCACTGGCGGTGAAGGCGGCATGGTCACCACGAATGATGAAGCGCTGTGGCGCAACATGTGGGCCTATAAAGATCACGGTAAAAGCTGGGAAGCCGTTTACGAACGCCAGCACCCACCGGGTTTTCGCTGGCTGCATGAAAGCTTTGGCACCAACTGGCGGATGACTGAAATGCAAAGTGCCATTGGCCGCATTCAGCTTAAACGCATGCCCGCTTGGAAGGCCGCACGCCAAGCTAACGCGCAACGTATATGGCAAGCCGCAAGCAAATGCCCTGGGCTAAGAGTACCCACCCTTCATTGCCAGGCGGCTTGCGCTAGCGGTTGCACAGAAACACAAGGTTGCGAACACGCAGCGTACAAGTGCTATGTATTTGTGGAGCCTGAGAAGCTAGGTGAAGGCTGGAACCGCGACCGCATTATGAATGAAATGGTGTCTAGGGGCGTGCCGTGTTTTTCGGGTTCCTGCGCTGAGGTTTACCTTGAAAAAGCTTTTGATGGCACCGGCTGGCGCCCAGAGAAACCACTGCCCGTAGCGCACGAGTTGGGTGAAACAAGCTTGATGTTTCTTTGTCATCCCACGCTTACTGAAGCTGAAATTGATAAAACCTGCCGTGTTCTGAACGATGTGATGGCTAAGGCAGTGCAATAGCGCTTATTGAATGAATTAAAGGGAGTTTTAATGAAAATCGCCATTGCTGGCACCGGTTATGTCGGCCTTTCTAATGCCATGCTGCTGGCTCAGCACAATAACGTTGTCGCGCTTGATATCGTGCCTGAAAAAGTGGCTTTGCTGAATGCGGGCCAGTCGCCCATTGAAGATGCTGAAGTGAGTGAGTTTCTGGCCACGCGTGAGCTGAACTTTACCGCCACGCTTGATAAAGAAGCGGCGTATCGTGGGGCAGATTTTGTCATTATCGCCACGCCAACGGATTATGACCCTGCCACCAACTACTTCGACACGCAAAGCGTTGAGGCCGTGATTCAAGATGTTGTAGCGATCAACCCTGATGCGGTGATGGTCATTAAATCTACGGTGCCGGTGGGTTACACCGCTGAGGCTGGTGAGCGCTTTAACACGCAAAACCTCATCTTCTCGCCGGAGTTTTTGCGTGAAGGCAAAGCGCTTTATGACAACCTTTACCCTTCACGCATCATTGTTGGCGAGCGTTCCGAACGCGCCGAAACCTTCGCTGGGCTACTACAGCAAGGCGCTGTTAAGCAAGATGCACCAGTGCTATTTACTAACAGCACCGAAGCAGAAGCCATTAAGTTATTTGCCAACACTTACTTGGCAATGCGCGTGGCCTACTTCAACGAGTTAGATAGCTATGCTGAGTGCCACGGGCTTGATACCCGCCAAATCATCGAAGGGGTAGGGTTAGACCCACGTATCGGCAAGCACTATAACAACCCCAGCTTTGGCTATGGTGGCTACTGCCTGCCTAAAGACACCAAGCAATTGCTGGCGAATTACAATGAAGTGCCTAACAACATGATTCAGGCGATTGTTGATGCCAATCGCACGCGTAAGGATTTTATCGCCGAGCAAATCATCAAGCAGCAGCCCAAGGTTGTTGGTGTTTATCGCTTAATTATGAAAACTGGCTCTGATAACTTTCGTGCCAGCGCTATGCAAGGCGTGATGAAACGTATTAAAGCCAAGGGCATTGAGGTGGTGGTGTTTGAGCCTGCATTGAAAGACGACACCTTTTTCGGCTCTCGTGTGTTGCGTAATCTTGAAGCTTTCAAAGCCGAGGCCGATATCGTGCTGACCAACCGCATGGCATCTGAACTTGATGACATAGCGGAAAAAGTCTACACGCGAGATCTGTTCGGCAGCGATTAATCTCACTAACAATAAAAGATGCTGACCCTCCCCATAGCACTGTGTTTTCCCCAATAGCACTGCTGTCATTATTAGCGCCCCTTACGGTGGCGATAATTCTTTGCGCTGCCGCCAAGCGTAGTCGCCAATTTGTTTATGAACACTTCGATTCTAGGGAAGAAAGCGATGGGAATAGTCACTGCAGTTCTTCGGCCTCTTTTTCGGTTACCTCGCCCTTATAAGCGCTTTATTCAGCTGTGTGTAGATGCTGGGCTTATCAGCGCAAGCTTCTTTATTGCGATGTTGCTGCGGTTAGATAACTGGGCATTTATTCATGAGCCCCGCGTGTGGTGGGTGTTGCCCGTTATGTTGCCTGTCAGTTTGCTGATTTTTGTGCGGCTGGGGTTTTACCGCGCGGTAATTCGTTACATGAGCATGCGGGCGTTTAAGGCCGTGGCGGCAGGGGTGGGTGCTTCTGCGCTTTCGTTAATTGCGATTAACTATTTATTACAATTGCCGGTGCCACGCTCAGTGCCCGCGATTTATGCCATGTTGGCTTTAATTTCCATTGGCGGTGTGCGGTTTGCTTTACGTGCGGTCTATTTAAAAAACCAACTGCGCTATAAAGAACGCGTGTTGGTTTATGGGGCGGGCTTTTCGGGCCGCCAGCTGGTGATGTCACTTCGCCATGGGCGTGAACATGAACCCGTTGGCTTTTTAGATGACCATAAACCGCTGCAGGGTGCCTTTATTCAAGGTTTAAAAGTGTATGCGCCAAACGACATTGCTCGGCTTATTGAAAACTATGGCATCGAGAAAATTTTATTAGCGATGCCCAGCGTTACGCGGGCGCGGCGTCGTGAAATTTTGGAAATGTTAGAGCCGTTGAGTGTACCTGTGCAAAGTATTCCAGGCACCTCAGATTTAGTTTCAGGTAAGTCGCGTGTAACAGAATTGCGCGATGTAGCAGTGGAGGATCTTTTAGGGCGCGACCCAGTACCAGCAGACCCTGTGCTATTAAGTGCCAATATTCGCGGTAAAGTGGTGATGGTTACCGGGGCCGGGGGTTCCATTGGCAGTGAGTTATGCCGGCAAATTCTTTATCAAGCGCCGCGTGAACTGCTGCTGTTAGAGGTATCTGAGTTCGGCCTTTATCGAATCGAAGAAGAGCTTAGGGCATTGGCGCATGCCGGTGGCATGAATTTCCCTATTCGTGCTTTGCAAGGTTCGGTGCAGCATCGCCCGCGTTTAGAGGCGGTTATGTGCGCCTTTGGTGTTCAAACGGTGTATCACGCGGCGGCCTATAAGCATGTGCCCATGGTTGAGCACAATATGGTTGAAGGCTTAAGCAATAATGTGTTGGGCACCTTGGCCTGTGCGGAAGCGGCCATAACCGCGAAGGCGGAAGCGTTTGTTTTAATTTCTACCGATAAAGCGGTGCGCCCCACGAATGTTATGGGTGCGAGCAAGCGTTTAGCTGAGCTTGTGTGCCAGGCGCTTGGGGCTAAGCAAAAAACCACGCTATTTTCGATGGTGCGTTTTGGTAATGTGTTGGGTTCTAGCGGTTCTGTTGTGCCGCTTTTCCGCCGCCAAATTCAAGCCGGTGGGCCGCTAACCGTAACCCACCCTGAAATTACCCGCTATTTCATGACCATTCCCGAAGCGGCCCAACTGGTAATGCAGGCTGGCGCAATGGCCCGTGGGAGGGATGTGTTTGTGCTGGATATGGGTGAGCCTGTCAAAATTGCTGAGCTTGCCGCGCATATGATTCGGCTTTCAGGGTTAGAGCCCACCTTCCCGCAGAGTGATGAAGGGCAGGTATTTCCCCATGCTGCCTCAGAAGGGGATGTAGAGGTTGTTTTCACCGGCTTGCGGCCAGGCGAAAAGCTCTATGAAGAGCTATTGATTGGCAATAACGTGAGTAAAACGCGCCATTCACGGGTGATGACTGCCCACGAAGTGTCGCTTTCATGGGCTGAATTGAAGCCGTTGTTGAAGCGCCTTTGCGATGCCTGCGAACAGTTTGACTATGATGCCTTACGTGAATTGCTGTTAGAGGCGCCCTTGGAGTATCAACCAACGGGTGAGATTGCCGATTGGCTGTGGAAGTCTCGTAGCGAGCTGATTAACCCAGGCCAGAACACCCTGCTTGACGCTGAAGCGTAAAGGCATACGCTTGGCTGAGAAGTAAAAGTTTTCCCTCGAAGGCCCAAGCGTTTAACGCCTGGGCCTTCGTCGTTTTAGCCTGTTTGTGTTTTAACCTGTTTGTACAAGATTGATTATGTGCGGAATTGTTGGCGCCGTGGGCGCAATGGAATGTACCCCTTTTTTGCTTTCGGGCCTGAAGGTGTTGGAGTATCGCGGTTATGATTCGGCGGGGTTAGCGGTGCTAACGGGGCTTCTGGTGCCTTGGTGCGTGCTCGCGCCAAGGGCCGGGTGGCAGAACTGGAAGCCTGCGTTGCGGAACAGGGCGTGGCCGGCAGTGTGGGCATTGCCCATACCCGCTGGGCCACCCATGGCGTGCCGGCACAGCGTAATGCCCATCCGCATATCTCTGGTGGCTTGGCGGTGGTGCATAACGGCATTATCGAAAACTACGCCGAACTCAAGGCCCAGCTGCAGGCGTTGGGCTATGAATTTACCTCTGATACCGATACCGAAACCATTGCCCATCTGATTCAGGCGTGCTGGAAAGGCCAGATAGGCGGGGCAGGAAAAACAGGCGAGCCTGCGAAGGATCTGTTCAGCGCCGTGCGTTGCGCCGTGGCCTACTTGAAAGGCGCTTATGCCTTGGCGGTTGTTAGTGAACAAGAAGCGGGCTGCCTGGTGGTGGCCAGGGAGGGCTCGCCGCTAATGCTGGGGGTGGGCGAACAGGGCCATTACTCTGCCTCAGATGCCTCGGCGTTGCTCTCGGTCACTCGGCGCATGGTGTACCTGGAAAACGGCGATGTGGCGCGGTTAACCGCTAATGCCATTGAGCTGGTGAATGGTGCGGGCGAACCGGTGGGGCGCGAGGTGGTCACTTCCCGCCTTTCTGCCGATGCCGTTGA
The DNA here is from genome assembly GCF_013183775.1 of Halomonas hibernica. NCBI lineage: Bacteria > Pseudomonadati > Pseudomonadota > Gammaproteobacteria > Oceanospirillales > Halomonadaceae > Halomonas > Halomonas hibernica. The sequence goes on from NZ_VIFN01000002.1 coordinate 345,939, forward strand.
GCTGGGCGATTACCGCCACTACATGCAAAAAGAAATGTTTGAGCAGCCCCAGGCGTTGGGCAATACGCTGGAAATGCTGAGCAGGGCGGCCAGCCTGCAGCCGGGTATTTTCGGGGCGGATGCCGCAGCGGTGTTTGCTCAGGTGGATGCGGTGTTGGTCATTGCTTGCGGTACTTCCAGCTACGCAGGCATGACAGCAAAGTATTGGATAGAGCAGGTGGCGGGGCTGCCGTGCAATGTAGAAGTCGCTAGCGAATACCGTTATCGTACATCGGTGCCTAACCCCAACCAGCTGGCAGCTGGCAGCACTGTTTTTGCTTACCCTGCTGCTGGCCAAGGTGAATAGCAAACTGTCCAATGATGGGATGGACGACTCACAAGAGCAGGCCTTTCTCACCGAGCTGCGCCATTTGCCGGTGGCGGTGGAAAAGGTGCTGGCACTGGAACCTGAAATTGAGGCCTGGGCGCAGCACTTTGCCCATAAGCACCACGCGCTGTTTTTAGGCCGGGGGCGCCATTACCCGATTGCCCTGGAAGGCGCGCTGAAGCTTAAAGAAATCAGCTACATTCACGCGGAAGCCTACCCAGCAGGCGAGCTCAAACACGGCCCGCTGGCCTTGGTCGATGCCGAGATGCCGGTGGTGGTGATCGCCCCCAACGACGAGCTGCTGGAAAAGCTGAAAGCCAACATGCAAGAAGTCAGCGCCCGTGGCGGGCAGTTGTATGTGTTTGCTGATGGCGATAGCCGTGTGGAAGTTAGTGAGGGCGTGAACGTACTCAAGATGCCGGAGCCCTATGGTTTTAAGGTCAGTGGACTTCTTTCGCCTGTGTTGCACGTGGTGGCACTGCAGCTGCTTTCCTACCATGTGGCGCTGGTGAAGGGCACCGATGTTGATAAACCGCGCAACCTAGCGAAAAGCGTGACGGTTGAATAGTCAGCGTAAGCGCTCCACTCGTCATCTCGGCGGTTATAGCGAAGAAATGAATACCTACCTTGGGCAAAGTGATTTTAGCAAAGTAGTTTTGGCAACGTAGCCTTATAAGAGCCGTCTTAAATGATAACGCTGAACCGAGTATGGGTTTTTCTGTTCGCCGCCTTGTTGATTGTGGTGCCCTGGGGGTATGCCGCTATTGCTCTGTTGGCGTTGGGTTCGTTAGTTATTTGGGTGGCGCTTAACCCTAGGCGCTTAACCTGCTTTCGTTCCCTGGATAAAGACGATATTGGGCTGTGCCTGGTGCTGCTGCTGTTTGGTGGCCTATGGCTATTAGATGTAGCACGCACCGGGCACTGGCCGGTGGGCCAAGGCAACCAGGGGGCCGGGTTGCCGTTTTGGCCGTTATTCGCCGCCGCCCTGTTGGTCAGCTTACGCTTACACCCAGTAACCCCCCGGGTGCTGTGGGCCGCGGTGAGCGTGGGCGCGTTGGGCGCAGGCAGTATTGCGCTATACGAGCGTTTAATACTGGGGCATGCCCGTGCAGCCAATGGCATGAACGCGATCCCCTTTGGCAACCTTTCGCTGCTGCTGGGCGCGCTTTCTTTGATGGGCGCCCTTTGGTGCCTGCGCGGCCCCAGCGTTCAGCAACGCGTGCTGTTGGTGGTTGCTTTAAGCGGTGGGCTGGCGGGCATGGTGGGGTCGCTGCTTTCTGGCACCCGCGGGGGCTGGCTTGCGGCGCCGCTATTGCTGTGGGTGATCTACCGGGCTGCCCGCGGGGTGCTGCCGCTAAAGCTGCTTAACCGCCTAGCCGCAGGCGTGCTCATAGTGGTTACCGTCATAGTGGTGATGCCGCAAAGTGGTGTGCGTGAACGGGTAGCCTTAGCGGTAAGCAACGTAGACGATTACTGGACGCAAGACGTGCGCGGCACTTCGGTTGGCTTGCGCTTAGAGATGTGGCGAGCTGGCGGCCAGTTGTTTGTTGAGCGGCCCTTGCTCGGTTGGGGTGAGGGCGCCCTTGAAGCCGCTAGAGACAACCAGGTGCGCGAAGGTGCGTTCCACAGCGGCATTAGCCGCTACGACCAGCTGCACAGTGATGTAATCGACACCGCCGCCAGGCGGGGCAGCTTAGGGCTAGTAACGTTGCTGCTACTTTATGGCGTGCCGATTTGGCTTTTTTGCAAACGCACGCGTGTGCCAGGCGCAGGCGCGGAAATTCGCTTGGTGGCCGCAGCGGGTATGATGGTGTCGGTCGCGTTTATAGATTTTGGCCTTACCCAATCCATGCTACGCGATGCCCGTGGTTTAAGCGGTTATTTGGGGTTGTTGATTATCTGCTGGGCGGTGCTTAAGCAGTGCCAGTCGCCTCCAATTGCAGCCGCCTTGAGCAGGGAAGGGGGCTAGGAGACTGATTCCCCTGATGGGGAACGTCGCAAATCGTAACGGATCATGACACCGAAGTGGCTAAAAAATGTAGTTACCGCTGTGGCTCTTGAGCGTGGAGAAATCCATCAGCTCGGCAATCTCGGCCGATCGTTGCAAGCGTATTGATTTATTTTATGCGATTTTATTCTATGCGATGTCTGATGCAATAAGGGCGCCCTCGTGTCAGCCGGGGCCACTGGTTATCCAGGTAGTGCAAGGCTTTACCCAGCGCACTCTTGGGCAGCACCTGCATTAATGACTTGTCGAGCCAGGTGCGCAGTTGGTCGATTAACGGACGGCTCTTCTGTTCACGCAGCGCGTGACGCGCTTCGGGTTCAAGTGCCTTCGCCTGTTTTTCCACGCCGTATAGCTTACGGATCTGATTCAGCGGCACGATCCGCTTCTTGATTAACCTGGAGCGTCGTCTCATCCATGTGGATCAGCGGGGCGTTTAAGAGGTGTTGGCGCAACGTGTCGATCAGCGGGATGATCCGTTCTCCCGCCTGCACCATCCAGCGTGCCAGGGTATTGCGGGGGATCTCGGCGCCATGGCGGGCAAAGATCTGGCTCTGCCGATAAAGCGGTAGCGCGTCCTGGTATTTAGCCGTCGCGACATAGGCGAGCAGCGTGGCGCTAGCATTGCTCTTGGGCAACAGTTTGGCGGGTGCCGGGGCGATCTTGACGCCCTCTTCGCACAGCGGGCAGGCGTATCGGTGTCGGTCGTCGCGTCATCAGCAGTGGCGTCGCTCTCCGATGCGTCTTCCTCGTCAACCGCCACTTCCGCTTCATTGATCAGAAGATCCCGCTGGTCGACACGGTACTTCTCGGTGGAGGGGCCGAACTGGCGCTCCAGGGCAAGCCGGAACTGCTCAAACAACGACTGTTTGGTGGCTTCCCAATGTGCTTCCTGATAATGCTCTTATCAATATAGCCTCTGATAGTTATTCAACTCTGGGGATTCTATCAAGCCGTATTCACTTTATTTGGTCATTGGCTACCGGTGGGACACAGGAGGATCGGCCTAGATATATTAAAACCCGTTGCTTTGAGACTTTTCCGTTCCCGGTACTCTCCGAACAGCAGGCAGCTGAGATCGGTAAGTTGGCCGAGCGCATCGACGCCCACCGGAAGCAGCAACAAGCCCTTCACTCGGAATTGACGCTGACAGGCATGTACAACGTGCTTGAGAAATAGCGCGCCGTCGAGGAGGTTCAGGGTAAGGTGCGTTGGCTACGCCTAGACTACCAGGCGCCGGAAACCACTCAGGTCGGCGCAGAGCTGGTCACTGATAAAACCGAGGCCCCCAAAGCTGCTGCGCCGGCTGCCAAGGGCAAGGCTGTTTTCCCCAAATCATTGCCCGAGCAGCTCAAGATGCTGCGCGAGACTTTGGCCGAACGTCCACATGCCGTCGATAGCCTGGCCGAGCTATTCAAGCGTAAGCCGCGTAAATCTATTGAAGAAGGGCTTCTGTCGCTCGCTGCTTTGAAGCTCGCTGAGCATGAGCAGAAAACGGATACTTGGTACGCGATGGGCTAATGAGAGGTTCAGCATTGACCAATAACGGGTTGGGAAGTGGTTCCGGGGCATGTCGATAAGGCCATCACGGCGATGCAGCAGGTGAACAGTGTGGTTAGCTGAATGAGAGGCGATGGTACTTGGCAACATAGAACCGTCTAGATACAGCGTATCAGCGGCGATAGATGTCGCGGCGGTGGCCAACTCGAATGACTAGAATGCGCACCTCCTTATCCTCAATGCTGGCGATGAGCCGATAGTCACCTACGCGGTAGCGCCATAGCTCACTGAGCTGTCCAGTTAGCGGTTTGCCCAGCTGCCGGGGGTCTTCTAGAGGCTGCACTCGGGAACGGAGATAGTCACGGATGCGCTTGGCGTCCGTATGCCTCATCTTCTTCATCTGTTTGACAGCATCGTCCGTGAGTTCAATCCGCCAAGCCAAGCTCACGCTCCACGTCATCCAGGCTGTGGGTGGTCATCTCGCCACGGCGTACCTGTTCCAGCGTCTTCTCGGCCAAGAAAGTATCCTCAAGGTCTTCCAAGTGCTCAAGGATCGCCTCGCGGGCATAGTAGGTTTTGGTGCGACCGGTGGCTTTGGCCAAAGCCTCGAGGCGATCCTCGATGTCTGCAGGGAGTCGTATGGCCAGCATAGTGAACTTCCTCTAAAGTGCTATACATGTATATCATATACCTCTGTCTACTCCCCCGCCACATCTACTAAGGCAAGTCTCTTGCGCTCTCCACTCAGTACCTCACGTTGATATCAATCTGCTCAGGACTAACGCCTAGATGAGCTGACAGGCCACGCTTGGCTTGGTCGATGGTAAGGAACCGTGCAGATGATGAGGAGTCGGTGTCCGATATTGCGTCGGTCGGAGAGACTTCCTTAGGGCGTAGATCGGATAGCCGTTTCCAATCAAGGTCAGTGCTGTTGAAGTCGATGCCAAGAACCGTCTCAGCCTTGTCACGGCTCATGTAAGCGACAGGGAAGCGCTGACCGTCGGTGCACATCTTCCAAGCCCCGGGCACTTCAATTTCGGCATATTCTTCGAAGGTGACAACGTAACGGGGCTTTTGGTCTGGTTCGCGAGGGGATTCTTTTACCCCTGTGACCTTGGCGATAAGGAAGGCAGTGCCATGCGATAAGTCTTTGGCTGTCCAATCTTCATAGTCACGGCGCCGGTTTCGTACACACACAAGGTATGACGCTTTTTGTAGCCGGTGTCGGTCTGCCGTCCAATGGCCTGAACCTCCATGGCGAGCCATGGGCGTTAGCCCTTGTCCGGTAAAGGTGAGTACAACGTTCTGATCTGACATAGAAACTCCGTATGTTTTTGTGTTTTCAGCGATAGAATAGCCTTTATTGTGTAGAAATAAAGTAAATTCTATCGATTGAAAATAAATTCAATCGATAGATATAAAAAGCTATAAGCTGTTCCAGCGGCTAGGTCAGTTGCGAAGAGCAAAACATACGGTCATTTTCTTTACGAGTGGTGCAGGGCCCTCTGCGGTGCGCTACGGGGCGTTTTTTTCGTAAAGAAATTTCGTACACATTTCTACGAACAGAAAACGACCGTTCACCAGGCCTAAAGAAATATAAACATAGGCCGATAAATGTTGTTCCAACACTTAGAATATTCCCGACATTTAACATAGTCTTGTAGCATTCATCGATCGGGGTAACAATGCGTTGGTCCTGAATTCAAGTAATAGGTGCTGCACTTATTAGTTGGATTCAGAAATTCCGCAACGAATACTACCGTCTACTGTAAATTTAGTAGTAAGCACCCCATCGTCGAGATGAAAGCGCGGATTGAAGAGTTTCGCGAGAACCTGCAGTTCACCGATATTTAGAATTACGTTGCCCAGCTAAGCTAAGAGAAAGCGATAAATTTAAATGTTCAATAAGTATTTAAAGACGCCAGCAAAACCAAACCGCCGAGTAGCCTAGCGATGCGATTTTCATAGCAATAGTCAACGGGCGAAAAAATGCGTGCATTTAAAACCCCACCAAAGCGGGGTTGGTATTAGGTGTGAATCTCATGTTCGATGGCGGTTGCCACAAACTGGTTTAGACTCTGCCCCCTAGCAGTAGCAGCATCTACTGCATGCTCGTGAATTTCAGCAGGCAGGCGAACCTGGAACTTGCCCGAATAGGACTTGGATGGCTGAATACCGAGGCGCTCGCACTCTTCAAGAAAAATGCGGAGGGATACCCGGCCTTCCTTGCGAAGATCGGAGACACTGTCGGCGTAGAAATCGGCGCCGCCGTTAAGTCCGACGAACTCGCCGCGAAACATTTCAACCTCTGGATCGTATTGAATCACGGCGCGATAGCCGTCGATAGCCATGATGTTGTTCATGGGGCTTCTCCATTCTCTTCTAACCACTTACGGATACTGGCAACGGCACCCTTGTCTGTATCTGGCGATGGGTGCGGACGGTGAAATACGCGCACTTCGCCGAACAGCACAACCGCGATGCGCGAGCCTTCGCGCTCATTAACCTCAGCACCAAGCGCCACGAACAGAGATTCTATGTCGCTCCATGCGATGGTGCCTGAAACAGGACGACTAAAGATGGCGGCCAGTGTTTTCGCGTGCTTGCGTTTCAACGTCATTTAGTACTGCTTTTTGGTACTATGAGTTTATTGGAAGAATCTTAGGCGTCACTCAGCATTGCGTCAAGTTCTACTCACTGGGTTGAGCTGCAAAGATGGCGTAGAATTTGCTGCCATCTGGATTGACAAAAAAGGGTAGAACGTTGAAGCGGATGAAGAAGCCCCGCCATAGCGGTAATGCCAGTCAGTTAAGGGTTCATCAATGAACTGACAATGCGATATTCCGGTATCAGGAAATTCTGATACCGGTTTTATGCATTTAAGTCAGTCCATTGATGCCATCGCTCGCGTTTCACCTGAACACTTCTCCAGCCTTGCGGATGTTCTCCCCCGAGTTGATTGATGAATGCCTAGAACACGCCGGTGTAGCCACCTTGCGTAAACGCCGTTTACAGCTTGATATGGTGATTTGGTCGATTATCGGTATGGCATTGTTTCGGCACATCCCGATGGGGCAAGTCGTTAATCAGCTCGATATTGTCTTACCCGGCCAACGTCCTTTCGTGGCATCCAGCGCCGTTGTCCAAGCACGTCAACGACTCGGGGTGGAGACCGTCAAACGTATTTTCGAATAAACGCAGGCCCTGTGGCACGAACAAACCCCTCACCCTCATTGGTGTGGTCTAAAGCTTTAGGCTTAGACGGTGTGGTATGGCGAACGCCTGACCACTCACTGACGTTCTTTGACCGCGGGGTTTATTCGCTGGGACTGCTGCATGCGTGGCAGAAAGCAGGCGAACAGCAGCCACTGGCTGATCCCGTTACGGAAGGGAACACAGTATGAAGAAATCTACTCGCTGGGGCGTCAGGATCGACTTGTTCGCCTGACGACATCGCCACAAGCGCGAGCGAAATGGCCAGACTTGCCCGCGACGTTAGAAGCCCGACTGTTGCGTCGTAAGGTCAAGGGAAAAGAGGTCCAGGTGCTGACGTCGATGACCGATCCGCTGCGCTTTCCTGCTGCTGATATCGTAGATCTTTTATAGCTATCGCTGGGAAATCGAGCTGGGTTACCGGGAAATGAAGCAGTCGCTGCTGGGCAGCCGGCTCACGCTGCGTAGCCGTACACCGGACATGGTTCGCTAGGAATTATGGGGTACGTTGCTCGCCTACAACTTGATACGCTTTCAGATGGCCCGAATGGCCTACAGTTTGGACAGTATTCACCCAAATCAATTGAGTTTTCACCACGCTGCCCATTTTCTTACCAAAGAGTTATCCATGTTGTCGGCAGTGCCACCTGGCCGTCTTCCCGAGGTAATGAGATCGATGCTAGAGATGGCACCTTCGTTCTTGCTACCTGATAGACGAGAAAGGTCGTACCCGTGTGCTGTTCGGGCACGACCACAAAAATATGCGGTTCGGAAAAAGCCTGTCAGGCTTAAAATAAGCAGACGACATACTCGACTCCAATGATGAAACCCTTTCGGCATTGTGTCAGTTCATCATGCTGACAGGCGGGGGAGAGGAGGTCCTTTTTCCGAGGTGATCATCATGGTGTGTTTAAGAGATAGGTAAGGCACTGCCGCCAAAGGTCAAAAACGTCCGAAAATCGGACATTTTAAAATCATGCAATGTGACCAATTTGATAGAGGCGATGGGCAACGATCGGTGTCAATCGTGATAAAGCGAAGAGAGATATTAGGGCTCGTTTTTTTATAAGTTTCTGTTTTGTATGATTTAAAATGGCAATTATCGCTAAGGTATTTAAGCAGGTGAGCTTATCGGCAAGGCTTGAAATTAGCCTCCGAAGCCGAGGGTCGCAGGTTCAAATCCTGCCGGGCGCGCCAGACATATCAAGGGCTTACGTTTATTCGTAAGCCCTTTTGTTTTGTCTATGACCATTTGTAAACGCGCGTCGGTTTTGGCATAGTCTGGCACAACAATTGGGACAACCTTCTTGGCAGTGATTAGCTCTTTTCTTGCAGCCTATTTGGCACTGGATCGAAACAAGACCACTTTTCATCTTGTTGATCTGCCCCGACCCGGGTCGGTAACGTTTAGTTTCGGTGAATCATATTTTACTAAAAGTAAGCTTACGTCTTATCTCACTCGATAGGGCATACCTGTTAGGTAATGCCCAAAATAAACCTAGGTAGGGCCAGTGATAACTCAGGTATGAAGGTCACTATCAGTACCATTGGAAGGTGGCCAAAGAGCAAAAACTTCATTGTGACCCCAAAGTACTTATCGAGAGATATTTTACTAACGCCTGCAGCCATATAAAGCATAGGTGCGCATGGTGGTGAGACATTACCTAACCCTAAATTGACGCCAACAATAGCGGCAAAATGAATAGGATGTACGCCAATAGCAGTGGCTAATGGCAGCAGCACAACTGCAGCTAAGATGCTGCCGGAAATGTCATCGACAATCATGCCGATTAAAAGCAGAACGAGATTTATAAGCAATAGAATGACGAGTGGGCTGTCTGATAGTCCCAGTAGAAAGCCTGTCACTTGGCTCGGCACCTGTTGAAGGATCATGGCGCGGCTCATCATGAAGAGAAAGAAAAGCACGGCAATGATTGACCCAATCGTCAATGTGGCTTGAATCAAGCCATTCCAGAATGCCTTGACGCTAAGAGTGCGGTAGAGCACAAATCCAGCAAAGGTGGCGTATACGAAGGCTATGGCTGCTGCCTCAGTAGGCGTCGCTATGCCTCCATAAATGGTGCCCAGGATGATGATAGGCATTAGAAGTGCCCAAATTGCGCTTTTACCGCTTTTCAGGATCTTAATGCCAGCCTGTCGTACAGGCAGTTTTTCATCAACTTGTATGTTGGGGTTGTTGCGCAGGAAAAAGAAATTCAACCCGACGTAGATAATCATCAGTAATACGCCGGGAATGACGGTGGAAAGAAAGGCAGCGCTAACGGAAAGCCCACCCGTTATCGCGAAGACGATCATCGGTACCGAAGGTGGGATGAGCAGTGCAAGTACCGAAGAGCATGCTACCAAGGCGGTTGCATGGCCAACAGGATAGCCCTCTCGAACCATTCGCGGAATCATAATCTGGCCAATCGCTGCGATGGCGGCAGAAGATGAGCCAGAAATGGCTCCAAAAAGAGCACACGTTATAACGGTAACAGCTCCCAGGCCGCCCTTAACTCTTCCTACGAAGGCATTGATGAAGTTGAGTAAGTGTGTGGATATCCCCGCTTGGGCCATTACCACGCCCGCTAATACGAAAAGAGGTAGCGCTAATAACGCAAAACTGGTTGTCGTTTGAAATGCATAAGGAATAAGGAATGAGATATCAGCACCAGTGCTGAGCAAATAGACAAGAGCACCAAGACCAAAGGCGAAGGCTATCGGCATTCCCAAGAGTAATAAAGCTACAATAATCCCGAGAGCTAGGGAAAAAATCAGCATCGTTGCCTCTCTTCTTTTTGTATGCGACGAAGGTCAAGGAACTGGTTAATCGTTTGCATGAGCAACGCTAATATAGTGCCTAAAAAGCCCACTACTAATGAGGCAGACCACAACCACCTAGGCCAGCGCATATAGGAGCTCAAGCGACCTCGATCGAAATCAAACATGGCGTACTTAATGGCAAAGTAACCAAACACCACGCAGACAGCTATGCTCAGTAGGGACATGCAGAGATTGATGATTTGGGTCTTGCTACGAGATTTAACAATAAGATCTAATATGCCGCCGCGTATATGCTCGCCCTCTCTAGTGGTATAGGCAATAGCCGGAAAATAAATCCATGCTCCTAGCAGCAGCGCAATCTCTTCAATGCCTAGAAATGGGGAGTTAAAGACGTAGCGCATTAGCACTTGACCAAACATCAAGCCACCCAAAAGAATGCTAAATATTGCCAGCGAACTTTTGAGAAGCATTGCATAAGCGGCTTCACACTTTAAAAAAACTGAATAGAGTGGGCTAACAGGAAAGTTTGGCACGGCAGTCACTTCTGCCACCTGGCTTACCTGATGGCTTTCATCCGCAGGGGAAAAGTCTTTTTCCTTTTCTTGTATTGGCATCACTTTACTCCAAAGAGAAAGGCCCACTAAACGCGGGCCTTGGGTCTTACTCAATACCAGCGGCTTGTCTCAGTTTTGCCATAATTTCGGAGCCGACCAGCTTCTCCATTTCAGGCCATTCTGTTTCATGAACAATTTGTGCAGCAGTGGCAATCTGCTCATCACTGAGTTCGACGACATCAATGCCTGAATCTCGCACTTTATCCAGGAATTCTTCACTCAAGCTCTGAGCCTCATCCCAAGACCACAGCACAGTGTCGTCGGCAGCGCTCTGTAGTAAGTCGCGGTTCTCCTCAGAAAGTCCTTCCCACCAGTCTTTATTCACTAGCCAGAAAGCAGTTTCAAAGTAGTCATTGGTAAGAATGTTCGTTTCCAGAACATCTCGCTGCTGGTAAGTTTCTACTGCAGTCGAAAAGGCTCGGGCATCGACTATACCTAGCTGTAGGGCGGTATAGACCTCTGAGAGTGGAATAGGTACTGATGCGAAGCCAAGGTTACGGAAGCGGTCAATGGCGATAGGGACAGGTGGTACACGGACCTTAATATTGTTGCCATCTTCGGGGAAGTTGACAGGGACTTCTCCTACGCCTTTGCGGATAACAAGGGAGCCAAAATCGGTAGGGATAATGCCGATAGTATGCAGGTCGAGATCATGAAATATGCTGTTATAGACTTCTAGCATTTCGCCATTAGGCCCATAGACATCCCGAGCGTCTTCCCAGTTCGAAACAACATAACCAAGCCATGAGAGGTCGAGGCGTTCGTCAAATTCCGAGGCACCCCAAGTCAGCGTCATCGGCACAACGCCTTGCATGGATTGCTCAAATAGAGACGTCCAGTCTCCTAAATCACCACCTTGGTGGTAGGCAATCTGAAACTCCTCACTTTCCTGAATCTCGTCGATAAAACGCTCAGAAATAGCGTGGAAGATATGATCGCTTGGCATGGCATGTGCCAATATGAAGCGCTCATTAGCTTGCGCTTGGGACGTAATGCCCACGCTCGCCATAGCAACGGCTGCAATCGCTACGCTTGTGCGAATCTTCGTAAGCGGTAATCTTTTCGGCATCTCTACTACTCCTTTCTTGTACTTTGTTTATTAAGAAGAGTTTTATAGTATATATTAGCTTAATAGACTGGGTGTTGAGCTTTAGTGCATGGTTTTTAGTTCTTGAAAATTATCCGCTATTGCTGTTTATGTTTTCTAGATCTAGATAAAGATTAAAGCCACCTTTGATCAACTTCTAGTTAATCAAAAATAGATTTACCCCTCCTGTCACTAATAGGTTTTTTGATTTATATCAAGCTCTTCGAATAACTTGACATTGCGAAGTTCAGGCTAGGGTAAATAATTTTTATTTTAAATAAGTATTTGATTAATCTAACGTAAGGTTTTGTTTAACATAGTTGGTTTTTGGCACGTAATTACCCCGTCTCTAAGTGCTTATTCAAAATTAATCGCGTGATCAGCTTCATAGCTACCCAATAGCCGGTGTACCTCTTCACAGAGGTGATCAAACGAAAGGTAAGCACTCAACGGCAGCCATGCGTACTTCATCTGACGCCACAGTATCTCAATCAGATTCAGCTCCGGCGAGTAGGCCGATAAGTAAACCAGATGCACACGGTGCGACATCCACTCGACTATTTTCCGCCTGAAGGCCTGCGAGCGATGCATGCTGGCGTTGTCGAGCACCACAACAGCGAAGGTATCGGTTTTTTTCTGTGCTACAAACTGGTCAAACGCTTCGATGACCGTCTCGGTGGTCACTGACCCGGTAGTGGTGTGGTAGATCAGTTTCCCAGCACGGCTGAGGAACCCCAATACGTTCAGCCTTCGGCTGTGTGAGTAGGCGGTCACCTCGCAGGGTTGCCCGATGGGACTCCACGCATAGGGTACCGACGACGATTGTGAAAAACCCGATTCATCAAAGTAATAGAGCTCGTGCTCACCCTGGTCCTCCTGCTGATGGAGTGCCTTGAGGAGGCCTTGGGTGTTTCGGAAATCCGTCTCGTCACGCAATGCTTTGAGTGAGTGCCGGATACGTTTGAAGCTGAAGTCATTTTTTTTTCAACGCTCGGCGAAGGGTCACCGTGCTGACGGTCTTGCCCGTCTCTTCTTCAAAACGGGCCTGCAAGGATCGAATCTGGTGAGGCTGTTCGGCGACGAGCTCCTGCAGTCGCTGATGATCGCTCTCGTCCAAGACGGGCGTGCGACCACTGCGGGGCTTGTCGATCAATCCATCGAGGCCTGACGCTTCCCATTGTTTGAGCCATCGTGATACGGCGTCGCGGCGGACCTCCAGTATCTGGCTAATTTGGTTGATCGTATGGCCTTGATTGCTCAGTAGGATGGCATGTGCACGGCGTCGTAGAGCACGCTTCTCACCGTGGTGATAGGCGGAGGACAGCGTCTGCTGTTCAGAGTCAGTAAGGGGAGCAACGAAACGCCTTAACATGGTTCCATCCGTTAGAGATATCAGACTCCAACGTTACACGAAAACTTAAGATCAGGCACTTATTATGCTTAAGTATTAGTGTTTGGAGAGGTGCTGATCAGTTTATTCAACTCATCAAAATATGTTTCCAAAACTAAATTAGAAAACCCTCCTTTACGGGTGATGGCGCTGTAACCTGTGAAGTAATGCCATTTATTGGGTGGCAGTGCTTTCATCTGCCCGTCGCGTACCCATCGCTCAGCATAATGAGTGGGCAGGTATCCGATATAGCTCCCAGACAGTATAAGAAAAGCAACGCCCTCGCGGTCGGTCGCTGACGCTGATGCTTTAAGCGGTTCATGCATTGCCTTTATTTCTGGTGTTTGGGCATAAGCGGGTACAACAGCGTCGTAATGTGGTAAGTCTTCTTCCGTAATATTGTTCGCGTGAAATAGTGGGTGTTCAGTCGAGCAGTAAAGTCTTGAGGTTTCTTCGTACAGTGTCAGGTAGTCAAGCCCTGGTAGAGTTTTGAGATTAGGAATAACGCCGGTATGTAAGCGTCCATCAAGAACGGCTAGCTCAATATCACTAGGCGGAATCATGCGAATGTTGATACGAACATCGGGGCCTTTCTCTTTGAGTGCATTAAGCGCATGAGTTATATGCATTTCGGGCATGGTTACTAGGTTATCGGTAATACCAATGTTGAGCTCACCTTTGAGCTGGGCATGCAAGCCGTTGACTTGAGTGCGAAATCCCTCAACTGCCGCTAAAAGCTGTAGAGACAATTGGTAAACTTCAGAGCCTTCATTCGTTAGGGCAAAGCCACTACGGCCACGTTGACAAAGGCGGAGGCCAAGTCGTGTTTCCAAGTCATTCATTGCCATGCTAATGGCAGCACGGCTAATGCTTAATTCGACTTCAGCCGCTGAGAAACCCCCGCATTCCACGACTTTTCGATAAATTCTGAGGAGCCGAAGGTCAGAGTCGCTTGGTTGCCCCATTGGCGCTACTTTCCGAAGTGCCATATTTTTCTTGCTCCTTACCTACACAGTGAGATTTATGTAACCCCCATCGTAGCGTCATCGTGCTTAAAAGTTAAGTAAGTAGTTATTTGAAATAAACTAGTTGTTTATTTAACTTATCAAAGAGGCGTTCTAGGCTGGTTTTCTAAACCCCATTAATGACAAGACTCTATAGAGGGTAATAGATATGTCAGCTCAAGAGTTTTCCCCTACTGCCGGGCTCAGCGTCGAGCAACTCGACGCATACTGGATGCCTTACACCGGCAACCGTCAGTTCAAACGCGACCCGCGTATCATCACCGGTGCCAAGGGCAGTTATCTCACCGATGCCCAGGGTCGCCAGGTTTTTGACGGCCTCTCCGGATTGTGGACGTGTGGCGCTGGGCACTCTCGCCCAGAAATCGCCGACGCGGTAAGCAAGCAGTTGCGCGAGCTGGACTATGCACCTGCTTTCCAGTTCGGGCATCCCAAGGCGTTTGAACTTGCTCATCGTCTGCGTGAGCTGACACCTAAAGGTCTGGATTACACCTTTTTCACCGGCTCGGGTTCCGAGAGCGCCGATACGTCCTTGAAGATTGCCCGCGCCTACTGGCGTAAGAAAGGAAAACCCACCAAGACCAAGCTGATCGGGCGTGCCAAGGGCTATCACGGCGTCAATTTCGGTGGTTTCAGTGTGGGCGGTATTGGTGCCAATCGGGCGCTTTATGGGCAGGGCGTCGATGCTGACCACCTGCCCCACACCCTGATTGCTGAGAACGCCTTCACCCGTGGCATGCCCGATCGCGGTGCCGAGAAGGCCGACGAGCTGCTTGAGTTGATCGCGCTGCACGACGCTTCCAATATCGCCGCGGTGATCGTCGAGCCACTGGCTGGTTCCGCAGGGGTAATCCCGCCGCCGAAGGGGTACTTGCAGCGGCTGCGCGAGATCTGCGACCAACACGATATCCTGCTGATCTTCGACGAGGTGATCACCGCCTTTGGGCGCATGGGATCTATGACCGGTGCCGAGGAGTTCGGCGTCACTCCCGATATAATGAATTTCGCCAAGCAACTGACCAACGGTGCGGTCCCCATGGGCGGCGTGATCGTTCAAAGTGAGATTTATCACACCTTCATGGAGCAGGGTGGTGCCGACTACATGCTTGAGCTGCCCCATGGCTACACCTATTCCGGGCACCCGGTGGCCTGTGCCGCAGCCCTATCGGCTCTGGACGTGCTCGAGCAGGAATGCCTGATCGACCGCGTGCGCGAGATGAGCCCAGTCTTCGAAGAAGCGCTTCACGGGCTTAAGGGCACGCGTTATATCAGCGATATCCGTAACTATGGACTCGCTGGCGCCTTGCAGATCGAACCCTACCCTGGTGAGCCGGCCCGCCGACCCTACGAGATCGCTATGAAGTGCTGGGAAAAAGGCTTCTACGTGCGCTACGGCGGTGACACCATTCAGCTCGGCTTGCCCTTTATCGTCGAGCGTGAGGAGATCGACCGCGTCGTCAATGTGATAGGCGATGCCATCAGCGAACTGAACTGAAGCTCTTACTTCTGCAGACTAAACCGACAGACCCAACAAGAGGCAACTCATGACAACACTCGGCCATCTGATCAACGGTGTGCGTGTCGACCGCGAAGAGCGTACCCAGGATATCTTCAACCCCTCCGTCGGCGAGGTTGCCGGCCAGGTGAGCTTGGCGAGCAAAGCTACCGTCGAGGAGGCCATTGCCGCTGCCGAGGCCGCCTATCCGGCCTGGCGTGACACCCCGGCCGCCAAGCGCGCCCGGATCATGTTCCGCTTCAAGCAACTGCTGGAAGAGCATGCCGACGAAATCGTCCGCCTGGTCGGCCAAGAGCACGGCAAGATAGTGCATGATGCGCGGGGCGAACTCGCCCGGGGTATCGAGAATGTGGAGTACGCCTGCTACGCCCCGGAGCTGCTCAAGGGCGAGCACAGCAAGAATACCGGCCCCAGCATCGACTCCTGGAGCGAGTTCCAACCCTTGGGCGTGGTGGCTGGCATCACGCCGTTCAACTTCCCGGCGATGGTGCCGCTGTGGATGTATCCCATGGCCATCGCCTGCGGCAACACTTTTGTTCTCAAGCCCTCCGAGCGTGACCCCAGCTCGGCACTCTACATTGCCGAGCTGGCCCAAGAGGCGGGGCTGCCCGCCGGCGTGATCAATGTGGTCAACGGTGACAAAGAAGCCGTCGACACTCTGCTCGACGACCCGCGCGTGCAGGCCGTCAGCTTCGTCGGCTCCACTCCGATCGCTGAATACATCTACTCCCGGGCAAGCGCTAGCGGCAAGCGTTGCCAGGCCTTGGGCGGCGCCAAGAACCACGCCATCGTCATGCCCGACGCCGACATGGACAACGTGGTCAACTCCTTGAACGGGGCGGCCTTCGGTTCGTCGGGCGAGCGCTGCATGGCGCTTTCCGTTGCGGTGGCCGTGGGCGACGAAGCCGCCGATACGCTGATCGCCAAGATGCAGGAGCAGATGAAGTCGCTCAAGGTCGGCCCCTTCTCCGACAAGAGCAACGATTTCGGCCCGGTGATCACTAAGGCGCACCAGGAGAAGGTCTGCGGCTATATCGACAGTGCCGAACAGCAGGGCGCCACCATCGTGGTCGATGGGCGCGGTGTTCAGGTGCCGGGGCACGATAATGGCTTTTACGTGGGCGGCACCCTGATCGATCGGGTGACACCCGAGATGACCTGTTACCAAGAGGAGATATTCGGCCCGGTACTACTGGTGGTGCGCGCCGGTTCCATGGATGAGGCGATGAAACTGATCGACGATCACGAGTATGGCAACGGCACTTGCATCTATACCCGCGATGGGGAAGCGGCACGTTATTTTAGCGACCGTATTCAGGTTGGCATGGTGGGCATCAACGTGCCGCTACCGGTGCCGGTCTCCTACCACAGCTTCGGCGGTTGGAAGCGTTCGTTGTTTGGCGACCTTTCCGCCTATGGCCCCGATGCGGTACGTTTCTACACGCGGCGCAAGACGATCACCCAGCGCTGGCCGTCGGCCGGGGTTCGTGAGGGCGCACAGTTCTCTTTCCCCTCCTGATCGAGCCGGGTCTACCAATATCAGCGCATGACCGGAGGGTCATGCGCTCGGCCTCCTAACAAAAAGAGATAATGATCATGCAGATTGCTATTTCCAAGGAAATCAAAACCACGAATATCGTGTCGCCTTGACCCTCGCCGGCGCCCGCGAGCTGGTCAGCCGTGGTCACACCGTCACCGTGCAGGCCGGGGCAGGAGAGGGCGTTGGTTTCGCGGGTGCTACCTATGAAGCCGCAGGCGTCCGCACCGAGGCTGATGTGGCTAAGGTGTGGGGCAGTGCTGAGCTTATACTCAAGGTTAAGGAGCCGCAGTCCGAAGAAATCAAACGCCTCAAGGGGGGCCAAACGCTGTTCACTTACCTCCTCTTGGCCGCCGAGGAAGCCTTGACCCGGGGCCTTATCGAAAGTTGTGCCACCTGCATCGCCTACGAGACCATCACCGACCGTCAGGGCGGCCTACCTTTGTTGGCTCCGATGAGTACGGTTGCCGGACGCATGGCTGCGCAGCTTGAATTATTTACGCAATGTATGTGCCCATCATAGTCGGTTGTGGAATCGCAATATGACGGACCAGCCGCGTAAGCCCGCCCATAGTGAGGCCTCTCTATTTTCCCTGGGCTGGCAAAACTCCCATGTTCAGGCGCGTCCTTTCCTACTGTTCTGTATTGTTCAGTACCTATTGATGACGGTTAACCCGACGAGCACTTGGTGGGCCCGCTTATCAGAGTTGTTAAGCAGTTTCCCAGATTTGCGCGAAGCAGGGCTAAATCTAAAAGGCATGGGAATTATAGAAGGCTGGGAGCAGTGGGAATGGGAAGCAAGGCAATAAAAAACCCCTAAGCAATGCTACTGCGTGGCAGTTTCACCGATAGGGGCCGTGTTGGCGTAAATACTAGGCGCCCACGTTTCGAAAGGCAACACTTTTTAACACCTGTAGGGTGGCAAATTACTATGGCCATTGAGCAAGGAATCTGGAAGCTCGCGAACACTCCTGGCGCGCTTCCACAAAAGCTGCTACCAACGGGGCTGGCGGATGAAAGCCTGCTGGAAGAGCAGATTATGCAGGATGTCTCAATTCTGAATCGGGACTGGCTGCTGATCGGCCGTCAGGTGCGTACCGGCTTTGGTAAGCTGATCGATCTACTGGCCGTAGACGCCAACGGCACGGTAATTGTGATAGAGCTAAAGCGCGATAAAACCCCGCGTGATGTCGTCGCTCAGGCTATCGACTACGCCTCTTGGGTGGTGACACTTGCCGATTACCAGTTGATTGATATTTACCAGCAGTTTGCCGAGTGCTATGGGCGTACGCTTGTCACTTTGGGCGAAGCCTTTGAGGCCAAGTTTGGTATGGCGCTGGATAGTGTGACACTCAACGAGAGCCATCAACTGGTCGTGGTCGCTACGCAGTTGGATGCCAGCAGCGAGCGCATTATCAACTACCTGAACGAACACGCCCAGCTGTCCATCAATGCCATGTTCTTCTCCGCGTTTGAAGATAACGGCAATCGCTATCTCAGCCGCGCCTGGATGATTGACCCTGATGAGCCGCCTAAGCCGGTAGCACGTAAAGCCAATAAAGAACCGTGGAACGGCGAGTTCTACGCCTCATTTGGTGACGACCGGCCGTGGGAGCTTGCTCGGCGCTTGGGTTTTATCGCCGGTGGCGGTGCTACGTGGTATTCCAAAACGCTGGCAATGCTTTCAGAAGGCGACCGGGTGTGGGTCAATATCCCTAAAACAGGTTACGTGGGCGTTGGAGAGGTTATCGGCGAGCGCAGCCAGGCCACGGAATACCCGTTTGAAACGGAAAACGGCCCCAAAACGTTACTCGATATAGTGCGTCCAGATGATTACCCGCACTTGTATCAAGAGCTTAATGACGAGGAAGACAACGCTGAGTACCTGGTGCCGGTGCGCTGGCTCTATACCGTCGAGCGTGCGCAGGCGTTCAGCGAAGTGGGGCTGTTTGGTAATCAAAATACGGTGTGCAAGCCTACCGCGCCTAAGTGGTCGCATACGGTTAATCGGCTTAAGCAGATGTGGCCGTTAGATGTTCGTTCTCCAGCTTGATGCTAATTCTCTAGATACAGTAATTACACCCTCGGAAAGTGCCTTAACGCTCACCAAGGACGTGCCTGATTACCACCTCAGCCCGATACCCAGGCACGTTTCACCACTAAAAAACTACTGACTAGCAGTAGGCCGCACCACAATATCGCTGGTGTCGACGTCGTCAGGCTGGTTGATAGCATGGGCGATGGCGGCAGCAATGGCCTCGGGTTTAAGGGCAATCTGGCGGTAAGCTTCCATGGCCTCGGCGGCTTCCTTGTCGGTGATGGTGTTGGCCAACTCCGACTCCACAACGCCGGGATAAACGCAGGTGACGCGCAGGCAGTTGGTTTCCTGGCGCAGGCCGTCAGAAATGGCGCGCACGGCGTATTTGGTCGCGCAGTACACGGCGGCGGTGGGCACGACACTCAGCCCGCCGATGGAGGAGATGTTGATAACCTGCCCCGCCTGTTGCGCCTGCATGGTGGGAAGAACCGCCGCGATTCCGTTTAGTACGCCACGAATGTTCACATCGATCATGCGGTTCCACTCATCTACCTTGAGCGCTGCCAGCGGGGAAAGTGGCATAACGCCTGCATTATTGATGATGACATCGATGCGGCCATGGGTGGTGATCGCAAACTCGGCAAACGCCTGCATATCTTCACGGCTAGTGACATCCAGGGCCTGGTAATCAACTGTGCTGCCGTTGGCACACAATTCGCGCGCCAGTGCTTCCAGTCGGTCGGTACGTCGCGCACCAATAATTAGGCGATGGCCTTGCTTGGCCAGTTCGCGGGCCGTGGCTTCACCAATACCGCTGCTGGCGCCGGTCAATAAAACAACTTTAGAGGGGACGTTCGATAGGCTGGTCATGCGTTTTTCCTGTTGTGGGAAAGTACAGGGAAAGCGTAGGGGATGCCCACGAACGGCAATATAGACGATCCTCTTGCATGCTTGCCTAAAGCTATTAATTGGCGGGCTGGAGGCAGGAAACTGACCCAACAGCCTATACTATTACTCTTATGTTGGCTCCGGCACTGGCCGTGCCAGTGTTAGTGTCAGAGGCAGAAAGCAATGGCGAATAGTGAGAGCATTGAACGAGGTTGCTCATGGTAGCGAGTAGCGATGCGGTAGTGCAGCGCCGGATAATCGAACGGTTATATCAACTCGCCCCGCGCGAGGGATATACCCAGTCGCTGGTGGATGAGGTGCGCCTGATGCGCTCAAACCGGACGCTCAAAAACACCCCGGTGCTATATGAGCCGAGCATCGTCATCATCTGCCAGGGGCGTAAGCGGGGCTATCTGGGCAGCGAAGTGTATCTTTATGATGCGCATCACTATCTGGTGCTAGCGGTACCTCTGCCGTTTATTTCAGAGACAGAGGCGAGCCCTGACGTACCGATGCTGGGGATTGCGATCCGCCTTGATACAGCGGTCATTGCAGAGCTTGTCACCCAGCTGGATGAAACGGTCGATGTTCAGCCAACCCCACCCCGCGGCATGCTTTCCACACCGCTTGATCAATCGCTTGCCGGTGCAACGCTACGCTTGCTGGATGCGCTGGCAACGCCTGCGGATGCACGCATTCTAGCACCGTCCATCGTGAGAGAGATTTGCTACCGGGTACTGACCGGCGAGCAGGGCGGAAGCGTTCGCTCGGCGTTATCCCACTATGGGCAGTTCGGGAAGATAGCCAAGGCGCTACGCCGCATCCATGTACATTACGCCGCTCCGCTGGAAGTGGGCACGCTCGCCCATGAGGTGGGAATGAGCGCTCCGGCGTTTCATGCGCACTTCAAATCCGTCACTCAAACCTCGCCTATCCAGTACATCAAATCGACGCGCTTGCACCATGCGCGGCTGTTGATGATTCGTGATGGATTGACCGCCGCTGCTGCGGCGAGCCGGGTAGGCTATGAAAGCCCTTCCCAGTTCAGCAGGGAGTTCAAGCGGCTATTTGGTCAGCCACCTGCAGAGGAGGTGCGCGCTATGAAATTGAGTCTGGCGTTATCACCGCCTGCTCCTATCACCGATATCGCTTCGTTGCATTGAGAACGATACGATGCCAGATGCTAACTCATTAGCACATTTTATAATCTCTCAGCCTATACGAGTTACCAATGAACATACTCGATAAACGCGCCTTCTACCTGCTGGAAGTAAGCAGTTGCGGCGGTATTCGCGCGGCGGCTGAGCATTTGCATATTAACCCCTCCGTGGTGAGTCGGCAGGTTCGCAGCCTTGAGCGAGAGCTGGGAATGGCGCTATTAGAGCGGCAGGGGCGCCATATGATGTTAACCGAGGCGGGGCTGCTGGTGGTGGATAGCTTTCTTGCCCAGCGGCGGCTCAACTCGGAGCTGGGGGATACGCTTTCCCGGTTGCGCAATCTACAGGCGGGGAAGGTCGTGGTTTCGGTGGGCGATGGGTTTGTGGATAGCTTTATCAACTACGTGATGAAGCGCGTCTCCGAACATTACCCGGACGTGCTGATCGAGATCAAAACGGGCATCTACTACCCCCGTGAGCCCCACGAGATGGTGGCCAACGACGAGGTGGATATTGCGATTACCTATGGGCCAATCTCGGATCCGAGGCTGGTGGTACACTCCTTTGAGCGCGGCCCGCTATGTGCCCTGGTGGCACCTTTTCATCCGCTGGCCCGGCAGGAGAGTGTTACGGTAGCAGAGCTTTTGCAGCACAAGCTTATTTTTCTGCCCGATGTATCGGGGTCGCAGCAGTTTGTAAATGCGTTGTTTAGCGCCGCCGGGCAACCCGCCACGCCCGCCTACCGTTGCAACCTGCATTCTGTTTCACGGCGCATGGCGAGTGCCGGTATTGGGGTGTCGTTCATGACCGCGGCGGCTGCACGCAATGAGGTGGACGAAGGGCAGCTCAGAGCAATTCCCGTGGCGCACCCACTGGCAGCCAGCAGTCAGGGCAATCTGGTAAGAAGAGTCGGCAGAAGGCTTTCACCCGCTGCCGACTATTTATGGAAGCTGATGCTGACGATGCAGTAATCAGTTCGCCATCATGTAAACGCCGGGGCCGATCGGCCACCCCATGGCCAGCCAGAACATCAAAAAGGCGGACCAGGCGAGCAGGAAGGTAACCGCTAGCGGCAGCATGGTGGCTATCAGCGTGCCCAGCCCCATGTCCGGCTTGTAGCGCTGCATGTACACCAGGGCAACCGAGAAGTACGGGCTCATGGGGGAAATGATATTGGTGCTGGAATCACCGATGCGGAACATGGCCAGTACGAAAGCGGGGTCGAAATCGATCATCATCAGCATCGGCACGAATACTGGGGCCATCAGCGCCCACTGGGCCGAGCCGCTGGTCATGAACACGTTGAGTACCGCACTCATGGCAATGAATGCCCCCACCAGCGGCAGGCCGGTAAAGCCGGTGCTCTGCAGAATGTTCGAACCCTCGATGGCAATGTACTGACCAAGCTCCGACCAGCGGAAGTAGGCGATGAACTGTGCAATGGCGAAGAACAGCACCAGCGTGGGCGCCAAGTCGCTTGCTGATTCGGCCATGCGCTGGGGGACGTCGCGGCTGGTCGTTATCTTGCCGGTGGTAATGCCGTACACTAGGCCGATGGTCACGAAATAGCCAAACATGAGTGGCACCAGCGAGCGTAGGAAAGGTGACGGAATTAGCCCGCCCTCTTCGTTACGCAGCGGGGATGCTTCAGGAATAACGGCAATCAGGATCAGCGCCAGATAGATCAAGGTGGCGAAGCCGACCCGCTTAAGGCCTAACTTCTCTTCCGGTGTTAACTCCGGCTTGACGATATCCGTCTTAAAATCCTTGCTCATCGGCAGCGTGCGCGTGAGCCGCGGTTCAACCACCTTATCGATAATCAGCGTACCCGCAATGGCAAGCACGAATACTGAGCAGGCCACAAAATAGTAGTTATCAACTGGCGAAATATAGGCATCAGGATCGACCAACCGTGCTGCTTCGGTAGTGATGCCGGCAAACAGCGCGTCCCCGACAGTAATAAACAGGCTGGCATCAAAACCTGCACCGGCGGCGGCGTAGGCTGCGGCAGCGCCCGCAATAGGGTGACGGCCCACCGAGTGATACAGCATGGCGGCCAGCGGTATCAAAATCAGGTAGTTGGCATCAGAAGCAATACTGCCGCAGATGCCCGCCAAAAATACGCAGAAGGTTAGCAGTGAGGGCGGGGCTTTGGCGACGCTTACCTGCATCAGCGTCGACATCAGGCCGACCTTATCGGCCAAGCCAATACCGAACATCACCACCAAAATAAGCCCAAGCGGTGGGAAATTGACGAAGTTACTGACCACACTGGTCAGCATGAATTCTAAACCATCGCCTGATAGCAGGCTTTGGACATAGACGGTGTCGCCGGTTTGTGGGTTGATCGCCGAGACGCCAAACGTGGCGAGCATGGCTGAGATAACTACAACCACTACGGCGAGGATGGTAAATAGGATGAACGGATGAGGAAGTTTGTTACCTACGCGTTCAATAGAAGCGAGTACAGACTGCATAGTGTTAACCCTTGTTTTTAGAAATTTTTTGGTTGTAAAAAGGTTGTCAGCTGCGTAACAGTAGCCCTTTTGCTAAAGCAACAAACATGCCACCTGCTACCTGTAATATGTTGTCGTTAAAGTCGTAGTGTTCGTTGTGAAGATAAGCGCTGTCGCCGTTACCGACGAAGAAAAAGCAGCCAGGCACTTCCTGTAGGTAGAACGCAAAGTCTTCGGCACCCATGGTGGGCATGTAATCCAACTGCTGAATGTCGTTACTGACTACATATTTGGAGGCGAGTGCTAACACCCGTTCAGACCATTCGGGATCATTGGATAGTGGTGGAATCTGGTGAATGTGTTCAAGTTTGAAGCTGGCGCCATGGGCATCACACACGCCTTTAGTGACCTGCTCAAGCTTGCCAGCCAGCGCATCGCGGGATGAGGGGCGGTCACTTCTAATATTCACCACGAGCTCTGCGGCGCCGGGGATTACGTTGGCTGCATCGCCTGCATGAAAGGACGCTACGGTAATCACACCGGATTCCAAGGGTGATTTGTGACGGGCCACCAACCCTTGCAATTGTTGTACTAGCGAGGCGCCAACGTAGATCGGATCAATGGCCAAGTGAGGCATGGCCGCATGGCCAGAGACGCCCTCGATGATGACTTTGAACGTGTCGTTGCCACCCATAGCCGGACCGGGCTTTACGAACAGTTGGCCTTCAGGAAAGCCGGGGCGATTGTGGTAGCCAAATACGGCTTCCACTCTAGGGTTTTCAAGCACCCCAGCCTTGACCATCGCATCCGCACCGTTGCCGCCTTCTTCCGCTGGTTGAAAAAGCAACTTGAGATGCCCACACAGTTCATCACGCTTTTCCATGATGACTTCGGCGGCGAGTAGTAGCGTGGCGGTGTGTCCGTCATGTCCGCAGGCGTGCATAAGACCTTCATTCTGCGAACGATGGCCAAACGTATTGGCTTCGTGAATAGGAAGCGCGTCCATATCAGCACGAAACGCGATCACAGGACCTTCGCGGCCGGTATCCAGTTCCGCCAGGATCCCTGTTGTCGCAATACCCTCAGTTACCTTGTAGCCAAGCGCGCGTAATCGTTCGGCGGCTAGCTTGGCGGTTTGGGTTTCTTGGTATTTAAGCTCAGGCTGCTTGTGGAGAGTTTGTCGCAGAACGATTGCATCTTGTATTTGCTTATCGGTAAACATTGCCTGTCCTTGCCGTTATTGATGTGCCTATTGGCAACGTTATTAGGAAGACTAACCCTAAGTGACTTCACGGGTGGAAAGGAGAAGCAGGAACGTTATCTTTGTTGCTTTTTGAGCAACATTTAAATTAGATCCATGGTTTTAGTGCAAGATTTAGAAGTTATGTAGCTCAATAAAAAGCCGCGCAATCGCGCGGCTGCCTCATTTACTCTAAACCCCTTAAAACTCAGTCCTCAACGTAAGCGAGGCACTACGTGGGGCGCCGTAAGCCGTAGCGGTTGTAGTAGCGTTGGTCGAGCAGGTTGTCGACGTTAAGCGTTACGCTGGTTTCATCGTTGATATCGTATTTTGCCATGGCGTTAACGATGGCGTAGCCGGGCCAGTTGACGGCAGTGGAACCTGTGCTGACGCCGTTTGTAGGTTGGCCTGCCGGGCCTGATATCGCATGGGTGTTGCTTTGCGCGTACACACCGCCGCCGAAGGTCATGCGGTTCAAGAAACCGGACGGTTCATACGTAGTGGAAAGCTTGAACAGATGCGATGGGTCGCTGCGGCCATCCGAGTCCACACGGCGGAAGTGCAGGTAAGTGTAGCCACCGTAAACATTCCAGTTGGGCGTCAAAGAGCCGGCGATCTCCAGGTCGATGCCATCGGTTTCATAGCTGTCGCCCACGATGGGTTTAACCGTGGCGCCGCTGGTGGTTTCACGGGTTTGCGGCGTGAATGTGCTGGTGTAGCTTGCATATAGCGAGTGATTGTCCGTGAGGTCATACACCACGCCCGCGTAGGGGTTACCACGCCGTTTTCGTGCTGACTTGAGTGATCAATTGTGCGCAGTATCGTAATGGCGCATCGCGGCAGGCTGGCACTCGAAAACCGAGCCGGTGGCGGGCTACGTGTTGTAATGGCGCTACCCGCCTGTGCTGACACGTCAAGGGAAAGCGCCTCTTGATGCGTGTGGCTTCGGCGCAGAGGTAGGGCTTGAGATGAGCGGGGCAAGCGTAAGAATTAGCGCAGCAGCAGGTCTTCCTTAATGGGAATAAACGCGCTCGCTTCGTTCATTAGTGACGCAGCGGTGAGCTGGGGGACGCCATATACCTCTACTTTTTTCCCATACTTGATGCGAATTTTATTCACCAGCAGGTCAAAATCGCCATCACCCGTTACCAGTACGATAACGTCGGCGTGCTCTGCGTACTCGATGGCATCCAGCGCAATACCCACATCCCAATCGCCCTTGGCAGAACCATCGGCGCGTTGAATAAAGGGCTTTAGCTTCACCTCAAAACCAATGGCTCTGAGTATATTTTGAAACTCGCGCTGTTTCTTATCGCCTTTATCAATGGCATAGCAAAACGCACCCACCACGTCTCTGTTGGCGGTGGCTTGCGCCCAAAACCGGTTGTAATCAAAGTTTCTCCGATATGCATCCCGCGTGGTGTAGTAGACGTTTTGTGTATCAATAAAGATGGCGACGTTGGTCATAAATATGGCTCGTTGCGAACTATCCCATCATGCGGGCATGTTGGTCCCATAGCATCCAGATCGTACCGGCCACGATGATAAGCACGATCAGCGTGGTGAAGAGGATACGCTTGAGAGCGTCCCGGTGCGATTTAGCCTAGCCAATATGTAGGAAAAAGAGCAGATGAACAATGATGTGCACCAGTGCGAGCGCACCGAATGCCATGAGGGCAGGCTCCGCCTGTTAGCAAGCTCAGGGAGATGTTTGCACATGACTCACTCTGAGCTGATCTTGCAGGCAAATGAGCGCTGGATAGGCCATTCATTATTGGCACGTCATTCATGAAACGCCCCGCCATGTTTCGTCGGCGGGTGTTTCATGAAAGGGTCTCAGTAGCTGTGATGCGCCAATGCGAATGTATTACTTTCCTCGGTGACCTTAAAGCGACCTACCATGCTGGCCATGTCGCCTGCTTGGTCGTCCAGTGAGCGGCTCGCTGTGGCGACCTGCTCAACTAGCGCAGCATTCTGCTGAGTGACTTCTTCCAACTGGGTTAACGCCTGATTAATTTGCTCAATGCCTGATGACTGTTCGGTGGTTGCTGCGGATATTTCTGACACCAAAGCAGCCGTATGCTGAGCGCGTTCTGCAATGTTTTTTAGCGTATCGCTTGTTGAGGTAACAAGCTCTTCCCCGTCTTCTATACTTTTAACGTTATTGTCGATCAGCTTTCGAATCTGCTTGGCTTCTTCTGCACTTCGGCTTGCCAGGTTACGTACCTCTGAGGCCACCACTGCAAATCCACGCCCTTGTTCCCCGGCTCTTGCGGCTTCTACGGAGGCATTCAAGGCTAGGATATTGGTCTGGAAAGCGATGTTATCGATGGCTTCCACTATCGCGGTGACTTGCTGATTGGCTTCATGGATCTGCTCCATCGCCATACGCGCTCGTTCGGCTATATCGTTAGCGGAATTTGCCTGGCTTGCCATGTCCTGTGTAGAACGACGTGCTTCCTGAGCTGTATCTGCACTTTGCTTCACGGTGGCCGTAATCTGCTCCATGCTGGATGCCGTTTCCACAAGCGACGCAGATTGCTCTTCGGTGCGCTGGGCAAGGTCTGCATTCCCCTTGGCAATCTCCTTGCTGGCAACTTCGACAGACTGAGCACCCTGCTTGATGCTGGCCACCAGCTCTTCCGTTTTAGCCGTTGATTCGTTGAACGCCAGATAAAGCTGTGACAACTCATCGCTTCCTGGAATCGCCAAGCGCTGAGTCAGGTCCCCTCCACGTGCCTGGATGTTTTCAAGCGCTATTTTTAGCGGGCGTACAATACTGCGGACAATGAGCACAGAAAGCAGAACCGCTAACAGAGCCGCCGCTAAGGAGCACGCCAGATAATACGCCAGCTCGCTGACTGCGTTGTCACGCAAGCTCTGGGCTGTTTCAAGCAGAAGATCGGCCGCTTCTCGTCCTACTTCCGCCTGGCTGTCAATCAGCATGGTTTGTTGGTCAAACCACTGCTGGTGATTGATATTGAAATCTCCAGCCGTGCCTTGCTCCACCGCGGTACGTCGCATGTCAGCAAGCGTTTTAGCAAGATCACTTTCCAGTATAGCTGCCAGCTCGCTCTGCAGGCTGGCATTGGAAAGCTGATTAAACGTTTTAAGGTATGCTTCTGATCGGCCTGTGATCGACAGCAAATTGGCGAACGCGGTAGAAGACATGGCATCTGCACTAAAAGCGGTTGTTAACATGGCCCGCTCAATACCCGCTAGCTCTTTTATATTTAACAAATTGTAATAAGCGTTGAGCTGTCGAACAATTTCTCCGCGCTCAACGCTAAAGGTAAGTTGGCTGACAATGTTGATTAAAAAATCATTAATGTCCGTATAATAACGGTTGGATTGCTCGCCTGGTATTTCCAGCCTGTCGGCGCGCAAACGGAGTGTGTTTATCTCATGCAAAATTTGTTTAGCTTGAACTACCTGCTCTTGAACGCTTGTGTCATCTTCAGAAAAGATAAGGTTTTCGGTATAAAGATTGAACTTCTCAATCTGTCCGTCGGTCACCTTGCGCTGGCTAGCCTGGATTTCTCATAGTA